>NZ_DBTD01000010.1:495037-649868 GCF_002306875.1 Spongiibacter sp. UBA1325
TCAATATTCAGCCCCGCCAGTATCAGAAATGCCGTGTCACTGGGCGCACCCCAAACCGGCGCGTAACCGCTGAAATGCAGCACCAGGCCGTTCCATATCTCATTTACCCAATCCATTAACCAGAATGCTAAACCACCCAGGATCACTGACCAGCGGCGAGCGTGCCACTGCTCGGAATACAGGTAGATGACCACCACCATCAACGGGATGACATACCACTGAAACTGACTGCTATCGCGCAGAATTTGTTGCGCCGCAGCCGCCGAAGGTGCCAGAGTCGCGTCAACCATAATTTTTATCTGCCTATCTAAATAGCAGCAAGATTACGGTTGTTTAGCAGCCGCTGCTTGCCGACCGCGGCCATTTATTTTTGCAATTCGGCCAACCCCATAGCGGTCGGCAAGATGAGCTAGCTGAGGGATGCCGGTATACTCTTGCCCTACATTGTGGTGTTGGGTGGCGCACTCGCTACCCACTAAAACATGCCGGGCCCGAACAATAACCGTGAACAATAATAAATTACTTGCCGCCTATGATGCCTGCCATCACACCGTATCGGCATCGTATGCCCAGTGTCTTATCGACGTGGCCACCCGCCAGGGCGCCGACCGCTCCTCCCTGCTAGAGGCTGCCGCACTGACTAGTGAAGCACTCGCCACGCCCAGCCAACGACTGCCACTGGGCAAAATGATCGCGCTATTCGAGAGCGCGATTGAGCAGTGCGCCGATCCACTGATAGGGCTGCATATGGGCCAGCAGGTGCAAGCGCGCACTTTCAGCGCACTGGGCTATGCCGCGATGAGCTGCGCAACACTCGGGGAAGCCATCGCGCTGATCCCGCGCTACGAGAGCCTGGTTTACGACGGCGGTAAAACGACCGTCAGCGCCAATCATCAGCAACTCACCGTCAGTTGGGACGCTGGCTTGCCAGCCTCGCTGGAATACCAAGCGCTCAACGAGGTCATTGTCGCTGGCTGGTTGAGTTTTGGCCGCTGGATAACCGGAGAGCAGGGCTGGCTGAGCGAAGTGCGCTTTCGACACAGCGCGCCTCTGGATTGCAGTGACTACGATCGCTTCTTCGGCTGCCCGGTGCATTTCGACGCGGACGACAACGCCCTGTGTGGCCCCGACTATTTCACGGACCTCCCCTTACTGCAGCACGATGGTGAGCTGAATACGCTGATGGCCAGACAAGCCGACTCGCTGCTCACAAAAATACAGGCTAAACAAACACTTGCCGACCGTATTAGCCATCTTCTTGACGACATGCTCCCCAAGGGCAAGCCGCAACCGTCGCACGTTGCCAGTGCGCTACATATCAGCGAGCGCACGCTGCGAAGGCGCCTTCAGCATGAGGGCGTTAGTTTCACACAGCTGCTGAATACCGCGCGGTTTGCCCGCGCTAAGCACTACTTGACCGAAACCCCACTAAGCCTGCTGGAGATCGCGTTGCTGCTGGGTTTCAGTGAACAGAGCTCCTTTACCAGCGCCTTTCAAAACTGGCAGGGCTGCTCCCCCAGCCAATACCGCAAAGATCGCAGCTGACCGCGGCTATAGTCTTGCGCGGCAATCAGGTAAACTCTCTGACAAGATGAGTTTGCCGCAAACTCAAAGGAAGACCGACACCTACTGAGAATCCCCGAGGTCGTATCATGGACAATGCACAAGAGAAAACGGAACCCGCAGAGAACAACCAAAAACCTTTGAGCTTCTTCGAGGTTTTCAAGCAGGCCATTTCGCTAATGTTCGCCCTGCAAAATCGCTCTGGGCAAAAGCGCTTAATGGACTTGGCAGAAACCAATCCCATGCCGCTGATCTTCGCCGGCGTGACGGCGATGGCGATCTTCTTCTTGTTCTGCTTTATCAGCTCGCAAATTGTGATCAGCCTGCTGACCTCGTAATCGCCACACAGGTCTGCGCTGCCAGTGCAGACCAGCCCTCTCGGCTATGCTTTGCCATCTGCCGCGCTCGTGACTTGCTGATGGGGCTTGGCGCCAAACAGCCACGCTAACGCGGGAAGAACCAGTAAGGCACCCACCATATTCCAGAAGAACATAAAGGTTAGCATTAGCCCCATATCGGCCTGGAATTTAATGGGCGAGTAGATCCACGTCCCTACCCCGACGGCCAGGGTTAAGCCCGTAAAGGCCACCGCGGTACCACTGGTTTTCAGTGCCGAAAAATACGCGCTGCGAAGGTCCTGACCCTCGCGCAAGAAATGCGCTAAAGCGGTATAAATATAGATGCCGTAGTCGACCCCAATTCCCACCCCAAGCGCGATCACAGGCAGTGTTGCCACCTTGACGCCAATGCCCAGCATCGCCATCAATGCCTGACCGAGTAAAGAGGTCAGCATCAGCGGCAGAATGATGCAGGCAGTGATTTTTAGCGACCGGAAATTGAGCAGGCACAGCACAATCACCACGCCATATACCCAGATCAGCATACGGTTCTGCGCGGTGCGAATCACAATGTTCGTTGCTGCCTCAACACCGGCATTGCCAGCCGCTAAGCGGAAGCTTATGTGTTCGCTATTGTACTGCTCGGTAAAGCCCTCTGCGGCAGCAATCACTTGATCAAGAGTGTCCGCCTTGTGATCCTCAAGGAATAGAATCACCGGCACCATCGAACAATCGGTATTCAACAAGTTGCTGGGCACGCGGCTCAGAGAGTTATTCAAAATATATTGATTGCGACTCAGCGCATACCACTGAGGGTTACCCTCGTTCATGCCCATGATCACCAGCTTGGAAATATCAACCAGCGACAACGCCGATTGCACCCCCGGCACATTTTCCATAACCGCTTGAAAATGGTCTATTGCCGCCAGCGACTGGTAGTTGCCACATTGCTGAGGCGGGGTATGCGCCATCACAACAAAGACATCGGTACTGGTCGAGTAATTATCGGTAAGAAAAGCGGTATCGAGATTGTAACGAGAGTGCGGGCGCAGCTCGGGCGCGCCGGGGTCGAGATCGCCAATCTTTTGCTGCTGGGCCAACCACCAGCCGCCTGCGAAAAGCACCGTGCAGGCCGCAACAATCAATTTGGCATTGCGCGGTAGACTCGCCGCCGACAGCTGGTGCCAATGACGATATTCGCTGTTGAGTTTGTCATCGCGGTAGCGGTGACAGCGCTGACTGATTCCGGTGTAGGACAACACCAACGGGAGTAAGATCAGGTTGGTTAACACCAGCACCGCGATGCCGGTACTGGCGATCAGTGCCAGCTCTTGAATAACCGGAATATCAATTACGCGAAGAGTAAGAAAGCCCACACCATCGCTAAGCAGGGCAATAAAGCCCGGCTTGCTCAACCGAACGAAGGTCAACTTAGCGGCTTCCCGCGTGTCGACGGCGCTGTGGCTCAGGTGTGCAAATCGGTTGATGATCTGCACCGAGTGGCTGATGCCCACCGCAAAGACCAAAAACGGCACCAGCATCGAATAGGGATCTAAGCCCAGGCCCATAATGGGCAACAGCCCCAGCTGCCAGACCACAGCAACCGTTGAACACAGCAACGCGGCAAACGTGCTCCAATGGCAGCGACTATACAAAAACAGCATCACCGCAGTGATCACAAAGGCAACCGCGAAGAAGGTCCCTACCAGTGACGCCCCGTCGATCAGGTCCCCCACCAGTTTGGCAAAACCGGTAATGTGGATACGCAGGTCTTCTGTCTGATATTTGTCGCGCACCAACGCTTCAAGGTCAGCCGATAGTTGCTGGTAGTCAAGGCGCTCGCCCGTCTTTGGGTCGCGCTCAACCAGCGGCGCCACAATAATGGTGGAGCGGAAATTGTTGGCCACCAAGCGGCCGATCTGGCCCGACTTAAGTGTGTTAGCGCGAAGCTTTTCCAAAGCCTGAGGCGAACCGTCGTAATCGTCTGGAATAACTGCGCCGCCGACAAAGCCCTCTTCGGTCACCTCCAGCCAGCGGACATTAGGCGTCCACAAAGACTGAAGGCCGGCGCGATCGACGCCGTTTATATAAAAAACCTCGTCGGTGATCTCTTGAAGGGTTTGTTGAAATTCCTGGCTAAATATATCGCCGTTTTTATTCTCAACGATGATGCGCACCGCATTACCGAGCCCGGACAGGTCTTCGCGGTTTTCCAGAAAATTAACAATATAGGGATGAGATACCGGGATCATTTTTTCGAAGCTGGCATCCGGTCGCAACCCCCGCAACTGCCAGCCAAAAAATACCGTCAGGATCACAAATAGCAGCATTAGCGGCGCTCTGGCGCGCAGTAACAGTGCCCCCAAAAACGGGCGTAAACGGCCATCCTCTTCCGTTAAGGTCAAGCTTTCTTCGCTACTCACTGGCCTCTCCTTCGGGAAGCGCCGCGGCGCCATTCATACCCACTGCAACGACTCGGCCACTGCCGTCGCCGCTTACCGACGAGAAGCTGCTGCGACTGGGGTGTAGCTTTGACGCGAAGGGGGCGCCCTCTGGGCCAAGCAGATAACCGCCTCCAGCGCCGACCAAAATCACCGTACCATCGGCCAAACGCGTACCGCCATACAGACTGAAAGGCGCAGCAGGCAGAGACTGCCAACGCGTGCCGCCATCTGTACTTTTAAAAATATGGCCGCGCAAGCCGTAGGCCATTACCTCCTCGCCCCGCGTAACAACGCCGAATAGACTGCCATCATAAAACGGCCCCAGGCGCTGCCATTGGCGACCACCATCCAGCGAGCGATACATCAGTCCCGCCTCGCCGCTAAGGTAAAGGCGGCCACTGCGATCGGCATCGACATCGTAATAGTGATAGCGGTCGGGGTTCTCAATTCCCGCCGCAGCGATCACCCAGTTTTCGCCGCCGTCTTCGGTACGAAAAACCATGCCGTATGCGCCAACGGCGACGCCGTTTTTGGCATCACCAAACCAAATATCAAGAAAGGGGTCCACCGGGCCGGTCTGCAACGCGAGCGCGGCATCCTCCAGCGCGTAATCAGCGTCGTCCAGACGATATTCAAGGTCGTCGCGCTCAGCCTGTTGCGAGTCGTCCAGCTCGTCGATTGCCTCGGCCAGCGAATCGCGACGTTGCTGAATAAAGTTCAACCACTGCCGGTTGGCCTGGTTACCGTCGAACTGTTTGTGCCATGTTTGGCCGCCGTCACCGCTGTGCAGGATGATGCCACCATGGCCCGCCGCCCAACCGTTTTGGGCATCGATAAACGTGACCGAAGTCAGCGTATTGCTGTGCGGCACAACGGCCTGCTGCCACGTATTGCCGCCGGTGTCTGAGTACAGAACAACGCCGCGCTCACCCACCGCGACCAGTCGGCCACCCGCACGGGTGATATCGAGCAAAACACGCTTCCCCGCCTCGGCCACGGTCAACGCGGGAAGTGCCTCAAAGTCGTTGGCGTAAGCGCTGCTGCCAGTGACTAAACCAGCCAAACTCAGGGCTAAGGCAGCGCAAACCTGGCGGACGATGCGCGGCCAATGCCGCGCAGTAACTTGTTTATTATTGTTTGTCATAAGCCGGACTTAACGTCGCCCAGCCCGGCGCAAAGCCGCCGGTGTGAAGTCTCTAAATTTACCTTGGTAATTAAAGTCGTACTGGTAGCCCTCTTCCTCATTATCGAGGCCAGTAACCAAATAGCGACCGGAGTTCAGGTCATACAGCGACTCGCACGCCAACCAGGGCACGGCCACTTGATAATGCATCACTTCATGGCCTTCTTTTACCTTCCACAACTCGCCGCGACCGTCGTAATGATCTGCGATGGCGATCTGCCAGGTGTCCTCGTCAACAAAGAAGGTGCGACGAGCATAAATATGTCGGGAACCCTCTTTCAATGTGGCCTCAACCACCCACACCCGGTGCAACTCATAGCGCAAATGCTCGGGATTCATATGCCCCTTGTTGAGAATATCTTTGTATGCCAGCTTGCCGTCTCTCAGGCGATAGCTGTTGTAGGGGATATATAACTCGCGCTTGCCCTTTAATTCCCAGTTGTAGCGATCCAAGGCGCCATTGAACATATCGAGGTCGTCCGAGGTGCGCAAACCGTCCGAGGCTGTGCCCGGGCCATCATAGGCAATGGTCGGAGCCAAGCGCACGCGACGCTGCCCGGCATTGTAGAGCCAGGCGGAACGCGGCTCCTTAATTTGGTCAATATTTTCATGCACCAGCAATACATCGCCCTCTAAGCGCGCTGGCGCCAAAATACGCTGCAAGAACACAAACAGGCGATTGGGATTGGGATTATCCGCGAAGCGGTTGGCAAACAATACCGACTCCTCGAATAACACTGGCGTAAAGCCGCCACTGGCCTGCACCGGGATCTGGGTATAGCGCCGCGACACACCCAGTGGGGTGCGGTAGCGAGTGATATGATTCCAGATAACCTCCTGGCCACTTTGCGGAATAGGGAACGGTACACTGGCCGAGAAATTCACCAAGCCATTCCCGCCCTCGACCATATCGGTTTGGGTAGCCCCGGTTTTAATCCGCTGGTACTCGGTATCGGGCAGGCGAGCGCTACGGTGGCTGGGATAGATATTCATCTTAAAGCTATCGGGATATCGATTGAGCAATGCCAGTTGCCCCGGCGACAGCTTGTCCTTGTGTTGATTGGCATTTGCTGCGGTGATCGCAAACAGTGGCGCTTCCCCGGCATAGGGGTCAACCAAACGCTCACCGGGCTTGTACGCGGCCGGCAATTTTTTTAAGCCGCCCGTCCAAGCCGGAATACTGCCATCGGCATTTGCCGCTCGCTCTGCGCCCATCGGCGTCAGCTGGGCACCGCCTAACTGCGCGGCTTTCTCAGGAGAGACCTTGGCAGAGGCGACGCTCGCCCCCAAGGCCGCAACGACGGTGGTGTAGAACAAGCCGGTCGTGATCGAGCGAATGCTGTGCTTGAAGCTCTGCATAGTAGCCCCCTCTTAAAATGCAACGGAAAAACTCAGCGAGATAAAATCCCTATCCTGCTGATCGTTATAATCGGCACCAAAGTAATTGGTGTATGAAATATCAGCCTGATAGGTGCTCAAGTAATCGGCACTCAGGCCAATACTCAATGCCTGACGGCCTTCAATAAAATTCGGTGGCGGTGAATAACCGCTCACATCGTGAGACCACGCCATATTTGGTGTTAGGTTCACACCCTTGAAAACATCGGAATAGGTCAGACGCGCTCGCACTCGGTAGCCCCAGGAGAAGTCCTCGACAAATCCGTCGTCGGTGCAGTTTTGCGGCTGTGAATTCGGCTGGACACCCGCTAACAGGCTCAACACAGGGTGCGAGTCACAACTCACCGGAATAATCCCCGGTAGCGGCGGTAATAGGTTCAGGATGGCCGGCGGTAGCGGCAGCCCACTGTTTATTGGCTCAAAGTCACCGATGCCAAAGGTTGCCGAACGACCATAGTTAATCGCCTCGTTCATCCCCCCTATCCACACCCCACCTACTTCGGCGGCGATCGCCAAGCGGTCTGCGCCCATTACCTGCTCAAAGAAGCGGATAAAGGTCATCTGCGCCTGGGTGTATTCAACATTATCGAAACCATGCACCACGCCGCCGGGACCAGCGGCAGCACCACGATCAGCAATCCGCGACCACTCGTTAAGCGAACCCAGCGCCAGTGTCTGGCTGATTTCTACGGTATTAATCTGCAAGGGAAGCTCAGGCCGGTAACTGACCTCACCCGACACCGCCCACAGGCCGAGGTTCGTTGCGAAGGTCAGCGCGTAAACTTCGATATCTTCAGGAAACTCGAAAAAGTACTGCGGATTTTCAGGCTGGCCGGTCAGCGGGCTGAAGCTGGTCGCATTAATACCGCTCAATATCGGCGTGCGGCTGTGATAGTTGACGTAATAGGCGCCAATTTCCGTACCGCCCAGCCAGTCAAAGAAATACCGACCCGCAATACCCCACTGCCCGGAATCGCCCGCCTCGTCATCGGCAGCGCGTGGCATAAAGCCCCCGGCAGCGACCTGATCAGCGTCCGGCGCCGCCGTCGACAAGGTCAGCTTGTCGCAACCCCCGCCATAGACATCCGCACTACTCCAGTAGGTGCCGCAGCCTTCAAGAACCGTTCGCTTCCATTCGTATTGATAAAAAGCCTCAATGCTTAATTCCGCGGTAACGCCAATATTGGCGTACAGCAGCCCCACCGGCAGCAGCGCCTCTTTGATCTCAGAGCCGGGGCGGTGCAGCGCAGTCACATCGAAGGGACTAATAATATTCACGCCGTTTTGAATAAACGTGCTTTCCCCCCAGCTCAACACCATATTGCCGGCACGCAGTTCTACGGGAGCGGAGCCAAGCTCAAAATTGCCGTAGAGGTAGTAATCCAAAAACTCAGCGCCCTGGCTTTGGGCCAGGTCATCAAAGCCCTCCGTTTCCAGAGTGCCGTCAACACGGTAATTGTTTGGCACATGGCCGTGAGCGACGTCACCCTCAGCCAAGGCATAGTCATACCAATATTTGAAACGCGTGAACAAACCGATGTTGTCCAGGCTCAACTCAAGGTCGTGCACCCCCTTGAACAACAGGGAATACATATCACCTTTGTCGTAATTTAAATTCCCATCATCGGTGGTACTCACCGACGCGCGCCCCTTACCATCCGTGTTACCCGGACTGAGATAGTCCTCATCCGGGTCCTCCGCACGCCAACTGGCACCGAGAGAAAGGGTCGAATTGAAACTGCCTTCAACCTCCCCCCAGTTAAACGTCAACGCCTGACTCTGGATGGGAACACCCAAGGTCAACGCACTTATACACACTGCTAAATAACGACGGGAACCAACTGCTGAAGTGTTCGCCATGCTTATTCTCCTCGCTTTTTGGAGAGCAAAGTCTCTGCTTATTGCAGTCAGGCTAATGCCCAAGACGAGGTCAGCACTTGTCCTAGATCAAGGAATGCGGCATCGCGTCCGCAGAAGTGAATACACAGGCGCACTAAGACACAGGATCGCCAAATGCCTAAACAATGTCGGCTTAGCGCGAGATTACTATCAAAGACAAGTGCATGAAGAAGGGGGATTTATACATAGAAGGGATGGTCTATGACCTGTTCACACCAACGACATCGTCGCTTTAGTGTGAACAGACCACCGACACACTCAACGCAGATATTGTGCGCCAAGGAAAAGTGTGACCTATTTACTGGGCAAGCAGCCCATTCACAATGCGGTCATTGGCCATATCTATCGCCTTAAGAACACCATATCGGTAATACTCAGGGGTAGCGACAACAGAGATTTCCGTTGTTTTAGCAGAACCTCCGGTGAACAGGCCCACAGCAGAACTAAAGGCATTGGCGGCTTTTTGACTGCCAGAAGTGGTGTCTTCGTTCCGCCCGTAGGCCCCTCCAACTACAATGGGGTCCTTGAGACTGACATAGCCGTTATCTGAAAAGGTCCCACCTAAGTCAACAAGGAACTGCGCGGCAGAACCCGTCGTCACCTGAATACCTTGCCCTACGGCCACCGAGGCGCTCAGCGTGGTGCTTGTGCCGCCACCAAGAGGCACATCCTTAAAGTAATTCACTTCATAGTCTGTATCACTATCAAAGTACGCGAAATGAACATTGTAGTTGATGGCAAATACTGGTGCGCCCGCAGCTTCAGCCAATTCAGCAAAGGCATAAGGCATCGGCTTAACTTGGCTAATTTGATCGGGCACCGAGTATATATTCAGTGAATTCGCGGAGAAGGTCACCTGCTCAGGAGACGATTTCTTCAAAAAAGAAGACAGCCCCGAAGGCGTATAGGGAGCCGCTAGAGGCTTTAATTTTTTCCAAGGTTTTAGCTTTTGCAAATCGCTGACCGGCCTAACATTGAAACCCTTTGCAGTTAAATCAGCGACAAAGTCAGCATATGCCTCGTCGGTAATTTTTTGGAAGGTGGTATCTGGCACGCCGGTTAAATTGGCCTTCAGGGTACTCTTTGCGTATTGCGAGCCACTGCTTTGACGAATCATGGGGCTTACAGACTTCGACGAGCTTGAGTCCTTAGTTACGAAAGAAACCGCAAACTGCGCAACATAGACATCTTTACGCGCCCCGAGCGTAGCAACATTCTTACTTTCGAGGCGATCACCACCGCCACCTCCTCCTACTGAAGCACACCCCACTATCAACGCGGCTATACCGACGACCACAATTAGCCTTTCTTTCATGCCTATCTCCTTGTCAAAATTATTTTCCAACGATAGGAGAAGCGCATAACGCTTGCACCCCCTTGTTCAGGGGGGATATGCAAAGTGTGTGATAAAAAGCTAAATCAAGGGCGTAAGCTACGGCGACGACGGTGACGAGAAATTTATGACGGTGCATTTAGTAATAACTTTTCCAACCCCGGAGGAAGTGGTTGTTGATCTTGATGCGCGAAATAAATACCTGCTCGAACCGAAGGACGAAAACCTATACTGCTGTGGCGGAGTCTCACCGCCATACTTGGTAACTCTTCATTCAGAGAGTTCGCCGTCAGCCGACTAATTATGGCCGGGCTACTGGGGGCAACACCGTAATTGTTCGTTAGCACTACTTCATCACGCGCGCTTGCACAGCAATTTTCTTCCCGCCGTCACACCGCAAATTGCCACTAAACTCCGCTTCATAGTGTTTTCGCGAGCTGTTAATCACCTTCGCCCGCTCGCTGCCATCTGGCTGTAAACGGCAGCTTGTACCGTCTGCTAAGGTAATGTCCAATTGCTTGAGCGATGAAGGCTGGCCCGGAAGTGTCATCACCTTGGCGGAGATCGCGGCGGCACCCATCGACTTCATATCCTCGCTCATACTCGCGCCGCCTACCATGGCAACCATAGATGTCCCGCCAGGAACGACAATACGGCCTCCAACGGTACCACTAAGGTCACCGGTGTAGTTTACCGTCCAGCCCCTCTCTGATTCGGCGCGGGCACTCCCAACACCCCCTATACACACTCCAAGAATGAGTGAAAAAAACGCACGTATCATCAAGTTAGGCTCAGCGCCAACATCTGGCGCCGTAGCGGTCTTGGCCTGCAGGGTGGTATGAATCATCCGTGATCTCCAATACTGTTTTAGGATGGACTTGATACCCGCTGTCCAGCGGAGTATCAACTCCTCATGAGTGGGGTTCAATGAACTCGGGTATATTCAAGGCGCATCAGCTGGTTTCCCTGAACCAAGGTATCTTTCCCCTTAATTCTCCAAGCCTCTTCACTCTCTCCCCGTTTGAAGACTAAGTAGGCGCGATCGCCCGAGTCACGAACAAATATATCATCGTATACCTGGCGGCTGCCGTTCGCTTCGACAAAGTCATGCCCAATGGTAATTTCCTCCACTCCCATTACCGAAGCCATGGATCCAATCAGGCCATCAGCGCGGTCTGCAGCAAGTCTGTATTGCCCTTCATAGCCGTGGTCACCACAGGCATGGAGTATAAGCAGGGCGGTAAAGGAGAAAATGAAGCGTAATAGATTCATAACAACACCTTCCTTGGCTAATGTCATTACGACATAGTAAAGCGCGGAAGCACCTTTTTGGCTAGCCATGACCCTGCCTTTTTGCTGTACCGGTGAAGCGTTCACTTTCGCCAACGCAGCACTTCGTATCACGTCTCGTTCCGAACTGGAGAATCAGAAAAACAAAGACAACGGGAGTATTTGTTTATCTAATTCAGATACTTAAATAGCGATTTGCTTTCAACTACCGCTATAGCGTCAAATGAAATGAACACTATATGTGGAGGTAGACATGGGAGAGTTTACGGGGCTGATTGCAGCGATCGCTTTAGTCGCGTCAGCTATCGCAATTCCTGTGGTGATGTGGCGGTACGGCGACAAAATCGCTCACTGGTTCGACCGTTCTGACAAGGACAAGAATTAAGGATCTTTTTGAAACCGTCTTGCAGACGTCTAAATTTGCCGACCTTAGCCCCAACGACCGAGAAACGGGCTCACATTAAAACTTGAGAGCTACGCAGTAACTGAGAGGTGAGCTTGAGCGAGAGGTCTTCAAAATGTGTCACAGAACCTATCACGGTCGTGCCACAACACCTTTATGGGAGCATAAAAAAACCCGGTGCTGCTTTCGCAATACCGGGTTCTTAAATAGTGGCGCGCTCGGGAGGATTCGAACCTCCGACCGCCTGGTTCGTAGCCAGGTACTCTATCCAGCTGAGCTACGAGCGCGTCGAGGTGGCGTACTATATTCAAGGTGGTTTTAGCTGTCAACGGGATTTTGAAAAAAAGCTTAAAAATCCTCGCGTTGAACGACTTTTAACCAACTCAACCGCGCTATTGCGCGGAATACGGCAGGCGCAGGATCCGGTCGCCAATAAAGGAGCCCACGTACACAGCATCGCCCACCCGCTGGGCAACGGTGCCTGCGCCCATAGGCGGCCCGGACACACTGACCACAACTCGGCTTTGCAGGGTGTCTGGGTCTAGCTCCACGATATCGAATGCCGCGGGGCAGGCTCCCTCCTCAATACTGGGGCACACAATGAAATCCCCCAGCGTGAAGTTGTGACTGGCGATTAGCAGCTTGCCGCGACCATCCCACTGACTGTTGTCCGGATGGCTAATGTCCACTTCCGCAAGCAGCTTGCCTGTGCGGCGATCCAGTTTTTGCAGCGTTGAGCCCGCCCAAAGGTTTACAAACAGGGTTTCGCCATCTGCCGAGATTTGAATGCCATTGGGGTAGTCACCGCTAAACCCTGGCAGTTTGCTAAATTGTTCACCGTCCCACACCCAGATATGGCCAGGGTTAAAGCCCGCCAGAGCGGTAATCTCCTGCCAACCAAGTGTGCCGACCGGCGCGTCGCCGCGGGTATACATGTGAGTGGCCATAAAGCCGCCCTCAGGCAAGGCCACAATATCATTCAAGAAGCTGCCCTCAGGAGGAATAACGCAGCCGCGCCAAAAGGGTTTAACCGCGCCGCCTTGGTCGCGCAACTCGAAGAATTCCACCGACTCACGGCCACCGTGGTTAACCACCAGCAATTGCAGTGTGCCGCTCTCGTGGCGCGAGAGGTGAATGCCGTGTGGCGCGAAGACGCTTGGGTTAGGCGCGGCACAATCGGCATCCCCCCAACCATCGGAAACCGCCACCTCCGCCATCGGCCATACCTGCTTGCTGCCATCCCGGGTATCCAGCAGGGCCAAAGACCCCGCAACGCTGCCGTGACCCGCTGCCATTTGACTGACGACCAAATGGCGGCCGTCGGGCATGAGCTCCATATCTTCGGGCTTCTGCCAACCACACAAAACCTCTCGCTCTGCCACGCCCTGGCAGTCACTAATTACCTGAGGGCGCTCAACGCAGCCAGCCAGCAAGAATGCTGTTATCAATAACGTTTTTTTCACCGTGTTGTCCTTATCGTTATTCACCGCAGTCCACCCTGCCGCAAGCGGTGTAGAAAAACCAGTTGTGTCGCGGTCAGTGTTTTTTCTTGACCCTATAGCAATGAATAGGCTTTAGCGTGGACAATATTGAACACTCTCGACCCCGGCACCTGGCAGCGTAATACCCTGCCTAACCAGAGCTTGTTACACTGTGGCCATGACACAACGATTGCACATTGCCGTATGGATTTTATTGGTGCTAAGCCAACCACTGCTGGCGCTGGAGAGTAGTGCTTTCAGTTTGGCCGGTGAACCCCAGACAAGCCCTACGGCAGTAGCAATGCAGCACTTGGCAAATGCCAACTGCTGCACTCACCCCAATCAGCAAATGGATTGCAAAGGCCACCAGCATTGCCAATCCACCGAAGAAGCGTCGGCCCACCACTCTGGCGATCATGCTGCACTCGACCACAGCCGTTGCTGCGAACAACACTGCGACTGCACCAATAGTAGCTGCGGGCCAAGCCTGCTCAGCCAACTGGTATTAGCGGTTGCAACATCAGGCGACAGTATGATCAACAGCGCCACCGCTGCTTCAGCAAAACGTTACAACGAGCGCCTGTTACGTCCGCCTATTGCTGCGTAATCACTTCCTGTGGCGCGGCAGAATGTACTTTGCCGCAAGTGATTATCGACTTTATAGGACGTTTCCAATGACACTTCGCACTACTATTTTGGCGGGCTTTGCAGCAGCGAGCCTAAGCATTTTAGGCAGCCCCTTACACGCGCAATCAACAAAGGCTGAGCTCACGGTTTATAAATCCCCTCAGTGCGGCTGCTGCACGAAGTGGGCTGACCACATGGATGAAAACGGCTTTGACAGCACCGCGATAAATCGTCACGACATGGCCACACTAAAGGCCAGCCTCGGCGTTCCGAGCGGGCTCCAGTCCTGCCATACCGGCCAAGTGAAGGACTATGTGTTCGAGGGGCATATACCCGCCGACGTAGTAAAACGCTTTCTTGAAAATCCCCCAGAGGATGCCTACGGCCTCGCCGTGCCCGGTATGCCAATCGGCAGCCCCGGCATGGAAATGGGCACGCGCCACCAAGACTACGATGTCATTTTGCTAAAACGCAGCGGCAAGCACGAGGTGTATACCCGCGTTAGTCAGCACAGCGCGCCGTAGGAGAACAACAATGAAACGTGAATATCCACCGGCCAACATCCCGCGCCGGCGCTTTGTCACGGGTGCAGCTAGCGTTATTGCCCTGACAGGCCTTACAGGCTGCGCGAGTCAGGCACCCCATCAGCAGGCGGAACGACGCCCTAGCGCAGAATTACGTGGCAATCGCTTTGACCTGCACATCGACTATCTACCGGTAAACATCACGGGACTCGACAGTCTGGCAACGGCGGTCAATGGCAGTGTGCCCGCCCCTACCCTGCGCTGGAAGGAAGGTGAAGAAGTGCATATCCGCGTGCACAATCACCTGCCACATACCAGCTCAATACACTGGCATGGCTTGATTTTGCCAACGGATATGGACGGCGTTCCCGGACTGAGTTTTGCCGGTATTCCGCCCGGCGGCTACTACGATTACCGATTCCAAGTAAAGCAGAGCGGCACCTACTGGTACCACAGCCACTCTGGGTTTCAGGAACAGACGGGGCTCTATGGCGCCATTATTATTGACCCTGCAGACGACGACCCAGTCGCCTATGATCGCGAGCACGTCATTGTACTTTCCGACTGGAGCGACGAAGCCCCCGAAGCGCTCTATGCCCGCCTGAAAAAGCAGAGCCATTACTATAATCGGCGCGAACGAACGGCCGTCGATTTGTGGCAAGACATTCGCAGACAAGGCATTGCCGCCACTTGGCGCGACCGCGCCATGTGGAACCGTATGCGCATGAGCGACAGCGACATTGCGGATATCAACGGCATCGCCTACACATTTTTAGTGAATGGGCTCAGCCCAGATGCAAACTGGCTTGGCCAATTCTCCGCCGGCGAACGCCTGCGCTTACGGGTGATTAATGCCGCGGCCATGACCCTGTTCGACGTTCGTATTCCCGGCTTGACGATGACAGTGGTTGCCGCCGATGGGCAAAATATCCAGCCGGTCAGTGTTGATGAATTTCGCATCGCACCGGCAGAGACCTACGATGTGATCATTCAGCCCAGCGCCGACCGAGCTTACACACTGTTTGCGCAGAGCATTGATCGCAGCGGCTATGCGCGGGCAACGCTCAGCCCCAATAAGCAGTGGCAGGCCGAAATACCTGCGATGGACCACATTGTGAGGCTCGACCACCGAGATATGGGAATGGCTCACGACAACAGCGCGCACACCTCGATGGCGGGCGACGCTATGCCAGCGATGCAGCACAAACGGCCTTCCCACGAGGCGCATGCTCACCACGGCCATCACGCGATGATGTCTGAGCCGCTGCCAGATACCCCAGCACCTGCTGGCCGGGGCAGCAAGCAAACAATCCAGCATGCCGCCACTGAATTTGGTGTAGGTGTGGACATGCGCGTAGGTATGCCTGCCAACGGCCTTTCCGACCCAGGCATTGGCCTGCGCGAGCACGCCCAGCGCTATGGCAGAAGGGTTCTGCGCTACAGTGACCTGTTCGGCCTTCACCCCACCCGCGACCCACGCGACCCGGAGCGAGAGCTGGCAATCCACCTTACCGGCAATATGTCTCGGTACATGTGGTCGATGAACGGCGTCATGTTCGACGACGCCGAGCCGATCATTCTGCGCCACAACGAGCGCCTGCGCTTTGTCGTCGTCAACGACACCATGATGACCCACCCCATTCACCTGCACGGCCTGTGGAGTGAGCTGGAGACCGGCGACAGTGGCCACATCCCGCGCAAACACACCGTCATTGTGCAGCCAGGGTCGCGTATCAGCTACCTCGTTAGCGCCGATGCCATTGGCCGCTGGGCCTATCACTGCCACCTGATGTTTCACATGCCTGGTATGTTTCGCGAAGTTCGCGTAGTGGGAGGCAAGGTATGAAAAAGCGCTATGTACTGTGCGCCGCGCTACTGGCGGGCCCCGCGTTGGCCGGGGGCAAAGCCGACCCCGTGCTGGCAAAGTTTATGGTCGACGAAGTTGAGCAACGCAGCGACCATCAGCAGGCGTTTAGCCTCCAGGGGTGGCTAGGGACTGACCTCAACAAACTGTGGCTAAAGGCTGAACGCGAAGCGCACGACGGCTCCACAGAGAGCGCGGAACTTCAGCTTCTGTACAGTCGCGCCATCGCGCCCTATTGGGATCTTCAAGGGGGGCTGCAACGAAGCTTCAGTGAAGATGGTAGCGACGACAGCGTGGTTATCGGCATACAGGGCCTTGCCCCCTACCACTTTGAAGTCGATGCCGCGGTGTTTATCAACGACCAAGCCGAGCTCTCGGCCGAGCTGGAGCTTAGCTACGAGCTGAGGCTGACCCAGCGTTGGATTCTGGAACCGGAAATCACACTTGAAGCAGCCGCTCAGGGCGACTCGGAAAATGGGGCCGGCCTGCGCCGGGAGGAGCACGCCTTGCGGCTCTACTACTATCCAGAGCGGGAATGGGCACCCTATATCGGCGCAGTGTGGCAGCAGCTGTATGGCGACACCGCGGACATTGCGCAACGCCGTGGCAACCCCCGCCAGCAGGAACAGTTTGTGGTGGGAGTGCGCGCCTGGTTCTAAGTGGCGAGCGACTATTCCGTAAACCTATAGCCCATAAAAAAGGCCCGCATTACGCGGGCCAACATAACCTGGAGAGGTTATTCGGTTGCCGAAGCACGCAGCCGTGCTGGCGCTTGGCTTAAAACGCTGTGATCACTTCCTAGAAGCGCACCATTAACTCTGCACCGTAGCTGCGCGGCTCACCCGCGAGATACTGGTCGAAACCAAAGCCAGCCTGCAGGTTGATCGCATAGCTATCGTATTCCTCATCGGCCAGGTTTTTGCCCCACACAGAAATACTGTAGCTGTCGTCATTGGCATACCAACTGATGCGACCGTTGTATAACCAGTAGGCATCCTGGCGAATTTCACCGTAGCCATAATCGTCGTTGTAGGCGCTGTACCACTGATCATCCTGGAAGTTGGCATTCACATTGACGCTAAGGTAGCCGTGCTGAGTGACGAGCACATCGTAGTCGGCCGAAATACTAAAGTTGAACTTGGGCGCCGAGATCAACTCATTGCCCGACAGGTCAACCGTATCGTCCTGATTGGCGATGGTCTCAGTATTTGCCAAGGTCAGTTCGGTGTACTCCGTATCTAGATAACCGGCTCCCAGTTGCAGGGTAAGACGCTCCGTCACCCGCGCCCACAGCTCGGCTTCCAAACCCTGAATAGTCGAACCACCGGCATTCTCCAAGAAGTTGGAGATGCCCACCACGTTAATGAACTGCTGATTGGTGTAGTCATAATGGAAGGCCGCGGCATTCAAGCGCATGCTGTTATCAAATAAATCGGCCTTAAAGCCCACTTCGAAGGCGTCGATATATTCTGGCGACGCATAGGCAGTTTCCAGCGGTCGCTCGATGTAATAAGCACCGCCGTTAAAGCTGCCGCTGCGATAGCCTCGGCTCGCGCTGGCATAGACCATCAACTCGTCGCTGAGTCGGTAATCCAGCCCCACTTTGCCCGTCCACTCTTTCTCAGTGGTATCCAGCTCGGGTGCCGAATCCAGGGTATAAGGGCCGTGGGTATAGCCGGTCTGAGTGATCTGCAGCAATTCCAATGGGTTTTGTAACAGACTCTGAATATCACTCACGGTGAGCGGCAGAGTGATCCACGCATTATCAACACCGGTGGTGTTGCCGGGTACATAGCTACCGCGCGGCGTGCCGTCGTTGGCCAGGCGCGAGATATTCAAATAACTCAGCGTGTTTTTGTCCTGGGTGTAACGCAGACCGATATCCATGCCAAAGTTCGCACTAAAGTCGAAACGCATTTGGCTGTATACCGCAGCGCTGCTCTTTTCGGTCGCCAAACGTTGGTCCAGCTTCCCGAAGTCGATCAAGTAGGGAAAAATGGGGATGGTATCTGGCTTCGCCAAACCCACCCGCAGATCGGGGATCTGATTGAAAATATCGTAGATATTGTTCATGTACAGGTCTTCCTGACCATAGAAGACCCCGGCAATGATGTTAAACATGCCGTCAAAATTCGAGGTAAAACGCAAATCCTGGCTGTAGCTAATGGAGTCGGAGGCCCAGGTTATTTCCAGCAGGCCATTGGGGCTGCCGTCGGTGTCGGCCTTTTGATAATAATCGGCATCCAAGTAGGAGCTGACCGACGTCAGGCTGTAGTTTTCGGCGTTGTAGTTAACCGTAAGCACGGCCAGGTCCGTGTTAGTGACCAGCGCGCCGGCGTTGTTCACCTCACTCTCATGGAAGCCCAGGCCACGGCTGGGGCGTGAATAACCGGTGTAGTCAATAAAGCCGTTGGAGTCGCCTTCTAGACCCGTGCCTCGCAGGTCGGTGCGTGGTTCATTACGCGGCGGCGTGCTGATCGCATCGTTATTCGAGGTGGTGTATTTCAGTACCGCGTCCCAGGCATCGCTAATGCGCCAGTTTAAGGCCAAGCGCGCGCCTTTAAAGTCGGTTTGTGCGGCATTCTCATCTTTGCCACGCACGTCAACGTAGCCGTCATTTTTCTTAATGCTGCCGGCCAAGCGGCCAGCCAACACACCGGGAATCAGCTCAGACTCGGCAGCGGCCTCGACGGTGGAGGCGTTATAACTGCCCGCGCCAAGTTTCAGGAAGCCACTCGCTGGCTCATCAAAGCCCGGTGTGCGGGTAATAATATTGATGGCACCACCAGTGGTGTTCTTCCCATAAAGCGTGCCCTGCGGGCCGCGCAAAACCTCCAGGCGCTCAACATCAAAAAAGTTGGCCCCGTGGCTGTATACCGGGCCGAGATAGGCCTCATCAACATAGACGCCGATCGGGCTCGCCTGATTGGAGCTGTAGTCAGACATACTGACCCCGCGAATGGAGAAGATCGGCTGAACGTCACCATAGGGGCCGCTGACCTGCATATTCGGCACCTGGGCCGAAACGTCATTGGCGTTTTCAAAGCCCAGTTTATCCAACTGATCCCCGCCCAGACCGGTGACTGCCACGGGAATATCTTGTGCACTCTGAGAACGTTTTTGCGCCGTGACCAGCACTTCTTCAAGTGCCGGTGCGCTGTGGGCCGTTAACGATACCGTCAGCGCGGCGGTCACTGCGCTGCGCATCGCCACTGCCGAACCACGGTGGGCAAGCCTTTTCTTCTGATCGCGGGACATGAACCACTCCTTACTCATCCGGCTGTGCGCCGGTTATTGCTTATTATCAAATGCCGTCATTGGCGATGCTTGTTAAGGACATCGCCCAGCGGCAGTGACGAAAGTCTACAGCACAAATAATTGATATTTTCGGACATTTATCCCAATCCTCGGACATATTTATCAAATTGAGCGCTACGTTCTGCACCTCTGCGGGGCAATGCCGTTGCACAAACGAGAACGATTAGCGATACTCAATTTATAATTTCGGACATAACAACAGATGGGTTAAGTGATGCAAAACTGGGACTTCTGCCGCAGTGTAATGAGCGCGCAAATTCTGGTGTCGTTGGGAGAAGAGCTAGGCGCCCCCATACACGCCCTGCTTCACAATAGCGGTCTGAGCCAAACCCACCTCAACAACCCTGAAACAGTGGTTGAAGCCCAGAGTGAACTTGCCGTTATCCGCAACCTGCTTGGAGCACTGCCGCCCATCGAAGGCTTGGGCCTGACCGCTGGGCAGCGCTACCAACTGTCTGCCTACGGCATATGGGGCTTTGCCATCGCCAGCAGCCCCACACCGAGAAAAGCCATTGAACTGGCGCGTAACTATCAGGAACTTACCTTCGTTTTTGCTGGCTTTACCATTGCAACGCGGGGCGATAAAACGTGCATTATCTTTGACGACAGCGATGTGCCAGAAGATGTTCGCCTGTTCTGCCTGGAGCGCGAAATGGCCGCCGCCGCGGTGATTATGCGCGAGCTGCTGGGCAGTGATTTTCAACCCGACAGGGTGTGCTTCCGTCACCCGCGCCCGTCATATGCCGAGCGCTACCACGACAGCTTCGGTGGGCCGGTTGAATTTAATGCCGAATACAATGCCCTGGAATTTCCCAATTCCTTATTGGATATCCCGCGCACCGTCGGCAATGAAAACACCGCGAATCTACTGGCAAAACAATGTGGCGAGCTGCTCGCCAGCCGCAGTGCCCGCCGCGGCCTTTCGGGAAAAGTGAGGGAATTGCTGTTGCGTCAGCGACCCATGGAGATGGATATGGAGGCGGTGGCAAGCAGCCTGCACATGACCTCCCGCACCCTGCGCCGCAAACTGGATGCCGAAGGTAGTTCATTTCGCCAACTCAGCGACGAGATCCGTCTCACACTGGCGGAAGAACTACTGCGCAGCACGCCCTTGAGTATTGAACAGATCGCCGAGCGATTATCCTACGCTGATGCCTCTAGCTTCTCGCAGGCTTTCAAACGCATGACCGGCAATACCCCCGGCGCCTTTCGCAAGACTCACCAACGCCGCTAGGCCAGTGAGGAGAGAAACTGCCGGTAGCACTTAGCACTGGCGGCGGGGCGCTCCAGCATCGGCAAGTGACCCGTCTGTTCCATAATGGTAACGCTCGCGTGGGGCAACATGGGTCGCATCACCTCCACGCTACTGACGTCGAGCACCCTGTCCTGACGCCCCCAGATAACCAGTGCGGGCAAAGACAAGGCAGGCAGTACAGCATCTAGCCCACCGTATATTTCCTGTTGGTACTGACGGAAAATAGCGGCGATACATTCTCGGCGCGCCATCGCCGCCCTGGCCATATAGTTGCGAACCAACCTGGGGAGAAAGGGCTGCTTCTCACACACGAGGGCTAAGAGTCGATCAAAGTCTGACTCCGACGACACCAGCAAGGGGTTTACCCCTTTCTCCAGGTCACGCTCCATATCGCAGCGTTCAGGCGCTTGAATACCGCCATTATTAAACAAGCAAATACTGCGCAACTGCTGTGGATAGCGCTGGGCATATACCGCCGTTAAGTGGCCGCCCATTGAGCTGCCTGCCATGTGGCAGCGACCGACGCCGAGCGCTGACAAGAGCCCTCTCAACCGCTCGGCCTGGGCAGCCATACTGTAGTCCAAGCCCTGTCGGCAGGGGTTTTCACCAAAGCCAGGCAGGTCCACCGCAATTACGTGGTAATTTGCGCGCAGCCGACCGGCGAAACGCGTCCAGTTATCTTTGTCGGCGCCAAAGCCATGCAGCAATACAATCGTCTCGCGCTTCCCCACGCCACCTTCAAGATAGTGCCAAGGCTGTTCGCCCACCATGCAAAACTTTGCTCGCAGGCCACAGCGCCAGCGGTCAGCAGCCAGCGCTGCACGCGCCAAGTGATCACTTAACATCGCATGCTCCCCGGCTAATTGATCGATGGCGACGCATGGCTTTCTGCCATATGCGCTGCGCTGGCGGGGCTGAACTGGTAGTCATCAGGCGTAAAACGCCGGTGCATCGCCCGAAAACGAAAGGTGAAATCCGGCCATAGCTGAGTGATTTTGCCGCTGCGGTGCTTGTACCAGCTGTCGCAGCCCGTGGCCCATATTGAGGTATCAAGCCGTTTGTGCAGCGCGCGGTTAAACTGCTTCTGCACCGCCTCACGCACTTCAACTTCCGCACAGTGGCGCTGCTCGCATTCGTCTAACAGCCGGCTGATCGCCTGTATTTGCGTTTCGATCATATACACCATGGAGCTATGCCCCAGGGTTACGTTCGGGCCAACGATCAACATCAGGTTGGGAAAGCCGTTAACCGTTGTGCCCAAATACGCTTCTTCGCCATCGCGCCATGCCTCTGCCAGAGACTGGCCCCCGCGACCGTGAATGATCTGGGCAATGGGGTTTTCGGTGGCATAGAAGCCCGTGCCGAAAATAATACAGTCCACCTCGCGCTCGGTGCCGTTAGCATCGACGATACTGTGCTCGCGAATCTCTTGTATGCCATCGCTCAACAAGCTGACATTCGGCCGCTGCAGGGCGGGGTACCAGTCGTTGGAAATCAGCACACGCTTACAACCCACCGGGTAGCTTGGCGTGACTCGCTCGCGCAGCGCCGGGCTTTTTACCTGACTACGTATGTGCTGCAGTGCCATACGCTCATACAGTTTCATTAGCGAGGGGTGCAGTACCATTCCCAGGATGCGGGTTTCATTGTGGCAGTAAATCTTGCTGCGCAGCGCCAGGCGTACGCCCGGCAAGTAGCGAAAGGCTGCCTTTTCCAACTCACTGTATGGCCGGTCTTTGCGGGGAATAATCCAGTTCGGTGTGCGTTGGTAAACATCGAGTTGCGCGGGCTGGTCGGCAATTTCAGGTACAAATTGGATGGCCGACGCGCCGGTGCCAATCACCGCCACGTGTTTACCGCGCAGGTCGTAGCTGTGATCCCAGTTGGCCGAGTGAAAGCACTTTCCGGCAAAGCGCTCCACCCCCGGAATATCCGGCAGGCGCGGCTCGGCCAATCCACCGTTGCCGCTGATCAGCATGCCGACATTGTAATTTCCGCCCGTAGTCTCCAGCTGCCAGCGCTGGCTGTGCTCACAGTAATGGGCAGCGTTGAGTTGGTGGCCAAAGCGAATATGAGGCAGCAAATCCCACTTTTCCGCCACCTCCCGCAGGTAGCGCTTTAACTCTGGCTGGGTGGGGTATACCCGCGACCAGTCACAGTTGGGTTCGAATGAAAAAGAGTACAGATGAGAAGGCACATCGCAGGCGGCGCCGGGGTAGTGATTATCTCGCCAGGTACCACCGACATCCTCGGCACGCTCAAGGATGATGAAGTCTTCCCGTCCCTTTTTTTTCAACTCTATCGCCATACCCAGACCGGCAAATCCGGTGCCGACGATGGCATAACTGTGACGTGTTGCAGAGGAACCGCTCGATGGCGCGAGCGACGGTGCAGCAGATGGCATAGGCGTTACCTGTTATTTCTTTTATGAACTACCGCCAAGCTTAGGGGCCGCTAGTCCTTCACCCAATGTCTGCGAAGGACACATCATTTAGTTATTCGGACAGGCGCAGACCGGGCTGCCACTACCGCAATTGCGCGATAAACCCTTCCGACTCGGCGATAGCAGCCTCCATGGTTGCAATTAATGCGGTGACATCGCGGTCGATGGTGGCCAATTCACCCTTGATGGCTGAGATCGCCGAAGCATTGAGGTTGTGCTTCAAATACAGCACATTGTCTTGCAGGTTATCCAATACGGGCGCCAAGCTTTTCTCTGAGCGCCGCAGACTTTTGCGCAGACGGTTGTAGCGATTTTTTGTGTCGCGGAGTTTGGCTGCACTGTCATCGCGCAGGCGCGCATTACTGTACAGCGAGAGCTCGTCCTCCCACTCCTCAAACAGGGCCTCAGCCACGCTTTCCACTGCGTCGATACGGTCGCGGATGTCGTCCGCTGCCGCGCGACTGTCTTCAAAGCTGGCATTGAGACGATCGTAAAGTTTTTCTAAGTCGCCGCCGTCAAAACTCACCACCGAGCGAAACTCACCCAAGGCGTCGCGGAATTGTTCCTGCGCCTCACGCTGCGATTCCGTTGCCTCTTCCACGCGATCAACCAAAATGTCTCGCTTGTGGATACCCACCTTTTCCATGGCGTTGTAGTAGGTGGATTCACAGGCGACAAGAACCAGTGCAGCAATGACAAGAAATAAGCGCTTAGCGACCATAGGGCATTCCAGTTAGTGGGCGGAGAACAGACCTTGTGTTGTGTGGAGTAGTGTTCTGTGCAAAAGCATAGCGCCCCGCCGCGCTGCGCACAAATCGCATTGCGCACAACTCCACAACGGCGACTATAGTTAGACGCAAAGCGATAAAGCCTTATCTTATTTATGCATTGGAGGGCGCGAATGCCAACAGAACTCGCCAAACAAGATATCACCATCCTGCGTATTCTTCAGCGCGACGCCAGCAAGACATCCAGTGAGATTGCCGAAACCCTCAACATGTCCCAGTCGCCCTGCTGGCGGCGGATCAACCGGATAGAGCAAGCCGGTATCGTGCGTAAAAAAGTCGCCATCCTCGACCGCGAAAAACTGGGTATGGAATTAGTGGTTTTTACCACCGTAAACCTGAGCATTACCGGGCGGCAGCAACTTGAAGAATTTGAATCGTCGGTGAGCGACTTTCCCGAAGTCGTCGAATGCTACACGATGACGGGCGTGTGGGATTATATGTTGAAGATTATCACCCGCGATATTCGCCACTACGAAAGTTTCGTACGCGAGCGCCTACTGAGCCTGCCAATGATCGGCGAAACGCACTCACACATCGCGGTAACCGAAATCAAAAACACGACCGAGCTCCCGCTGGAAACCCAGCTGTGAACCCCGGCCGTTTTGGCCCTCGACGTTAACGGCCGTCGTCGCGCAGGAAATCCGCCACGCAAAAGGCAAGTTCCAGCACTTGGTCGGCGTTTAAACGCGGATCACACTGAGTTTGGTAACACTTGTCCAGGTCCGACTCGGACAGCCGGTACGCCCCGCCAGTGCACTCGGTCACATGCTGGCCAGTCATCTCCAAATGAATGCCGCCGGGGTGCTGCTGCTCGCTGCGCAACACGGCAAAGAAGTGGCGAATTTCCTCCAGAATGCGATCAAAAGAGCGTGTTTTGTAGCCATTACCCGCCTTCACGGTATTGCCGTGCATGGGGTCACAGGACCACACCACGCTGCGTCCCTCCTGCTGCACTCGTCGCGCCAGCGCCGGTAGGCGCTCAGCCAGCACGTCGGCGCCCATGCGGGTAATTAGGGTTAGACGACCGGGAATATTGTCTGGGTTCAAGGCGTCAATTAAGGCGATCAACTCGTTGCCTGTCATCGACGGGCCAACCTTTACGCCAACCGGGTTTTTAAGGCCGCGAAAGAACTCGATATGAGCACCATCGAGCTGACGAGTGCGCTCACCGATCCACAACATATGTGCCGAGCAATCGTAGAAATCGCCGGTTAAATGGTCCTGGCGAGTCAGGGCCTCCTCATAGTTGAGGAGCAACGCTTCATGGGAGGTATACAGCTGCGTTTCACGTAGCGTGGGGGTGTTGTCGCTATTGATGCCACACACCTCCATAAACGCCAGTGCATCTTGAATGCTGTGCGCCAAGGCCTGATAGCGCTCGCGCAGAGGGTTGCCGTCCAAGAAGCTGAGGTTCCACTGGTTAACCTGGTGCAAATCAGCCAAACCGCCGGTAGCAAAAGCCCGCAGCAAATTCAACGTGGAGGTGGACTGGTGATAGGCTTGCAGCATGCGCTGCGGGTCAGGCGCACGGGCCGCCGCATCAAACTCGGGCGAGTTGATGATGTCACCACGGTAACTGGGAAGCACCACGGCGTCGCGCTCTTCTGTTTCTGCCGAGCGCGGTTTGGCAAACTGCCCCGCCATGCGGCCCACTTTCACCACGGGTAAACGCCCCGCATAGGTGAGCACGATGGCCATTTGCATCAACACTTTGAAGGTATCGCGGATACTGTTCGCCGAAAAGTCACCAAAACTCTCGGCGCAATCCCCCCCCTGAAGTAAAAACGCTCGCCCCTCGGCAACCTCAGCCAACTGGCTGTGTAAGGCGCGGGCCTCCGCGGCAAACACCAGCGGCGGCTTTGCAGCCAGACTTTGCTCCACTGCGCTTAGCGCCGCAGCGTCGCCATACCTCGGCTGTTGCAAGGCGGTCTTATTTCTCCAGCTATCTCGGCTCCACGTTGTCACGTATACCCCCTTCAGTTTTCTGTTGCGGCTTGCCTACCCTGTGCCAACAATACCTCTTCAGCCATCGCTTCGGCCACCATATAGGGCGGGCACAATTGCTGCGCTGCGCGCTTGAAGATCAGCCCCAGCTTGTCGCCAATGCCCTCGACATGCTGCAACAGGGTCGATTCAGCATCGGCTGACAGCGCCCCGCCGTGCTGGCGCTGATGATAGACAGCAATAATACCCCCGGCATTAATAACAAAGTCCGGCACGTATAAGACACCGCGATCGGCAAGCTGCTGCGCCTGAGCCGGTGTTGCCAGCTGGTTATTCGCGGCACCGGCAATGATCGATGCCCTCACCTGTTGCACTGTTTCCGCATTTAGCACAGCCCCCATTGCGCAGGGCGCCAAAACATCCACCGGCTGACTCAATATGCTTGCTGGCTCGACTACCTCTGCCCCAAGTGC
Source organism: Spongiibacter sp. UBA1325 (assembly GCF_002306875.1). Taxonomy (NCBI): domain Bacteria; kingdom Pseudomonadati; phylum Pseudomonadota; class Gammaproteobacteria; order Cellvibrionales; family Spongiibacteraceae; genus Spongiibacter; species Spongiibacter sp. UBA1325. The sequence continues at coordinate 521,606 of NZ_DBTD01000010.1, forward strand.
CTGCAGGGGTGTCAGTAATGTCGGGTTCACATCGGCAACCAGTACGGTTGCACCGTCTTCGATTAACCGCCTCGCGAGGTGGCTGCCAACGGCCCCCGCCCCCTGAATTGCCACCCTCACGCGATCGAGATTATCGCTGCCGCGTTGCTGGCGCAGTGCCGCGCGCAAACCGCAGTAAACACCGTAAGCAGTGTATGGCGACGGGTCGCCGCCGCCGTGGCTGTCGAGCCCGGAAACATAGCAGGTGTGTTTGGCAATTTGCGCCATGTCGGCCACCGTGGTGCCGGAGTCTTCAGCCGTGACATAGCGACCGCCCAAGCTGTCGATAAAACCGGCCATTGCCTGAAGTAGCGCCGCATTTTTGTCGCGCGAGGGGTCACCAATAATCACGGCTTTGCCACCACCCACTGGCAGTCCGGCAAGCGCAGACTTATAGGTCATGCCACGCGACAGCCGCAGCACATCGTCAAGCGCCGCCGCATCGTCCACGTAGGGGTACATTCGCAAACCGCCCACCGCCGGTCCAAGCTGGCTGCTGTGCACAGCAATAATTGCCCGCAAGCCCGTGGAGCGGTCTTCGCAGAATGCGACAAGCTCGTGTTGATCAAAAGAGGGGGCGCTAAACACTGCCATAAACGACACCTTTTTATGTTTGGTTTGTGGCGCTAGCCAGTTCGACAAAGGGCAACGCATCGCCATTAAATTTTGCCAACAGGCTGCGGCGAGCGGCTGCATAGCGTTGAGCGTTCGCCTGCTTCACATGACCAAAGCCCCTCACCTTATCCAGGCTGCTTACCAGCTCTAGCGCATAGTCTCTGTTTTCGAACGTTAATTGCGCGGCGATATCGGCGAGATCTGCGAGAAATTGCTCGCATAATTCTCGCTCCATGCGCCGCTCCGCCGTGTAGGAAAAAATATCCCAGCGACTTCCTCGCAGGCCCTTGGCCGCGGCGAGTAGTTTAAACGCCGGCAGGCACCAGCCCGGGAGACTACGTTTTCTAGGCTCGCCAGTATTCGGGTCTACACGACTTAGCAGGGGCGGCGCCATATGAAACTGCAAAGTGAAATCCCCTTCGAACTGCTCGCGCAGTTGCCGCATAAACTCCCCGTTAGTAAATAAGCGGGCAACCTCGTATTCATCTTTATATGCCATGACATGGTAGAGCGTACGGGCCGCCGCGATACTCAGCGACAACGTCTGGCCACCCACCACCGCGCGCTCACTATCGGCAAGCTGCGTTATTGCGTCGCGGTAACGCTGGGCATAGCCGGCGTTTTGATAATCACACAGCTGGCCGTAACGGTGCTCGACAATCTCGTTCAGGCCGGACAGTGGTTGCCAGTGCTCTGCTGCCAGGCCACTGGCCCGTCGCACAGCCAACTCGTCGATTGCCGCCCTGCGCCCCCAACGGAATGCCCGCTGGTTAAATTCCACAGCAACATCGTTCAACTCTATCGCCGCGTCTACCGCCTCGCTGGAAACGGGAATTAAACCGCGTTGAAAGGCGTAGCCGAGCATAAAGAAATTACTGGCGACGGCGTCGCCCATCAGGTGAGTGGCCATGACCGTGGATTCAATAAAGTGAACCTTTCCGGCGCCGACCTCCTCTTCAATAATTTGCTTCATTTCACGGGCAGGAAAGGCCGCATCGGGGTCAAATATCGACGCCGATGTTGGCGCCTCGCTATCATTAATCACCGCATGCGAGCGCTCTATATTCACCTTCGCCATCGCCTCGTCGCTGGCACTCACTACCAGGTCGCAGCCCAACAAAAGATCGGCGTCACCAGCGGGAATACGCACCGCATTGATATCGTCCTGACGGCGGGCAATACGCAAATGGCTTACCACCGGACCAAACTTTTGCGCTAGCCCGGTCTGGTTCATCGTCGCGCAGCCCTTGCCTTCAATATGCGCCGCCATCGCCAATACCGCGGTAACGGTAAGCACACCCGTACCGCCAATGCCTGTAACGACAATATTCCAAGGTTGCTCAAGACTGTGCTCTGCTGGCTCCGGTAGCGCGGCAAAGTCATCCTCTGCTGTTGCCGTGCTCTGCCTTAAACGGCCGCCGATCACCGAGACAAAACTGGGGCAAAACCCCTTCACGCAGGAGTAGTCTTTGTTGCAGGCGCTTTGATCAATCTCGCGCTTACGACCCAGCTCCGTTTCTACCGGCACCACCGATAGGCAGTTGGATTTTTTCGCGCAGTCACCACAGCCTTCGCATACCGCCTGGTTGATGACCACGCGGCGATTGGGGTCATCCATCAACCCACGTTTACGCCGCCGGCGCTTTTCCGCCGCGCAGGTTTGCTCGTAGATCAATACGCTGCAACCTTTTACCCGGCGCAGCATTTCTTGCACCGGGAGCACGGCATCGCGATGGTGAATACTCAGCCCTTCGGTCTCGGCGAGGGTGTGCTTTTCAGGTTGATCAGAAACGAGCGCGATGCGCTCAACGCCCTCCCCGCGCAGCTGCAAAATAATTTGTTCCACACTGAGCTGACCGTCTACCGGCTGGCCGCCGGTCATTGCCACGGCATCGTTATAGAGCAGTTTATAAGTGATATTCACGCCGGCAGCGATGGCCTGCCGGATCGCTAAAATTCCCGAGTGGAAATACGTGCCATCACCGAGGTTTTGGAAAACATGCTCAGTGTCGGTGAAGGCGGCCTGTCCGATCCATGTCACACCCTCGCCGCCCATTTGCGTAAACGTTTGCGCGGGGCGGCTTTCCATAAACGTGCTCATGTAGTGGCAGCCAATACCCCCCATGGCAATGCTGCCCTCCGGCACTTGTGTAGAGGTATTGTGGGGGCAGCCTGAGCAGTAATGGGGTTTGCGATCAATCTTGTTGCGTTTGCTCGCCAGCGACTGCTCCTTCTGCTGGTAAAAACTCAGGCGTTTTTCAATGTCTTCACTCTGATAAAAACGGCGGATCCTCGCTGCAATGGCCCGGGCCACCATTGCCGGGGTGAGTTCGGACACATTGGGCAGCAGGTCTGCGCCGTGCTCGTCAAATTCACCGATCACCCGCGGCCGCTTGTCGACGGCCCAGTTGTAGAGCTGACCAGTGAGTTGGTCTTCGATGATTGAGCGCTTCTCCTCGACGACCAGAATCTCTTCCAGGCCGCTGGCGAACTCGTGAGTAAGCACTGGCTCCAGTGGCCACGGCATCCCCACTTTGTATACACGCAAACCGATTGCGGCGGCGCTGTCGTGATCGATACCCAAATCCTCCAGCGCCTGCATAACATCGAGGTAGGCTTTGCCGCTGGTGATAATGCCCAAACGCGGCTTGGGACTATCAATAACAATGCGGTTGATATGGTTTGCCAGGGCAAAGGCGCGGGCCGCATAAATTTTGTATTTATTCAGCCGGCGTTCCTGATCCAGGGGAGTGTCGGGCCAACGCAGGTGGACACCATCAGCGGGCAAAACAAAGTCCTCGGGCAACACGATATTGATGCGATGGGGATCTATCTCGGCTGAGATCGCCGAATCCATATTCTCGGTGATCGCTTTTAAGGCCACCCAGCTACCGCAGTAACGCGACAACTCCCAACCAAAGACGCCGAGATCTAACACTTCCTGTACATTTGCCGGGGCCAGTACCGGAATCGAGGCACCGATAAACATATGCTCCGACTGATGGGGCAGCGTAGACGACTTGGCTGCGTGATCATCCCCCGCCACCGCGAGTACACCGCCGTATTGGCTGGTGCCGGCAGCATTGGCATGTTTGATGACATCCATGCTGCGGTCGACACCCGGCCCCTTGCCGTACCACATGCCAAACACGCCATCGTACTTCGCATGGCCGTTTAACCCGAGCTGCTGGCTGCCCCAAACGGCGGTTGCCGCTAAGTCCTCGTTGATGCCCGGTACAAACTTGATATGGTGGCGGTCCAGGTAATCCTGAGCCTGCCACAGCGTCTGATCCAGTGTGCCCAGTGGCGAACCACGATAGCCCGAAATGAAGCCCGCGGTATTCAGGCCTCGCTCCTGGTCGCGCTGATGCTGAAGAATGGGTAAGCGCACCAAGGCCTCTATCCCGGTGAGATAGGCCCGGGTCGTGTCCAATGCGTATTTGTCTGCCAGCGATACCTTGCGCAGTGCCATGCTGCTACCTGCCTGTTATTGTTTTGACTTGGACTAATAATAGGCAGCGAAACGCGAATTTTTTATGTTATTCAGACAGACTAAACGCAGATAACGGTCTAATTTAGACCCAAAAATAAGCGACGCAAAAAAAGCCCGCTTACGCGGGCTGAGTGATTAGGGCCTGTTATTGTTTACTTCACAATATTGCCCAAGTTCAATAGCTGGATTTCGCCACTGTTGTCATCGACGCCGTCGTTGTCATTGATGATCAGCACGTCGCCATTGGCCATCAGGGCAGCCCCCTCTATTTTTTCGGGCACCAGTCCGCCTGGCATCTGCAAATCATCCATCAGGTCACGCACCAATGTTTTGGTCACAGTATCGCCGGTTACCAAGCCACTAAGGTCGAACTCATAAAGGCGTTTAATTGCCGCATCAGGGCCGCCTTGATTATCGCGCTCGATGACCATGAAGCGCTCGCCACCCAGTGCGGTAATCTCAGACAAACCAACCCAACCACCGTTTTGGGAAAGCGCAGCATCCAGGGGGTAGAAGAAGAAGTTCCAGGTACTGGTGGCCAGATCGTAAACACCGATGCGCGGTTCGGTGTCACCTTGCCAGGCGCGCTGGAAAGCCACGTAGACTTTACCGCCCTGCTCCGCCACGCCTTCAAAACCGAAGCGCTGCTGCGTGGCGTTGACGCTGCCAGGCAGGGTGATTACCTGCTCGATCACCGCCTCAGCCGATAGCTTGATAAGCATATTCAAACTGTTGATCGGCCGGTTGTCATCGCCGATGGTTCCGCTGCCCTCTGAGACCAACCAAAAGCCCCCGTCGCTGGCTTGAGCCAAACCTTCCGGGTCGAGGTTGACCGTTTTATCATCGTTCACCAGCGCCGCGCGGTCTGCGACATCAAAGACGCCAACGCGACTGGGGTGGTCGTCATCAACACCGCTATCCGCGAGCGCGATGGCTGGTAATGACGCGAGTACATCGTTGCTGTCGAGAATGCGCATTTCTTTATTCAAACGCGCTGGTTGCTCGGCGGTGTCGATGGTAAAGATGCGGCTGCGCTGATAGAAACTGTCTTCAACGGCATATACCGTGGTGGCATGGAGGCGGTCAGCGGCGAGCGCCGACATCGCCGAGAAGGGAATCGGGCTGCCATCTTCACGGTCAGTGGAGAGCACAGTGGGGTACTGCGCAGCAGCGGAGTCGTAGCGATAGATATTGAGCGCCGCGCGGAATTTGTCATCGCGGGCATCTTCTTCACTGGCCACCACCAGCAAATTTCTCGAGGGGATCGCAAGCGCTCCCTCGGGCCCCAGTGCCGTGGGTAATACCTGCTTTAATACCGGCTTGCGCAGATCCGCCACATCGTAAACGAAGGCAACACTTGAACGCTCCGAGTTCACGAACAAATAGCGCTCACTGCCAAACACAGCAAATTCCGCATTCTCTGGTTCGTTACCTTTATTGCCGGAACGCCCGTCGGGGTAATGCCCAAGTCGCGCCACCCAGTGATCGAGCTGCTCAGCACTGTCGAAATGCAGTTCGCCCTCTTTATCGAAAACGCTGAACCCGCGGCTACCGCCATTAAGGTCACCCTCGTTGGCCGTAGCGAAATACTGGCTCGACAACCACGTCACCCCATCGGGCTCACGGGGAACCGCGCTGAGTGAGTCGACCTGACTGATTAACGCCGGCTCCTCTTCCTGGGTATCAACGCCGTTTAGATCGACGGCGCCAGCACTAAAATGATTAACGATGCTGCCATCTGTCAGGTCGATTAATACCAAGTGGTTGTTTTCCTGCAGGGTAACCACCGCGATGTTGTCAGCGTTGATGTCCACATACTCTGGCTCGGGGTCTTCCGGGAACAGCGTGGCAAGACCGGTCAGGACGACATTGCGCACCGCCCACGACGCCGGATCAGCCGCGGCAATATCGACAATATCGACACTGCCCGCCGGTAATTGGGGAGGCTCGCCATTTCCGAGGTCCTCGTCGCGCTCATTCTCAATGGCCACGGCGGCGTAGCGACCGTCCGGGCTTACTGCGACTGAATCGGGCTGCCCAGCGAGATCAAGCTGTTGAACGATGCTGCGGCTAGCGATATCCACCACCGCCAGTTTGCCGGATACGTTGACAAAACCCGCGGAGGTATTCACGCCCACTAGCGCATAACCGCCCTTCACCGCCACCGAGGTTGGCTCGCCGCCAAGCGGCAGTGCGCCCAGGCCCGTGGGTTGGTCTGGCGTGGTGATATCGACAAAACCAATACTGTCGCTGGGACTGTCGGTGTAAATCAGTACGTTGCCATCTTCACTGGCGGCAACAATCTCTGCCGCCGTTTCGGTGTCGGTATCACAGCTGGCATCCAGCTGCTGACAAACGGCGTAGGTGGCGATGCGATTGAAATTTTTGTCGTCATTGAGCTGAGTTGGATCACACAGGGTGGTCGACTGATCAACCTCTGCGGTATCTAATACGCCGTCGCCGTTATCGTCCAAACCTGAATCAATGCGCAAACCGCCGTCGAAACACTGGAGGTCGCCCACCGGCAGCCGGTGTTGGCTAATTAGGCTGTTTATGCCGTCGCTGCCATTCTGACCGTCGCTGCCATTGCTACCATTTTGACCGTCACTGCCGGCAACACCCTGCGGACCCTGAGCACCGTTTCGGCCATCGTCACCACCACAGGCCACCAACATCAGCGATGACGCAATTAGCACCCCACTGGCGATCGCATTCTTTGTAAAACGCATTATTGTTCTCTCCAACTCGGAATAAGGTTGGGGAGCAGGCTAATAGAGCAGAACTACATTTTGACGACGGTTTTGTTGCAGGAAAGAGACAGCGGCGAGGATTGCCCTCGCCGCGGGTATTTTAGTCTTGGTAACCGCTGATGTGCTTGGCGGCCTGGTAGGCGAAGGTCATTGCAGGCCCCAATGTTGAGCCCGGGCCCGGATAGGTTGGCAGCACCGCCGCGCTACAGTTGCCCACCGCGTAAAGGCCATCGATTGCCTGGCCATCCTCTTTCATCACCTGTGCGTTGGGGTTCGTGGCCAGCCCGCCCTGTGTGCCAAAGTCACCGGCGTCGACACGAATCGCATAAAACGGCGCTTCGTCAATGGCGCCCAAACAGGGGTTGGGCTCGAAGCGCTGATCGCCATAGTAGCGGTCATAGGCCGAGTCGCCGCGCTGGAACTCAGGATCTTTACCGGTTTTCGCATAGCCGTTCATTTTTTCAACGGTCTTTTCGAGGTTGTCGGCGTTAATGCCCAGCTGCCCGGCCAACTCGCGAATACTGTCAGCCTTGCCGACCAACTTGGTGTCAAACCAATTCTTGGGAATCGTCCAGTCCGGTTTGAGTTGGGCCGTCATTAATGGGCCAACAATGTAGTCGCGGCGAAAACGCGCGTCGAACACCTGGTACATCGGTGAGCAGGGGTTCTCTTCGCTGTGCACTTGGTAGAGGTCTTTCTGGAAGGCCATATAGTTTTGCGACTCATTGGCAAAACGCTCGCCATTCATATTCACCACACAGGAGCCAGGGAAGGATTTCTCCATAATGCTCAACCGCGGTGCCGGCTCTCCTGGCACGGAGATCGTGGTACACCACCAGGCGCCATCCATCAGTCGGGTAGCCGCTCCCAGGCGCATACCCTCGTTGATCGCATCGCCAGTATTGCCGTCCACCCCACCGCTCCACTGAGTACTGGTGGGCGCGGGCAAATATTTTTCGCGCATAGCCTGATTCTTCTCAAAGCCGCCAGCCGCCAGCACCACGCCCTTGCGAGCCTGAATGCGCATACGCTTGCCTTGCTTGCTAACTTCGGCACCCACCACGCGACCATTCTCTTCGATCAGCGATAGCATGGGGCTTTCGGTCCACAGCGGAATGTCACGCTTCTTCAGCGAATACCACAAGCGCGCCACTCCCGCAGCCCCGGTACACACCTTGCGGCTTGTTTTACGGCCGCGCAGCAGCCAGGCGAAATCCAGGAAATAGCTGGCCATCAGTTTTAGCGTCAGCTTTACCCAACCCGGCCCCTGAACAGTTAGCAACGCCGCCTCAACCTGGGTGAAATAAATACGATCAAACAGGCGCATCATGTGATGCGAGGGGCGCAGGCGTTTGACATCGTCGCCCAATAGCGAAGAATCAAAACGCTCCGGCTCCATTGAGCGGTGGCCCGTGCGCGAGCCTTCGACATTGGTGTAGTAATCAGGATAGTGTTCCAGAGTTTCGTAGCGCACATCACTGCGCTGGTGCAGAAACTCGACCATCTTCGGGCCGTTCTCCAGATAGGCATCGACCATTTCTTCAGGCACCGCGCCCTCGGGCGTGGTATTCAGCAAGTATTGTTTTGCATCCGCGATGCTGTCCTGCGCGCCCGCCGCCTTTGCATAGCGATTATTGGGAATCCAAACACCGCCACCCGACGTTGCGCTGGTACCACCAACAAGCTCGGATTTTTCAAGCAATAGGACATCGGTAACACCCATTTCGTAGCAGCTGAGAGCGGCGGTCATGGCGCCATTACCACTGCCGACCACCAAGACGTCGACGCTGTGATCCCAGTTTTGTTCTGTCATAGTTCTTATTCCGGCGTGCTGGCCCAGTTATCGCGGTCGAACTGCGTCCATCGGGCGTATTTAAAGTGTATGATCGGCCATCATGGTAGCCCCACGCCCCGCAGCACCCAATCATCCGTCTGCATGAGGCTGGCCCGCACTCGGAGAAATCACATGTCGACGCTCTATGACCGTTATTTATCGCGCGCTATTGATCAACACGGCAGCATCGCTGCCATAGAAGCGCAATTGCCCAGCCATAAGAGCCCCGCTGAACTGATCGGCACACCGGACGACCGCTACCTCGCTGAAATGGCGGCCTGTATTTTTCGTGCGGGCTTTGTGTGGCGCGTTGTCGGCCAAAAGTGGCCTGGCTTTGAGGAGGTTTTCAATCGCTTTCTGCCCATCTGGGTGGCGATGCGCTCCCCCGAGCAGATAGAGGAGATGGCCAGCGATACGCGAATTATTCGCAACCTGAGCAAGGTGCGCGCGGTACAGGAAAACGCCCATTTCGTTTTAGAGCTGCAGGAGAAGCATGGTGGCGTGGGCCAATTCCTCGCCGATTGGCCCAGTGATGACACCATCGGTCTTTGGGCATATCTGAAAAAACATGGCTGCCGACTCGGCGGCAATAGCGGCCAATACTTCCTGCGCTTTGTCGGCAAGGATACGTTCGTATTGAGCCGTGACGTGGCCACCGCCTTGATGGCCGAGGGAATTGTTGACCGCACCCAGATCACTGCCAAACGCGACCTGATCAAGGTGCAGGATGCCTTTAATACGCTGCAGGCCCAGAGCGGCCGACCACTGTGCGAGATCAGTATGATTCTCGCACTTTCTCTGGGCCCGCGCTGAACCTTCGCTTAGTGCAGGTCGGCGACCACACCGACATGCGGCAGGTTGGCTAAGCCGATGTCCCGGGCGTGCTCCTCGAAGTCTTTGTTCTTCCAGAAGAATGCGCCGGGCATCGTGGTCGGAACAACCAATACATAAAACAGCGCCCGCCCAATTACCGCATAGGCCAACACACACAAGCTCAGCGCCGCCGCGATCAAGCCTGTGGCGACGCCACCCTGCGTGAGGGTAAGGCCCAGAGCAATCACCGCGCTAAGCAACAACAGCGTATTGCGCAGCAGATAACTTTTGGCAAACACCGTTGTTTGAATGTAATGGGAAACGCTGCCCTCGTTGTTGGCAACATTCATTGCTCGGGCATGTTGCCACAGACCCAGCCCCTCGATTAGCGCAGCGACCACAATCAGCCCGCCCCCCAGGGCAAGCATGGCGACGGTTTTTTCAGCTGCGCCGCTGGCCGGCGCGCTAAGCAACATAAACCACAAGCAAACAATACCGCCGAGAGCCAGGGCAGAGCCAACAAAGCTGCTACCTGTTTGCCAGTGATTCCAAAAGGGCCGTGCAGGAATCCGATAGCAGCGATACATGTAATACAGGCCAACGGCGCCAGACACCAGTGCGAGAGTACTCAACACAGCGGCTGCGACCGGGTAGTGCCCCCAATCGCCAAACCAACGCTGAAATACCGCATTATCGGGCAGCACGCTCAGTAAATGCAGGCCGGCAAACACCATGTATAGCAGCATGCCCAAGCCCTCGCGGCACACTGGGGAATGGCGAAGATTATTGAAGCCGCGGTAAAAGCGCAGCGGCTTGCCCAAGTGGGTTGCCGACATCAGCATACCGACACCTGCCAGGGCGACAACCAGCGCAACAAACGGCACATACAGCGCCGATGAGCGCAGCGCGAGTATCGGCTCAAGGGCGAATGCCGAACCCAGCGTACTGATAGCAAAGGCCCCCAAGGACGCCTGACTAACCAGTGTAAAAATCACCAAGGGGTTTTCGCGAGAGCTAAGCTTGTCCAGCCCCCAACGCTTTTCAACGCCCTTTTTCTGGTCCACAACCGGGCGGTACTCACCCTGCTCATCTTTGTGATACTTCACCGCCATACCGTCGGTGCGTGTCACCTCATCCGGCATGCGTTTAGTTTGCTGGAAGCGAATATTCGGATGCGTAATTTCCGGGCTGGGAAAACCGGGAATACTGAGCTTCGCCTGCTCGCGATTCTCCGGTAGATCTTCCACGACACCAAAATTAAGCGCGTTACCCAGGCAGGCAGAAACACAGGCCGGTTTTAAATTTACTTCCAGGCGATCAACGCACATATTGCATTTGCTCACCTGCCCTTTTATTGGGTCTAACTGCGGCGCATTGTAGGGGCACACCCACGTGCAATAACCGCAACCAAAACAGGTTTCCGGGTCTTGCAATACCGCGCCATACTCAACATGTTTGGTATAGGCGCGCGTTGGACACCCCTTCAGACACACCGGATCGTCGCAGTGATTACAGGCCATTGAGATATTCATGCGCTTGAAATCGGGGTAACTGCCTCCCTCGACATAGCCCACTGACCGAAAGCTGATATGCGCTGGGTTATCATTTTTTTCACTGCACGCAGCCTCACAGGCGTGGCAGCCAATGCAGTTGTCGGCGGTAAAGTGAAAGGCGTGTTGCTTGTTGCGATTCGGGTTGCTGCCCACGCCAGGCTCTTCATTGATAAACATTTCGCGCCCGGCAGGCACGGCGCCGCCGCTGCGGGCGATCAGATCAATGGGCGCCTCATAGTAATTCACCTCAGGCGCGCCAGACTCTTTCAGGAAAGCGTACTGCGGCTCATCGTCTCGAACCTTCCACATAAACTAAGCCCTTCTTGGTGTAATGGGGGATGTCACAGCTAACACGGCCAACTAGAAAGCCCGGCGCTCAACGTTGAGTCGCGCCGCCTCCTTTTGATCAATATGTTCAATGCGCACGGCACACTGCTTGAACGCTGGCTGGCGGGAATAGGGATCAAGTAATCCCAGCGACAGCCGGTTAACGCAGTCGTGATAATGCATGGGGATAAACAGCATATTGCGGGGAACCCGCTGCGTGAGCTGCACCATAACGACAGCGTCGCCACGACGCGACACCAAACGCACATAGCTCTGGTGGCTCACCCCAGCCGCGCGCGCGGAGTCTGGATTCATTTCCATGTAAGGCGTTGGACTGAACTTATTGAGGTTTCCAATTTTTCCGGTTTTAGTGCGGGTGTGGAAATGCTCCACGACACGGCCGCTGTTCATCCAGAAAGGATAGTGCTCATCCGGCACCTCATTGTCCTCGATGTAGTCCATGGCCAGCAGGTTGGCGCGCCCGTTTGCAGTGGGAAACACGCCGTCGCTGTACAACCTTGGGCTACCCGTTTCATCGCCCTCGCGCATCGGCCATTGGATGCCGCGCTGCGCTTCAATCAGATCATGGCTCATGCCGGAGATATCCAAATTCCGGCCGCGACCTTTTGACAACTGCTTCATTTCATCGAAGATTTCAGAGGTCGTCTCGGGAAAAGCAATCTCCCTGCCCCGCTCAAAACGTTTGGCCAGTTGCGAGAAAATCCAATGATCGGGCTTGGCGTCCCCCGGCGGCGAGGTAAACTTGCGCACCAAATTTACCCGCCGCTCAGTATTCGTTTGTACCCCTTCTTTTTCCCCCCACACGGCAGCAGGAAGGTAAACATGGGCATAGTCGACCGTTTCACAGTCGCGGTAGCCGTCCTGCACTACCATAAATTCGAGCTTCTCCAGCGCCTTTTTAATTCGCGGTTGGTTCGGCATGGAGGTCAAGGGGTTGGTGGCAACGATCCACAAGGCCTTAATCTCGCCCGACTCTATCGCCGGAAAAATATCGGTCTGTTGCAAACCGCGCTTTGCCGGGAAGAAGGATTCATCAACCCCCCAAAACTGGGCCACCTCCTTGCGGTGCTCCGGCTTCTCAAGCATACGATAGCCCGGCAGGCCCGAGCAGGATGACCACTCCCGGGTGCCCATGGCGTTGCACTGCCCGGTAATAGACAGGCTGGTCCCGCCGGGCACGCCGATATTGCCAGTAATCAGGTTGAGGTTATTAATGCCGCACACGCCGTCGGTGCCGTGGGTACTCTGATTGATACCCATCGTCCAGATACTCATTGCCGACGGTGCCTTTGCGTAAATGCGGGCCACATGCTTGATGGTGTCTGGGTCGATACCACATATTCGCGAGGCAGTGATGGGGTCATATTTTTCTACTGTCGCAGCAAGCTCATCAAAGCCGTTGCAGTGGGCGTCTATATAAGACTGATCCTGCAAGCCCTCCTTCAAAATGACATGAGCTAAGGCGTTTAGCAGAACCAGGTCAGTACCCGGTGTTATCGGTAAGTGGATATCGGCAAATTGCGCCAGCATGGTCACGCGCGGGTCGACAACAATCAGTGGAAACTTGCGCTTCTCCAACGCCTCTTTTAGTCGCCAATAAATAATGGGGTGTTGCTCAGGGAGGTTTGAGCCAAAGGCCATCAGGCAGTGAGTATTTTCGAAGTCCTCGTAGCAGCCGGGCGGCCCATCAGCGCCGAATGAGCGTTTATAACCGGACACTGCCGATGCCATACACAGTGTGGTGTTGCCATCGTAGTTGTTGCTACCAATTACCCCGCGAACCAATTTTCCCAGGGTGTAAAACTCTTCTGTCAGCAGTTGGCCGGTAGACACAATCGCCACGCTATCGCGACCGTACTTCTGCTGGATTCGCATAAACTCCTCAGCCGTGCGATCGAGCGCGCTATCCCAACTGGCTGGAGAAAACGCGTCGTATATCCGATCGCGCATCAGCGGCTGCGTACCACGACCAGCGGTGCCACTCAGTTCATGCTCAAAAATACCCTTTATGCACAGCTTGCCCTGATTAACAGGCGCATTGCCCTTGCCGCGACTCGCCACCGGCTTCCCGTCGGCATTCAAACCGACCTCAATTGAGCACCCCGTGGAGCAATAACCACAGACGGCGTACTTCCAGTCCACTACCTGCTTGTCAGCAATCGTAATGGGCTTGCGTTTTCTGCGACCGAATATCATGAAATCCCTCATTGTTGCGCACTGTTTGTGTGCTAAACCGAGCCCGCGGGGGCTAAAAAAGCGCACCAACTTGGTGAATTGCCAAGCAAATCACCGCATCTACTCTGGATTTAACAAGAACTATGCCAACTAACTAAATCAGGCTGGAAGCCAGTAAATACGGCGGGCTATTCGGCAACACAGAACAACTCGCCCTCAATTGGGGCATGACAAGTTCGGGAGTATTTAACAGGAGGGGGTCGAAATTCAGGCAAAAAAAAGGGGCCCTCAGGGGCCCCTTCCGGTATGCACTAGTCGCGATTTATTTAGCGACTTCTGCTTCCATTACTGCAACAACGCGGCGGTTAGCCTGACGGCCTGCCTTGGTGCTGTTGTCAGCGATAGGACGCTCTTCACCGTAACCAATCGCACTCAGGCGGCTGGCATCAATGCCGAACTCTTTAATCAGAGCACTGCGAACGGCGTCGGCGCGACGCTGAGACAGCTGCTTGTTGTAGGCCGCAGCACCAGTGCTGTCAGAGTGACCTTCAACAACGGCTTTAACACCACCGAAGCGCTTCATGAACTCAGCGACTTTCTTCAGCTCGCTGATTTGCGAAGCAGGAATCGCATCGGAGTTCAGTGGGAATTTCACGTCCATTTTGATCGACTCGGTGTGCTTGAGTACAAACTTACAACCGAATTTATCAACCTGGCGGCCCGCTGGTGTGTTAGGGCACTTGTCGCGGTAGTTAGGTACACCGTCACCGTCTTTGTCCAAGGCACAGCCTTTGGCGTCAACGGCAACACCTGCTGGTGTGCCTGGGCACTGGTCAGCACCATCTTCAACACCGTCAGCATCGCTGTCATTGCTTTGAACAGGCGCTGGAGCAGGAGCCGGCTTAGACTCGCCGCCGAACGCGTAGCTCAGGCCCAGAGAGACGATCCCGTCGTTAGTTTCATGATCGAAACCGTAGAAGTAACGAGCATCAGCACGCAGAGACAGAGGACCAGACAGTGCGTAACGGAAACCACCACCCAAGTTGGCCTGAGTAATTTCTTCTTCGCGTACCACGTCAAAGTTCACCACACCCATGCCAAGACCAATGGCCGCGTAGGGCTCGATCTTAGACTCAGTGTTGTAGTAGCGAATCGCGTTAGCAGAAATGAACGTTACTTCAGCGTCAGCAGCACTGTTGTTGTAACGGTTGTCAGCGTCAGCGTAGCTAACACCCACTTCCACACCCCAGTCCTTGCTGAGCTTTTGTTCAACGCTGAACAACGCCGCAGCAGTTTCTTCCAGGTCCCAAGCAGAATCGAAAACTTGATAACCTACGCCGGCATTTAAGTACCACTTGTTGCTGTGGTCATCTGCCATCGCTGGTGCGGCAATTACCGCAGCAATCGCAGCACCCATTAATTGTTTACGCATTTTGTAGCTCCCCTGATTATCACTTAGGTCTTCCGTCGCCCTACCTTAATGGTGGGTCTTGGCTCAAGAATAACACGCAAGTATGCCCTTGCACGCCTGCTTTTCAGTAATTTTACCGCGACGGCGTTGCAAAGAGTTATAGAAGCTCCGCAAGAAAGAAGCAACCACTATTCGCAACGCCACGCCCGCATCGAGAGTCTGGATTGAGTGAAAAGTTCACTCACCAAGACATTATTTCTTTTACAAACGGGATCGTCAGTCGCCGTTGTCGCGCCAGGCTGTGACGGTCTAAGTCGCTTAGTACGCCAAATAGCGCTTTTAGATCACGCTGGCAACGGCGATAGATAAACTCTGCGAGGGCCTCGTTAATATCCAGGCCCATAATTTGAGCACGGTGACAAAGCGCGGCGATTCGCTCCTCCTCGCTAAGTTCAGAGAGTCGATAAACGCTAAAGCTTTGCAGGCGAGACGCCAGGTCAGGCAGCTCAATCGCCAACTGATCAGGGACCTCGGTGGATGCAAAAAGCAGCGAGCAGCCCCCGCCAAGCGCGCGATTATAAAGACTAAACAGCGCCACTTCCCAGTCGCTGCGGCCGGCAATGGCTGACAAACCGTCAATGCACACGAGGTCTGCCAATTCGGCATCTTCCAGTACCATTTCAGCGGGATAGTCCAGCAATTCTGCAGCGGGGATATAGCGCACCGAACGCCCCTGCGCGTCGGCCAACTGGCAACAAGCCTGCAACAGGTGCCGCCGACCACTGCGCCCAGCGAGGTAAACCAGCTTCTCGCCCTGTCCCGTTGCCACCCCCTTTAAGACTGCTACCGGAAGCTGCTGCGACGGGGCGACATAGTAATTATCAAAGGTCGCTTCCGTATCGAGGCTAAGCGCGAGGGGCAACTGCGTTGACGCCATCAGTCCTCGTCCTCGTCTTCAAGCACCAGGGGAATTTCTCCACCTTCTTGATACCACTCGCTGCGCAAATAGGCGTCGTGAAGATAGCCGGCCATCACCTTCATTACCGAGGCAACCGGCAGCGCTAATAAAATGCCAAGAAAGCCGAACAACTGCCCCCCTGCCAATATGGCAAATATCACCATTACCGGGTGCAGGCCAATCTTGTCACCCACCAGCGACGGGGTTAAATACAAACTTTCTAACAGTTGGCCAATACCAAACACCACTGCAACGCCCAGCAATTGCCAGGACAGGTCAAACTGAAAATACGCCGCCAAACCCGACGCGGCGATACCTACGATAAATCCTAAGTAGGGGACAATACTGGCCAGGCCTGCAGCTAGGCCCAACACCAATGCCAGATCGAGCCCGAGGATAAACAAACCGACGGTATATATCGCACCGAGCGATAACATCACCAAAAATTGCCCGCGCGCGAACGCGCCTAATATCTCGTCGCATTGGCGCGCGATATCAACATACAGCGCTTCGTGGGAGCGCGGCAGCAGCTTGCGAATTGCCGCCATCATCACATCCCAATCGCGCAACAGATAGAACGTAACAACAGGGATGAGCGTGATGTTCGCCACCCACGTCATCACCGCGACACTGGAGCCACTTATTTTTTGCCACACATAGACAAAAATGCCGCCTGCCGCATCCCAGTGTTTGCTGATCGCTTCTTTAGCCGTATCGATTGGCTGGGCCTGCTCAGGCAAATCCAAAAATCCACGCAACCCGGGCAGTGCCGTCTCTTGCAACCATCCAACCAGCGCGTATAAACGCTGCACCAGCAGTTGCATTTGATCCAGCAACAACGGCAAGGTGATTAAAAACATCAGCAGCGAGAACAGCGACAAGCCGCTGAAGACCAACACCACCGACATGGTTCGACCCACGCCTCTGGCCTCTAAGCGGTCGGCGAGCGGATCCCCCATATACGCCAGCACTGAGGCAATGGCGAAAGGCATTAATATTGGGCTGAGGGCATTGAGCAACCACGCCAGCAGTAAAAGCCCCCCCAGCCACCATAACCAGCGAACATTCACTGTCATGGCTGCCCCTGCCAGATATAGTTGCCTTGCGTCGCCAGTGGCGACCGGCTGCGGCCTACGCCCTCAGCGGCGCGGCGCAGGCGGCCGTCCAGTTGCAGATAGCGCTCGACTTTATCCATATCATCTTTCAACACCAATTCCAGCACCAACTCCTCGCCAAACGCCCACGCCGCATTCGCGTGCTCTATGACCGCAAGAGATTCCAGATAACTCACCATCTGCGCGTAGTCGTCAAAGCGCGCGAGGCCACTCACATGGATCAGCGTGCGCCCACCGGCACCGGCAACACTGTTGACCGCGTAGCGACGCGCTTGAACATCGGCAACCCGATCGACCGCTGCCGCCAGAAAGCCACTGTCTTGCTGACTCTGGGTATCAAAGCGTTCGTCGCTCTGCTCATCGAGCAAGGCCCAGCTCGCCAACCACTGGCCAGTGGACAATTGGGAGGCCCGCCCCATAAGAATGAAGGGCGGCGCATAGCGTTGCGAGGCTTCGCGAACTCGGGCCTCGGGCATTTGCCACAAAGCCTGCGCACTCAGATTACCCGCATCAATCAAGTCAAATAACGGCAGCTGCAATGCCAGGCCACGACGTGCCACAGCATCCTGGAGCGCCTTTTCTAGGTCCGGGTGGCTACCGCTGCCGAGGAAGCTTCGCCCCTCTGGCGTGTCGACAACCAGCCACAGTAATACCGTGGGACGATTTGCCGACCACACCGGCAAACCGGCTGATTGAAGCACCGCATTGACCTGCCGAGGAGAGAACTTCATGTCCAGCCAAAGACGCTCTTCGCCATCGGTGTTTTCACGGCGATAACTGTATCGAGTCAAAAATGGTTCGGGGGAAGCCAGTGCTTCAGAAAGTGCGGAGGACTGTGGCAGCTGGCCCTGGCCGGACACACGCACAAAGACTTGCTCCAACGCACTGGCCGCGCCGCGGCGGAGGGTCGCAGAGGACTGTTCAGCAACGGCCTCGCGCCCCTTGTAGAGGTCATCGACACGGCCCGCGACAGCGGCCGAGCACAGGCAGGCAGCTAACAACAATAGCAGCGGCCGCTTTAGCGCATTAATCACAGTATTAAAATCCCTCTACCTGAAACTGGCGCCACAGTTTAGCAAGGCGCGCCTACCAAGTCCTGAAGCAGCGCAAAATTCCCGATTTAGCTGCTGAATTGCGCGACCAACCAAGCTAGAATAGCGCCCTCAAAGAGGACAGCCAAGCACTATGACTGATACCAACAAGCCCAGCCTGAGTTACAAAGATGCCGGTGTAGACATTGACGCCGGAGATGCACTCGTCGAGCGCATCAAAGATGTTGCCAAACGCACGCGTCGCCCAGAAGTCATGAGCGGCCTCGGTGGTTTTGGCGCCCTGTGCCAACTGCCGACCGGCTATAAAGAACCCGTCCTTGTGTCGGGCACAGACGGTGTCGGCACCAAGCTAAAACTGGCGATGGACACAGGCATTCACGACAGCATTGGTATCGACCTCGTCGCAATGTGTGTCAACGACCTGCTAGTGACAGGCGCTGAACCGCTGTTCTTCCTCGATTATTACGCTACAGGCAAGCTCAACGTCGATATTGCCAGCAGTGTCGTTACCGGCATCGGCGCCGGTTGCGAACAATCGGGCTGCGCACTGGTCGGCGGTGAAACCGCAGAAATGCCCGGCATGTATGAAGGTGAAGACTACGACCTGGCTGGCTTCTGTGTTGGCGTTGTGGAGAAGTCCGGCATTATTGACGGCAGCTCTGTTCGCATCGGCGATGCACTGGTTGGCATCGGCTCCTCTGGCCCTCACTCCAACGGCTATTCGCTGATTCGCAAAATCATCGACCACAGTGGTCAGGCTCTCGACAGCGAGTTTGGCGACAGCACACTGGGTGAAACCCTGCTCGCGCCCACGCGCATCTACGTGAAGCCCGTGCTGAATATCATCAAACAATTCCAGGTTAATGCACTCGCCCACATCACTGGCGGTGGATTACTGGAAAATATCCCTCGCGTACTGCCGCGCAATACCCGCGCAGTTATCGACAGCGACAGCTGGCAGCGCCCCGCCATCTTCGACTGGCTGCAAGAGCAAGGCAATGTCGAAGCACGCGAAATGTACCGCACCTTCAACTGTGGTATCGGCATGGTCATGGCCGTATCAGCAGAGCAAGCCGATAGCATTGTCGACATGCTTCACCAGCACGGTGAGACAGCCATGGTCATTGGCCGCATTGAGGCCGGCGATGACGACGCAGACCGAGTGGTTATCAGCGACCTGTAAATGATGGGCTGTCGTATAGTAGTTCTGATCTCCGGTGGCGGCTCGAACCTGCAGTCCATTATTGATGCCGCCCAAGCGCAGCAGCTGGGCGGTGGCGACGTCGTCGCCGTTATCAGCAACAAGGCTGACGCTGGCGGCCTGCAGCGGGCCGAACGCGCCGGAATAGCCACGAACTGCTTGCCACACACCGACTTCAGCAGCCGCGAGGCGTTTGATGCCGCCCTGCAGGAAACCATCGACCAACACCGGCCCGACCTCGTGATCCTCGCTGGTTTTATGCGCATTCTCACAGGCGGCTTCGTGCGCCACTACCTGGGGCGCCTGCTGAATATTCACCCCTCACTGCTGCCGAAGTACCCCGGCCTCAACACCCACCAGCGCGCGCTGGATGCCGGTGACCGCGAAGCTGGCGCCACGGTGCACTTTGTTACCGAAGAGCTGGATGGCGGCCCGGCGATAATTCAGGCAAAAATACCGATAAACGCTGGCGATGATGCTGCAACTCTTGCCAACAAGGTCTTGTCCAAAGAGCATCAAATTTATCCTTTGGCGGCTCGCTGGTTTGCCGAAGGGCGATTGTCTCTCGTGGCTTCAAAGGCGGTACTCGATGAACAGGAACTTCCTCAGCACGGCGTTATCTTTAACGAGCATTAAGGCCCTGGCGAGCGCTCTACTGCTTGCCTGCAGTGTCGGCCTTGTCCACGCCGACGCCGATGCCGATGCCCTCACCCCCTATCGCGCGCAATACCAAATCAGCCACGACGGCCTCAGCACCAAGGCTGAACGTATTCTGGAGCGCGACGGCGACCACTGGCGGCTCAGCCAACACGCGAAATTGTTTTTCTTTAAAGTCGACGAAGAAAGCAAACTGGAAGTGCACAAGGGCAAGTTGCGCCCCCTGTCTTACCGCTACGAAAACAATGTCAGCAGCAAGAAAAACCTCGAACTGACCTTCGACTGGGCCAAGCAAACCGTTTCCGACAAGCAAGCCAAAAAGCCCTGGCAGAAAGCCCTCAAGCCTCACTTCAGCGACCAACTGAGCGCCCAACTGCAGTTGCGTGAAATGTTGATCAAAGGCCAGCTGGATTCACAGCAGAATCAGACGGTAGTAAAAAGAAAGGGCAAGCTCAAAACCTATGGCATCAGCCGCATCGGTGAAGAGCGTATTGAGACGGCAATGGGCACATTGCAAACCGTGAAGCTGCGCAAGCATCGCGACGGCAGCAGCAGCGAAACGTTTATCTGGCTGGCGCCGGAATTGAACTACTTGATAGTGAAACTAGAACAACGCGAAGACGACGAGCTTTATTCGATGAACCTGCTCAGCGCCGAGTTCGACACGCCCTCGCGCTGAGCAATCACGCACTATCAGGTTTTTGGCAGCGTCACGCCGCGCTGTCCCTGATACTTGCCGCCCCGGTCGCGGTAACTCACCTCGCACACCTCATCAGATTCAAAAAACAGCATCTGCGCGACACCTTCATTGGCGTATATCTTCGCCGGCAGCGTGGTGGTGTTGGAAAATTCCAAAGTCACGTGACCTTCCCACTCGGGCTCCAGTGGCGTGACATTCACGATGATGCCACAACGCGCGTAGGTGGACTTACCCAAACACACCGTCAATACACTGCGCGGAATCCGAAAATACTCAACGGTGCGCGCCAGCGCGAACGAGTTGGGCGGAATAATGCAGGAATCGCCCGTAATGTTTACGAAACTGCGGTCGTCAAAGGCCTTGGGGTCAACCGTTGCCGAGTAAGTATTGGTAAACACCTTAAACTCATTGGCACAGCGCACATCGTAGCCGTAGCTGGAAGTACCGTAGCTGATGATTCGATTGCCATCCTGCTCGCGCACCTGCCCCGGCTCGAAGGGCTCGATCATCCCTTCTGACTCGGCCATTCGACGAATCCACTTGTCTGATTTAATCGCCATTGCTTTCCCCTGAGCCGCCGCATTGGCAGCAAATAGTATTAATCGTCGCTAATAGAAATCTGTGGTGCCGCCGCACTGCTGCGCTGGCGTCGGGCCAACTCGACCGCAGTGGCCGTGGCCATATCGCGATACAATTGTGCCGCTTCACTGTCAGGCGCCTGCGTCACCACCGGGGCGCCGCGATCCGCTTGTTCGCGAATCTGCATCGACAACGGCAAGGCGCCCAGCATCGGCACAGCGTAGTCACGAGCGATATGCTCGCCACCGCCCTCACCAAATATATGTTCGGCATGACCGCACTGACTGCACACATGCACCGCCATATTCTCGACCACGCCCAGCACCGGCACCGACACTTTGGCGAACATCTCAATGCCCTTCTTGGCATCGAGCAAGGCGATATCCTGTGGCGTCGTGACCACAACAGCACCCGCAACAGGTACCTTCTGTGACAGCGTCAACTGAATATCACCGGTTCCCGGCGGCATATCGATAATCAGGTAATCCAGATCCTGCCAATAGGTTTGGTATAACAACTGCTGCAGCGCACCGGTTGCCATGGGGCCGCGCCATACCATCGGTGTTTTCTCGGTCACCAAATACGCCATCGACATTGACTGGATACCCTGCGCCTCAATGGGCAACAGATACTGTGTACCGTATTGCTTGGGACGCACACCCGATTCAACGCCCAGCATCATCTGTACGCTTGGGCCATATATATCGGCATCCAACAGGCCAACTCTCGCGCCTTCTGCGGCCAGTGCCAGGGCAAGATTCACCGACGTGGTCGACTTACCCACGCCTCCCTTACCCGATGCCACCGCAATAATATTACGGACATTTTCCATGTTTTTAATGCCCTGTGACGCCTGGTGAGCGCCGATTTCCCAACTCACACTCACCTCACAAGACAGCCCCTGCGCCGCCAAACTGTCGAGCAAAAATGCCTCGTACTGCTGTTGGTGGCTGCGCGCCGGAAAGCCCAGCACCACCTCGCAAACACCCTCGGCAGGCATGCGAATGTTGGCAATACTTGCCAGCGGCTGACTGAGCCCCGGCAGGGTTACGGCTGACAAGCACTCTTGAATGGCGTGTTCAGATGGCAAAACAGGCTCCTATATGGGCGGCCTCGGCGAGGCGTCACTACAGCGGCTAAGCGGGCGAGTATACGCCGCAGCAGGCGCCCTCACAACGGCCGCATAGATGCGTCGGCAACGTAAAAACGCTATAGTATCGCCCCCCGACGGCAACGCCGCCGGACAGTCTACACCGCGGTAAACGCCGCTACGTCTCTGACTCATTGTTTTATGAAGGATTAGCATGTCGCGCAAGATTCTGGTTACCAGTGCCCTGCCCTACGCCAATGGCCCACTGCACCTGGGGCACCTCCTCGAATCGATACAAACCGATATCTGGGTGCGCTTTCAAAAATTGCGCGGCAACGACTGCGCCTACCTCTGCGCTGATGATGCCCACGGCACCGCGATTATGCTGACGGCGGAAAAACTCGGCATCACCCCGGAGGAGCAAATCGCTCGCGTCAAGGCTGAGCACGAGCGCGACCTCCGCGGCTTCCTGATCGAGTTCGACAACTACTACAGTACCCACTCCCCCGAGTGCCAACATTATTCGGAAGAAATATACCGCCGCCTCGAGGCCAATGGGCATATCGAAAAACGCGAAATCACCCAACTATTCGACCCCGAAAAGCAGCTCTTTCTGGCCGACCGCTATATCAAAGGCAGCTGCCCGAAGTGTAAAACCGAGGACCAATACGGCGACAATTGCGAAGCCTGTGGTGCCACCTACACCCCCGCCGAGCTGATCAATCCGCGTTCGGCCATCTCCGGTGCCACTCCCGTCGAGAAAGCCTCCACCCATTACTTCTTCAAACTGGGCGACTTCGAGCAACTGCTCCGCGACTGGACCAGCAGCGAGGCCCTGCAGCCACAAATCGCCAACAAGCTTCGCGAATGGCTCGATGCCGGCTTGCAAAGCTGGGATATATCCCGCGATGCGCCGTACTTTGGTTTTGAAATTCCCGGCGCACCCGGCAAGTACTTCTACGTTTGGCTGGACGCGCCCATCGGCTACATGGCCAGCTGCGCCAACTGGTGCGAGCGCGAGGACCGCAGTTTCGATGACTACTGGGCAAAAGGCTCAACGGCCGAGCTGTACCACTTCATAGGCAAAGACATCATCAATTTCCACGGCTTGTTCTGGCCAGCCATGCTCGACTCTGCGGGCTTCCGCCAGCCCACGGCCATCTATGCCCACGGCTTCCTTACCGTCAACGGCAAGAAGATGTCCAAAAGTCGCGGCACCTTTATTAAGGCAGAAACCTATCTCAAACACCTGCCCGCCGAGTACCTGCGCTACTACTTTGCCGCCAAGCTCTCCGGCGCGGTCGACGACATCGACCTGAACCTGGAGGATTTCACCAAACGGGTGAACGCCGATTTGATCGGCAAGCTGGTCAACATTGCCAGCCGCAGCGCCAAATTCGTTCACAAAGGCAATGAAGGCCGCCTGAGCAGCGAACTTCACAAGCCGGAACTGTGGCAACAGGTAACCGGCGCCGCCGACGACATCGCCACGCACCTCGAGCGCCGCGATTACGGCAAAGCCGTGCGCGAAATTATGGCTCTGGCCGACGCGACCAATGAATACTTCGACGCCTGTGAGCCCTGGAAGCTGGCAAAACAGGAAGACGGCAAGCAAGAAGCGGCGGCGGTCGCCTCGCAGTGCATCAACGTGTTCCGCGTACTGGTTACCTACCTCGCTCCGGTGCTGCCGAAGCTTGCCGAGCAGGTTGAGCAATTCCTGAATATTCGCCTGAGCTGGTCAGAGGAATTCACCCCACTACTCGACCATAAAATTGAAAACTTCAAAGCCATGATGGCTCGCGTCGACAGCGACAAGGTGCAAGCCATGGTCGACGACAGTCGGCAATCCATCGAGGCGGCGAAGACCGTACAAAAAGCCAGCAAAAAGCCAGAGAAAAAGGCGGCCCAGATCAATGACGATGCCATTGCGGACACGATAGAGTTTCCAGACTTTGCCAAAATAGACCTTCGCCTGGCCAAGATTGTCGATGCCCAGGCCGTTGAAGGGGCCGACAAACTGCTGCAACTGACGTTGGATCTCGGCGAGCACGGTCAAAAACACGTGTTCTCGGGGATCAAAGCCGCCTACAGCCCTGAGCAACTGATCGGCAAACTCACGGTGATGGTGGCCAATCTGGCGCCGCGCAAGATGCGCTTCGGTGTGTCTGAGGGCATGGTGCTGGCCGCAGGCCCCGGTGGCGACGAACTGTGGCTGCTGGAACCCCACGAGGGCGCCAAACCCGGCATGAGAGTCCAGTAAGCATTATCGATTTTGCCGATAATGCATTGTGGATTAAAAGATTTTAAATTGAACACTTGATCGAAATAAAATAGCATCTCGATCACAATAAATAGCGGGCGGTCATTTGTAGCCGCCCTGCTCCACGGCAATAGAGGCAAGCGCTTTGCTAGCGGATTACACAATACTTTTGCTCGGCGCCATTTTAGTGAACAACTTCGTGTTGGTTCAGTTCCTTGGCCTGTGCCCCTTTATGGGCGTGTCCAGCAAGCTGGAAACCGCTATTGGCATGTCGAGTGCCACTACCTTTGTACTGACACTCGCCTCTATCTGCAGCTGGATGACCTACGAGTGGCTGCTGCAGCCGCTCGGTTTGGAATACCTGCGCACCATTACCTTTATCCTGGTGATCGCCGTGGTTGTGCAATTCACCGAAATGGTCGTGCGCAAAACCAGCCCCCTGCTCTACAAAGTACTGGGCGTTTTTCTCCCGCTCATCACCACCAACTGCGCGGTACTCGGTGTCGCCCTGCTGAACATTAACAAAGAGCACAACTTCGTCGAATCCGCGCTCTACGGCTTCGGTGCCGCGGCGGGCTTTTCCATGGTGTTAGTGCTGTTTGCCGCCATGCGCGAGCGCATCGCCGTTGCCGATGTACCGGTGCCCTTCAAAGGTGCCGCGGTTGGCATGGTAACCGCCGGGCTGATGTCTCTCGCCTTTATGGGCTTTGCCGGACTGGTATAGCGGAGCCTTTATGATCGAGCTAATTACTCAACACCCCTTCGCTGCAGCGCTACTGGCACTGGTCAGTCTGGGCCTAGTATTCGGCGCACTACTGGGTTTTGCTTCGGTAAAATTTAAGACCGAGGGCGACCCCATCGCCGATCAGGTAGAAGCGCTGCTGCCGCAAACCCAGTGTGGCCAATGCGGCTACCCTGGCTGCCGCCCCTATGCCGAAGCCATTGCCAACGGCGACGACATTAACAAGTGCCCGCCCGGCGGCGAGGCGACCATCGCAGCGCTTGCCGACCTGCTGGGTGTGGAGGCCAAACCCCTCGACGCCGCTGAAGAAGCCGTACCCTCGGTGGCCTATATTCGCGAGGACGAATGCATCGGCTGTACCAAGTGCATTCAAGCCTGCCCCGTCGACGCCATACTCGGCGCCGCCAAGCATATGCACACCGTTATCGCGAGCGAGTGCACTGGCTGCGACCTCTGTGTTGAGCCCTGCCCGGTGGATTGCATAGAAATGCGGCCCATCGAGACCACATTGCAGACCTGGCACTGGGACAAACCGCAGCCGACAGAAGACCTAATCGCCAGCGACCGCCGCGGCAACTCGCCGATTGAAGCGGCCTGAACGCACGCCCGAGGATAGTCACGAAGCATGAGAAAGATTTGGGACATTCACGGCGGCATTCACCCGCCCGAGAATAAAACACAATCACTGCAAGACAATATCCGCGCCGCCGGTATTCCGGCCCAATTGATTGTGCCGCTGTCACAGCACATCGGCGCACCCGCCGCGCCCATTGTTAATGTCGGCGACCGCGTATTAAAAGGTCAGATGATTGGCGAGGCCAAGGGCTTTGTCAGTGCGCCCGTGCACGCGCCCAGCTCTGGCACAGTTGCCGCCATTGAACCGCGCGTTATCCCCCACCCGTCGGGCATGAGTGCGCCCTGCGTGGTAATCAACTGCGACGGCAAAGACGAATGGATCAGCCACCAGGGCATTAGCGACTACCGCAGCCTCGACAAAAACACCCTGGTCGACACCATCCGCAACGCCGGTATTGCCGGGATGGGCGGCGCCGGTTTTCCAAGCTCGGTAAAACTCAGTGGCGGCAAAGACAAACCCATCGACACACTGATCCTCAACGGCACTGAGTGTGAGCCCTATATCACCGCCGACGATATTTTAATGCAGGAACGCGCCGCCGAAATTATCGCCGGCGCAGAAATCCTGCGGCATATTGTCGAGCCAAACGAAACCCTGATCGGCGTTGAAGACAACAAGCCAGAAGCGCTGGCAGCCATGCGCGCTGCCGCCGAAGGCACCGGCATTGAAGTGGTTAGCTTCCCCACCAAGTACCCGTCAGGCGGCGAAAAGCAGCTGATTCAAATTCTCACCGGCAAGGAAGTCCCCTCCGGCGGCCTGCCCGCCGATATCGGTATTGTCTGTCAGAATATCGGCAGCGCTCGCGCCATCTATCGCGCCGTTTGCCACGGTGAACCGCTGATCTCCCGCGTAACTACCGTCACCGGTGAGGCCTGCAGCACACCGCGCAACTACGACGTGTTGATCGGCACCCCGGTGCAATATCTACTCGACCTCAGCCACTTCGACGCCAGTCGCTGCATTCGCCTGATTATGGGTGGACCGATGATGGGCTACACCCTGCAAGATACCGCGGTGCCCATCGTAAAAACCAGCAACTGCGTGCTGGCACCCACCGTTGAGGAACTGCCGCCACCGCCACCTGCACAAGCCTGTATTCGCTGCGGCATGTGCGCCGAAGCCTGTCCGGTATCGCTGCTGCCTCAGCAAATGTACTGGTTCTCACGCGCGCAAGAGCACGACAAACTCGAGGAACACAACCTCGCCGACTGCATTGAATGCGGCGCCTGCTCCTACGTCTGCCCCAGCAATATCCCGCTGGTGCAGTACTACCGCGCCTCCAAGGCAGAAATTCGCCAGGCCCAGCAAGACAAGATAAAGGCCGAGCGTTCAAAAGAGCGCTTCGAGGCACGGCAGGCACGTATCGAACGCGAGGCCGCCGAGAAAGAAGCCAAGCGCAAGGCGCGCCTGGAGGCCGCTAAGGCCAAGCAACAATCTGCCACCAAAGACGGCAGTAAAGACGACATTATCCAGGCTGCGATCGCCCGCAGTAAGGCGAAAAAGTCCGGTGGCGCCGACAACCCGCCGCAAGACCCCGCCCAGGCGGCCATTGCCCGCGCCCAAGCCGCGCGAAGTGGCGACGCCGTCAGCGAAACTGCCGAAGAAAAAACCGCCCGCCTGGAAAAACAGCTGGCCAGCACTGAAAAACGCCTGGCAGCGGCCCAGCAAAAATTACAGCTGGCCATCGACAATAATGATGACAATGTTGAGGCCTTCCGCAGCGGCGTAGAAAAAACCGAAGGCAAGTTGCAAGCACTGCGCAAGGAGCTCGACGCCCACCGCGCCAGCCAGGCACCTGCGCCCGCCGAAAGTGCTAGCGACGACCCGGCAGCCGCGGCGATCGCCCGCGCCCAGGCCAAGCGTGCAGGTGGGGCTGAAACGGAAAGCCCGGATGCCGCCCGCGAGCGCCTGACGACGCAAATTGCCAGCACCGAAAAACGCCTCGACGCTGCCCAGCAAAAATACGCTGATGCGCAGGCCCAGGGCGATGCCAATGCTGCCGCCTTTGCCACTGCCGTAGAAAAAACTCAGGCGAAGCTGGACAAGCTGCGCGCTGAACTAGCGGCGCTTCCCGCCGCCGAGCCTGAACCGGCCGCCGAGGCAAGCAATGCCGACGACCCCGCCGCTCAGGCCATTGCCCGGGCACTGGCCGCACGCAACGCCAATGCCGAGTTGAGCGAGGCGGACAAGGCGCGCAACGCGGTCAGCTCGCTGGAAAAACGCATTGCCAAAACCCAGCAAAAACTCGACCAAGCCCAGGCTGATGGCGACGACAACGCCGCGATTCTGTCCGACACCCTGGCCAAATTGCAGGGCAAGCTGGACGAGGCTCGTCAGGCCTTGGACGCCCTTAGCCAGGAAGAGAACTAATCATGGCGTTTTTGAAAGTAAGTTCCCCCCACGCCCACGGCCCGATGAGCACCGGCCGCGTTATGCGTCTGGTGTTAATGGCGACCATTCCAGGCTTGGTGGCACTCACCTGGTTTTTTGGTTTTGGCACCCTCACCAATGTGTTGTGGGCCAGCCTGAGCGCCCTTGCTTTTGAAGCACTGGCCCTGAAGCTGCGCAAACGCCCCATCGCGTTTTATCTAAACGATTGCAGTGCACTGGTCACCGCGTTCTTACTCGGTATCGCCCTGCCACCCGGCTCGCCCCTATGGCTGATTTTGGTGGGCACCGGTTTCGCCATCTTACTGTGCAAGCACATGTACGGCGGCATGGGCTACAACCCGTTTAATCCGGCAATGGCAGCTTATG
The DNA here is from genome assembly GCF_002306875.1 of Spongiibacter sp. UBA1325. NCBI lineage: Bacteria > Pseudomonadati > Pseudomonadota > Gammaproteobacteria > Cellvibrionales > Spongiibacteraceae > Spongiibacter > Spongiibacter sp. UBA1325. The sequence goes on from NZ_DBTD01000010.1 coordinate 550,385, forward strand.
TATTGCTGCTGATCTCCTTCCCGGTTGAAATGACTAACTGGCTGGCACCGCGCGGCGCCGTGCCGGCATCCGAGCTTCTCGGCCCCATCGACGCACTGTTGCGCAGCCTCGGCATTGGCAGTGCCCCCATAGACGGTGTGAGCATGGCCACACCGCTGGATATCCTCAAGCAAAACGACGCGCTACTGGTCGACGACCTGTGGGCACAAACCCCACAATTCGGCACCGTAGCGGGCATCGGTTGGGAATGGGTCAACCTGGCCTTTTTGCTCGGCGGCCTGTATCTACTCTATCGCCGCGTCTTCACTTGGCACGCGCCCCTGAGCATGCTGCTGGCGATTGCCATTATGGCTCTGTTGTTTAACGACGGCGGCAGCTCTGCCTCCGGCGGCGGCGCACTGTTCAATCTGTTCAGCGGCGCCACCATGTTCGGTGCGTTCTTCATTATCACCGACCCGGTAAGCTCGGCAGTGTCCAATCGCGGGCGCGTGATCTACGGCGCGTTGATCGGCGTGCTGGTCTACATTATTCGCGCATGGGGTAATTACCCCGATGCCGTCGCCTTTGCGGTGCTGTTAATGAACTTTGCCGCGCCCTTCATCGACCACTACACTCAGCCGCGCACTTACGGGCATAAAAAGCCCAACGCGCAGGAGAAAGCGTAATGCTCGGCCAATCCATTACGAAAAACGGTTTGCTGCTGGGACTGTTCGCCGTGGTGACCACCGGCGTAATCGCCGGCACCTATCTCTCTACCCGCGGCTTGGTGCAGGACAATATTCGCGCCGCCGAGGAACGCGCCCTGCTGGAAATTATCCCCCGCGATCGCCACGACAATAGCATGCTCGACGACGCCGTTGCGCTTGGCGACGATGCCCTCCTCGGCCTTCGAGAGCCGCGCAATGCCTACCGCGCCAAACAAAACGGCGAGGTAGTGGCGGTGATTCTTCCGGCGACCGCCCGCGATGGCTACACCGGCGATATCGACCTGATCATCGGCGTCAATCGCGACGGCAGCGTGGCCGGTGTGCGGGTACTAAGCCACCGCGAAACACCGGGCCTGGGTGACCAGATCGACTACAAGAAAAGCCAGTGGGTAGACGGCTTTATTGGCCGCAGCCTGCTTAACCCCAAAGCAGAAAAGTGGACAGTGAAGAAAGATGGCGGCGTCTTCGACCAGTTCACCGGCGCCACTATCACGCCGCGCGCCGTTACCGCTGCCGTGAAACGCAGCCTGGAATTCTATGCGCAGCAGCGACCCATGTTGCTAGACGAAGTGAAGCAGGAGAAAGGCGATGAGTGATGTGAACTACCGCGAGATCTCCCTGAATGGCTTATGGAAAAACAACCCCGCCATCGTGCAGCTGCTCGGCCTGTGCCCACTGCTGGCCGTTACCGGCTCGGTGATCAACGCCATCGGCATGGGGCTCGCCACCATCTTCGTACTCACGGTATCAAATACCTGCGTGTCGCTGATTCGCAACATCACCTCCGATGCCGTGCGACTGCCGGCCTTTGTAATGATTATTGCCGCCGCCGTAACCTGCATAGAACTGTTGATGCAGGCCTTCGCCTATGAACTGTTCCAGATCCTCGGCATCTTCCTGCCGCTGATTACCACCAATTGCGTGATTCTCGGCCGCGCCGACGCCTTCGCCAGCAAGAACCGCCTGCTGCCGTCTATGTACGACGGTTTCATTATGGGGCTGGGCTTTTCAGCGGTGCTAATTCTGCTCGGCGCCATCCGCGAAGTGGTTGGCACGGGCCATATCTTCGCCAACATGGAGCTGTTATTCGGCGAGTCCGCAAAGGCCTGGAAGATTGTTTTGGTTGACGACTATAAGGCCTTCCTGGTGGCGATACTGCCCCCCGGCGCCTTCATCTTCACTGGCCTGATTATCGCCCTGAAAAACGTGATCGACGGCGAGATTCAAAAGCGCGAGGCCGCCAAAGCGAAAAACACCGCGCCGACCAGTCGCCGCGTACGGGTCACCGGCAATATTAGCTAAGCCAGCGCTAAGGCGGGCTTAGCCCCGCCTTAAAGCTCAAATAACAGGTGCTGGCTGAGATCGCCCACCAAATCCACATGCATCTCGCGGCGGGCAAAGCCCCACACGCCCTCCCGCTTGCACAGCTCATCCCGGTATCGACCGCTGATAATAGGCTGTAAGGCCAGTGCATCGGTGGCCTGCAGCACGGTATAGCAGGAACGCGCCGTCGCGCTGGCCGCGCCCGGCGAATGTTCGATAATCACATTACTAATCAGGTGGCGAGTTTTCGGTGTGTTGCCATCGGCATAGAGGCGCGTCGACTGCTGGTACATCGCCAGCACGGCCTCCTCGCCACTCACCACGCCGTTGTGCGCTGGCGCGACAATATCGGCGTCGCGAAATAAGGCCGCGACGCCGGCAAAGTCACCGGCATCAATTTTTTCAGCGTAGAGATACAGTAAGTTTTCAATCTGGCGCGCGTCGTCCACGGCGACCTCACTCGAGCATTAGCGAGGGAATACTACACGCAATTTTGCTGCACCGGTCAAGCCGCCCACCACGGCGCAGCGATTGCGCCAGGCGTTACGCAGATTGCAGCATCATCCGATAGCGGCCGGGCGCCTGACCATACCAGCGCTTAAACGCTTTTTGGAAAGCACTTTGGTCGCTAAAGCCAAGCTCTGCCGAAATCTCCAACAAACCAAGTTCACGGCGCGATATCAGCCCCAATGAGCGCTCCTTGCGGGCATCGTCCACCAAGCTTTTGTAACTGGTTTCGGTGTTGTTTAACCGCCGCTGTAAGGTGCGCGGCGCAATGCCAAGCTGCGCTGAAATATCCTCCAACCGGGGCACACCGTCGGCCAGCTGACTCACGATGCAGTCGCGCACATCTTTGATCAAACGGTCTTCAAATTGCAGGTTCGACAACTCAATCAGCGCCGCCTGCTCCAGCGATTTGTGAATACCGGGATGAGGGTAAAGCGTTGGCTGGTCGAGCAGTTCACGACCGAAGTGCACCGCATTTAATTTTTTACCGAAGGACACCGGCGCTTCAAACAAGGCTTCCATTTCCGCCTCACGCCCCTGCGCACCATGAGCGAAATGAACTTCTCGGCGCGTGGCACCGCGGTCCAGCATCGGCTTGTTGACGCGATACCAATTGGCAAAGAAAAATTCGACAACGTGCACTGACGCCTGCTGCCGGGGCGGTTGTTGCCAGCTCAGGCAAGCCGTGCTGCTATTTACCTCGCTTAGCACCATATCGCCGTGGTCGATCAACAGGCGTGAAAAGCGCTGCATCGCATCCACCGCCTCGCGGGTATTGGAAGCGCTCATCCCCAGATAATTCACCATTCCCCAGGGCGTGCGTGAACAATGCGTGCCCGCTTTTGCGCCAAGGCAGGGGTCACCCAGCAAGTTCGCACCGGCGTCCAAGGTCATTTCAAACAAGCGCAGGGGAACGCGCCCTTGCTCACTAATGTGAGAAAGGGGATTCAAACGCAATACCGATTGCAGCTGCCGGCTGCTGAGCCCCTGGCCCTCAAGGTACTCTAGAAGGTTGTCGAGATATTCTTTGCAGACTGTTGGTGTTCGCATTTCACCCTCCCTACAAAACGCCCAGACAATGCACTGCGGGCGAATCTGTCACTGTTATTGTTGTGGGCGGCACGCCGCCGGTATGACCTAAACTGCGTAACAGACTAGCAATTTCGCAGCGAGACTTGTCCCCCTCCGCCACTAAAAGTATTATCATTAGTGACCGTCAATTTGTATCATTTATGGCCATAGTCGATTATTCATTGTGCAATTAATAGAAATGGAGCAGCTGGGTGCCCGTTTACTGCGGGTACTTTGGCGCCTACTGCAACAACACTATCCCGACATAGACTGCGCGGCGCTCGGTCGGCGCTGCGAGCTGGGCGAGACCTGGTGGCAGGCAACCGGCAACGATACGCTGGTAAATGTAATGGTGTTGTTAAACGCCCTGCGCGACGATGGCGCGCCTGCCATTGCACTTGAACTGGGCGACCTTGCGCAATTGAGCGACCTCGGCCTGCTCGGCTATGCCATGCTTACCGCCGCCAACTGTGAGCAAGCCACGAATATCAGTTGTCACGCCTTCAGCGAAGCGAGCTTTTTAGTGCGGGTACACCTTGAGCGCGGCGAGCAACACGCGCTCATTCGCTTTGAACTTACCGACAACGCCCTGCCCATCGAGCAGCTGTTAATGGAGCTGTGCAGCGTCGCTGCCTGGCGCTATGTGCAAGGGATACTGCCCGAGGGCCGCGCCGCCGTGCCCGACTATGTAGAACTGACCAGCAGTCCACCTGACCACGCCGAGCGCTACCGCGAATTGCTGGGCTGCGAGGTGGTGTTCGACGCCCCGCGCAACACCATCGCCCTGCCCCTGCACTGGCTGAGCCGACCTATCCCCAGCGGCAATGAACAGGCGCTGATCGCCTGCTCTCACCACGTGCAGCAAATCGTCAGCGAGAGCTATCGCACAGCCGGCATTGCCCCGCAGGTTAAACGCCTGTTGATGTCGCGCCCCCAAGACTGCGAATTCAATTTGGCAAAAACGGCAAAGCTACTGCGTTTAAGCCCGCGCAGCCTGCGCCGACATTTGGAACAGAGCGGTCACAGTTTTCGCCAAATTTGTCTGAGCGTGCGCATGGAATTAGCGCGGGAGTACCTGTTTAATACGCACATGAGTTTGAAGGAGGTGGCCTACCAACTCGGTTATAAACACCCGAGCAACTTCAACCGCGCCTTCAGCGATTACTATGGTCAGTCCCCGCAGACGATGCGACGGCAGCACTACCAAGCCTTTCAGCGCGCAGAGCCGCCTGGCGCAGGCTGACAACTCTGGCGTCGAAAACCCTACTGATGTAGAGCCACTGGCCCCACAATAGCGGGCTAGCTGGCAACCGCCATACTTTAACTTGCTAAGAAGAAAAAAGGTTTACCTATGATTGCAGCCGACAACACCCCGATTCTGGTCGGAGTCAGCCAGCAGACCTACCGCGACACCGGCAACCCCGAGCGCACCCCTACCGATGCGCTGCAGGAAGCCCTGCAAGGCGCCCTGGACAACACCGGCAAAGGCGATGCACTGCGCGGCGCCATTGACGCCCTGTGTACCGAGCCCAGCCTGTTGGAAGTCTCAGAAGAACTGGCCGCATTACTTAACCGCTTCCCCGGGCCGGAATTAGCCAAGCGTTTGGGCTTTGATAATGCCCAGTGCCTGAAAGCCCCCGACGGCGGCAACGGCCCGCAAATGTTGATCAACCACTTCGCCGATGAGCTCAACCGCGGCAAGCGTCGCGCCGTGGCGATCTGCGGCGGCGAACTGACCGCGAGCTTTCGCACTCTGCTCGGCGGTGGCGGTGATATCGGCCACTGGCAGCAAGGCGCCAGTGGCGACACCGAACAGCCTTGGGCAGAACGCGACGGCGCCCACGCCCAGGAACACAAACACAATTTGTGGTTGCCCACCCATATGTACGCGCTGTTTGAAAATGCGCTGCGCCACCGCTATGGCCACAGCCTTGAACAACACCAGCAGCATATCGGCAAGATCATGCAGGGTTTGAGCGACACCGCTGCCGCTAACCCCGACGCCTGGTCCTACCAACGGCCACGCAGCGCCGAGCAACTCACCGGCTTTAACGAGCGCAGCCCTTGCCTCGCGCTGCCCTATAACAAATACCTGTGCGCCCAGATGAATATCGACATGGCCGCCGCAGTGATTATGACCACCGTCGGTACCGCACGCGAACTCGGCATTGACGAAGACCGCTGGGTCTACCTCAATGGTTGCGCCGAAGTGAATGATGTGTGGTTTGTTGGCGAGCGCGCTGACCTTTCCCGCTCCAACGCCGTCGCCCTGGCTGGTAAAACGGCACTGGCGCGCGCCAATTGCGAGATTGACGACATCGCCCTGATGGATATTTACAGCTGCTTCCCCTGTGCGGTGGAACTGGCCTGCGATGCGCTGGGTATCGACCCCTTCGGTGAGCGGGCACTGAGCCTCACCGGCGGCCTGCCCTACTTCGGTGGCCCCGGCCACGGCTACAGCCTGCACGCTGTCGTCACTATGGCTGAGAAACTGCGCCAGCAACCCGGCGCCAATGGCATGATTACCGCCAACGGCTGGTATATGACCAAGCAGGCCATTGGTATTTACAGCACGCGCCCTGCTCACCAAGACTGGCAGCGCGGCGACGATGCGCCCCTGCAACAGCAGATCGACAGCCAAGACCACCCCCGCATTGACGACGCCCCGGAAGGCCCCGGTGTTGTGGACAGCTTCACCGTTGTCTGCGACGGCGACGGTCCGCAGCAGGGCATTATCGTTGGTAGCCTGGACAATGGTCGACGCTTCATCGCCCACACCGAAAAAGACGACGCCTTGCTCGCACAAATGATGCATGAGGATATGATCGGACGGCGCGGCGTGGTGTCCACCGGCGAGGAGCACAACCTGTTTAGGTTCGACTAAGCCCTTCCGCACGCGCGGCGGCTAAAAACGCCGCCCATAAAAAAACCGGCAAATGCCGGTTTTTTTATGGCTTATCACCAGTGTGTGGCACGTGTTACTTAGGCCATCGCGCGCGCATCACCGGTTTGCTTTAACAGAGTACGCAAAATCGCCTGACACTCTTTGCGGCTCATCAGCACCGGCACCGGATAGCCTGCCCCTTCCTTCACCGCATCCGCGGCAATGGCAGCAATATCCTCTTCACGCAGCGTATCCAACACATCAGGTACACCCAGGCGCGTATTCAAATCCGCCACCGCATCGATAAACTTCTCTGCCGCTTGGGCATCACCAGTGCTGGTATCGGCCACACCAATCAAGCGCCCCAACTCAGCCAGCGGTTTTTCGGATGCCTTGGCCATAAAGCGCAATACCTCTGGCATCACCAATGCGTTTGCCAAGCCGTGTGGCGTGCCGTAGTGGCGCCCTAACTGGTGAGCGATCGCGTGAACATTACCCACCCCGGCGTCGTTAATTGCCATGCCAGCGTAGTAGGCCGCTAACGCCATTTGCTCGCGCGCCTCGGCGTCGTTGCCGTCGCGGTAGGCGCGTGGCAGGTAGTCGAAAATCATTTTTACCGCCGCATAGCCGTAGCCATTGCTGCTTTCAGTGCCCCACAGGCTGATGTAGGTTTCCACCGCGTGGGTCAGCGCATCCATTCCCGTGGCGGCGGTAATCGGTGCGGGCATTCCCAGCAGCAGGTCAGCATCCAACGCCACCGCTTTGGGCAGCATTTTCGGGTCGGCCAAAAAGCACTTTTCATGACTCGCCGGGTCGGAAACCACCGCAGCAATCGTCGCCTCTGAACCGGTGCCCGAGGTGGTGGGCAATGCAAACAGGGGCAGCGGCATGGTCTTCACTTTGAAGTAGCCTTCCAGCTTGCGACCGTCGCGGCCATTGGTCGCCGCCGAGGCAATGGTCTTGGCGCAATCAATTGACGAGCCGCCACCAATCGCCAACACCGCATCGCATTTGTGCTGCTGTTGCAGTGCCAGGCCTTCATCAACCATTGCAAAAGTGGGGTCGGGAAGAATGCCATCATAAATTACGCACTCGACACCCTCTTCCTTCAATACATCAACGGCCTTACCGACAATGCCCAGCTCCACCAAAATTTTATCGCTGACAATTAACACGCGCTGCGCGCCTTGGCGGGCGATATGTCGACACAGCTGCGCCGTGCTTCCTTGACCATTGAAGGCCATATACGCGAGCGACGGCATCAACTTGAAGGGAATGGCGATCAACGCCAGATACGTGCGCTGTAGCAGGGTTCTAAAAAATTTACTCATCCTTAACTCCATAGCAGGACAGTGATTCTGTAATAGCCAGTTCGGTATACGTAGTGGCTACCGACCAGTGGATCATGCCTTATCAGGCAGTTTCGCCCTGATACTTAGGCACGATACTCGCGCGCAGTTCTTTTTTCAGTATTTTGCCGCTGGGGTTGCGTGGCAGCGCCGCCACATATTCGATCAGCTTCGGCGTTTTAAACCCGGCCAGTGAACTGCGACAGTGTTCAACCATCTCATCGACGGTGATCTCACCGTCTTCACCTGCCACCAGCACGGCCAGGGGAACCTCGCCCCATTTTTCGTCCGGCACACCAATCACCGCTGCATCGGCAATTTTCGGGTGAGACATCAATACATTTTCAACTTCCGCGGGGTAAATGTTTTCGCCCCCGGAAATAATCAAATCCTTCACACGGTCTTTAATAAACAGATAACCGTCTTCGTCCAGATACCCGGCGTCGCCGGTGTGCAGCCAGCCGTCCACCACGGTTTTTGCGGTGGCCTCTTCGCGCTTCCAATAGCCCTTCATCACCTGCGGGCCACGGCCGAGAATTTCGCCCACCTCGCCGGTAGGCAGCGTATTGCCCTTGTCATCGACAATACGCAACTCGGTGCCAAACACCGCGCGACCGCAGGAGCGCAGCAATTCAGGCTTGCCCTGCAGAGCACGCATGTGATCGTCGTTGGTGAGGAAGGTCAGTGCGGTGGTCGACTCCGTCTGGCCATAGCCCTGATAAAACTCGCAGTCGAAGACTTCCAAACAGCGCTTTAACAGATCCACCGAAATCGGCGACGCGCCGTAGTTAATCCAGCGCAGATTCGGGAATTCGTATTTCTCGATATCGGGAATGCAGGCCAAAGAGAACTGCAGCATCACCGGCACCACAGAAACATAGGTGATGTTCTCATTGGCCATGGTCTCGATCATGCCAATGGGGTCGTAGTCGCGGTGCAACACCAACTCGCAGCCGTAATACACCGCCATCAAGGCACCCACCAAACCCAGGGCATGGAAGGTAGGCGCGATAATTAAGGCGCGGTCACCGGCGCGCGGCGCGCGGCCAGTGGTCAGCGGCGCTTGAATGCTGTTACAGATCAAATTGCGGTGGGTCAGCAAAGTGCCCTTAGGTAAACCAGTGGTGCCGCTGGTGTACATTTGAAACAGCACATCATCGCCGCTCAGCGTCACCGCGTCCGGCGTCAGTGGTTCGCCCAGCCACTCGTTTAAGGGCACTGCGCCATCGACGTCACCCACAATAGAAACCTGCTCAACACCGGCCAGGTAGGAGCCGATCAATGGCGCAAATTCGCCGTCGACAAACAGCATGCGTACGTCGGCGTCTTCAGCAATAAAGCCAACCTCATCGGCGGTAAGGCGGTAGTTAATGCCAACCGGCACCACACCAGCTCGCGCGCAACCAAGAAAAACCAGGAAGTTGTCCAGGGAGTTTTTGCTGAGAATGGCCACTCGGTCACCCTTGGTGATGCCGCGCGCCTGCAAGCGCGCCGCGACGTGACCCATTTTCTGCCAGGCCTCGGCGTAGCTTAAATGGCTGTCCGCATCATTGCCGAAGGGCGCCTCGGGGCGCATTTTTGCCTGAAAAGCCAGGTACTCAACAAAACTATCAAACATGGATGTCTTCCTTATCGTTTTTATCAGAGGGCGCGCGCCCCGCTACGCAGCCTGCGGCCCGTAGCGCAGCGCCGCAAACCGCCGACGTTGCCAATCACTGTCACCGAACAGGGTGTCGATAACCATTAGTCGCTTTAAGTAGTCGCCAATGCTCAGCTCTTCCGTCACGCCCATACCGCCGTGAAGCTGCACCGCTTCCTCGGCGACTGCGCGGCCGTGTTTGCCGACCATGGCTTTCAGCGCCGCCGTATCACTGGCTGCCTGCGCTTCGCCACCACTGTGCGAACACAGCGCACGCACCAGTAGCGAACGGCATTGCTCAGTGGCCGTGTACATATCCACCATACGGTGTTGTAAAGCCTGGAATTTGCCGATGGGCTGGCCAAACTGCTTGCGGGTATTGCTGTATTCCACCGTTTCCTTCAGCAGCTTTTCCATCGCGCCAACCGCTTGAGCCGACACCGCGATAGTCGCTTCGGCAATCACCGTTTCGACCATCGCCAGGGCGGCATCGCCATCGCAGATCACGCTGTCGCTGGTGAGCTCCACCGCATCGAATTGAATATTTGCGACGCGCTGGCCGTCCATCAATTTGAAGGCATCGCGCTGTACGCCATTGCTTGTCGCGGGCACCGCAAACAGTGTGTAGGCGTCATCCAGCCACGCGGCCACAACCAGCACATCGGCGGCCGCGCCGTTGAGCACCAGCGTTTTACTGCCGCTCAGGCGATACCCGTCAGCACTGCGCTCAGCGCGGCAGTCCATGGCATCGAGCTGGTGGCGGCTACGACGCTCCTGATAGGCAAACGCGGCGTGGCAGCTGCCCGCCATAATTTCTTCCAGATAGCGGCCTTTTACTGCCGCGTTATTGCCGCGCGCAATCAACTGAGCGCCCAGCAGAATCGAACCCAGATAGGGCTCAACGGCAACGCTGCGGCCCATGGCTTCCATTAGCACAGAGGTATCCACCACCGAACCGCCAAAACCGCCTTCCGCTTCAGGCAGGGGCACGGTCAGCCAACCCAGCTCGGCGTAGTCCTGCCACACCTTGCCGGAAAAACCTGTCTCTTCAGCCAGGTACTGCCTGCGTTGGTCGGCGTCGTAACGCTCGGCCATGTATTTATCGATACTGTCTTTGAGCAGTTGCTGCTCAGCATTGAGTGAAAAATCCATAACGCCCTCCTACAGCCCCAGCCCAAATTTCGCGATGATATTTTTTTGTACTTCGTTACTGCCGCCGTAAATGGTGCAGGCCCGACCGTACATGTACTCCCGTCGCGCTTGGTCGCCGTAGTCATGGCCCAGCGATGACAAATCGGCATCGGCCGGCAGCACGCTGCCGTACAGCCCCGCCACATCAAAGAACAAATTCTGCACAGCCTGTTGCAGCTCCGTACCTTTGAGCTTGAGCAGGGACGACTCCATGCCCGGTGCGCCGCCATTGGCCACGGTGGCCAGCACGCGCAGTTCGGTGTATTCCAGCGCCATCAACTCCATTTCAATGTCGGCCATGCGCGCCTGAAACGTGGGGTTATTCAACAGCGGCTGGCCGTCGTCGTTCTCATCGGCCGCCAGCTTGCGCACGTTGTTCAGCACTTGTTTGCAGTAAGCGATACCAGACAGCGCGGTGCGCTCGTGGCTGAGCAGCGCCTTGGCATAGGTCCAGCCCTGATTCTCTTCACCGATGCGGTTTACCACTGGCACCCGCACGTTTTCAAAGCTGACTTCGTTTAAGTGATGCTCACCATCAATGGCAATAATCGGCGACACGGTGATGCCAGGCGTGCGCATATCAATCAGCAAGAAGCTGATGCCCTGCTGCGGCTTGCCGCTGTTGTCGGTGCGTACCAGCGCAAACATCCAATCGGCATACTGGGCGTAAGTGGTCCAGATTTTGGTGCCGTTGATCACATAGTCGTCGCCATCGCGTTCGGCGCGGGTTTGCAAACCGGCCAGGTCACTGCCCGCGCCCGGCTCGGAGTAGCCCTGACACCACCAGGTGTCGCCGTTGAGAATGCCGGGCAAGAATTGCTGCTTTTGCTCCTCGGTGCCAAAGGTGTAAATCACCGGCCCGACCATCTTCAAACCGAAGGGCGGCACATCCGGCGCGCCGGCTTCAGCCAGGGCGCTGTCGAAAATATATTTCTGGGTGTCGCTCCAACCACAGCCGCCGTGCTCAACCGGCCAGCCCGGCGCCACCCAACCCTTGTCGAAACGCTTTTTCTGCCACTCAATGGTCGCGGCTTTAAAGGTTTTGGGGTCGCGAATTCGCGCGGCCATATCGTCGTTAAAGTTGTCGCGCAAAAACGCCCGAACTTCCTCTTGGAAGGCGAGCTCTTCTGCAGAAAATGTCGCGTGCATAGCTTTCTCTCTATTATTGGCAGGCCACGCTGCATCCTGAATCTAGGCTATCAGCAGCGTACAGAAAGGGGTTAGTCCCCGGGCGCCGTTTGTTGGCAGCGGCCGACCCGGGGCAATCAGACTTACCGCGGCTGCATGCGAATGCCGCCGTCCATACGGATCACTTCAGCATTGAGGTAGTCGTTGTCGATAATGTGCATCGCTAAGCTGGCAATTTCCTCGGGCTGACCGAGGCGCTTGGGGTTAAGTACCGACTGCGCCAACGACTGGCGCGCTTCTTCAGGCAAAGACGCCAACAGCGGTGTGTCGATCAAGCCCGGAGCAATGGTGTTAACACGAATGCCATAGCTCGCCAGGTCGCGAGCGATCGGCAGGGTCATGCCAACAACACCGCCTTTACTGGCGCTGTAGGCAGCCTGACCAATTTGGCCGTCGAAGGCGGCAACCGATGCGGTGTTGATAATCACACCGCGGCCACCAAATTCATCAATGGGGTCTTGCTTGGCCATGGCCTCAGCCGCCAAACGCAGCACATTGAACGAGCCCACCAGGTTAATGTCGATCACACGCTTAAACTGATCCAGCGGGAAGGCGCCCTGCTTGCCCACTGTTTTAATGGCGTTGCCAATACCGGCGAAATTGCAGCAGATGTGAATCGCGCCGAAGGCCTCCAAACAGGCCTTCACCGCCGCTTCCACAGAGGCTTCGTCCGCCACATTGGTGGCAACAAACAGCGCTTTGTCACTACCCAGCTGCTCAGCCAGGGCCTGACCGAGGGCTTCGTTCATATCCAGAATGGCGACCTTGCCGCCCGCTGCCACAATCGACTCTACCGTTGCTTTACCCAAACCCGATGCACCGCCGGTGACCAGGGCAACTTTTCCGTTTACATCCATCTTTCTACTCCTAAACGTTATGAGTGAAACCGCGCCTAGGCGCGGTCAACAAAGGGAACGAAGCTGTCGGCGAATACATCGCGGGCAATAATCAGCTTCATAATTTCTGAGGTACCGGCAAAAATGCGGGTAATACGCGCGTCGCAGTACATACGGGAGATCGGATACTCGTCCATGTAACCCGCACCACCATGCAGCTGCACGCCCTCATCAACCATGCGGCACAGCAACTCACTGGTATACAGCTTGGCTTTGGCGGCATCTTCTGCGGTTAACCGGCCACGGTTATGTACGGCAACACACTGGTCGACATAGGCCTGAGCCACGTCCAACTCGGTGCGCAGTTCGGCCATTTTGAACTGGGTGTTCTGCATTTTTGACAGCGGCTTACCAAACACCTTGCGCTGCTCACAGAATTCACGCGTCACTTCAAACGCCTTCTGCGCTGAAGACAAAAAGCCGCAGGCGCCAATCAAACGCTCTTCAGCCAGACCTTCCATCAGGTAAATAAAGCCCATGGTTGGGTCGCCCAGTACGTTCTCTTTGGGAATACGCACTTCATTGAAGAACAGTTCGGCAGTGTCCTGCGCCTTCATGCCCATCTTCTTCAAATTGCGGCCGCGCTCGAAGCCTTCCATGCCGCGCTCCACCAAAAACAGGCCCATCGCGTGGGGGTTGTTTTCCGGATCGGTCTTGGCCGCTACGATCACCACGTCGGAATTAATCCCGTTAGTGATATACGTTTTGTTACCACTCAGCAGCCAGTGGTCGCCCATGTCTTTAGCCACGGCGCGCATACCCGCAAGGTCGGAACCGGCGTCGGGCTCGGTCATCGCCACTGCCAGAATCAATTCGCCACTCACACAGCGCGGCAAAAAGCGCGCCTTTTGTTCTTCACTGCCAAAGCGGTCGATATAGGGGCCAACCAAACGGCTGTGTAGGGTATTCGCCCAGTCACCGGCGTAAACGTTGGCGGTTTCTTCAATAATGATCTGCTCAAAACGGAAGTCGCGGTCGCCCATGCCGCCGTACTGCTCGTCGGGCCAAACCATCAAAAAGCCCTGTTCACCGGCCTTTTTAAATACCTCCCGGTCAACAATGCCCTGCTCGCGCCAGGCATCCACATTCGGGGCCACTTCCTGTTCCAGGAATTTGCGGTAGGCCGAACGAAACATTTGCTGCTCTTCTGTAAAATCTCTGGGAAGCATGGTTCTTCTCTCGTTATTCAAACGGCGCGCTCGCGCCGAGGTTTGTTTTTCCTGCCAGAGCCGAGGCTCGGCACTGCGTGTCGACGCACAGCATCGCCTCGCCGCCCCCAAAGCGGCAATGATTGACCGTGACAACCACTTGACATTTTCTTACAAAAAACGGGAATCCCCCGCCCACTGGCGCGCATCGACCACCGCCGTCGCCTGCCGACTAGACCCTAAAAAACGCCTGCCCTACTGTGTCTGCCAAGATGTGCCGCACTGCGGCTAGCCACAACGAGGAACACCATGAACAGCACCAGCGTTGACTACCAAGACTACCCGCGCCAACCCAATCGCAAGCTGACGCATATTCCCGGTGACAGCGGCCTGCCCCTGTTCGGCCAGACCTTCAGTTTTTTGAAGAACTACAAAGCGCTCACCGAAATGCGCTACCGCAAATACGGCAAAATTTCGCGCGGCAATACCCTGTTCCAACACAGCCTGACCCTGCTCGGCCCGGAAGCGAACGAACTGGTACTGAAAAACAGCGACGGCCAGTTCTCCAGCATGCTGGCCTGGAACCCATTACTGGACAGACTCTTCCCCAACGGGCTGATGCTGAAAGACGCCGAGGCCCACCGCTACGACCGTAAAATTTTGCAAGGTGCTTTTAAGAAGGCATCGATCGAAGGCTATTTGCACACCATGAGCCCGCACCTGGAGCGCGGCCTGAAAGAATGGCCCAACGGCAAAGAGTTCCACTTTCAACACGCCGTAAAACAGCTGCTGCTGGAAGTGGCTGCCGAGGTGTTTTTAGGTGTGGAAATGGGCGAAGAAGCCAGCGGTGTGAATACCGCCTTCGTGGACACCATGCTTGCCTCAATGGCGGTATTAAAGCTCCCCATCCCCGGCACGCTTTGGCACCGCGGCCTGACCGGCCGCAAGCATTTAGAAGACTTTGTGATGGCGCATATCGGCGATAAGCGCAAACACGAAGGCCGGGATATTTTCTCGCAGATCTGCCACGCCACCGATGAAGACGGCAACTACTTCTCCGACGAGGCGGTGCGCGACCATATTATTTTCCTGCTATTTGCTGCCCACGACACCACAACCAGCACCCTGTGCTCCATTGTTTACGCACTGGCAAAGAACCCCGA
This sequence comes from Spongiibacter sp. UBA1325, assembly GCF_002306875.1. NCBI lineage: Bacteria > Pseudomonadati > Pseudomonadota > Gammaproteobacteria > Cellvibrionales > Spongiibacteraceae > Spongiibacter > Spongiibacter sp. UBA1325. The sequence goes on from NZ_DBTD01000010.1 coordinate 565,451, forward strand.
GTGGCAGCAGCGACTACGCGAGGAATACGCAGCTATCGGCAAAGACCAGCTCGACTACGACGACCTGAATAAACTCGACGACAGTAAGCTGGTGTTTAAAGAAGCCCTGCGCATGTACCCACCCGTGCCGGCCATTCCGCGCCGCACCCTGAAAGACATGGACATTTTTGGCTACCACGTGCCCAAAAACACCGCGGTGGCCATCTCGCCGCTACTCACCCATTACATGGAAGAGTATTGGAGCAACCCCAACGACTTCGACCCCGAACGCTTTTCCAAAGAACGCGCCGAAGACAAAAAGCACTTCTTCCAATGGGTACCCTTTGGCGGCGGCGCTCACAAATGCCTGGGCCTGAACTTTGCCGAAGTACAAACCAAACTGTTCCTGTTCCACCTGCTGCGCCGCTATAACATTAAGGTGAAAGACGGCTATGAAATGCCCCGCAGCTGGGTGCCGCTAATCTTCCCTGCCGACGGCTTGCCCGTGAGTTTTGAGCCAATCTAAAACTGCTAGAAAAACCGTCGAACGGCGGCCCACGTAAATGGGCCGTCGTTTTTATTTTCAGTGGATACTTATGTCTGAAAATATACCGCTCTCGCGATGCGCGAACGTCCTGCGTGCCTTCAGGCCCAGCACCGCCGTGGGCCGTTAAACAGCACAACGATGAGTAAGTAGGCCACCACACAACATAACTGCACGAGAAAACCACCATGCCCGCTCCTTACTTCCCCGAATGCGAAAGCTCAGACTGGCAAACCATGCCAATGGTAGAAGGCACCTCCTTCGACAGTCACCTCGGCGCATTTGAATTTCGTAAACTCGGCGACAACAGCGCCCAGGCGCGCTTTGGCTGCGACGACAGCAGCCAGAACATTCAGCACGGAATACACGGTGGCTACCTCGCCGCCCGCGCCGAACAAGTGTTTTATCTGCCTCTCTATACAGAGCGCTGCGTAGCACTGGGCCGTGTTGTCACCATCGATTTCAGTATGCAGTTTTTACAGGGCGGCAAGCTCGGGCAAGACATAGTCGCCGATGTAGAGCTACTTCAGGAAACCGGCCGCATGGGCTTTACGCGCGGCACGCTCAGCCAGGCAGGAAAGATACTGTGCAGCTTTAGCGCCACACTACGAAAGTTGCCGGCTTAAGGGTTAATCGGCAAGAAAGCGGTAGTGGAACGAAATGGTGTAAGCGGAGCAAACGCTACTTCCACCCCTGCCGCCAGTTATCCGTATTCTTCAACACCGTCCAGTCAATCGACTCGGTGCGCTTGGACATCACCGCTTCGATCACACAGTCCACCACCACGCCCGCTTCGATCACACAGTCCACCACCACGCCCTCTTCATCAAACTCCACCTCCGTCACCATAAAGTGCTTTTCTTTGTTAACCGGCTGTACCGCCGTCCACTTGCTGTGGAGGAGTTTTTTGGGATGGATGGGGTTCATGGTGAAACTTGCTCCTTTGCGGCTCATAGTACGAAGGCCACGAGATTGTAAGGCTGTAGGAACTTAGCAGATATACGCACCCTCGGCGGTTCCCGGCGCTCTCCGGCGTCGGCTTGCCTTGCCTTGCCTTGCCTTGTTAAATACCTCACTGCTACCATACGCATAATCTATACGCATAATCTATACGCATAATGCATGCAGGAGGTTCTGTAATGCGCGAGATATTTGATAAGAAGGCCCCTAAAAAGGCCACAAACCTTAGTATAAACAGTAGCTTACTTGCCGAAGCAAGGAGCTTAAAGGTAAACCTTTCTGCTACCCTTGAGCGAGCACTGGAAGAGGAAGTCAGAGCAAGCAAACGCAGAAAATGGCACGAAGACAACAAACAGGCCATCGAGAACTGCAATCGCCTTGCGGAAAGCGGGCTCTTTGCTGACAAACATCGGGGCTTCTAATGAAGCAATTCGACCTGTACGAGAATCCAGATTCTGACAGCCACGCAACCTACCCTTTTTTCGTGGATGTACAAACCGACCTACTCGACGATCTCAATAGCCGCGTCGTTATACCGATTTCCCCGGTACAGGATGCAAAAACATTTCCCAAAAACCTGTGCCCAGTTGTAGAGATTGGGAACGAACAATACGCCCTTCTTACCCATCAAATTACGACGGTGTCTGCCTCATTTCTCACTCGAAAAGAGGGCTCGTTGCTACTTAATCGAGCAGACATTATTTCAGCGCTCGATTTCCTCCTGACGGGCATTTAACGCCAGCAATAACCGGCGCCCTGACATGGGCGTCCGACGGCCGCTAAGCGCTTACATAATTATCTAACGCCTAACGCATCCCGATGCGTTTCTATGAATCGGAATCGGCCTGCTTTTGATCCTTCAGATACTGTTCCCACTTTTAAGGAAGTCGTTCTCCTTCTTCAGAGCCGCTACCTCCTTCCTCAACCTGGCCAGCTCTTCACCGCGGGTCTCGTCGGGCCTAGGCTCAGCTTCGGATGGGTCTCTTTGGGGTGGCTACAAACTTGCCTTCACGGTACTCCTGCAGCCAACAATAAACCATCACCGGGTGCAGGCCCGATATCTCCGCGATCTGTATCGCATCTGCATCGAGCCTTTCATTTAACTCCACTACTTTGATTTTAAAATCAACCGCGTATTCAATAACGCGTTCTTTGCTATGAATCTTTGCCATACTTGCCTACCTCCAGGTTGAGATAGGCGTCTACTAATTAGGGGGAGGTTCCGCGTCCGTTTGAGTAACTTATTATCTCACTGCTCTATAAACTCAATCACTTTTTCTATTCGTCTATCAATTTTATTATTCGATAAAAAACCGTATACGCTATCTTCATAATGAGGAGCGATTACATAGTAAGTCTCACTTGATTTTTCAACTTTAACTTGAATAATATCTTCCTTAACAAGTCGCTGAAAAAAAGCACGATTGATAGATTTAATCCGAGTAGACATCTTTATGTAATCAAGTTTTTTATCAGTAAAGGCACCTCGATGAAAAAAGCTATTTAGGAAGTTCCTCAATTCATTTTCAATTAGAGCGCGATCTTTTTCAGATCTTTCTTCTGCTCCCGCAATTACAAGCTCTAAATCGCCAAGGCGACAGGAGTTAAACTCCCCATTAGTAAAGCTTTTTGAGGGATTCTCGTTATAACATGATTCAAAAAAGCAATTACTAATTTTCGTTGACTCAAATTTTGATTTAGAAAAACTTTTATACCCAACAAATCTAGAATCAACAATGTTGATTCCAACTAAATCAAGTGGTGTGCTGTCTCCGTAGATGGCCAAATTTTTGAAAACAGAACTACTTTCAAAAATGTGTGTTAACAAACTTGTAAACTGTTCTTTTGAGTTATTACATTTGCTGCTTATCGAACACAGTTTGACTAGAAAAGCTATAGCTCTATATTTACTGTCATTGTTTGACATTACATCTGATGCAGATATTTCAGACTTTAAATCTGAAATTATACACCTAGCACCCTCTAGCAAACTTTCTTGTCTCTCTGAATAGTACTGAGCTGTACTAGACATAACCTCATTCTCACCATAAGCATTTTTTGCTATAAGTTTAATAAAGTCATCATTTGATGACTTAGCATTTATTGAATTTATTATGTACAGAGATTTAAAGTAGTCAGCTATAAAATCGTACTTGAAACGGCATAAATCCCCATCGATAGCTAGTAATGGATTGCGTAGCATTTTAGTGAAAAGCTCATCGTTATTATCACCGCCAAAAATACTTACTATATCCTCAAAGTCAGATTTTAAAAAATGATCTTTGTGTGTTGATGATATTTCTAGAAAGATTTCTAGTACATCTTCAACTGGAATTTCAATTTTCTGCCTTTGCCATTCTCTTCTTAAAACTGAATATACTAAATAGTCAGTAATATCTTCATTACTTTCATAATTCTTACCATCAAAAGATAACTCTATATTCACTTCATCATCTGAAGAGTCTTCAGCTAACGAAGATAGCAAATCTACTACAAATGGCAAAATTCTCTGTTTTTCATCTGATTTTAGTAGAGGTTTAATATTCGAAAGGACTTTTTGTTTCAAAGCCTCTGGCTGAGGTAAATTTCTAAACCTACGCGCTAAATAACTTTCACATGCAGATTCATCAAATCCTAATAATTGGTATTTATCAAGATGTTCGTATTTCTCCATTAACTCAAAATCGAATACATCATTTCGTGACGTAATTACAATTTTACAAGAAGCTAATTGGCGATTTAGGTCTTCAATTGACTTCAAGAAGGCATCAAGATCAAGAGTCTCAGGAAATAAAGATATAATTTCATCCATTCCATCAATAACAAGCACTAATCGCCCCGTTATCAAAGCAACTTCAAAAGTAGCCTTATCATATATTAATTGAGCACTACCTTGGGCTGAAATAACTTGGGAATATAACTCATACAAATCATATACTGATTCAATTTTACTTTTATCGACCCCATCTACTTGAGAACTTTCACGTAATTCCTCAGACTGGATAAATACTGAAATAGCATTTTCCGGGTTCTGATACTCGCTTGCTATATATTGACACAGCGTTGTCTTTCCCGTCCCCCCTGGAGCAATAATAACTTTGGCAGAAGTTTGAATATCTTTGTTAAGCTCCTCTTTTAAGAAATCAAAAGCTGGCCCCTTGGAAATAGATTCTTCATCTAACGTAAGCAAGGGCTGGTCAATGAAGAATTTTTGTTTATATATTCTCGATGGAACTTTAGCATCATCCTCTATGCAATAGTCCCAAATATAATCTGAAAATGTAATTTCATCTATTGCAAATCTACAATCATTTTCAGCTAGAAGTTTACCTATATAGCCTTTATCGCCCTTTTTAGAACGTAATATTGTCAAACGGCTTATATATATTTTTTTATCCTTAATAAGGTTACATAGCCTTTCAATAGTCGGCTTTAAAACAATATTATCAAATAGAAATAAATAGTGATTTACCGCTGGAGACTTGGTTTCCCACAATTCGAACTTAATTCGATTACCAGCTGAAAAATCAGTCGTTTCGTTGCGATCAAAAACCAAGCTTCTTTTCTTATGATTAATTTTCAAGAAATCATCTATTTTTGTAAGATCTTTGTGTATTGGTTTTTGGGTTATAGAACGTTTTTTTGTGGGTCTAGCCGCTTTAGAATTGCCACTTATATGATTTATCAAATCCATGAATGAAGCTTCATAATTGGATTCATTCCTGAAATCTATATGAAATTTTTCTTTCAAATAATTAGGTAATTCACTCCCCTTACGTAAGACCGGGATTATATTACTTTTGCCTTGAGATAGTGATTCTTCCCAGTGGCGAGCTGATGACATTTTTGTTTCTATCCCAACCCCTCCAAGTCGCTCATTCGCTTTTTTTACGTACTGTGGAGTGACCAGCATGATTATAATATCATTATCAAAAACACCTTTTTCCATGAAGTGGTTTTTGTCTTCAAATGAGTCTAAATCATACTGATCGAGAGTAATATGTAATTCAAAGTACTCTTCTAATTCATTTGCTAATTTTAATACCCATTCTTTATGACTTTCAGAGTCCCAGCTATAGCTGATAAATATTTTTTTTATTTCCATTCTTACACTCTATATAGAGTACTCCGTTTAATTGAGATAACGACCACAAGAGGGACCAAACGTAGTGTAGCCAATTTGCGGTAAAGTTTGCGCAGCAAACCGCAAATTGGCGGAGCGTAGCTTGGTCCCTTGCTTGTGCTTGTTAGCTGACGGGTTCAAGTTTAAGCGCTTCTTGATATTGAAGTTCTGGTATTTCCTTTACTGCGATATTGCCATTTGCAAACTTCTTTAACTTAGCGTCGTGGCTATATAATACTTCAGCATTACGTGTAATAGCTGTTGCAACAATCATGCAATCTGCTTTTAATTCCTGTCTTGTTGCTTGCATTTCTTTTTGCAACTTCGCAACAAGACCGGATTCGTGTTTTTCTCGCCACAGGCGAGCAAACAATGCTGCAGCCTTCGCATCATATGATGGCAAATCGAAGCCACTCTCTAACAAGTTAACCACCATAGCGTGATGCATAGGTTCAATTGCTGTGAGCAGTTCCCCAACTACAATTGATGGCACCATTATTGTGGTTTTATTAGACTTACACCATTCAATAAATGCTTTGGTTCGATGAATCATAACTTCTTGACCATCTTCGGCACGCTCCCTAATGCCCCATATGAGTATATGAGTATCAACACAAACCAACTTCATTACTCATCACCCCCGCCATTACGGAGATCGGCTACGAAGGCAGAAACATCCTTTATGCCAGAAAATGCATCTCCAATCATGCCCGAAAGCTCACCTAGAACTTGTGTTGGGTCAATGTTTGGAAACTCTTTTACGGTATGAATTTTGAATTCATCAAGCTCTAACGTTTTTGACTCCCATTTTGCAGTGCCTTCAAATTTTGCCAATGAATAGAGCTTGTGCCCCAATTCTTTAGCAATATCTTCTGGCACTTCACAATACAGCGTACTGCCATCCATTAGCTCTATCATCGCTTTTGGTGTTTTACCACCAACTCGAATTACCTTACCCAAAATTTCGGTTTGCCCATAAATATACGTAGGGCTAGGTATTACCGTGTTTGGTGAAATTATCGTGATTTCTTTGTTACTACCCGAGCCAATAATTGCATCGCACGAATGGCGCTTAGAGAATGATGAAACAACCTTCAGGGAGTTCATGCTTTGGTGGGTGAGTGATTCGAAATCACCACGCTCGACTGCCTCCGCTGCTGTCACGAAAGCTGATACAACCGCAGCCGCAAATGTAGTTTTGAATTTTAGACCAATACTTTCATCTTCAATGGCATAGAAACCGACGATGATATCTTCCTTTGAAAGATCAGGGTTATGTTTTAACGCTTCAGCCATCGCCATCTCCTCGACAGACTCGAGGATCTCAGCAATTTCTCTTGACCGTATGAGGCCAGGCTTTATGCCTTCACCCCTTAATCTTATTTTTAATTCTTCATCCATAATGAATCTCGATGATAGTATTCAGCTAACAGTTGTATATCGCGCACGCTCGGTTTGCCCGAGCACCACTCGGCCGTCCAATGGCACAAGGCATTGAATCTATTAATAAACCAACGCATTCGCGCAAATTCGGGGGCTGGAATAACGCGCATGCGCGTTTATCTTGAAGGCGGGGTGTCATAGCTCTTGCCCGTATTTCCTTATATGGCTGTTTTGCCGCGCGTTTTTGAAAATCGCTCAGGATTAACGCGCATTCCTTGCTGGAAATACGAGCATAAAGGCTTGGCGCACAAAAAACTATAGGCGGTGTGAATAGGTGGTTTGCCAGCAGACAACGGCGCAAGCGCTGCGCTTTATTGCCAATGCTGGAAACAGAAAGGCCCTCGAAAGAGGGCCTGTTAGATGGTTTACACGCGGGAGGTTTAGAAGCGCAGTACGCCTTCCACGGCGACGCTGCGTGGCGCGTCGGTAGAGGCAAAGTGAGCGCCTACAAACAGCGGAACGTCGTTACCGTGTGAGGTGGTAATTTCGTTGGTGAGGTTTTTACCCAGCAGGGCCAGCTCCCAACCCTGGGCGAAGCTCATCAGCGACAGGCGACTGTTGATTTTATAGAAGGCGTCTTGCTTGTCGGCTTCGTCGCGGTCCTGGGTGGTGTAGTACTCCTCGGTGTAGTTCAGGTCCAGCTGGAAGCGCATTTCCATGCTGTCGCCAATAGGCCGAACATATTGCCCGGTAAGGCTTGCGGTGACTTCCGGCGCGTAGTCAGTGCCCTCGCCAGAGAGGTCCTGGCGGCAGTCGGGGTTCCCAGCGCGAAAGGCGGCATCGGTTTGCACGGCGGTACAGGGGCCGTCTTCGAAGGAGGTGAAATAGGAGTCCAGCCACGCTGCCGACGCGCCAATGGTCAGCCGCTCGCTCAGGGCCATGCGGAAGTCCGCCTCTACCCCTTGGGTGATCGACTCAGCGGCGTTGCCCACCACATAGCCGGTCAGGGTAAAGTTACTTACCTGGCGATTTGCAAACTCGGTGTAGAACGCCGCGGCGTTGAAGGTAGCGGCACCGTCAAACAAGGTGGTTTTTACCCCTAGCTCGAAGGTGTCGGCTTCTTCGTCTTCATAGGTGAAGGCGTCCTGACTGGAGGTGGTGTCGCTGGCGTTAAAGCCGCCGTCTTTAAAGCCTTTGGCGTAGCGGAAGTAGCTCATAACATCTTCAGTGGCGTACCACTGCAGGTTAAAGGCCGGTGAGACGTTTTCCACGCTGCGCTCGTTTTCGATATCGTGGTTTTCGGAGTTGTTCAGTGCGCCAGCGATCACCGCGTAAAGTGGATTGATGGCCCGCTCTTTGGACCGGAAGCGCGCAACATCCAGGTACTTAGTGGCTTCTTTTTGGTCTTCACCCCAGCGCAGGCCCAGTGTGGCACTTAGCGTGTCGGTGATGTTCCAGGTGGCCTGACCAAATACCGCCAGGCTGTCGGTGGTTTGTTCAAACTCGGTAAAGGTCGCTAACTGGGTGGGCAGCGATAGGCCCAGTAGCGAGCTGGGAATCCCCACGGCGTCGAAGTCCAGGTTCAGCCACAGCGTGCTGGTCAGGTCTTGGGTGTGGGCGTAAATACCGCCGATGTAGTCGATGCGCTCACCCACAGTACCCGCGATGCGAAACTCCTGACTGATTTGGGTGAAGTCTTCGGTGTTTTCGGTGCCGATAAATTCCAGGTCGGTAAAGTCGGCGTCCAAATTAAAGAAGAAATCGAAGTGGGAGTAACCGGTGATGCTGGTTAGGGTCACGGTGTCAGTGAGTGCATACTCCAGCGTAAACACAGCGGCTTCGCTGTTATTCTGGGTGAAGGCCGGTTGCCAGTCGAACTGCTTGTCGGACTTGCGGCGGTCAAACTTGCCATCTTCGCGCGGGTCGATTTCATCTTCCAGGTTGAAGGACAACAGGGGCAGTGGCAGGTTTATCGGCAAGTTGATGGGCAGTGAAATATTCGACTGGTACAGGTTAAAGGTACCGGTGTTGTCGGTGAGCTGGAAGGTGGTGCCCTGAATACCGAAGTCGGATTTTTCCAGCTTGAGGTTTACATCCAGCTTGTCGGTGGCATCCCAGCGCAGGGCCAGGCGCAGCGAGTCTTCGGCGCGCTGGGCTTCGTCGCGGTCGAGAATAAAGTTGTCGACATAGCCGTCTTCTTCCAGGCGTTTGTAGGCCGCACGCGCTGAGAAGTTACCCCCTAGCGGCGTATTCAGAATGGCGGTCACTTCCCGCGCGCCGATCTCGGGGTTGTATTGGTAGGCAATTTCGCCGCCCAACTCGTCGTTGGGGCGGCTGGTGCTGATGTTCACCGCACCGGCGATGGTGTTCTTACCAAACAGGGTGCCCTGCGGGCCCTTGAGCACTTCAACCAGTGCAATATCGAGGAAAGGCGCTTGGAACTGCTGGCCGCGACCGGCGTAGATGCCGTCGATAAACATCCCTACCGACTGTTCAAAGCCGCGGTTGTCACCCGAGCCAACCCCGCGAATATAGATGGCGTTACCCTGACCGGTAACTGCCATTTTAAAATTGGGTACATAGGCCGTGAGCTCTTCGATACGCTGCAAGCCGGCATCACGAATTTTGGCGCCATCTACTGCGGCAACGGCAATGGGAACATCTTGCAGGCTCTGCTGTTGTTTCTGGGCGGTGACAATCACTTCTTCGAGCTGGGCGCGAGGTTTACCTTCAGCCGCGAACCCGGCGGCTGGCAGCACGGCCAAGGCCAACGCGGTAGTGCACCATCGTCTGGGGTGTACCATAGCAATTCCTTATTAGTGTTATTCGCCAGCATAGTGACGCAAACAGGCACAAGGAAGATTGTTCAACGGTGCCGGATGTGTCGCGGCGCGACACATCCGTTATCCGCTGGCGGTATCAAGAAAACCCCATCGGAATTGCGCAGCGCCCCATTGCAGGTGCGCTGAGGCGATGCCTACCCTGCTAGAAGCGCACAACGCCTTCCAGGGCCAGGCTGCGCGGGGGATCGGTGGCGGCAAAGTGGGCGCCAACAAACAGGGGAACATCGTTGCCCGCCGGGCGCGTCATTTCGTTGGTGAGGTTTTTGCCGACCAACGCCAGCTCCCAGCCCTGATTGAAGTGTGCCAACGACAAGCGGCTGTTTATTTTGTAGTAGGCCTCCTGCATATCGGCGGCGTCGCGGTCTTGGGTGTAGAAGAATTCATCGCTGAAATTCACATCCACCTGCAGGCGCAGCTCCATGCTGTCACCAATTGGTTGCAGATACTGACTGGTGAGGCTGCCGGTGTATTCCGGCGCGTAATCGGTGCCCTGGCCACTGAGGTCCTGGCGGCAATCCTTATTGCCCTGCTCCGACGCCGTGCGAGTTTGCTCGGCGGTACAGGGGCCGTCGGGGAAGGCGGTGAAATACGAGTCCAGCCATGCCACAGAGGCGCCAACAAGCAGCCGCTCGGTAAGCGCCCAGCGCATATCCGCTTCAAAGCCCTGGGTAATGGACTCGGCGGCATTGCCCACCACGTAGCCTGTCAGCGTAAAGTTACTGACCTGGCGTTCCATAAACTCGGTATAAAACAGCGCCGCGTTCACGGTCATGGCGCCGTCGAGCAAGGTGGTTTTGATGCCCAGCTCGTAGGTGTCGGCCTCTTCGTCCTCGTAGGCAAAGGCGTCCTGACTGGCGGTAGTGTCGTTGGCGTTAAAGCCGCCATCTTTAAAGCCTTTGGCGTAGCGGAAATAGCTCATCACATCTTCATTGGCATACCACTGCAGATTGAAGGCCGGTGAAACATTGTCGACTTTGCGGGCGTTTTTTATGTCGTGGTTCTCCGAGTTATTGAGCGCACCAGCCAACACCGCATAAACGGGATTGGGGGTACGCTCCTTGCTGCGGAACTCGGCAATATCCAAATACTTGTGGGCCTGCTTCTCATCCTGCCCCCAGCGCAAGCCCAAGGTCGCACTCAGCGACTCGGTAATCGCCCAGGTGGCCTGACCAAATACCGCCACGCTGTCGGTGTCTTGCTGGTATTCGGTAAACGTGGCGAGTTGGCTGGGTAGGGAAATGGTGGTGCCCGGCAGCGAAATGGAACTGGGTACCCCCAGTGCCTGGAAGTCCAGGTTTAGCCAAAGCGTGCTGGTAAGCTGCTGCTTGTGGGCGTACACGCCGCCGATAAAGTCGATGTTGTCGCCGATACTGCCCGCCAGACGAAACTCCTGGCTGAGCTGGCTGAAGTCTTCGGTGTTTTCGGTGCCGATGAACTGCAGGTCGGTGAAGTCGGCGTCGAGGTTAAATCGAAAATCAAACTGGGAATAGCCGCTGACGCTGGTAAGCGTGAGGGTTTCACTCAGGGCGTATTCCACCGTGAATACGGCGGATTCACTGTTATTTTGGGTAACTGCCGGTTGCCAGTCGAACTGACGGTCTGACTTGCGGCGGTCCAGGCGGCCGTCTTCGCGCGGGTCAATTTCGTCTTCAAGGTTTACCGAGTACAGCGGCACGGGCAGTGACACAGGCGGCGTGACGGGCAAGCCGAAATTCGACTGGTACAGCGAAAAGGTGCCGGTGTTATCCACCAACTGGTGGGTGGTGCCCACTTGGCCAAAATCCGACTGCTCCAGTTTGAGGTTGATGTCGAGATCTTCGCTGGCGCGCCAGCGCAGGCCCAGGCGCAGCACATCTTCGGCGCGCTCGGTTTCATCCTGGTCGAGAATAAAATTATTCACATAGCCGTCTTCGGTTAAACGCTTATACGCTGCCCGCACGGCAAAGGCATCGCCCAGCGGCACATTAACGGTGGCAGTGACTTCTTCTGCGCCAATTTCCGGATTGTGCTGGGCGCTGAATTCGCCGGAGAAGGCATCACTGGGTTTGGCGGTACTGATGTTGACCGCCCCGGCGATGGTGTTTTTGCCAAACAAGGTGCCCTGCGGTCCTTTTAGTACTTCCACTAAGGCAATATCGAGGAACGGCGACTGGAACTGCTGACCGCGCCCGGCGTAGATGCCGTCGATAAACATGCCCACCGATTGCTCAAAGCCGCGATTGTCGCCCGAGCCCACACCGCGAATGTACACCGCATTGCCCTGCCCGGTGACCGCCATTTTAAAATTGGGCACATAGGCGGTGAGCTCTTCAATGCGCTGAATACCGGCATCGCGAATTTTAGCGCCATCGACGGCGGCCACGGCTATTGGCACATCCTGCAAACTTTGCTGCTGCTTCTGAGCGGTGACCATCACCTCTTCCAACTGCGGCCGCGATTTGCTGTCCTCAGCCAGCGCCGCAGCGGGTAATACGGCCAGCGCCAGCGCACCGATACAGCATTTGCGAACTCCCATAGTCACTCCTTATTTGTATTATTTTGGTATGGAGGATCAGTGGCCTTAATGAGTAAGGCCGTAAATTGCGTTACAACTTTTCGTTATCAGTTATTTATTTGCCAGCCACCGCCTATTCACCACTGGCGACGGGAGGTAAGGCCTCGATAGGTATCACCGGCAGCACCACACTGGAGGGCCGGTCGGCGTCGCTGTATACAGTCATCACTCCCGCTAGCTGGTCGACAAGGTCTAGCACTGGCGGGATGCCGCGCGGGAAGTCACTGGCACCGACGGAGATGCGCAGCGCGTGCCCGCGTTTAATCACCGCGCTGGTTGAAAATATCTCCACATTGATGGCCACCACCTCGTTCATTGCTAGGGGCTGACGGCTCTCGGCGGTATATAGGTGCCAGGGCTGAATCATATTGCCGGCAACATAGCGCGACTGGTTAGGGTCCACCGCCCGCGCCGACGCCGTAAGCAAACCACTGGTCAGTTGCCGCGATACGCCGTCGGGGGAGACATCGCTCACCCTCACCACTACGCCGGCATCCAGTGCGGTGGTCGAGATCCACAAATCGGCCTGAATGGGGCCGTTAATAAAATAGTCCTCCTCCATCGGCGCACTGGTGTAGGTGACTTCCAGGACCTCATTGATTCGGTTGTCGTCGTAGCAGGAAGAGGGAAGCAAACCGAGAATACCCGCCGACCACTGGGCCGTGCTATCTGAGCAGATACCGGCAAAGGGTTGCTGTAAGACAACCTTGCTCCCCTCATCAGCGGCAGCGCCCTGCTGGCTTAGGCTGCCATCGCCACGCAAATACCAGCGCTCACTTTGCAACTGTGGGTGTGGCCAGTCTGGCAACGTTACATAGCGCTCTTCGCCATAGAGATATTGGGTGACGGCGGGCATGTCTTCTGCCCCGTTGTTCATGCCCTTCAGGTAGTGGTCGAACCAGGCCAGCGCAATATCGTCACCGTGGGGAATGCCATCGACCGGCAGCCCCTCTAACTGTGAGCCCTGCAAATGATCCCAGGGGCCGATAAGCAGTTTGGCATTGGTGTTGTCCTTTAGCCCTTCATAGGCCATTGGTTCGCTGCGCTGAAAAATATCACGCAAGCCGCCGACCACGAAGGTGGGCACTTTCACCTTGTCGATATGAGTCAGGGGCGAGCGCACGCGCCAAAATTCGCTGTCGTAAGCGGTTTCATCACTGCCGGTAAGGCCACCGATCAAGGTTGTTGCCTGAAATTCCGTCACCGCGTTGGCGGTGTGTTCGGCAAACACGCTGAGCAGTTGCTCGGGGTCCTGGAAACTTTCCTGCGCGGGAATTAATGACAAACCGGTTACCAGACCCAGCCATGCGGGCACAAAGGCACCGTTGATCTGACCACCGGCAAAGGTGATATCGCGATAAACATCCCCCGGCGGCACGATTGCAAACAAGGCTTTGTGTGCCGGGTGGTTGTGCTGCGCAGTAAGCAGCTGCGTGATGGCCATAAACGATGGCCCCCAGGTACCCACGTTGCCGTCTGACCAGGGTTGCTTGGCTACCCAGTCCATTACTTCCAGGTAGTCGGCCTGCTCAACCGGCCCCCAGGCTTCCCACACGCCTTCAGAATTTCCGGTGCCGCGCACGTCAACATACACCTGCGCGTAGCCGCGTTGAACAAAATACGGGTTGGCAGCCGTTACACCACCGGTACTGCTGTTGTATCCGGTCTGTGTGAGAATCACCGGCAGCGGTATCTCGACAGGATTCCCCGCCTCATCGGCCGGTAAGGTGATATGGGCCGACAGACGAACGCCGTCGCGCATTTCGATAAATTCGCGGGGTAGGGTCACCATCGCGCTGAATTCCTGCGGACGCTCGTAGGGCTGCCACGCTCGTGTTTCTGCCGAACCGGTGTCATTGGCCGTGGTGGTTTGGCCGCTGCTTGAAGAGCCGCCGCAAGCCGTTAACATTGCACCGAGACAGATCAATAGCCCGGCCACTACTTGGTCACGCAAGCCCATCATGATGATTCTCCGCGTTGAGAGCGCGCCGGCCGATAATTGCCGGGCGGACTCTTATCTTGTTTATTATTGTTATTGATTCGCTGCGAGCGGGAGCTGTGCCTGAGTATCAATGCTAAAGCGAGCCGCTACACAGCGAGACAAGCCAGGCGCCTCGCCAGCATTATTATGATTATGTTGATCAATACTGACCCAAAACCCTGGCTGTGGATTGTCTGCCAATGACACGCAGTGTCCCACACCGCCAAATACACTATACGGCATATTTGTTACCTAGAAATCGGCAAACAAAAAAAATGCCGGGCTTAGCCGGCATATTTTGTATTAAGCGCTGAGCACTCGTCGCCAGAATTTATCTTTGAAGCGTTCCTGCGCGCGCTTGAGAAACAGCGAGGAGATCATGCCTTCAATCGTTTCAGCAACATCGCTGCGAATCGCCATTTGCTGCGCTTTGCTGGGCACTTTGCCTTTGTATTCGCTGAGGTCAACGGGGTCACCAAACTGAATAAAACAGCGCTGGGGTTTGGGCAACAGCGTACCGAACAAGCCAACCGGAATCGGCCCCATCAGATCGGTGCGGGAGTTTTCGTTTAACAAGCCAAATCGGGTGAGCAATTTACCCAACAGCGAGTTTGGCAGGTCGCGGCCTTCCATTAAGTGGCGATAAAACTCCTCCGGGCCCACTGCCGCCGTGGGAATAATGGTGTAGCCATGCTTAGCGGCCATGCGCACAAAGCCGGTGCGCTCTTTCCACTGCAGGGTGTATTTTTGGTCGGCGGGTTTGGTGGCCTCGTGGGCACCGCCGGGAAATACCAAAATATCCTGGCCGCCTTCCATCAGCGCACTGCACACCTCTGGGTGGCCGATGACCGCGCCCTGATTGAGCAAGAACTGCTCATTGACGCTGTTCCACATCCATTTGTCGCTTAAGGCGCGCAAAAAGCGGCCATGCTCTGCCAGCATCGGCAGGCCGAGAATCGGACCATCGACCGCGTAAATGGAATGGTTAGCGACAAACAGGCAGGGCTTGTCTGGCAGTTTGTCGGCATCGAGAAACGTCGGGGAAAACAGGTATTTGAGCAGTTTATATACCCAGTCCCGCGCGGGGTGGGTGGGCGGTTCAACCGCCATTACGCGCTCGATGTAGCGCTGCATATCTTCGCCCTCGTAGGGCACATAATCCTTGTCGTTGATACTCATAACGCTATGTCATGCCTTTTTCGGTTGTAGTTCGCCCCGCCCTCGTGACGGGTCGTACGCTTACGCAATAACTCCATGTATCGTTGCGCAACGCACCAAGAATACCGAGACACCGCAGCAACATCGACGTTTTATTCGTCAACAAATACGCACTTGGCGAAATTCGTGTCGGAAAAGTGGGCGGCAAAAAAAAAGCACTGCAAATGCAGTGCTTTCTTCGGAATTTGATGGTGGGCCCCAATTGGTTAAAAGCCAAATAAGACATACTGAAAACACTATATTTATCCATAAACCAACCAATATAAATCCACTTATCCCTACAAACCCACATTTTATGAGATTTTATAATATTTAAATTACTACTAATTTTAAGAATATACCTCAATCTCACTGCCCATCTCTAGATATTTTTGTAGTTTCTGAATTATTATAAACTTGACCGGTTAGTTCAGAGATACCAATGATCCAGCCTGACTCGTGCCTAGATTACGCCCCTACTCTCGACAAGCGGCGATACACGCCGGGCGCAAGACCTTATCTGCCCTACGGCAGTCATGTAGCCGATTCAATAGAGCGCTGCCTGTTGTTTTTTAGCCCCCCAGGACTTCTTCAAGAAACCGATATCAACCGTCTGCGGCAAGAGGCATTGCATGCCAGAACATTTGGCAAGGACATACCAGACACCAATCGGAGCGACATTCACCCCATAAGAGCCGAGATTGCCAAGCAGTCACCCATCTATTCCTGCCTGGCAGAGTACGCAGTAACCCCAGATCACATTGAAGTTGAAGAGTCATTACCCCCTGGCAAAACTGTCGGGGATATTGCACGTATAGCGGCACTCATTACCTACTTAGACCTGAAAACGCCTACTCGACTTGATCCGCACGAATTTGCAAATTTCTCCCGCAAGATCAGCCGAACTGCACCAGAGGTAAAAGTTCTTTTATTTAACGCTTGTGGCGACATTTTCTCAGAATTTTTTGACGTCAAAAACGCTATTCACCACCTGAATACCACTTTTGCAAACACTCACACCGAAACAGCTCAGCGAGCAGATATCGTAAGACTTTCCCAAAAGCTGATAGATATCCTGCACTTTTTAGAACCCATGATTGAGTTACGCCGTGAGCTCATCAAAAGCCACGAACCCGCCGATGAAACCCTCGCAGAAATAAAAGATCGGCTGGCCTCACAATCAAAGGCAGGCAAGGCTCACCCAGATTCTGAGCTCGATGATGAAGAGACTGGCACAGCCTTGTTTCACTTTGATAGTGAAAATGAGGAAGGCGCGAGTTTTACCGCAGTGATCGATGAAGAGCCGCAATCTAAATCCTCAGCCTCTCTAGCCGAATATGGCCAGTGGGTGCATTTCACCGACATTCTCAGTGGCTCAGGAAGACAGCGGGCCACGGATCTTGAGGCTCAGGCCACTTACCGATACCTGAAAAACATGACGCTGGACTCAGAGCATATGGAAGCCGCCAGGTGGCTAACGATGGTCGGAATCTGCAATATGTGCGGATATGAGCAACTCGCGAACATCATCAAATCCCCGGAGAAACAGGTAGGAAACGGACAAATTCAAGAGCTAAAAATACTGAATAATGACGTAACTCTCCTGATTAAACACCCTGTCGCAAGCAAATTAGCCAAGTCAGAATCCAGCACCGTAGATGAGAATCTTAATACCAATTTTGAGCTATTTACCCACATCCCCAGCCACATCAATAGCAAAAAGGCACTCGAAATTGTCAAAAAAACCGATGTTGAGAGCCTGAAAAACGCCAAAAAGGCCTTACGCAAGCTCATCAGAGAAAACGCTTACCGCGAATTTACAGAAAACCGCCTTAAAGGCGCACTCATCCACAAAATTTTCCAAGAAAATCATGACGTTCAAATCGCTCAACTACTGAGTAATGAACGACTTGGATTGAACTATGCCGCTCTTCACTATATTGCCAAAACCAATACAGAGCTTCAGGAAAAATTAGCCCGAGCGAGACTTTTGGTATTTGGGGGCCGCCTCTCCTCAAGCTCCAGCTATGAGCCACCACGACACATAGTAGGCTCCAATAAGGCCATTGAAAATGGGAACGCCCTTATTGCTTGCAGCGAATGGTTTTGCAAGAAGCGCCAAGAGGTGAATTCGCGCGGTAAACAGGCTTGGCATACCCGGCACAACAATATCGCACTCACTACCCAGCACATTCTCTTTGTCAGCACCGCCCATCGAGGAAACAAAGATTTCGAGCAGCTCAGGCTCACAGACTTATCCCTCTCTGCAGGGCTTATCCTCTATTCTGACAAACCATCTGACGTGTCCATATTACGTAGGCTCACCACATTATCCCCGATGGTGGTGAATTACCTTTGCCACTATCTTGAGCATCTAATCTCCCTAACCAAGATTCGGAATATTCCTATTCCCCGTCACATACAACTCACTGCCATGCGCGCACTATCCTCAGAGGGGCCGCTGTTTTTTCATGTAGATGCCGACAATGAGTTCGCAACTGACGTGATAGATCCGCTTGAAACTATTAGGACCTTGGCGCCCAGTGTAAGTCGAGATTTTTGCCGGCACTTACAAAGCACCGAAATGCGAGCTCTCAATCCCCCTCCTTCCGCCCTGATGCTGGAAACGCACTTAGGGCATAACCTCCAACTAACCCTAACAAACAGGAACGGATTACTCGCGCCGCAGGATTTGAGTGTCGAAATGGGACCGTATATCGATCAATGGCTCAGCAACCACAACTACCCACCCAGCAAGCCGTGCAAAATTCCAAATTTGACTGATTTCTTACCCAAAAAGCCAGATTTATTAGCCAAACAGGTTTATGACAAAGACACGACCCAAGCGCGCAATTTATTGAAAACAGAGTTTAAGGACAGTACACAGAAATTGTCGCTAAGAAGACAGATCGATCTCCTAGCTCTTGGCTATGAACATCAGATGAAAAATGCAGCGGATAAAACACTGTCTACCGAAAAAATAACCAAATTGCGGGCCGAGCTTATAAATCAACTACCTCACGATGTTTTTGCCTGGGCATCCGCTTGCCGATTACTTGCCAAAAAAGTCCGACTCATACATCGACAGAATAACTGGCCCCTACCCAAATCAGTTAGCTTGGATTTTATCTTTTCCCCACCCACAAAAATCACCCAAGGGCATTTCGCGGCCTTTGAACACTTCAAAATCTTGCGAGATCAATTCATCAAAATTGTCGACCAACCCATCGAAAAATCCTCTCTTTTCACTCTCTCGGCGGCAGCATTGGTGCTTTTTCATCACTGCAACTCCTTTGCCGAAGCCAAACAATGGCTATCAATACTCAGCAAGGGGAACCCGCAAGAAACAGAAAAAAACGGAAATGGATTTCTTTTATTTAATCTGAGCGAGGCCGAGGGAAGCCGAACCATCACAGGCATCCCTCTTATTATTATCACCTCGTGGCTGAGATCCAGAAGAGGGAAAAATAGAATTAACCTAAAAAAAATTGGGCTCCCATCTGAAAAACGTATTGAATCCCTGACACACCTTGCTCGAGAAATCGAGCTACCAACGGCATTTACAAAAGTTATCAACGGGACATTGGTCACTCGGGAGCTACACGCATCCAGACTAAAAGCATTCTTGCATGGAAGTTGCTCACCAAATGCCGATGTTGTAACCCATTCAACACAAGAAGGACGTCGACGACGTGAGATCGACCCCGCACCAGACAACCCACTAAGCAGATCCCACTTTATTCACCTCCGACGCCTAATCCAATCAGGAACAAAAACCCACACCACTGAGGTGAATTGCAAATCTCGAATTTCAATGATCAATGATTGGATCTATAGAGAGAAACTTGATGGGCTTCCTCTACTCTATGCCCAGTGGGCCATTTCCCTCTTAAGCCCTGGCGCTAATCGCAAAACCACCTACGACTTGGTAGAAAAAACTGTACTTGATCACTTGCGTCATGCACTTACAGTGCTTGTTGATCTCAAAAACGACTATTTAGACCCCGAATTCAATGAAGAGCTTAGTGATTTACTAAACGCCAGAATCGAAAAAATACACACAAGCCCTGATCTCTGCGCAGCCAGCACATATCGTTTTTTTGTCGACATGGGCAAAAAATACCTGCTACCCCAGGTCTCGATCCAGACAGTGAGAGACTCTCAAAAGAACATTGATGCGAGCGTGATTACAAACGCCGAGATAAGTGTTGCTCAAAACCATTTACAGAAATGGTCTGAACTCGATGAAATTCCACCCGCATACCAAGAGGCTCTTTTCCAAGCTTCTGAGGCACTAACCCTAAACTGCCGAAATACAGGTTTACGCCGCAGCGAACTTCTCGGAATGCCACCAATCAATTCGGGCAACATAAAAGTTCGTCTCAATTCTGTAACGAAGTTGAAAACAGACAACGCATATCGAAACTGGACAGTGTCTGAAAACCTCCCACTGCCGAGTGGCGATCCACATTTTCAATTTCCAGGGCTGGCCAAATCTGCAACCAGCCCATTCGCAATGAAGGCCGTCAAAAACGCCCTTCAACTCGCCACAGCCAACCCGAACAGTCAGCTTCACCACTCCAGGCACACTGTAGGCAGTATGGGTGCGCTGGCAGTTTGCCGAATACAAACAGGCTCAGAACGTCTTATCTCTGGCGCCAAATTGGCCGCCCAACTCGGGCATGCCGGTTTCGAAATAACCCTGCATTACTACAGCCACCTAACCCGCCACGCTCTGGCAATGAGAGTCGCAGATAATGTTTTTTTACTGAGCGACAGGGCAATCTCAAATTTGCTTGGAGGAAGAAAGCAAAGCGTCAACCAGAGACGCCGTAGATATAAAGACGCTCCAGGCCATTTTATAGCTGTTTGTATAAATGAAAGTAATTCATACGTTAAAGAAAATATAGAAGTGAATGCGCCGACTAAAATCTTCCTGGAAAAACCCAACTATCTTCCGACAGAAGTCAGCGATTTAACGCCAGCAACCTGTGCTCGGTGGATTTATGACCGAATGATTGGAACCCCAATCAACTCACCAAAATCACTTGTTCATTTCCCCGACCATATCAATCACGAACTGTTAGTGGCTGCAAAGAATTTCGAACTGCAATCACACTCCAGACTAATTAATCTGCTGAATTTGGAATCCGACATCTCTACCATAGAGGACCCCCAAACACACTCAAAACTTCGGAGAAGGCGAGCTCGCATACCAAATAGAGACATTCTGGCCAGAGTATTAAATCTGAAAAATAGCAAGCCTATTTCCCCCTCGCTGCTACCCCAGCTGTCACACATACCCTGGGTAGGAAACAACATAATCACTATTCGATTGAGCCTTGAAGATGCAGAGGAGCTGGAGGCCTTCTTGTCAGAGGTTAAGGCAGACTTAGCGGTTAACCAAACTCAACCTGAAAGCTATCAGATACATACAAAAAATTGGGAAAGCCGCCAAATCACGAACAAGATATTTCGGATACTAATCCTTGCCAGTATTTTGCTAAATCATGTGACTAGAGACACTCTACAATAGAAAAATTTTTCTCTATGATTTTCAAGTAGTTAACTATAATTTCAAATCAGGCCAAGAGAAAATTTGCCAAATGCAAAAAAATATCACAAGTTTTCTTGAAAGCTCCGCAAAGACCATGCTATAGTAATATTATAGAATTTTATTGTTTACATGGCGAAATATATTGCTATCCTGATTCGTATCTAATACGGATCAGGATACAAATATGCAACCTCCCACCGTCAGCCTTACCTTATTGTGCAGATCTGAGGTAAGCCCAAATTGGCTGACAGAAACACTAAGCAGCTGCCTGGGTGGCATAAATATCTATACCAGTCTGATAGATGTGGAGCCGGGCCACATTATCATTGGGATTCAGGAAGCGCCGCCATACGCCAACCAGCAATTTTCTCTGCAGTTTGACAATAACCTGGCAGAATCCGTGGATGGACTCTTAACATTTCTGGCTACTAAAACCCCTCCCAACTCCCAACAACGTCAAGCCATTAGCAATTTATCGCGCGCTGTCACACACATTGGAAAACGGCCGAACGATCTCATCCCAATCGCCAGCCCACAGAACAGAAAAAAAGAGGCTGAACGAGAAAAGCCCATAGACCACCAATCTGATGACAAAGCTATGGGTAGAAACGCCCCTAGTAATACATTTGACCCTACCGATAGCTCAACCCTAGACAACGGAAACGACCCGCAAATAGATTTTGCAATAGTGGACACGCCAGATAGAGCTCAATGGAAGGGGAATGTTCTGGAAATTCTTCTCAGCAAAGGAAAAATCATTGTTAATGTCAGCGGTATTGGCAAAAAAACGATTATTTTTGACCAAAATATGAAAAATTTTTCGCGCCCAATAGAAGTTGACATCGACGTACTCCTAACGCACGCAACCGATGGAAAAATGACTGCAATCGGCTCAGCTGATTTCCTGATACTCATCTTAGAAAAGCTGATTGAGTCTTGGAAATCAGGGTTAAAAAAGCCAATTAACAAACTCTAAAATCACGGAGAACCAGGGGCGATTCAGAGAGTAAAAATAGGGGGAAAATGAAAACACAGAGTCTAATAGTCCCATCCATTTCTCCGTCCAGCTCCGTTCTTCGATGTGTGCATTATTTGACATTTATGCGACATGTATCGATTGTATACATACACATGTAGCATTTTCAGGCAGACTGGGTAGCGTGCAATGAATAAACCCGATTGGCCCATACGGTGGGATTTACTACTGCGCTATCGATTGATCGAAATCGTGGCGCTATGGGAAGAACGGTTAATTACCAATTTTATTGAATGAGGTAAGCGGGCTTTGTTTCTGAAGAATGCTAGAGCAGCTTTGGGCATACCGAATGGATAAGTTCATTTTATATGTCCATATCGCGGCACATTTCATCTATTTGTCATTTTGTTTTTACCTAATTGGGTCAGCTCTTTTTAGTGGCACACCGTTGGGTGCTCTCTTTGCGTGTATCGGCGCAGGATATTTTAACCCAGTAATTCAAGGCATTTTCCCCCTAAACAGCGCCAAATATGCAGCTGAAGTGTTGAATAGCACATTCCACTCATCTCCCCACATATCAACCACTCCCCAGCAATCGCTCCCGGCTGTCGTTAGATACATTATTTGATATTGCCCGCTACATGTATAAATTGTATACATACATCTACCATTTTTAAGCAGTCTCTCAGGAGTTAAGGGACTACTTCAAAGGGCAAAGCATGACGCATACACGAGGTGTGACCCAGATTAACCTATGCCGCCACCCTTATCTTTTCTCTCCTTTACAGCCAGGCCTTATTTTCCGATCCATCACAGAAGTCCAAAACAACTGGTCATACTTACTCTCTAACGCTCTAGCAATCCCTGACTACCCCGACATCACCGACGCAATAATCGCCATATCTCTAATGTCATCAATCGAGCAGCCCCGAGACAAATCCATCCATGGATTCTCCAAACCTTGGAGAATCGGGCCCAAAGCCTTCGCACCACCAATACGCTCGGCTATCTTGTATCCGATATTCCCTGCATCCAGATCAGGAAAGATAAAGACATTGGCCTGCCCACTCACAGGTGAATCTGGCGCCTTACGCCTGCCTATCTCGGGAACAAAGGCGGAATCAAACTGCAGTTCACCGTCGACTAACAGTGAGGGGTCTATATTTTTTGCTGCCTGAAGTGCCGCACGGACTTTCTCCACCCGAGCGTGTTCTGCCGACCCCCTGCTGGAAAAGGATAGCAACGCCACTCGGGGAGTATCACCCGTCAAGCGCTGGTGATTTTTCGCGCTCGTAACGGCAATTTCGGCTAAGACACTGGCGTCTGGCTCAGGGTTTACCGCGCAATCTCCAAATGAACAGACTCGCCCATCGGGGAGTTCCATAAGAAATATACTGGATACCAGCTTGGAACCCGCCGCCATGCCAACGCCCTGAATACCTGCCCTCAGCACATCGGCAGTTGTCGCAATTGAGCCAGAGACTGCGCCATCCACATACCCTAGTCTGAGCAATACTGCAGAGAACAGGAGCGGGGATTTCATTGCCAGTACAGCGTCGCGTTCTGTGATTCCTTTCTTGGCTCGTAACTGAATAAATATTTCAACGGCCCGTTGGCGCCAGCTTGCTTGATCTGAGCATTCTTCGAATATCTCAACACCTTCATGGAGCTCAACAGCATCGGGGCGCTTAAGAAGAACCGGTTTCACATATCCGTTTTCAGCCAGAGAGTTAACGGCTGAAATAACTCGTGCATCATCCTGCTCAGGGAAAATAATTTTCTTTTGATTTTTAAGCGCGTATTGCCTGAGACTTTCAAGAATACCTGTCATACAGCCTGCTTCACCACAATAATTAGACTATTATCAATACTCGTTTCACTTCGATTAATCAGATGACCCGAAGTGATTTCTATATAAGAGGACATGCAAATACATCGAAACACCCAAAACAATCGATTCAAAATTATTTTTTTAGAATCGCTGTCGTCAGCCTTGCAGCACATATTGGCAAGCCGTCTTCAGATTCAATATTGATACTCCACACATGCAAACGCGAGCCAATTTTTAACGGCGTCGCAATGCCAATCACCGCTCCACTTTTTATGCCATTCATATGCGTTGCATTGATATCAACACCCACTGGGTAATGATCCTCGTCGCATGCCAACAATGAGCCGACAGAACCCAGTGTCTCAGCCAATACACACGAAACACCACCATGCAAGATTCCGTATCCCTGATGCACCCTCGACTCGATGGCCATCTCTCCACGCACACTATTGTTCTCTACGGCTGTAATTCTGACACCTAACACGCCGTTCGCTCGCCCCTCGCCGGCGGCATTAATTTCGTCCAGGTTAATATGTCGTTTCCACAAGCTTTTCATTTTTATTCCTTATAACGAAAAAAGCGGCCACGAGGACCGCAAATGTTGAGGGCATTTTTTACTTCAGAAGTTAAGCGGCAACCTTACCACCGGCAACTTCAGCACCTTCAAACCAATTCGGCCAACCTGCCTTTTCATTTTGAACCTTCGCCAGTTCACGTTCTTCACTACTAGCAAACTCCAGGTCCCAACGCTTCAGAGCAGGCTTGATAATAACGTTATTCCAAATCGGGGGCACCAGCGCACTCAAGAAGCAGATAAATACATTTGGCATAACGATAGCTGTCGTGTCGGGTTTCAATTTGTAGTACGGTGTATAGGCATTAAGGTGGTGATCTGCATGGTTTGTGATCTCAAAGGCCACTACACGGGTGATTGGACCGAGGTGGTTCCACACATGGCGACGACCAATTGGCTTGCCGGGGACTCTCACTTGGCCGTAATGCTGAAAGTAGTTGAAGGTTTCCACCCACAAACGTGAAAGTAATACAGCACCAACAGTACACAGAAGAGCGGGAAGGCCACCGATCAAGAAAATAATTGCTTGAAAGATTAGCTGAGCGAAGATGGCTGGCCACATGCGGTGCTTAATCGAAAGACGACTCATGCCCCGCTTCTCAAGCGCATCGCTCTCCAGACGGAACGCGCAAATAGTGCTGTGATATACCGCTGGCAATGCGAAGTTATATAGCGTTGCACCCCGAGCCGCTGTATCACTATCAAGAGCGGTACCTACATCAAGGTGGTGGCCAGACATGTGTGCAATATTGCGCGTACAATCCAGGTAAACCACCTGGCAATAAGTACCGATTAATTGCCGCATCGCGCCACGCTGATGGTAAAGTTCATGGGCAGCCGGTACGACTACGATGACTGATAGCCAGGCAACAGAAATGGTCGCACCAAACATCTCAAAGCCACTCAGTGAGCCTGTGCCTATTTTCCAAGCCAGAATAAAGAACAGGCAGGGACCGGCAACCGAGCTGATCCAAATCGGAATATTGGCAAGGCTGCGATTGTTAATTTTACGTTCCTTCAAGTCGACCGGGAGTAATGAATCTAGTATCGCCATAGCTGGCAACGACGCTATGCCCACCCAGACGTAAGGACCACCAACAATAATTCCCGCCGCAGCGACTAACTGCAGAAGCGGTGACAGGTAATAACGCAAGTAGTCAAACATTTCGCAACCTCTTATTACTATAGTTCAGCCGATGAAACGGCAAATTGAATAACATTGGGATGGCCACATGCTTTTCAGGCCATGTTGCAAGTATGAGTTTGTCACAGATAAAATACAGGTCATTAATGGCCACTAGGGAGTCATATTGAGCCATTAGTGCTCAATATTTCTACAAAGACGGACGCAGCCGAGACCCGACCCAAACATGGATTCCTTTGATACCGACCTGAAAACGCCTTCCATCCCTATAACTTATTCACGTATTGCCGCGAGGGTACTTAAGCTCTCAGAGAAAAATCTGGAGCAGCTTCTATTTAGAACCGGTTTGACAACTGAGCAATTTTTACAGGACGAGTTTCTGCTAAACTCAAAACAACAACTAGCGATTTACAGTAATGCCCTAGACATTTCAGGGGATGAAGCTTTTGGCCTGCACTATGGCCAACAGCTCACGCCAGCCACACATGGCCCGCTCGGCTTTCTTGTCTATAGTAGCCCGAACTTATTCGCGGCCCTTGAAGCCTTTCAAGACTATTTACCACTGCGCATGCATCTCACTCAATTGGACATCCAAACTACAGACAAGTGGATTGAATGCAGATTACTAATCAGTCCAGCGGTAACGGAAAAGGTTTACAGAATCTACTTTGAGGCCTTGAGTCTCGCGGCGCTCTCAATCATTGAATCGATTTTGGGCAGGCCGCTGCATGAAGGCTCACTCAGCGCATCATTTTCGGCGCCGAGTTACCAGAACCGATACAAAGTGTTTTATCCCTGCAGTATTAAGTTCTCTGAGCCTGAAAACATACTTCGTATACCCAAATCGCTTATCTATACGTCGAATGCGACCGCGAATCACGAGAACTATGAACACGCCTTGCTGCAATGCCGCGAACTCATTGACAAACTGAGCTCCTCACCCAACACAACCCATACCCAGGTGAGACGTATCCTGCTGTCAAACACAAATCACCAATTGTCAGAAAATGAGGTGGCAAAGGCGCTATTCATAAGTCGTCGAACCCTGGCACGGAGGCTAGAGGAGGAAAACACCTCTTTTAGACAAGTCCGAGATACCGTATTGATCGCGCTCTCGGAAAGCTATCTGTCTAACACTACAATGTCGGTAGAAGCCGTCGCGCAGCTTTTGAACTATCACGATGCATCCAACTTCAGGAGAGCATTCAAGCGCTGGAAAGCAATCACCCCAGAGACCTTCCGGGCGCAGCTAAATGATCAGAGCGACGTAAGCTGATACGACGCTATTCACTTGGTACGTTCAACAAGTCCCAACGAAGCCATTATCAACTACGATCTTATCCCTCTCTGACGCTCTGACCCTAAAGGCAATCCCGCCATCTGTCTGCCACCCGGAAAACTCCAGGGGCTCACCGGGAAACACCACCGAACTGAATCGAAGCGAGTGTGATGCCATACGTTTCACATCGTAATTTAGGGCTTTACGCAGAACAGACAGACCGCAAACGCCGTAAGTCAATAGGCCATGGGCGATTGGCTTTGGAAAGCCTGCCTTGCGCGCAAGTTCGGGATCAATATGAATAGGATTGCGGTCACCGTTAAGTCGGTAAAACATCGGCGCCCTGTGATCGAGATGAATGAGATCGACAAAGTCGGGCTCGCGCTCAGGCACTGCGCCGAGCACTGGGGGCTGAGAACCGAAACTTCCGCAACCACCGTCACCGCGTAAAAAGTACATCGACGTTACCGTGCAGAGAAGCTCATCATTCACTGCGTCGTAGAGCGTTTTGTCGAAATACATCAACGCTCCCTTGCCTTCACCTTTGTCGACTACGGCCGATACGGCATACTCCGCTCTGACCTTCCCCGCAGGCGGCAAAGGCCTGTGAATGGTCATTCGCTGCTCGCCGTGCAAGAGTTTCAAAACATCGACATCGAGGCCAGGACGCGTCATCCACATTCCCGGATGCGCCAAAACAACCGCAAAACTTGGCAGACAAACAAGGTCCTTCTCGTAGGCAAAGCCCAGTTCGCCCAAATCATCAGGATTTGCGCAGGCGCCAATACTCAGGGCGTAGAGCATTGAGTCTTTGTCGCTATATTCGATTTCAACCGAATCCAGCTTACAAGCTTGTAGTGCGTCTAAATTCATTACCCTTCCTATACCTAGGCTTCCCAAGAAGCCGTACCTGAATCCGCCCGCAAAACAAATAGCATAACCATATTAAGCAAACGAACTATACCAAGAACTTTCGGATAAAATCACCTAGTTTCCGAAGGCAACCGCAAAATATAGCGCTATTCGCATAACATACAGCGACAAATCGGCATTTTTCATCGTAAATCTAGACAAACCAACCAAGCACAATGTAAGCTACCATTATAGTTCGCATGTTAACGATTATTTATAACCATTTTCCCAAGAGAAGCCAGCGATGCCCAATCTCCTAAAGGACAAAGTCATTATTGTTACCGGCGCGGGCCGGGGCGTAGGCCTTTGTATTGCTGAATACTGCGCTCAACAGGGTGCCAAGGTCGTGGTCAACGACCTAGCTCGAGACGAATCAGGCAAGCCAACAGCCGAATACGTTGTTCAGAGTATCGAAGCTGCCGGGGGCACCGCACTCCCCTCCACTGACAATATCGCAATCCCCGCTGAAGCCGAGCACCTGATCAACATCGCGATAGACAACTGGGGCCGGATCGACGGGCTGGTTAATAACGCAGGTATCCTGCGGGACAAAATCTTTCACAAGATGTCGTCCGAAGAGTGGGAGCAATCGATTCAAGTGAACCTGAGTGGCTGCTTTAACACTGCAAGAGCAGCCGCTCCGTTTATGAAAGAGCAAGCATCTGGCTCTATGGTTCACATGACCTCCACCTCTGGACTGGTAGGCAATTTTGGTCAAGCCAACTATGCCGCCAGCAAAATGGGGCTGGTTGGACTGTCCAAGTCTATCGCCCTGGATATGCAACGGTTTAATGTGCGCTCCAACTGCATCGCCCCCTTCGCCATGACGCCCATGGTGATGGCCGGCATTCCGCGGGAGTCGGAAGAGGACGAAGCGCGCTGGAAAATCATTGAGCGAATGGAGCCGGAAAAAGTAGCGCCTATGGTTTGCGCCCTACTCTCCGATGATGCCAGCCATATCACCGGTCAAATATTCGGTGCCCGCGCCAATGAGGTCTATTTCTTTAGTCAACCCAGGCCCATTCGTACGGCCCACATTGGCGATGAAGAGGGAATCACCGCAGAAGCGATAATTGATCGTGTTTTCCCAATGTTTAAGGATGATTTTTATCCACTCGATCGCTCGATGGACGTGTTCACTTGGGATCCGGTTTAAGGTCTGTTTATTGAAAACACTGAGAGTATCGGCAATGACTAAAGGCAGCGCGAAAAGAAAGAACAGCGCGATAGGCACACGATCTTTTGGCGCCTACGCTTCTCTACGCAGCCTGGGACTCAGCCATAATCTCGGCAGTGTGCCCTACTATCGCGTATGTTCAATCAGCATTGTGGGACTGGACGGAGCGTAAGCGATTACTATGACCCATCTGAATATCGACACGCTGATCGCCAGTCTACCACCCGGAGAAAACGTGTTCCTTTCCGGCAGCGCTGGCGAACCTTCAACGTTGTCTGAATACCTGGCAACACACCCTGAGGCAGCACCGGGAGTAAACTTCCACTGCAGCTTTATTCCCGGCGTAAACAGCCACAATCTTGCCGTGCCGGGACACCGGACAATGGCGGTGAGCTTCATGCAAGGCGGCTATTACAAAGACTATATCAATGGCGATGTGCGTTTCCACCCCGGCGCTTATTCCACCACCCAGCTGCGTCTCGCCCGACCCGGCCAGATAGACACCCTGCTGCTGCAGGTCTCACCACCGGATGAAAACGGTCAATGCAGCCTTGGACCTCACAGTGAATTTATTCCGGGCATTCTCGGTAACAAGCCCAAAATCCTTGCCGTGATCAACTCCAACACACCGGCTCTGCCCGGTGCGTCGTCTATCCCTTTCGCGGCGATATCCGCCTACTTCGAAGACGATAGCGAACTGCCCACCTACGATGCGGGCAAGCTCAACACCGTATCGGAAAAAATCGCCAACAATATCGCCGGCCTGATTCCCGATGGCGCCGCCCTGCAATGCGGTCTGGGCAAAATACCCAACCAACTCATGCTTGCGCTTTCCTCCCATAAAGGACTGAGAATTCACAGCGGTATGATCAGCGACAGTATCGCCGTTTTGCTGGAAAATCAGGCGCTGGCAGAAGATGCTCCAATTACCACCATCGCCGCACTGGGCAGTCGGGAGTTTTATCGCTTGCTGCCCGATATCCCCCGGCTGGAGATCGTCGGCGTGGAGCATTGCCACTCGCCAAACATCCTCGCGAGCATACCGAAATTATTTGCGGTGAACTCCGCATTGGAAGTGGATCTGAGTGGACAGGTCAATGCCGAAACCATCAACGGCAAGCCTGTCAGTGGCCCAGGCGGATTGCCTGACTTTGCCGCTGCAGCCAGCCGGGACCCCGAAGGCCTGTCCATTATTGCTCTGCCAGCCACTGACCCCAGCGGTGAAATTTCCAGAATCGTAGCGCAATTACCACAAGGCAGCCGGGTCACCGTTCCCCAATACCATGTCGATGTCGTTGTTACTGAATATGGCAGCGCTCTGCTGAGGGAAGCAGACCTGAAAACCCGTGCAAAACGACTTATTGATATCGCCGCCCCGGAACACCGCGAGCAATTACAACAACAGTTCGAACACCACCTAAAGAGGTAACAAACCGTGGATTTCAACCTGACCGACCTGCAAAGAGAAATCGACGAAAGCGTACGCAAAGTCTGCTCTGAATTCACCGATGACTACTGGATGGAATGCGACGAAGCCGCACGTTTTCCCGAAGAGTTTTACCAGGCTATGGCCAACTCTGGATGGCTTGGCATTACCATGCCTGAAGAGCTCGGCGGTGCTGGCCTCGGCGTGACCGAAGCGGCAATTATGATGCACGCGGTTGCGGCCAGCGGTGGCGGCCAATCTGCCGCTTCGTCGATTCACATCAACCTGTTTGGCCCCCACGCTGTCGTGGTACACGGCAGTGACGAACAGAAAAAACGCTGGTTGGAGCCACTGATCAAGGGTGAACAGAAAACCTGCTTCGGCGTAACCGAACCCGATGCCGGGCTGGATACCACCAGCATCAAGACCTTCGCCAAAAAAGTCGATGGCGGATATATCGTCAATGGCCGCAAAATGTGGACCTCGACCGGGCAGGAAGCACACAAAATTGTGTTGCTGACCCGCACTACCCCCAAGGAAGAGTGCAAGCGCCCCACCGACGGCATGACCCTGTTTTACGCCGATCTGGATCGCACAAAGATTGAAGTCCGCCGTATCAAGAAGCTGGGCCGCAACGCCGTGGATTCCAACGCCACCTATATCGACGATTACTTTATCCCCGACTGCGATGTGATTGGCGAGGTCGGCAAGGGCTTTTACTATCTGCTAGACAGCCTGAATCCCGAACGCGTACTGGTCGGCATAGAAGCCATTGGCATCGGTAGGGCCGCTCTGGATAAAGCGGCTCAATACGCCAACGAGCGCGTGGTATTTGGCCGCCCAATTGGACAGAATCAGGGCATTCAGCACCCACTGGCTGAAGCCTGGACCTATCTGGAATCGGCTTACTGGATGTGTTTGCGTGCCGGGTCTATGTATGACCAGGGCCTAAACTGCGGTGCCGAGGCCAACGCGGCGAAGTTTCTCAGCGCCCGCGCAGCCTTTGACGCCTGTACCAAAGCGGTACTGACTCACGGCGGAATGGGCTATGCGCAGGAATATCACGTTGAACGTTTGTTCCGCGAGTCCATTCTGCCTCGCATTGCTCCCGTGACTGAGCAAATGATTCTGTCGTTTATTGGCGAGAAAGTATTGGGAATGCCCAAATCCTACTAGGGCGTGCTAACGAATTAACGCGTTAGTAATAAGCACCCACGCGACTGAACAAGACTGGCGGCACAGGTCTGGGCACCAAAAAATGCCGGTGCACCGGAGAAGAATGACCATTCGGTCTTGGCAGTCGCGGTAGAATCACCACAAGTCCACGATTTTGTGCCCCGCGTACGGGGCCTCAACATCACCGCCGGCTACGCCGTTGTATCTATACCTTGCTTACTGAAATCTCAAACAGGACGAGAGGCTCTGCGCTTCCGTGAGGCGGGTTTTACTCCTGCCAGGAAATAAAAACCGGCGCGATGGCCGGGTTTCCGAGCGGTAAATAGCGCAGAGTATGGCGACTAGATAGCCTCAAACAAACCGGCTGCGCCCATGCCTTTACCAACACACATGGACACAATGCCGTACTTTTTGTTGCGGCGCTTGAGTTCACGCAGCAGCACGCCAGTCATCCGTGAGCCGGTCATGCCGTAAGGATGACCGATAGCAATGGCGCCACCGTTGACGTTGTAAATGTCGTTGTCGATTTCCAGGGCGTCGCGGCAATACAGCACTTGGGAAGCAAAGGCTTCGTTCAACTCAACCAGGTCGATATCGTTCATGCTTAGGCCGTTGAACTTGAGCAGCTTGGGAATGGCAAATACCGGGCCGATACCCATTTCATCAGGCTCGCAGCCCGCCACGGCAAAGCCGCGGAAGTAGGCGATGGGGGTCAGACCCAACTTAATTGCTTTGGCTTCAGACATCAGCAGGGTCATGGAGGCGCCGTCAGACAACTGAGAGGCGTTACCCGCGGTCACGGTGCCGGTTTCCTCATTGAATACCGGTTTCAGGCCCGCCAGACCTTCCAGAGTGGTTGTGGGGCGATTGCATTCGTCTTTGCTCACGATGCCTTCCAGCACTTCGCTGGTGCCTGCCTTACGATCCTCTTTGAGCCACTTGACGGTCATGGGGGCAATTTCGTCTGCCACAAGGCCGGCTTCCGCAGCAACGGCGTAGCGCTGCTGGCTTTGCAGGGCGTATTCATCCTGCTGCTCGCGGGTCACGTTGTAGCGCTCGGCCACGATTTCAGCAGTTAGCCCCATTGGCATCAGGTATTGGGGCAGATCTTTAACCAGACGAGGGTTTTCCTCGAACTCAGACTTGCCACGCTCTAGGCCAGTGATGGATTCCACGCCACCGGCGATGCACACATCGCCGGCGCCGCTGGCAATGTGCTGAGCGGCGATAGCGATGGCGTTCAGCCCAGAAGAACAGGCGCGGCTGATGGTCAGGCCAGAAGTGGTAACCGGCAGCTTGGACAGGGCCACCGCGTAGCGGGCGATATTGGCAGACTGTTCACCGGTTTGGCGGGCAGAACCGACAACGACGTCGTCAACCAGAGCGGGGTCCAAAGTGGGGTTTCTTGCCAACAAGGCATCAATACAGTGGGCGACCAAGTCGTCGGCACGGGTCAGGTTAAAGGTGCCACGGAAGGACTTGGCCAGTCCTGTTCTAATATTGTCGACAATAACCACACGGTTCATGAAAGCGCTCTCCGGCCTGGAATGTTTATTACCATGCTAATGGTACGCTTACTAACATAATAAGGCAAACCAAGATACCTTAGGTTGCCCTGGTTAAGGCTGCCATCCAAGTATGCTCATCATCCAGGCTGACACTCTTGACCAACATTTGCTCGAAGCAATCCCCGAAATGCATCTTTAGCCGTAGCTTTTCCTGTCACAACTTTATACACTTCCTCGGAAATCGGCATAGGCACACCGTTGTCCCGGGCTAGGCCAATCACGCTTGGAGCACTTTTTACGCCCTCAGCGACCATAAACATTTCAGCAATAATCTCGTCTATAGATCGGCCTTTACCAAGTTCGAAGCCCACCGTTCGATTGCGGCTCTTAACGCTGGTGCACGTGGCAATCAAATCACCCATACCGGCTAGCCCATAAAAGGTTTCGGCCTGCCCACCGAGTGCCACACCAAGACGGGAAACTTCAGCAAGACCCCGGGTTATTAGAGCGGAGCGGGTATTTTCACCCGCCCCCTGCCCATCGCCCATCCCCGCCGCAATCGCAATGATGTTTTTTAGTACGCCTCCGAGTTCACATCCAACCACATCGTTATTGGTATAAACCCGAAACAAACCGCTATGAAAAAGTTTCTGCACGCGCCCGACAATGCGTGGGTCATCCATGGCAATCACGCTGGCAGCAGCAAAACCTTGCATGATCTCTGTAGCGAGATTAGGACCACTCAGCACGCCCACCGGATGTCCGGGTAATTCCTGCTGAATAATTTCAGTCATTCTCAGCTGAGTATCTTGCTCAAGACCTTTACTGAGACTGATTACTGGAACCCAAGGCCGGAGAAAGCTCCTAACTTCAACGAGCATGCGGCGAAAGGACTGGGCAGGTATCGCCATCACTAGAACATCGCATGCTCGCACCACATATTCCAGATCATCCGACGCCCGCAGACGTCTATGGAGACGGGCATTGGGAAGATACTTGCTGTTCTGGCCTTGGCTGTTGATTTCTGCAACAACTTCGGCACTCCTCGCCCATAGCGTGGTATTGGCATTGGCGGACACCAGGGATGCCACGGTGGTGCCCCAGCTACCTGCACCTAATACGGCGACATTAAGAGCGTCATTCATACAGCAATTCTCCTCATCTCAGATAGTTCACTATCAGCAAATTTGCCAACGCCCTTCTGGGGACAGTTGTTCGCATGCATACTTTATTAAAAACTGTATTTTTCGCTTATTTTTAATTTAACTATCGAAATATATTACTGCACCTAATCAATTGCTTGCACATTAATTTTCGAGGGACTACATTGAAATTAATGGCGTGACCACCGCCATTGCTGCTTCTCCATAATCAGACTAACGAGGGATTGGCATGAATGTCCGCAGGGCTTTAGCCTTGGTATGTGCAATACATTATCTACCAGCGCATGCAAGCGACATCGCTAGAGGCGACGAAGCCAGCAGCGACCCTCGCAGCAACCTAGGAAAACCCAGATCCCATTTACTCGAGGAAGTCCTCGTTACGGCCACCAAGCGGGAGGCTGATCTTCGCGATATTCCGCTGAGCATTGAAGCATTCAGCGGCAATAACCTGAAGGAAATTGGCGCCTTAGACGTCGAATCAATCTCCCGCTTTTCCTCGGGGGTGTCCGTTAGCCCCGGACTGGATCCAGAAGCCGCACAAATTATTATTCGAGGCGTTTCCACCGACACATTTTTTACGTTTTTCACCCGTACCTTCGGTATGTTTTACGAAGATGTCTCGATGGTGAACCCCTCCATACTCGGCCCGCAGCCCAATATTGACCCGTTTGATTTAAAGACCGTTGAAATTCTTAAGGGCCCCCAGGGAACCCTATTTGGCGGGTCAGCCCTTTCCGGTGCCGTTCGCTATGTACTCAATAAGCCGGACTTTGAAGAAGCCTACGGCCGTGTCTCGGCCGCGATTGGGCAGCACGCCATGAGCAGTAACTACTCTCACCGTTATGAGCTGATGTGGAACCAACCCCTTAACGATGAATTGGCATTGCGTGTCGCTGCCAGCCACAGCGACCGGCCCGGGTATATCAAAGATGTCCGCAGCGGCTAGGACGACATCAACTCGTCTGATGCCCAGCAGTACCGGGCGATACTTGCCTGGCAGCCCTCGGACAAACTCTCTCTCGAACTCAATATGATTCGCAGGGAAACCCACCAGGACGATGGCGCCTTCGCCAATTCCGATAGCAGAGCGGAACATTCAGAGCGCTACTTCCCCGACGTACTGGATTCCCGCACTGACATTCTGGTATTCAGCGCCGACTGGAGCTTCGAGGCAGCCGAACTCAAATTGATTCTCAGCAATATGGAAAAGGACTACCCGCAACGCTTGGACTACTCGCAATTTATCGGCACATCGACTGTCGGCGTTGGCCTTTACGGGGATACGGTAATAGAAAGCTCTCAGCCCACCGCCGAAGTGCGTCTGGTGTCGACACAGCCCACAGAATCCACTTGGTGGCTATTGGATGAATGGAGCTATGTAGCAGGATATTTTTATGTGTACAGCGATCAATACCTCCAGCTCTCGCTCGGCACCGAGTCAACCGGTGACGTACTCACCCTTACCGGCGACGTCGATGCCGAGGAAAACGCCGTCTTTTTTGATCTTAACAAACCACTTGGCCAAAACTGGGAACTCGGCATTGGCGCTCGGATATTCCGGCAAAGTACCGACGCAGATATTCGCACTGATGTCGTGTTAGTCGACAATCTGCTTGGCATTCTCCCGCTGCCTTCGGAATTGCTTTTACCGGTGGATATAGGGCCTATATCTCCGGGAGGCGCTATCCAACTGGGCAGAGAAAAGGGGCGTATTGCGGAAACGGTATTCAATCCCAAGCTGACCCTGCTGTGGCGAGCCTCCGATAGTATTTCCTTGTTTACCTCTGCGGTGAAGGGCTTTCGCTATGCAGGCGCCAACCAGAATCCCACACTCGATCCCGGCGTCCCACTTTTCTTCGACTCAGACAGCATCTGGAACTATGAACTGGGAATACGAACGACCTGGCTAGAAGGTGCGCTGCAAGTCGACCTTACGGCTTTTTATCTAGAATGGACTGATATGCAAGTGCAGCAGCGCGAATATACCGGTGCCTTTGCCTATACGGATAATGTTGGCGGCGCAGAAAACAAGGGGCTCGAATTTTCGATGAATGCGCTACTCCCCTGGGGATTTTCTACCAAGCTGAACCTGTCCTATGTCGACGCCAAAACAACTGAATTCTTCGACGACTTTCAAGGGCCGGCACCAGCTGGCACTGAACTTCCCGGTAGTCCACCTTATTCTGGCTCGTTCATCTTACTCTGGCTCGGCAGACTGAGTTCGGCCGAACTCACTTCAACGCTGTCATACACCTGGCAGAACCGGAACTACAACAACCTTCCACAAACCTACGAACATCCCGCAATTTCTCTGCTCGGCGCCAGCCTGAATGCCCGATTTTTGTCCCTTCCCGGCAAGCCCTTTGTTAGCCTCACTGGCAGCAATCTCACCAATGAATTCAAACCCGGCGTGGTATTCGACACACCGAATACAGGTGGCATACTCACCATTTACAACCCACCCCGGTCAGTAAAACTAGGCATCGAATTCAGCTTATAACGAGAGACGTGCCATAAGACGTGATGTAAGAAAGCAGCATGCTAGCAACATACCGGGTATTATTTTTGGGGATAGAACAAACCTTGAATTAGTGCCGGATGCCGCACAATACTGATGAAGAGAAGAGAAGCGAAGGCCAGCCAGGGGAAGGCTATTTCACCTCCCCCAAGCCGCCATCAAGAAATTAACTACGCCAACAGCTCGTCGGGTACGTCCATTTCCATGTACAGCATAGCCAGGCTGTGAACCTTGCCCTGGGCATCCATGATCAGGGTCTCGGTGCCGCCACCGCCCAGGGAATCTTCAAGGATAAAGTTCAGCACGTTGAGGTTATCCAGCTCATAGCGGGTCACGTCGCCAAAGCAGATTTCCTTGAAGTGCTCTTTGACCACCGCAGTGGTCAGGTTTTCCTTCAGGAAGGCATAGATAGCCGGAGTCTTGGCCTTCACGCCCACGTTACTGCCGTCGCCTTTGTCGCCGCTGCGGGCAATGGCGATGTCCATCAATTTCACTTTAGCCATCTTAAACTTCCTCCACAGTGACGGTGGTGTGTACTTTGGTTTTGTCCATCAGTGCCGGCCAGTAGCCGACAATCTCGGTGGGACGGGGACGGCCAGCAGCAAAGCCGGTCACGCCCACCGGGCCGCTGGTAATCAGCGGAGCCAGTTCGCGTCCGAGGATGTTGAGCAGGTCCTTGTCGTTGCTCTTGGCGCCGACCCGCAGCATGACTTCGCCGGGCTCCTGCTCCTGCTTGTAGATGCCCTTGTAGCAGACATTGGTGCCAAACAGTTCAACAAAGCGATCCTCTTTGGGGATCTCCTTGCCGTACATACCGACCCGCTCGAACAGGATCTCGGCGGCAAGTTGGGCTTTCTCTACCGCGTCGGGCGCGGTGTAGGTCAGCTGGCCCACGATTTTGTAGCCGTTTTCATAGGCCATCGACACCTTGTAAGTCGGAGTGGGCTCGCTGCCCTTGATGCCCCACACTTTAACGCGGTTGTCGCCGTCCTGTTCCATCTGGATAGAAGTGAAGTCAGATTTGCAGTCGGGGCCAAGATAGTTTTTCGGGTCGCCCAGTTCGTACATGATTTGGGATACCACGGTGTCCACAGTGACCAGGCCGCCGGTACCTTCGTGTTTGGTGACGGTGAAAGTGCCATCGGCTTTCGCTTCCACAATGGGGTAGCCGATGCGGGCAAAGTCGGGCACGTCGCGCCAGCCGCAGTAGTTACCGCCGGTACACTGGGCGCCGCACTCAAGAATGTGGCCCATCACGGTACCGGCAGCCAGCTTGTCGTAGTCTTCCATCGACCAGCCGAATTCGTGGATCAGGGGCGCCAATACCACAGAGGGGTCGGTGGCGCGACCGGTGACCACAATATCCGCGCCCTGATCCAGGGCGTCGGCAATGGGCTTGGCGCCGATGTAGACGTTGGCGCTGGAGATGCGGTCCAGGACGTCCTGAATCGGGGCGCCGTTGTCTAGGTTTTTGAACTCCTCGCCGGATTTGATCAGTTCGGGAAGTTGGTCGAGGATGTCGTCACCCTCAACAATGCCGATCTTGATGCCGGTCATGCCCAGATCCTTGACCACTTGCTTGATGGCATTAAGACAACCCCTGGGGTTGACGCCGCCCGCATTGGCGATGACCTTGATACCTTTTTCCTGACAGGTGGGCAGGATTTCCCGCAGCATTTCTACAAAGTCAGTGGCGTAGCCCGCTTCGGGGTTACGCAGGCGCTGCTTCTGCATGATGCTCATGGTGACCTCGGCCAGGTAGTCCAAAGTCAGGTAGTCCAAGGGGCCTTCGCTAACCAGGCGCTTGGGGCCCAGCAGGCTGTCTCCCCAGAAGCCCTGGCCGTTGGCAATCAATACCGTTTTGTCGTCGCTCATATTCGTTACCTAAACGTCTTGGTGAATCGGTGAATGGAGTCCCGTCGAAGGGGATTATTGAATCCAGTTAGGCTTGCGCTTTTCCAGGAAAGCAGTCAGTCCTTCCTGCCCTTCGTCGCTGCCTCGGATTTCGGCGATGCGCTTACTGCTGTCGGCAATCAACTCAGGGGTGATGGCCTGGTTGGCGTAATCCAATACCAGACGCTTCGCATTACCCACGCCACGGGGGCCGTTGCGCAGCAAGCCCTTGAGTATGCCGTTGATGGTGTCGTCCAGTTGTTCCGCATCCACCACCTCAGACACCAGACCCAGGGTGTATGCCTTTTCAGCGGTGATCAATTCCGCGGTGGTGAAGTAGCGCCGGGAGGCCCGCTCACCCAGGGCGTTGATCACATAAGGGCTGATAGTCGCCGGAATCATGCCGACTTTAACTTCGCTCAAGCAAAATGCGGCTTCGGGCGCAGCAATGGCCATATCACAGCAGGCCACCAGGCCGACGCCGCCGCCAAAGGCGGGGCCCTGGACCCGGGCAATAGTCAGCTTGGGCAGGCTGTTGAGGCGTCGCAGCATCTCGGCCAGCAGGGTGGAGTCCCGCAGGTTCTCTTCATAGCCGTAGCTGGCCATCCGCCGCATCCAATTCAGGTCACCGCCGGCGCAGAAGCTCTTGCCGGTTGACGCCAAGACCAAAGCCCGCACGCTGCTATCATTTGCGGCTTGCTCAAATGTCTCGCTGAGGGCGGCAACCACGCTGTCATCAAAAGCATTGTGAATATCGGGACGCTCCAGCGTCACCGTGGCCACGCCTCTACCGTCGACCTCATAACTAACTGGCCTGTCGGACATATCGCTCTCCCTTGACATAAATTCGGCCCAATACTACTACACTAGCGTATATTTCGCTAGCGTATATTATTGACTGAATTCCGTCATACCAGCCTTTGTATTCATCTTGTTAGAGTGAACACAACAGCCATCAGGAGATAAAAATGAAACTGAGTATTGATGAGATAAAAGCTGCATACGACAAAGAATATACCGGCATTGGCCTCGTCACCCACCGCCATCAAATCCCAATGGCGTTTGAATACATCACCGAAGCGTGGTTGACCGATGTGCTCTGCCCACACATTGACGATGCTAGTGTAACTGGCTTTAAACTCGGCGCAGAGGATGAAGGCACTTCAAGTCGTCGTAGAATCACCCTGACCTATAACCGCGAGCACCCGGAACTACCGAAATCTGTGTTTTGCAAATCAACCTTTACGCTTGCCAGCCGCTGCCTTCTTGGTATGAATGGCGCAATCGAGGGGGAAGTGAAGTTTTTCAATCAAATCCGACCGGATCTCGATATAGAGGCACCGAGAGCCTACTTTTCGACATTCAACCCCGACACACTGAATTCAATTATCATCCTCGAAGACCAAACCGACCACTGGACCTTTTGCGACCATCGAACTGTCATGACAGAAAGTATGGCAAAGGAACAGCTGGACATTCTGGCAACGCTACATAGTCGCTATTACGAAAGCACCGCGCTGGATACGTCCCTCTCTTACCTGAACAGCTGGTACGACTTCTTCACCATCACCACAAACGAGGCGGGCTTTGGCCCTCAAGCCGACGTTGGATTTCGACATGCCAAGGATGTTATCCCCGCCACGTTATTCAGCAAAGCCGATCAAATCTGGCCTGCCACTCTGGCCAGCGTCGCCAAAACCCGAAACCAACCACGCACCGTCATCCACTCTGACGTTCACCTGAAAAACTGGTATACCACCGCAGAAGGCAAAATGGGACTGTGTGACTGGCAGTGTATGTGTATTGGCCCCTGGGGTAGAGACCTTGCCTATGCAATAAGCACCGGCTTGAGCATTGACGACCGGCGCGCCTGGGAGAAAGATCTGATCAATTACTACCTTGGGGCATTAAAACAACGCGGAGGCCCGGAGATCCCCTTCGAACAAGCCTGGAATGACTATCGCCAGAATATGTTCGGCGCACTCGCCTGGTGGACGCCCGTACTGTGCCCTAATCCTGATGTACCGGATATGCAACCGCCAGAAACCTGCCTGGCGTTTATAGGCCGCATTACCAATGCGATTAACGACACCAATGCGCTTGATGCGCTCTAAGCAAAGCTGTTACCTGTCACTTTCTCGCAACACCATTGCGGGAGAGTCGCAGCGCAAGCTACCTAAGCCACCTGGACAAAAATCAGTTTATTGCCAGCCCAGCTCCCAGCTTCGCCATCAATGCAGTGCGATTATGCACATCAAATTTTTGGTATATTCGCCGCAGATGATTCTCAACCGTATACCGTGACAATGAGAGCCTGTCTGCGATCTGCTTATTGCCAAGCCCTTTTTGCAACTCCGCCACGACCTGCTCTTCGCGACGAGTCAAACCTGGCATTTCATCGCAATTCGCTGGCCCACTCTCCTCCTTCGGAAAATAAACATTGCGAACAGCAGATTCCCTGATATCACCCGTAACAAGAATCAACCAATCTTCGAGGCTGGGCAAGGCCACATCAATAAGAATTCCTGAGCGGCGCCCCTGACTCCGGTTTAGCAATAGGCCAACAACGGCATAGATATGCCGTGATACCTGGTAACTGCACGCTGCCGTTTCGACATAACCGGCCGTTTCGAGCATTCGATGGTAATGCAAATCAGGCACAGGCTGAGAGAAATCGGACTTTGGCTTCGCCCCCACCCTGGTACTAAGAAGCATCGCTTTTTCAGAGGAGCTGGCATGAGGTAAAAGTGGATCGCTGCGGCATATACCATCAACATAGCGCGCAGATATCGAGCCAGGGATACCCCATGTCTTAATCATCTGTATTGGATGATTTGAGCTGCGCTGGTCGAAAAGCATTAATGCGATCGCATCGACCCCACTTTTCCTCATTACTTCCTCAGCGCGCAGTTCGTAATCACTGTTGTTGGTATGCACTGTCATAATAATTAGGCACTCCCAAATTTCAGACTACGACACTCGCACTTAGGCAGGCACCTAGAACCGATACTGCACAGCTACACCATAAGTCGCTGGCGGCGCCGCAGAGACAAAATCGCCATATGTACTTTGTTGCGAGTAATAGGAGTATTCGCCATCGAGAATATTCCTGCCATATACCCGAAACTTCCAAGCTTCGTCGTTAGTAGTATAGGACAACTCCGCATTAAGCACGTCATAACTGTCCTGCTCAGTGCGATTATCCGGCTCCCAGTAAAACCCGCTGTTATAGTAGTAAGAGAGATTGTAGTTCAACTCACCACCTGATAATGCCTGCAAGTAATTCACACTCAAATTACTGGTAAACTTCGGCGCCCGGGTCATTTCTTTACCCGCCAGATCAGCGAAGGTTTGCACATTGCCCATAACATCAGTGGTATCTGGCGAAATAACCGGGCCGTCATCAAATTCCGAGTATTCGGTATCCAGTACGGCAAGGTTAAGATTAATATCGAAATTGTCTGTAACGAAGTAATTCGTCTCAAATTCCGCGCCATACATCTCGGAGTTACCGACGTTAAACAGGAATACCGCCCCTCCAAGAATTTGTTGCATCTGCAAATCCTGGAAATCATAGTAAAACGCCGACACATTCAAACGCATACGTTTATCAAACAGATCACCCTTATATCCGATCTCGTAGGCATCGAGCACTTCGGGATCGACTGGGTCAGGGGCCGTACCCGTCACCACGAGGGTGTTATAGACACCACTTTTGAATCCGCGGGAATAGCTGCCGTATAACAAGACATTCTCGCTAAGCTGATGATCAATTGCCAAACGCCAACTCGGTGACGACCAGCTTTCATCAGTTGCGAAGGTCGCAGGCGCCCCACCATTAACTGTCGTTGAGCCAGACAAATCGCGCTCATCCTTGGTATGGCGCGCGCCCACTGTCAG
The DNA here is from genome assembly GCF_002306875.1 of Spongiibacter sp. UBA1325. NCBI lineage: Bacteria > Pseudomonadati > Pseudomonadota > Gammaproteobacteria > Cellvibrionales > Spongiibacteraceae > Spongiibacter > Spongiibacter sp. UBA1325. The sequence continues at coordinate 608,049 of NZ_DBTD01000010.1, forward strand.
TTTTGTGGCGTCACTCAGGTCGTAACTACCCTGGGCATAAACCGCGTAAGAACGCGTGTCCTGCACAGAATCAACCACAAACAGAAGGCTGCTCGGTGGGACTTCGACCTCGGTATTGTCGTATGACGCCTTTGAATCAAAATAATACAATCCGGCCGTCCAGCTAAGCGGCCCGGAACTGGTTGAATTGATTTGTAACTCTTGACTGAACTGCTCAGTACTTTGCGCAATATAAAAGTTTGTAACATCGGCAGGGCCAGAATCCTGATCCAACAGATATTGTAACTCGGTATCTGTAAATGCCGTTGTCGAGATCAACTCAAAGCCATCAAACTCTCTGCTGTATTTCGCTGACACAGAGTCGGTCTCGGAGTCTGCCAATGGCTCCTTGTTGGTATTGATATCCTGAAAGTCTCCGGTGAAGCCACCGCCGCCTGTGGCAATCGTTCCTTTCGCGGCCTGCCTGGCCACCCCAACATCACTGCGCCGATTAGCGTGCAAAACACTCAGAACCAGTTCGCTCACATCGTCAATAGCAAAGAGCACCTTGCTTCGCAAGGATGTAGATTCCTCCCCCGGACGCTCCTCGCCTCGGGTTCGATTATCGCCATAGCCCTCGTCACGATTCTGATAAAACAGAGATAGGTCAACCGCGACAGACTCCGTTAACCCCGTCGTCACATAGCCATCTACTCTCGCCTCACCATAACTGCCATAACCGAGCCCAACCATACCAGCGGTCTCGAAGTCTGGATCTTTAGTGATAACGTGTATCAAGCCCCCCGTCGCATTGCGACCAAATAGCGTGCCTTGCGGCCCCCGTAATACCTCAACACGTTCAATATTATTGAAGTCCATGACTGAGCCAGCCATAGAAGAGTAATACACACCATCAACATAAGTAGAGACGCTACTCTCGTCACCAACAGACGAGTTTTTGGTACCCACCCCACGAATAAATGGGGTCGCTGACCCAACCTGACGACTGAACTGAAGATTTGGAACGACCTGCGTTAACTCGTCAGAAGACGAGATACCGGTCTTCTCAAGCAACCCCGCTGTCGCCGCTGTTATCGCTATTGGGACGTCTTGAACATTCTCCGCTCGCTTCTGGGCTGTGACAATAACTTCTTCTATTTGTGCATACGAAATACTTGTCAATAACGACGAGGATAAAGTCAAACACATAGGAAATGCGGAACGACAGACCTTCTTCATCAACCACCTCTACTTCTCGTTGGCGTTTGAAATCGGATATCCACGAAGGAAATCCGTTCACTTTTTATAATTAGAAAACCAGTTTTTGTATTACTTTCTTTTTGTTTCTAAGTAGGCAAAAACGCATCTATCTTTATATCGCCACAATTATGACTTCATTATTTTTTTAATTGGTAAAAAAAAACCTCGCACCTAAATCGGTGCGAGGTTTGAAATTTAGATAAACTTTCTAAATTCGGGCTTACGCTTCTCGTTGAATGCGTTAACCCCTTCACGGGATTCTTCTGAGTCGTAATACATCTTCACGGCATTCAGCGACATCATACTGAGTCCGCGAATAGACTCGCTGTCCGCATTGAAAGAACGCTTGGCAAGGGCCATTGCAGTCGGGCTGTGCTGCAAAATCGTGTTACACCATTCGGTAACTTCAGCTTCCAGCTCGGCGGCAGGAACCACCTTGTTCACCAAGCCCATTTCCATCATTTCCTGAGCGGAATAACGCTTGCACATATACCAGATTTCTCTGGCCTTTTTCTCACCGACGATACGCGCCAGGTAGGCAGTGCCCCAACCAGCGTCGACCGAACCCACTTTTGGACCAACCTGGCCCATCTGCGCGGTGTCGGCAGCAATGGTCATATCGCACAAGGTAGCCAGTACATTACCACCACCAATCGCGAAACCATTCACGGCAGCGATAACGGGCTTGGGGATATCGCGAATCGCGGACTGCAATTCATCAATGGGCAGACCGACAACACCGCGGCCATCATAGTCGCCATCGTGGTTAGACTGATCGCCGCCCGTACAGAAAGCCTTGTCTCCCGCACCAGTGAGCACAACTACGCCGACACTTTTGTCGCTAGCAGCCGTCAAAAAGGCGTGAATCAGCTCTTCGATCGTTTTACCGCGAAAGGCGTTGTAGACTTTGGGCCGGTTAATGGTAATCCAGGCTGCGCCTTCGCGATTTTCGTAGATAATGTCTTCGTAGGGAGTTGTCGCAAACATAATATTGTCCTCTATATCTGTTAGGTGGTGGCTTACACCATGCTAAGGCCACCAGATACTGAAATTGTCTGGCCAGTCATATACGCGGCGTCGTCACTACCCAAAAAGGCAATAATGCCCGGGTAGTCAGTAGGTTGCGCCATTCTGCGCAGTGGAATGCCGCGCGCCATTGAATCCTTCCATTTTTGAGCTTCCTCTCCTGTACCCACCACCGCCGCCATGGCCGGTGTATCGGTAGGCCCGGGGCAAACGGTGTTGACCAGTACATTATTACGCGCCAATTCCCGCGCCATAGATTTGCTGAACGCGATGGTGCCGCCTTTACACGCAGAATAGACCGCTTCGTTACTGGTACCCACTCTACCCGCGTCAGAGGCAACGTTTATCACACGGCCTTCGCTACGCTCAGCCATACGCTTGCAGACGGCAGCGTGCAGATTGATGGGGCCGTACAGGTTCAGATTAATGATCTTAGTCCACAAATCCGGCCCCGTAGTCAAAAATGGCGCAGGCTTATCCCAACCCGCGTTGTTGACCAACATCCATATTGGGCCGAGCTCGGCCTCAACCTTTTCAACCGAGGTTTCGACCGCGTCGAGACTGGTGATATCGGTCATGTAGGGAGTTACTGAGCCTGCGGAGTTACTCGCTGCTTTCGCCACAGCATTAGCTGCATCCAGATTAATATCGAAAAGTGCAACCTTGCAGCCCTCTTCCGCCAAGCGCAAAACAATTGCCTCACCGATGCCACTGCCGCCGCCTGTAACAATTGCTACTTTTCCAGATAAGCCTTTCAAAATACACCTCTCTTGCTGTTGCTCGCTTTTTGATCACTTGACGCCCACCGGCATCATATATAACTCAGCTCATGCTTGCTCAATTATAGCCATAGTCTTATCATGCGTACAATACGCATACGATTAATTAGTATAGCGAACTATATATCAATGATGTGACTAAACATTGACACAGTCATTTCTAATAGCGGACGGATCGGCCCATGAGCTCCATAAACGCGTTTTTGCAGTCCATACAGCCCGCTCAGAATCCCGATTCCATCGCATTTTTCGACTTTGATGGCACCTTGATCGCGGGCTACTCCGCCTTCGCCATCATGCAGGAGCAGTATCGCACTGGGGTGATTTCCCGCCAGGATCTCGCCGCAGCACTGCTGGGAATAGTGAACCACCAGTGCGGCCTCATTGACGACCAGACTCTGATGGAAATTGCCAGCTCACATCTGGCCGGCAGCGCCATAGAGGACTTCGAATCCCTGTGCAGCACGGTGTATGAGAAGCAGCTGTTCAAACGCATTTACCCCGAAGCCAGGAGTATTATTAAGCGGCACCGAGAACAGGGCTATCAAATTGCTATCGTGTCATCAGCACCACGTCAGGCCATCGCCCGAGCGGCCGAGGAACTCGGGATCGACAAGATTCTTAGCACTGAGTACCGGAACGAGAACGGGATATTTACTGGCGAGGTCGCGATGCCGATCTGTTGGGGGTTCGGTAAACGCCTTGCCGTCGAAAAGCTGATCGGCGGCAGCGCCACCAAGCTGGATGACTGCTATTTCTACAGTGATGGCTATGAAGACCTCCCGCTACTCGAAAAAATTGGGCATCCGGTCTGTGTGAATGCAGGTTCTCGTCTCCAGGCGCATGCAGCAGAGCAAAACTGGCCGAGCCTAGAGTTTCGCAGCCGCAAGCGAGGCCTGTCTGAGATCGTCCGCACGGTGAGCGTCTATGGGTCATTAATCGGCAGCTATGTCGGAGGACTGGGCGTCCTTGGAAAAACCGGCGATCAGTCGACCGCACGGCGCTACATGTTGACCCGTTTTACTGACTGGGTATTCGGGTCGCTTGGGATGGAGATCGAGCTGATCAATGGCCATTATCTTGACGAAGCCCCACCGTGCGTTGTCATCTTTAACCATCAAAGCCAGGCCGACGGCTTCATTATGCTTAAGCTGCTTAAGCAGAATTTTGCCGCCATCGGCAAACGGGCTTTCGGAAATATTCCGCTATTGTCACAGGCCTATACTTTCGCCGGCGTCATTCCCATAGACAGGGATAACAGTGCGGATGCCATTCAACGTATGCAACCGCTTATCAACGCTATTTGCGAGGAGGGACGTAGCGTAGCCATCGCGCCGGAAGGTACCCGCAGCAATTCGATAAAGCCCGGCCCGTTCAAGAAAGGCGCATTCCACCTCGCACTAGACGCTGGCGCAAATATTCTACCTATTGTCATTCACAATAGCGTTGACGCCCAGGCCAAGGGGGACCCTCTATTCCATCCGGCTCGGATCAAGGTCGAAATCCTGCCCCTTATTGATACCAGTCGATGGCAACGGAAGAACCTGAACGATCATATCGCGCAAGTTCGCAATACCTATCTCAGAGCCCTTGGCTTTGACGAGGAGCCATTGCCCGGCATCAAATCCAACGCGGATGCGTCCGTAACCAAGAAAGATGCGAGGTCTGTGTCGCCATGAAACAACTCAAACCGCAGGACGCGCAATTTCTGTATATGGAAACCGAGAACAACTTGTCGAACACGGCCACCCTTTGTTTGTACAAGTATCCAGTGGGCGCCAGCAAATCCGCCCCTTACAAAACCGTCAAGGAACGCTTAGAACGAAGCTTAGACGCCAGTCCGATATTCACCCACAAGATTCACCGTCTCCCCGGAGAGCTGGATTTCCCCTACTGGAAGCGAGATGCGCACTTCGCACTGACTCATCACCTCTTCCAGCATAAGCTACCCCGACCGGCAAATCGTGAAGCCCTTTACGCCCTGTTTGCCAACATTCAATCCAGTCCACTGGATATGCGTCGCCCCCCCTGGGAAATTCATGTCATTTCTGGGCTGAATCAGCTAAATGGGTATGACAAAGACAGCTTCGCTCTCGTAATCAAGCTGCACCATGCCGCAATCGACGGCACGTCTGCCATGAAACTTTTGCAGGCGGTTCACGATGCAGCTTCAAGCCCGGCATCCAGCAGCGCGGAAAATCACTCGTTTCCGGAAGCTGGTCAACTATTGCAAAGTGCTGGGCGAAACTTGCTGGCGTCCCCCTTACAGAGCGCCAAGGGCTTGTACCGCCAGTGGCAGCAATTGAAATCAAGTGGTCGCGCGGCGACACCACAGCCACCTGTACCCAAGAGCCTGTTTAACGCCCCCGTAGGGCCAGAAAAGTCCTTCACCGGATGTCGGCTGCCGTTACACGACATAAGAGACATCAAATCACTGGTGGAAGGTGCGACCGTCAACGACGCCCTGCTCGCCATTTGCGGCGGCGGACTCCACCGCTATCTCTCGTCAAAAGGTCGGCTGCCCAATATTCCCTTGGTCGCTTGGGTTCCCATCAACGCCAGAACGGAATCAAGTCAGAACCAAGACGGCAATAATATAACCGCCACAGCAATTCGCATCGGCACCCAGCTGAGTGACCCATTAGAACGCCTGGCCGTTATCCGACAGCACACTCTCGACGCGAAATTAGCGCGCACTGGACGCAGCGCTAGAGTTATGACTGAGCTAACCCAGCATCTGCCTGGGCCTGTTTTGGCACCCTTTACAAAATTGCTCATGGCCAGTGGCGCCACATCAAAAATGTGCAATCTGGCCATATCCAATATGCCCGGGCCACAGCAGTCATTATACCTTTCCTCAGCGGAGTGCTTGGAATATTACGGCATGGTTCCCCTAGGCGACGAGATGGGTCTTTTTATTGTCGCCATGAGCTATAACGGCATCATCAGTCTCAGTATTACCAGTACGGCTGAAATACTGCCCGATCCGGAATTCTTCGTAGATTGCCTCCTCGAGGAATTCCACGCCTACAAGACCGTCCTTTCGGATCAGCATTGCCATGCCCCAAAATAAACTTAACCTCAACGGCCTGTATAAGCAGCTGCGCAAGGCCAGTAATTACGAGGAGTGGCGGGAATTGGCCCAGGCCTTGGATAAATTGCAGGGCCTCGACACCTGGCGCCAAGTGGAACAAACCCGCTTGTATGACTACCGCTCAACGCGTAATCGCTTACTTTTATTGCGCGAAAAGCGAACGATAAACGATGACCGTGGCCTGCTGTTCGCACTGAACGAAGGGGTTCACGGCAATATGGGAGGCATGGGTGCGCCAGTGCTGTATCAGCGCGCTTTGTTTGGCACCAAACAATTGATTGAAGACTACATCAACGAAATCGCAGATAGTCTGAACTATCTCGCGTCGAATCAGACCTCAGACATCACCAGCGAGCAAAAGCAGGAATTTTTCCAAAGAGCGCACCAATGCTTTGGCAAAACCGCGTTGATGCTGAGCGGCTCCGGAACATTGCTGTACTTTCACCTGGGTGTCGTAAAGGCCTTATGGGAGCAAAATCTGCTACCGAAAATCCTCTGCGGGGCCAGCGGTGGCGGGTTAATAAGTGCCCTGGTCGGCACCCACTCCCAAGAGGAGCTGGCGAAGATATTTGACCCTGACTACATCCGCTTTGAGGTCGAGCACGGTAGTAGCATTCTTGGCAAACTGGCCCTACTCGGACCACCGACAATATCTCCAGACGCCGTCCGCAAACTGTACTCCAGACTGATTCCCGAACTGTCATTTGCGGAGGCCAAGTCGCTAACCGGATACGACATCAATATCTCGGTCGCACCCGCCGAGAAGCATCAAACTTCGCGGCTTCTCAATGCCCTCGCTTCACCCAATGTTCTCATTACCGACTCGGTACTGGCATCCTGTGCATTTCCAGGCTTCTTTCCCCCGGTCAGCCTCAGAGCCAAAGACGAACAGGGTAATATTCAGCCCTACCTGAAGGATCGGGTATGGATTGATGGCTCGATTAGCGACGATATGCCCATCAAACGCATCACCCGACTTTTTGGCGTCAACCATTTTATTGTTAGTCAAACGAATCCGGCGGCCCTGCCCTTCCTCAACCAGAAAACGGATAGCGGACCTAGCGGAATAATTCGGCAAGCCCTGAAAAACACCTCACGGGAATGGCTGCTCGCGGGAAACAAGCTGCTTAACCATCCTATTAATAAGCGCTCTACGATAAATCGCGTGAGCACCATGCTCGGACAGGCTATGTCCCAAACGTACACAGGCCATATCAATATCCTGCCGCCTAACCGCTTTCACAATCCATTGAAACTGCTGTCCGGCAGAAACACCGAAGAGATCATGTCCTTGATAAAAGCAGGTGAACAGGCAACCTGGCCCTATATCGAACAAATTCGTATTCAAACGAAAATTAGCCGAGTACTGAGTGACATCATGAAGAAACGTGACTTCACTACCGCCCCTTCATCGCCGTCGCTTGAAGAGAGGATTAACATCCATGCAAACTGAAAATAGCGCCTTCACTAACCGCTCAGGTCAGAAAATTTTTCAATCATCCTGGCTACCCGCGTCTGCGCCTCAAGCGGTGGTATGCATTATTCATGGCCTAGGCGAACACAGCGGGCGCTACGCCGCATTAGCAGAAAGTCTCGCTGCAGCCGGATTCGCCTGCTTCGCGCTGGATCATCCCGCCCATGGCAAGTCAGATGGCCAACAATGCTTTATTCCCGATTTTAGTCTGCTGGTTGAAACAGCCCGGCAATTCATCGACGACAGCAAACAACGCTACCCTGATCTTCCAAGCTTCGTCATCGGTCACAGTATGGGCGGTGTGATAACTACCACTCTGCTTACCGAAACGCCGCAACTGGTTAACGGCGCGATCCTTTCCGGACCGGCATTGGCTACCGACGAAGCGGTTGGACCAATACAGCGTATAGTGCTTAACGCCATCTCCCGACTTTTCCCTGAAGCACCCACCTTTCAACTGGACCCGTCCCTGGTTTGCAGTGATGTAAGTGTGGTCGATAACTACCTGAACGATCCGCTGGTCTTTTCCGGGAAAATTCCCGCAAGAACAATCAGTGAAATCATAAGAGGCGCCGATAGCGCATTAAAAAAAGCCTCAAAAATCACTACTCCGCTACTTCTCCTACATGGCGAGAATGACAAGCTCGCCTCCCCGGAAGGGTCCAAACAGCTTTATAGGAGTTGTAGCTCTGAAGACAAAGAGCTGATCATTTATCCCGCCTTGTTCCACGAGATTTTCCAGGAACCCAGACGGCATGAAATCTTCTCTCGTATCGCCGATTGGATTGGCGAACGCCGCTAGGCGAGAGAAGGGGCGGCCCATACTGCTTGTAATTATGGATATAAATGGAACTGGCATATGAATGAATTCAAGTCGTCGCAACAAGTAGATTTTCCGGGCAATATCGTATTTATCGCAGATTGTTCCAACCGTCGAGAAATCGCGCTGGTTAGGCGCCATGCTGGCAGTCTTCTACCTGCCAACAAAAGCTTTCAGTTAGTCGTTCGCCCCTTTAGAAAGCCCTCGCGACGCAGCCTGCATCAAGGTTCCCTGAAAGCCATCATAAAGGCCAACGAGGAAACTTTTTTCGTTCCGCTGCGATGGATCTTGTTTTCCGGAAACAGCCAGGAAACTGCGCGTATTTCTACCTCAGATCTACTGCGTGGCAAAATATCCAGCCCCGGTAGCGTTTTGCAGCTCCTGTCAGCCCTGCGTGGCTCAGAAGAGAATCAATTCATTCAAGGGCCTGGCGCGACCCTGGCCGAATTGAAGGGAAATTTTGAAAAATATGTTTCCCTAAACCAGGAAAATCTCGACTTTGAAGAATTTATCTTGCGCTCTGCCCTACTTGCTCTCGAAAAGACCGAGCGCGACATTCGTGGCGCACGTTATCGCATTCCGAGACTAATAGAACGCGAAGTGCTAAACCGCCCTGCCATGACCTCGGCATTACAAAAGGTCAGCGAGTCCAGTGGCAAAAGTATTGAACGCTTGAATCGCTATGCGAAAGCTTGTCTAAAGGAGATGGCCGCAACCCCCAGCCCCCTGGGAAATGATCTCGCTGCCGCCCTGGGTCACTTTATGTATACCCGTGGATTCGACCCACACATTGATATTGACGAGGGGGACATTGAACGCATTCGCCAACTGCTAAAGGATCAACCAGTTGCTTTTCTGTTCACCCACAAATCCCATATCGATGGCTTTTTGCTACTGTGGCTGTTCCATCGCTACAACCTCCCACCGGCACATGTCTTCGGCGGTATTAATATGAGCTTGCCTGGACTTGGCAAGCTACTCAGAAGCTCAGGGGCGATATTTATTCGCCGAAGCTTCAAAAATGACGACGTTTACAAAGCGGTTTTCAAAAACTACATCGACTATCTCGGCGACAAACGCTTCCCCGTAATGTGGGCCATGGAAGGAACCCGATCCCGTACTGGCAAGCTGATGCCTCCGCGCTACGGCCTGATTAACTACGTTGCCAATGCCTATGCCCGGGACGGCGCACAGGATCTCGTGCTGATGCCCATTTCCATCTGCTACGACCAGGTACCCGAAGTCGCGGACTACGATGCACTGCAGGCAGGCGCGACAAAGCGTCCAGAGTCTGCCTCCTGGTTTATGGAATACATTAGTGGCTTGAAACTGCCTCACGGCAAAATTCATGTCCGCTTTGGACAAGGCGTTCCTCTGAGTCGCCATCTCGACCAACAAAACTATATTGTCGATTACCGCACCGTGCAAAAACTGGCGTTTGACCTCGCGGTAGACGTTAATAGGGCAACACCAATTACCCTGACCTCATTGATCTGCTACGTCATGCTGGAAAACGGACATCGCGCCGTCAATTTCAAGGAACTCAGTGGAGACATTATCAAGCTATGGCAACTTGGCAATGAACTCAAAAGCCTCTTCAGTCAGGAGTTGCTGAGCATCGACGAAAACAAAATACGTCAGGCCCTCACACAGCTCTGCCAGACTCAGGTGCTCGACGTCATCGATGACGGTATCGAATCGGTCTATATGATTCCCCATAACGGCGCAAGAAAGCCGGCTTACTATCGCAATGGCATGCTCCATTTCTTTACCACCTGTGCCATCGCCGAACTTGCACTGCTTGGCGTTCGAAGTCAGGGAGACGAGACAGAAACGGAGTTTGAAGCCGAAGTACTGCGCATCCGGGATTTACTTAAATACGAGTTTTTCTTCGAAGGGACCGAGGAATTTCTGATCACCACCGATAGGGAGATGACGATTCGCGCCCCTGAATGGAAGACCTTGCTGCGGCGCGGCCCAGACGGTGTTAAAGAACTTCTGGCGACCCTTAGCCCACTGCTTGGCCCCGGCACTTTGCGTCCGTTTATTGAAGCCTACCTGGTACTTGCCCGCGCCCTGCGCATGGAAAACCTGGTTGAACCTGCAGACTCCAAGGTCCTGACTAACCGTGCACTGAACCTGGGCAAGCAGCGGGTTCTACAACAGCGTATTCATTGTGAAGAGTCCGTTTCAGCCAACTACTTTGAAAACGCGATAAAAATTGCAGAGAACCACAGGCTACTACAAATATCTCCAGACATAGCAGAACGACGCCAGGCATGGTTGGACGATTTGCGAGAGCTGACCAGCAATATCCGCTTACTAGCATCGTTAAGCGAGTCCAGACGTCTATCTGAGCGACGGAAAATGGAAGGCGAGTTGGTCTATTTTTGAATCGAAGGAAATAAAAAAAATGCGGCCTAAGGCCGCATTCTTATCGCTGAATTGCGAGCGAGGAAAACATGCTCAAGCCCGTAAATCTCTCCTCCAATAGCGTTCGCTATTTCAGGTTTTTGAAGATTTCCTTCGCGATAATCGTCTTCATAATCTCGATGGAACCACCGGCAATTTTGACGATACGCGCATCGGCATAGGCCCGACAAATTGGGTATTCCCACATATAACCCCAGCCGCCGAACAATTGCAGACACTCGTCTACAGCCTTACAGTGAAGATTGCTAAGCTGCATTTTAGCTATAGCAGCCGTTGTCGAATCGAGTTTGCCTTCCATAAACAGTTTAATGCATTTGTCAGTAAATACCCGACCGACAACCGCTTCGGCATGGAGTTCTGCCAGTTTAAACTGCGTGTTCTGGAAGTCGGCGATTGTCTTGCCGAAGGCCTCCCGCTGCGAAACATATTCTTTTGTCCACTCGATAACAGTCTCAGTCACTGTCGCACTGCGGATAGCCTGAGCCAGGCGCTCCTGAGCGAGCTTCTGCATCATTATCTTGAAGCCCTTGCCTTCTTCACCAAGCATATTGGTGGCCGGCACGCGGACATTCTCAAAGAACAGCTCCGAAGTATCCTGGGCCTTCATCCCTAACTTATCTAGGTTTTGTCCACGCACAAAACCTTCCATGCTGCCTTCAACAATGAACAGCGTAACGCCACTAGCGCCGGCGGCAGAATCCGTTTTGGTCGCACAAACCAGAATATCGCAGTTCTGGCCGTTGGAAATAAAGACCTTCTGACCATTGATAATATAGTCATCGCCATCCCGAACAGCCTTGGTACGAATCGCCTTAAGGTCACTACCCGCGTGTGGTTCAGTCATACCCAGCGAGCCAATCCATTCACCAGACACCATTTTCGGAAGGATGCGCTTTTTCTGCTCTTCAGTGCCGAAGGAGTTGATATATGTCGCCACCAGATCGGTGTGGATCAGGAAACCCGGACCGGAGAATCCAGAGCGAAACATTTCCTCAAAAACAATGACGTCATAGAGGTAATCGGCGCCAACACCGCCGTATTCCTCAGCAATGGTACAGCACAGCAGACCTTGCTCACCCGCCTTCAACCACAGCTCACGGGGCACAATCCCGTCTTTTTCCCACTGTTCATGATAGGGCGCGATTTCCTTTTCAATAAAGCGCCGTACCGAACTACGGAAAATTTCGTGCTCTTCGCTAAACAGGTCTCGTTCTATCATGGGTAAAACACCTCAAATACTTATCTATCGTAATTTACGCTTGGTAACTAAATAACTACACTCTTCCCAGACGGGAAAGGCTTTGACCGGGTTCAGAGTGCTTTCGGGAAATACCCCAGTTCATTTTTGAAGGTGTATGCCAGCGGACTCAATTTTTCCGCAGCGCCTTCGGTTTTCAGTTCCAAACGCTGAAACATTGTCAGGCAGGAAAGGGGGCCTCCCGTCCAACTGGGAAAATCTCCGCCGTACACAGCCAATAAATCCATCCCCGCTAGGGTCACTTTGTCTTTGTCGGTATCACCGCTAAGTTGCTCTACAACCAAGCGGTATACCGCTAGGCTTAGGTCCAGCAGCAGGGACAAGCCCGCTTCATGGTAAGCGGGGTCATATTGATAAGACGTGCTAGACGTGCGGGCACCGTCTAGCGCCATGTTAACCAGCCCGGATAAACCGACTGCACTTGCAGATAACTCAAAGGCCTCTCGGGTCTTGCCCGTTTCAGCAAACGTGTCGCGACAGGCTTGAAGCAGTACCTCATTAACACTGGTGCTACCAGAAGACGATAACACCACGGGTTTAGCGCTCGTCTGCAACAATGCAAATGCGCGGGCGGTCTGCTTTTCATCTGCACCTGACGCCAACTCCAGCACTTGATTCTTCGCCAGATCGCCAACATACCGCAGCTCCGGTAGCTCGCTGGCTAGCGGTTGATCTGCGAGCAAATCCCGAACCGTCAAGCCCGCTTCCGCAATAGGATGGCCAGCAGACTGCAAGACAATATCGGCGTCTTCAATTGAGCGCAGCGGAACCTTGCGAAATGCTGAATCCCCCAAAGACAATCCGGGGCCCACTGCGTAAGAGCCAGGAGTCTCAGTCTGAGGTAATTTTGCTAAGGAATGCTTACTCGCAGCAGTTTTTTCGAGGAAACAGGTGGTCACCATATTAGAGGATATGGGGTGTGACATCAGGTCAACAAAGATATCCCACTCGACGTCCATCGCGGTGTCGATATCCTGACCATATCCCCCTGCCACGCAGCCTACAATGGCTTTGTATGCTGGATACAGCGCCATGTCCTGCGCCGAGACCCCGCTAACAGAGGCCGCCCAGGTTTCAAAGTCATTACTCAATTGGGCGACATCGCTCTCGCTCACCTGATAATCATCACGATCCCAACGAGCACACGCCTCCAATTCCAACACACAGGCAGTGGCGGCTTCGTGGAGCGCGGCAGGTTCAGACAAGGAATCAACGAGACCGAGTTCGTAGGCTTGTTCAGGGGACACCGGCGCACCGCTCAACAGCATTTGCACGCCCTTTTCCAGGCCCACATAACGCGGCAGTCGCTGCGTACCACCGGCACCAGGCAACAAACCCAGCACCGCCTCAGGTAACCCCAACTGAACGTGCCTTCCCACCGCGCAGACCCTCGCGTGGCAGGACATCGCCAGCTCCAGCCCCCCACCCAGCGCCAAACCATTTATGGCTGCGACTACAGGTATCGGCAGCTTCTCCAAACGGCGGAATAGCCTGCCGAGGCGGCTGTAACGGTCTCTCATTTGCGACCAGTTAGCGGAGAAGCGCATCGCGCCAAAATCCTGAATCATGGCCAGATCAGCGCCGGCCAGAAAACTGGTTTTCCCAGAGCCTATCACGAGTCCTTTAGGTGATTTACCTGCCGCAGTATCGGCAAGCACAGACTCGATGAGTGATTCGAGGTCATCCATCATATCTTCAGAAAAAACATTAAAGGGCCGCCCGGGCATATCCATTGTGGCGTGCCAAACCCCGTGGGAGTCGATGTTTACTGAGATATTCTTCATCTTTATATTTCGCTTGCTAACTAAATTAATTGTAGGCCACCACAGAACACCAAAAGCGAGGCCGCCGCACTAAAACCAGATTGACGACCAGTATATCAACTGACACCGATTTGTAAACGTTCGCTAGCTATCTTTTAGCAATATTATGTATATTACCAAAAAGCGTTAAAGAAGTATAAACGAGCAATTTCAATAGACAGAATAACGAATTATTGTCAATCTTCGCCCACCGGAATTAACATAGGTGACGTAATGTTAGCACGCTCAGCATTTAATGAAGATCATGCACTTTTCCGCGACAGCGTAAAAAAGATGTATGCCAAACACCTGATTCCCCACGTAGACCAATGGGAAGAGGATGGCATCGTCAGCAGAGATTTCTGGCGGGCCTGCGGTGAGAACGGCATGTTGTTGCCAGATATTCCGCAAGAGTATGGCGGCAGCGGGCTCGACTTTAAATTCAATGCCATCATCCTGGAAGAGACCGCCATGGCGGGCACCACTGGGCCGGCATTTGGGGTGCACAATGACATTGTCGCGCACTATCTATTTAACTACGGCAGCGAATCGGCAAAGCGGCAATGGCTGCCTAAAATGGCATCAGGCGAAGCCATTGGAGCGATCTGCATGAGCGAGCCCAGCACAGGCAGTGACCTCAAAGCAATTCGCACCACCGCCACTCCGGTGGAGGGTGGGTTTCGCATTAATGGCGCAAAGACCTTTATCACCAACGGGATTAACGCCGACGTCGCAGTGATTGCCGCGCGCGTTGGGAACGACAGTGGCTCCAAATCCATCTCGTTGTTTGTCAGTGGTAGCGATGAGCCTGGCTTTTTCAAAAGTCGTAAATTAGACAAGGTCGGCAACCGCTCTTCAGATACCGCTGAACTCTTTTTTGATGACTTGTTTATTCCCACCGAAAACCTGCTGGGCCAACAGGGTGAAGGCTTTAGTTATATGATGAAGGAGCTGCCTCAAGAGCGACTTTCTATTGCCATTTCGTGCCAGGCCGCGGCACAACATGCCTACGATGTAGCGGTTGCCTACGTCAAAGAACGCCGGGCGTTCGGCAAGGCTGTTTTTGATTTTCAGAATACCCGTTTTGTATTAGCTAACCTGAAAGCCCAGCTGCAAGTTGGCTGGACGCATCTCGACGCTTGTATTCAAGCGCTTGTCGACAAGCAACTGACCACTGACGAGGCCGCCGCCGCCAAGCTATGGCATAGCGAATTACGCTGCAATGTGGTTGATGACTGCCTGCAATTGTTTGGCGGTTACGGTTATGTCGAGGAGTACGAAATTGCCAGATTGTGGCGTGACGCCAGAGTAATGCGCCTTTATGGCGGCACCTCAGAAATCATGAAAGACCTCATAAGTCGCTCAATCTAACTCCCAATACGCCATTAACGATAACAAACACTTCGGAGAAAATTATGGGCTATAAATCTATTTTCCGCGCCGATTTATTTGACCAACAGGTGATTATTATTACCGGCGGAGGCAGCGGCATCGGGCGATGCACCGCACACGAACTCGCCGCACTAGGGGCCACGGTGTGCATTGTCGGCCGAGATCTCGGCAAGTTAGAGAAAGTCCGCGGGGAAATTTTGGAGGACGGGGGAAAGTGTGCAACCTACACATGCGATATTCGCGAGGAACTGCAAGTCATCGACATGATCGAGGCCGTTCTGTGCGATCACCAGCGTATTGATGGTCTGGTTAACAATGCGGGAGGCCAGTATCGCCAAGCGCTGAAGGATATCAGCAGCAAGGGGTTTGAATCCGTCGTGCGACTGAATCTATTTGGCGGCTTTATGGTCATGCGGGAAGTCTATAATCGCTGGATGGCCGAAAACGGCGGCAATATCGTCAACATCATCGCCGACATCTGGAATGGCTGGCCAAACTATGCCCACTCAGGCGCTTCCCGCGGTGGCATGCTGACACTCACTGAAAGTGCTGCATCGGAGTGGGCCCCGGACGGCGTCAGAGTCAATAGCGTTGCCCCTGGCGGGGTTGCCAGCAGCGGCTTTGACACCTACGAACCAGCCGCACAGAAAGTTATTCTGGAGTTTCCAAAGGCCATCCCCCTGCATCGGTACGGCAACGTTGCCGAGGTCTCAGCGGCCATCGTCTACCTGCTTTCTCCGGCAGCCGCCTTTACTACTGGAAGCTGCATTCGCGTTGATGGCGGAGCACCCAACGCTCGCCTGTGCTGGAACCCTCCTCGCCCTCATCACAACTCTGAAGCCTTTGATGGCTTTCACAGGGACGAACCACCCAAACTCCTGACAGAGGGTGTTAAGAAGGAATCCACTCGCAATCGAGCGCCTTGAGACTTCCTCAGACACTCAACCCATACGATGGGCGGAAAGTCCGGCAAATAACCTGAACCTGAAGCTCAAGCTCAACCACGTAATGCAAGGAATAAAAATGAATACTCAAACAATCAAACACACACTCTTTCTGATACTTGGCATTATCGCCTTGTTAACAACCTGGCCCCACGCCATCGACTGGATGGCGAATGGCGGCAATATTCTCGATCCCATCTCATTTTTTGCAGACGCGATAAATGCCGGCGAAACCGCAGCCTTTCTGAGCATCGACATGGCCATTGCCTGGACCGTGTTTATGATCTGGGTCGTGTTTGACGCTGAACGCATTGGCATGGGGAAGAAGTGGGGCTTTTTCTTCGTGGCCCTATCTTACGTCGGCGTATCCTTTACCTTCCCGGTGTATTTAATCGTGCGGGAACGTTATATCGATAAGCACTCTTCCACCACGAAAGCCTAACAAAACCGGGCTAGAAGCGCGTTATACACACCGCGCTGCTAGCAGAGTAGCTATTTTTAACGCCTGCTCAGTTCCTGCATTTAGGCTTGGCATGGGTCAACTAAACTGCTAGCATGCTAGCACGTCAAACAAACATTCAGTGCAATTTACAGACATTGAAAGGATCGAAAAGTCATGAACAATCAGTACGACGCCATTGTGATTGGCAGTGGAATTGGTGGCGGCGCAATTGGTGCGCTGCTCGCTCACCAGGGCTGGAATGTTTTGCTCCTGGAGCGTAATAAGCATATAGGCGGTCGCTGTATATCCTACGAACGCAATGGCTGCATGATGGATCTGGGCTGGCACTTTTACTGCTTGGGCAAAGTAGGCCCCCTGCAGGAAATCTCGAACCGCGTCGAACTGCCCGGCGGCATTCCCTGGAATGACTTGAATGGCACATCATTCATTCAAGTGGGAGAGATTCAACGCAAATACACCAAAAACTCCATGTATGAAGTGGTTGCTGAAAGTGAAAGGGACAACTTCAAACGCCTGTTCAGCGACGTGTTCACACTGAGCGACGAGGAGTTAGATAAACTCTGGTACGTTCCCGTAAAGGACTGGGTACTGAGCTATACCGACGACCCGATGGGCTATACCCTGATCGAAAGCTTTGTCTCGCAATACTTTTGCGTACCTTCAGATGTTGCTAGCTGCGCAGAATTCATTCTGGCCTTCCGGGGTGTTATGTCTAATCGCGCAACCGCCTATCCCTCTGGTGGTAACTTCTCCGTTGCTAAAGCATATATAGATGCCATAAAGCACTATAACGGTACCGTACTTACAGAAACCCCAGTCGAAAAGATTCTGGTAGAGGACGGCGCCGCAGTAGGCGTACGCACTGAAGACGGCGACGAATACCGAGCGCCAGTCATTATCAGTAATGCCGACATTCAGCTAACCGTGCAAAAACTCGTTGGCCAAGAGCACTTCCCCAAAACTTACGTAAACCGCATCAATGAACTCACCTACTCGGCTCACGGCGTTATGCTCCGCGTGCTCCTATCTGAGAAAGTGACCGACAAACAAGTCGTTATCTATATTCCCGACGAAAAGTCACCACCGTGCAAAGTGACCGACGAAATGAAGGAAGGCAAAGTACCGCACCTCATTGGTGGATGTTTCGGTTCACCCAGTAATTTTGACCCCAACCTGGCCCCACCTGGTAAGCAGATGATTACTTCGCTGCATGCCTGTCCAGAAGATATCCGTGCGAACATGGATCAATGGCGCGAGTCGCTTATGCGCTCATTCTACGAAGTCTACCCCGAAGCCAAAGGTAAGGTTGAAAAGATCTGGATCGACCCACCTTCGCTTGTGCGCGGAATGGCTGGCGAAAACGGAGTCATTATTGGCGTAGGTCAGACCATCGACCAGGTACATGAGAAGCGCCCATCTCAGGTCAGCCCCCTTAAAGGCCTGTATTTCAGCTCATCCGAGGCAGGTGGACACGGTATTGGTACAGAGTTGGCAGCAACTAGCGCACTCGAACTATTCGATATACTGCTTCCAGAAGCAAATGTGAAACAGGCAAGTTAATCAAGTATGCCCAATGGGCCTATTGCCCATAGGCACCACCAGCGCTAGACTCTGCGCTGGTGGTGCTAGCCTTCCAATACCAACGCCTCTCTCGAAACTAAGCCTACCTCGGTTCCCATGACAAAGCTCGACACATCAACCCCTGCAAAACTGAGCAGCCACTCAAGCTCTGCCTGGAGCCGCGCTATCGTTCGTGGCGTTCGCGCAAACGACCTGTCAGGCAAAGCTGGTGAGATCGCATCAGAGCTTGAAGACCGGCTAGTAAGAGGCGCGTATAAGTTTGGAGAGAATCTGTCCATTTACAATCTTGCAAAGGAGTTCGGCGCCAGTCGCCAACCTGTATCTGCGGCGGTTTTATATCTTGGCACAGTTGGCTATCTGGAAATAATACCCCAAGTGGGGTGTCGAGTCGTATCTCCCAGTCCTCAAGATGTCGAAGACTTTTACATGCTTTTCGCCCGAACCGAAGCGCTTATAGCCAGATTCGCGAGCGAACGATACCAGGAAGACGAAGCAATTCAGCTAAAAGAAATAGCCAACGCGTTGTTACTCAACTCCTTTCAAAATGTAAATGATCGCCGCAATATGGCAGATGATATATCAATTTTTCACGACCATATGAGCGCGATGGCACGTTCAAAAATACTCGTTGACCGCATAAGTAATTTAAGACGAATTTTTCGATTCTACCTCAGCCAAAATCACGAGGAAGCTAAGGCGCAATCTCCATCATTAAGCTCACTAAACCAAGGCCGAGTAAATCTTGCAGAGAAAATAATCGCAAGAGACGCACTAGGCGCAGAAAGGCATATGGAGAGCTATATTCTTGATTATTTACAAGAGTGGGCTCGAGTCGTTTAATCCAAGCTACCACTACTTTGCGGCGGACATTTTTGCGCGGCCTTAATCACTCTCTCAATTCTCGCACCAGTTTAAATTTCGCTGTTAACCCGTCCGCAATAAAAAAAAGGCCGCCCATATGAGCGGCCCTGCTGAAAAAGACAGACTAAAACGCAGCCAGTTTTTTCTCAAACCTCTAAACCACTATCATTGACCTGGCACAGCCCGAATAAGCCCCAGCGAATTCTGCTCAAGAATCACCGCACCAAGGTCAAGAACAGCCGCGTCTGCTGAGTCCATCTCTAGACCCGGCAAGGTTAAATTATCCAGAGCAGAAACCCCATTCACAAGCTCACTGGCAATGCCTCCGCCTTGAACTACGAGATCATTTATTAGCGGGGAAATGCCCGACGCCAGCTGCAAATATCCCTGCTGAAACGCGTCGTTACTAGAGAGTGGTGCAGTAAGCGGTGTTAGAACACCATTGAGCACAGGCCTACCGCTATCGACTAAATCAGAAACAAAATTCACCTGCGCATTCACAAGCCCTGCTGATCCACTAAAAATAATCGAGAGCAATGTCATCTTGAAACTTTTCATTTAAAACTCCATTTCGTTATTACCGGGTGGGACGCTTCGATTGATCCATGATCAAATTGAATCTTGGCACCTCAAAATTATTCATAACGTTACAATTCACGCCCTAAAAAAAGACCGCCCACTACGGGCGGCAAGTCCTGGGACAGGTAATACTCATTCTGATTAATTTACGAAGACATCGAAGTCCCATTTGAGCTTCAAGCCATAGAGACGTGGCGGCGCCAGAGTAGCCGTCCGACCAAAGTCTTGCTGCAAGATACCGGAGTAGTAGTCTTTGTCTTTTGCATTATCAACAAATGCGGTAACCTGAATTCCCCATGGATCGTAGAACCAGCTAGCTCGAACTGACCACAACTCATACTGATCCTGTACATAGAAGGGGGAATTCTGCGCCGTTGTGAAGTACTCACTCTTAAAGGAGTAATCAACTCCAAACTCAACTGCGCCATACTTATCAAAATTGTAAAACTGATTCAGGGAAAGCGTAGAGGTAAAGTTGGGCGAGCGAGGTACATCGTTACCGCTAAAGTCCCTGGGGCCATTGATCACGGCAGTGGAACTCACCGGCAGAATGCCGCCGAGACCAAGGAGTTCTAAGGCAATGTCTTCTGGCGCACCAGGACCGAAATAAAGCCCTGTAGTATCGTCAAAGCCCTCACCCTGCTCATATTCAGTGAAGATTGATTCAACGTAAGTCGCGCCGCCGGTCAGAACCAGGCCAGGATTCCAGTTCGGCATGGGCTGCCACTGGAAGTCTACTTCAGCGCCCTCTACCTCCGCCTCGTCCGCATTGCCATACCGCACAATTGCACCTGAGGTGAAAGACACCAGGCCAGTCAGCTGATTTTTGGTACGGGAGGCAAAGAGGGCCCCGTTTAATTTCAGCGTACCATCCAGCCATTCAGACTTTATCCCCAGCTCGGCAGCTATCGTTTCTTCCCCTTTTACCGCATCCGGGTTACCAAAGAAGTTAACGATATTGTAGGTCGGACTTTTATAGCCACGCTGCAGAGAGGTATAGACCTGCATAACTTCCGTAGGAAACCACTGCAAGGAAATTTTCGGGGAGAGTGTCGTTTCTTCCAGTGGCGGTGCCTCAAAGGTAGAAATTCGGGTATTACGCGAATAATCGTTACCGCTGAAGTACTCGCGCTCATTGTAATCACCCCCTAGCGTATTGACGAAATCAAGATAGGTACTGCCGATTCCTCGCGTTTCTTCCTGATAGCGGGCACCCAAAGTTAAGGCCCATTCGTCGTTAAACGTCCAAGTTCCTTGCGCATACAATGCGTCAGAGTCAGTCGTCAGAATCCCTGCTGACTCGAGTGTGATGCGTGGAGAATCTGCAATAACGTTACCTAGGTTAAGACCTAGCAGTGGATCAGTCACACTACTAACCAAACCTGTGGGTATTAACCCAGAAACAAGACCTGTATTCAAAAAGAAGGCCAATCGGCCAAAACCGCCCTCTGCTTTAAGACCGTAGTAACCGGCAACCCACTCTAATTTATCGGAAAGCGGCGTCTCTGCATTCGAGGTAATTTGCAGCTCTATCGTTTCCTGCTCGTTGTACTGATTGTAGACAAAGAAGCCAGCGCGATCTTCATCTGTTGAGTCGTAATCGTATTGGCCCCAATCCACATCGGCCAATTGATCAGAGTAGGTCAATTTGATATCAACCGGGCCCGGGCGCCACTCAAAGATCGCGCCGTACATGGTATTGATCGTACCGTTACCGCCTTCATAGTTGGTGTGGGTGTCACGATCCGGCTCATCGGTTTCCGCGCCCGCGCCAAATACCAACGAAGGCCGAGTATTTTCCTGGGTCAGAGAGTTACCGTTAAACTGGTTAACATAGGATCCAATCAGGGTCAGGCTATAATCTTCAAGAAAATCCCATTTAATTTTGGCGCGCCCACCTTCAGAAAAATCCTCGCGCCAGGTGCGCTTCTCGCCATTACTAAAGTTTTGGCCGTAGTTTTCGTGGGTATCTTTAAAGCCCGAAAGGGTAAAGCCCAAACCCTCGACACCTGGCACATCTACGCCAACAAAGGCCTGGTACTCTGCAGTGTCGTAGTTCCCCTGAACATATTTAAGATTACCAATAAACTCGTCAACCGGGGGATCTTCAGTAGTAATGTTTATTGCACCGGCGGTTGCATTACGCCCAAACAACGTACCCTGTGGCCCCTTCAATACCTCGACACGCTTTACAGGCCCCAGCGAATCCTGCTTACCCTGGCTGGCTGGAATATTAATGCCATCAATATAGGTCGCAACACTGGGGTCAGCGTTTGGCAGGAAGGCTTCACTACCAACACCACGTAGATAGATCAGGGTATAGCCATACGTGTAGGTAAATGTCAGCCCCGGGGTGATTTTTTGCAGATCCGCAGTATCTTCGATATTAAACGCATCAAGCTTTTCTCCAGAAAAAGCCTGAATGGTGATCGGAATATCCTGAGCATCTTCTTCACGCTTCTGAGCAGTAACCATTACCTCTTCGAGAAGACGGTTCGACGCTCGTGGCTTGCCAGCCTCTTGCGAGTAAACCGGACCCACCGCAATAGGCAAGGACGCTAACGCAGTTGCCATGATTTTCTTATTCATAAATCTCCACCTTCGTAAATTTAATTTTATTCAAGGAAAATGTAGTTTTAATGCTAATTTTGCGCATGCTAACCAATTTCAGATAACAATGCCAATTACAAACTTGGACTCAAAAATTTACTAAACTTGTGTAGTTTTAATTATGGGAAAAACGGGTTTTGAACTTATAATTTCAATATTGCTTTAACGCACTCGCCTCGGTGCTGGGCCTCAACGGCTTCATTGATGTTTTCGAAGTCGTAGAACTGGCACAGCTTGTCGAACGGGAATTTTCCATCCATAAAGAGGTCCACCATCACCGGAATGAATTCCGCTGGATTGGCGTCTCCCTCACAAATCCCCTTCACTTTGATTCCACACAGCAGCATATTCAGCACGTCAATCTTCAGAACTGCGTCGTCCGGATTGCTAGGCACACCCACAAAGCCAATCTCACCGCCCGCCCCCATCGACGCCACCAGACTACTGATTACAGCTGCCTTACCTGTGGTGTCTAGCGCATAATTCAGGCCATTAGGCGCAATCGCACGAAGCTGCTCTACAAGATCACCCGCCATCGGATCGATCGCATGGGTCGCACCAAGACTTAACGCCATTTCACGGCGATTAGCGTGGGGCTCCACAACAATAATGGGATTACATCCCTGCACCACCGCGCCCAGAACGGCCGATAACCCGACCGCACCACCACCTGTAACGGCGACAGCAGCGCCCGACTCACAACCGAAGGCCCGCATAAAGGTGCCCGCCCCGGTCTGAATTCCACAACCAAGGGGGCCGAGCAACTCCAGCGGCGCATCGTCACGGACTTTAACCACATTATTTTCCTGGGCCAGTGCGTAACTACCAAAAGATGACTGACCGAAGAAATGACTGCCTACCGCATTGCCATTTGCATCTATAAATGCCTTGCTGCCATCACCGCGCATACCCACAAAGTTTAAAGGAGCAAACTGTTGGCAGTAATTATGGTGGTCATGCTCACAAGGCTCGCAAGCACCGCATGATGTAAACGACATCACGACATGATCACCTGGTTTGACTGCGGTTACCCCGGCACCCACCTGTTCGACAATACCGGCGCCCTCGTGCCCAAGAACAACAGGTAATTCAGACGGCAGAAGCTGGTCTCGCGCGGCAATATCGGTGTGGCATACCCCTACAGCCACCACTCGCACAAGCACTTCGTGATCTCTAGGCTCTTCCAGCTTGAGCTGCTCCAACTGAAATTCTGCCCCCGCGTTACGACTTACTGCGGCTGTTACTTGCATATTGTTCACCTGTGATTATTTTGCTTTAGCTGTATATCGCCTTATTGGCCTCTGACCAGGGATTCAATCTTCGAGCAAGGCACAGACTGACTTGCTCTCGGTGTACATCAGCACGCCCTCATCACCGACTTCCCGACCGATACCGGATTCTTTAAAGCCACCAAAGGGCATGGCTGCATCAACAACAAAGTAGGTGTTGATCCACACCGTACCCGCCTGCAGCGTAGCCGCCATCCGGTGACTGGTTTTCATATCCTTGCAGTAGAGGTTGGCTCCCAGGCCATAGCAGCTGCTGTTGGCTAGCCTGATGGCTTCTTCCTCGGTGCTGAATTTGGTGGCCGCCAGTACCGGGCCAAAGATTTCTTCATTGAACACCCGGCTCTCGGAGGTCGCGCCGGAGAGAATAGTGGGACGAACGAAGTAACCCTGTTCAGGCAACGGTACATCAGGGGATATCGCCTCAGCGCCCTCCTGCTGACCAATATCAATATAGCTTTGAATACGGTCACGCTGCTTCTTATTAACCACCGGGCCTATCATCGTCGCCGGATCTTGACCTGGGCCGATAGGCAGGTTTTTGGCGACTTCATTAATGCCCGCCACAACGGTGTCATAAATGGATTCGTGGCACAGTAGGCGAGATCCCGCAAAGCAGGTTTGACCAGAATTGAAGAAAATAGCCATGGCCGCATCAGGAATGGCTTTTTCCAGATCCGCATCCGGCATGATGATAGTGGGTGATTTTCCGCCAAGTTCAAGACTGACTCGGCGCAGGTCATTGGCCGAGCTACGCAAGATATGCTTGCCGACATTCGTTGAACCAGTAAAGGCAATTTTGTCGATACCTGGATGGGTAATCAGCGCCTCTCCCGCTTTCTCACCGAAACCGGTAACGATATTTACCACCCCCGGTGGCACACCGGCCTCGAGGATTAGCTCGGCCATACGCAAAGTACTCAGCGAGGTCACTTCTGACGGCTTCAGAACTACCGTACAGCCCGCGGCCAGAGCAGATGCAATTTTCCAGGCCGCCATAGGAAGGGGATAATTCCAGGGCACAATCTGCCCGATCACGCCCACCGGCTGACGCAGAGTGTAGGCATGATACTGCCGACCATCACCGGACACCGGCAAGGTCTTGCCATAAATCTTAGTGCACCAACCTGCCATATAACGGAACACTTCGACCGCGGATGGCACGTCGACCATCATGGCGAGATGCTTGGGCTTGCCGTTATCAAAGCTATCAATCAAAGCGAGCTCTTCAGCATGGGCTTCAAGCTTGAGTGCGACCTGCTCCAGCAAACGGCTGCGATCAATGGGACGCATCTTTGCCCAAACGGGAGATTCAAAGGCCGCTCTAGCCACTTTCACAGCGCGATCAATATCTTCGGCACCACCAGCGGCTACCTGCGCAAAAACCTCACCGGTAGCTGGATTTTCGACGGGCAAAGTTTCACCACTGAGCGAATCAAGCCAATCTTCACCAATGAGCATTTTACCCGAGGGCAGCTGGATATCGCTTAAGCTATTCATCACTTTAATCCTTATTGTCTATGTTCGGGACGGGGCCAGGAAAGTTAGCGCTTAGTCTTGTCGGGAAATCCCGTGACTGGCATCAAGGAATTTGTCGGCATGGACGTTTTTCGGGTCTATCCCCAGAGGTACTACAGTGTCCGTAACGGCGTCGATCATAGGTGGCGGCCCACAGAGGTATACCTGGGTATCGGCGGACAGATATTGCCCTGCCGCGCCTTCGATCGCTGTGTTCACAAAGCCGCGAAGCCCCGTCCAGCCACTGTCTTCAGGCTCGTCTGAAAGCACGGGGACAAACTGGAAAGCACCATCCCAGGCCTCTCCAATTTTGGCAATGCGATCCAGGCAATAAAGATCCGCCTGAGAACGCGCGCCGAAAAACATGACACAGGGGCGCCCGTGGGGAGTTTTAGCCGCCTGCTCAAGCAGGCTGATAATTGGCGCCAGACCACTACCCCCGCCAACACAAATGATCGGACCTCGCCCGTCGCGCAACCAAAAGTTGCCAGAGGGGCCGTGAACCTTGATCTTTGCCTGATCTAGCTTTCCATCAAACAGCAGGCCAGTGAATTCCCCACCGGGCACATGACGAATAAAGAAATCAATCTCCCGGAGGCCGTCTTCCGATGGCGGCAGGGCGTAGGAATAGGAACGCCCTCCAAACACCTCATCGATATGAAGCTGGACGTACTGACCAGCATCAAACCACATTGGACGATCAAGACGCAGCGTAACCTTTTTAACATCGTGAGTGAGGTCTTCGGTAACAACCACCTCGCCATCATAGTCTTCCGGAGGGTGCAGCTGCTTGAGCTCAAAGTTAGGAATACTAATCGTAACATCTGACTTCAAGGCTGATTGGCAGGTCAGTATCATGTTTTCTTGAAGCTCCTCGGCCTCAAGTACATAGGCAAAATTCGTCAACTCACGCACCTTACCCCCCGAGGTCAGCTTACACTTGCAGCTGCCACAGGTTCCCACTGTACAGCTGTGCGGCATCGCGTAGCCGTGAGATAAACCCGCTTCCAAAATTGACTGACCAGGCTTAACGTCAAAACTTATTCCTGCAGGCTCAATCGTAACCCGCTTCGGAGAAGGCTTTAAAAACGAAAATAATGACACACTAGACCTCTTTTCATTATTTAACGGGCCAAGCCCTTAGTTAGATGACATTAAATTAAGCATGCGAACTATATTTGTCAAGCCCTAGATACACCCTAACAAACCCCGGCTGAAAAATTGGCCTAAACCGCTAGCTAACAAACAGCTCACGCACACTACCTTTTGCATTAAAATCAGACATAAACCCGCCACATCCTAGAAAAACCGCGGGGAAATTTGAACAAACACCCAAATCTCAACACGTTTTCACCCCAAAATGACAGCGCGCCCTCTCACTGCCGAAGCGGCGGACAAATAGGTTACATTTCAACATTTACAAATTCATTTCGCACGCGTACTATTATTGCTTAGCATACGGTAACCCCAGTTCATCCAACAAACCGTGAACCGGACAAATAATTTCGGCAGGTAGCTCACTATGTTTAACAAGACAACTCTAGAAACAAAGCGAATCCTAGTAACCGGCGCAGGAACCGGCCTCGGGAAAGAAATCAGCCTAGGCTTTCTACGATCTGGCGCCGAAGTCTATATTTGCGGGAGAAGAGAAAGCGTATTGAAAGCCACCTGCGAAGAACTTAACGAAGTCGCTCCAGGGAAAATTCACTACCGCGTCTGCGATATTCGCTCGCCGGATTCAATCGAAGAAATGATCGAATCCATTTTTGCAGAAGGCCCATTAACGGGCTTGATCAATAACGCCGCAGCTAATTTTATTGCACCCACGAAGGATCTCTCCCCTAGAGGCTACGAAGCCATTCGTTCCACGGTAATGGACGGCTCCTTTTACACCGTGCTCGCCATTGGCAAGCGCTGGATAAAACTGGGCATGACCGGCAGCATCGTAAGCAACCTGGTGACTTGGGTTTTCACTGGTTCGGCTTATGTCGTGCCTTCGGCAATGTCGAAAACGGCAATCGACGCCATGACAAAGTCACTAGCAGTAGAGTGGGGGCAATATGGCATCCGGGTGAATGCTGTCGCCCCCGGCCCCTTCCCCACCGAAGGTGCATGGGACAAGCTAAACCCCACCGGTAAATCCACAGGCGCAACCGACTCCTCCAGCGTTCCAATGCGGCGCTACGGCAAAATGGACGAACTCCGCAACCTGATGATTTTTCTGCAGGCTGATGGCTGCGAATACCTCACCGGACAAACCATCGCCATCGACGGCGGCCACCACCTGGCAGCGCCCAGCACCTTCGCCAGTCTTTGCGACCTAAGCGACGATGACTGGAAGTCGATCAAGGATTCTATAAAGGCATCTGCCGAAAAAGAAAAAGCCGAGCGCAGCATCGGCTAAGCTGCCCCCAACCCAAAATAAGTAGGAGAAGCCAGCGTGGAACTGACCGCATTTAAATTCAGCATAGAAAACCATGTCGCTCGCATTACCCTCGCGCAGGGCGAACGAGGAAACCCGTTCGACCTCGCATTTTGTAGCGACTTCAACAAGATCGCCACTGAATGCGACAACAATCGCGATGTGCGGGCGGTAATCATCGACGCTGAAGGCAAGTATTTCAGTGTTGGCGGAGATCTTAAATCCCTGGCGACGGGCACCCAGGAGGCCTCTTCGCATTTTGTTAAGGCTGCCACATCTACCCTGCATATGGGCATATCGCGCCTTGCACGTATGGATGCGCCAGTGATTTTCAAAACTGATGCACTGGTGGCGGGCGGAGCAGTCGCGCTGGCCTCCGGAGCAGATTTTGTTCTGGCCGGACCAAATGCAAAGTTCTATGCCGCCTTCGCCGGCATCGGATTTTCATGCGACAGCGGCTCGTCATACTATCTTCCGCGGCGAGTTGGCCTGCGCCGTGCCTTTAGCTTTTTCAGTCGAAATGAGATGTGGTCAGCGGAACAGGCTCTGGACTATGGGCTGGTGAGTGAAATTCATTCGTCCGAAGAGCTGGAAGATAAATCAGCGGCATTAGCCAATGAGCTCGCTTCAGGGCCCACCTATACCTTTGGAAAACTAAAAAACCTGTTCCTGGAGACCTTTCAAACTCCGCTCGAAACTCAACTGGAAATGGAAGCCAGGGCACTAACTGACTGTACGCGAACCCAGGACACATGGAGTGCCGTTCAAGCCGTCGCAAATAAAAAGAAAGCCGTATTTGAATACAAATAATACTAAAGGAGTCGATCATGTGGGCCTACCCGGAAATTAAAAACGTCGCTGATATTGTTCGCTACAATGAAAAACATTACGGTGAACAGACCGCCACCCGCTTTAACAAGCACTCGCTAAGCTGGAAGGACGTCAATCGGATGTCCAGCCAATTTGCCAATAAGCTTTCCGAATCAGGCATAAAGGCGGGTGACAGGGTTCTTTACTACTCCGGCAATTCCCATGACTATTTTTTGACGATCTTCGCCTGCGCTAAAATTAATGCTGTTTTTATTCCAATGAACTGGCGCCTCGCCCCCGAAGAAGTTAGCGCCATCGTCAAGGATGCGGAGCCGAGTATCGTTTTGATCGAGGACAGCTTTAAAGCGGTTTGGGAAGAGGCCGCCAAGAAACTGAACTCGCCGATCCAGGCCGTTGACCTGCAACCAGGAATTCACGCTGAAAACCCACTCTGGAAGTGGTTTGCAGATGCAAGCAGCGACGATCCAAAGGCATGCTGCGCCCTCGACAGTACCGCTTGGCAGATTTACACCTCAGGCACAACTGGCGCTCCCAAAGGGGTTGAGATGACGCACGGCAGCATAATGAATATGCGCCTGTGCGAGCATCTCGAACCTGCCTATACTTGGGGCCCGGCAGACCGCTACTTATTCTGTGTTCCAAGCTTTCACCTTTTGGGATTGGGGCTATCTATGCAGGCTATGTACAACGGTGCAACCATCATCATCGCCCCACAATTTGAGCCCGGTGGAGTACTGGACATAATCAACAACGAAAAGCCGACACTGGCCGGTGTGGCTCCAGTAATGATTCAGATGCTATTGGATCACCCCGAGACAGAAAAAACCGACTTCAGTAGTATTAGAGAAATCATGTATGCCGGCTCACCTATTTCCATGGGTGTGCTCAAACGCGGTATGGAAAAAATCCCCTGCCGGTTCATGCAATTTTATGGTTCAACCGAATCTGGCGGCGCAATTACTTTGCTTCGTCCCGACGATCATGATCTCAACAATGAAAAGCGGCTCACCTCCTGTGGCAAACCCCTACCCCTTATAGAAATACAAATCATCGATTCCAACAATCAAGCATTAGGGCCGAATGAAGCCGGTGAGATGCTGATTCGCTTGCCCTCCATCGCAAAGTCCTACTGGAGAAAACCGGAAGCTTGGAACGAGGTCTATGAAGACGGCTGGTATCGTTCTGGAGACGTCGGATATTTCGACGAAGAGGGCTACTACTATATTGTTGATAGATCCAAGGACATGATTGTCTCTGGCGGTGAAAATATTTATTCAACCGAAGTAGAAAACTGCCTCTCCATCCATCCGGAGATAGCCGCGGCCGCAGTGATCGGAGTCCCCAGCGAAAAATGGGGTGAAGAAGTAAAGGCTTTTATTATCCCTCGCCCGGCATGCCAACCCGACAGCACCGAAATCATCGAGTTCTGCAAATCTCGACTGGCAGCATACAAATGTCCGAAATCCATCGAGATCGTGGAAGACTTCCCCCGCACTGGCGCTGGTAAGGTTTCCAAAAAAGACTTACGTGCACCTTATTGGGACAAAAATCAGGGGCGTGCAGTAAGTTAAACCCACCTAAAGGAAAAGAAAATATGGCTACTAACTACGACGACGCCTGGCTTTATAACGGCTGTCGTACCGGTTTTGGCGAACTGAACGGCACGATATCCACTCTGTCCGCGACAGACCTAGGCATTGCTGTACTCAAAGCGCTGCTCACCCAAGGACAAGTTGCGGCAGAGGACGTGGACTGCCTGTTCGCAGCCAACCTGGCGCCATCGGACTTCGATGCAGGCTACTTGCCGCGTCATATCGGTCTGTATGCCGGGCTGCCAAAACACGCTCCAGCATTAATGCTGCAACGCCTGTGCGGATCCGGCTTTGAGTTAATTGCCCATGCCGCTGACTATCGGCAATTGAAGAAGGCCGAAGTGATGGCCTGCGTCGGCAGTGAATCCATGTCTCGCATGCCAGTATGCAGCTTTACCAGTCGAAACGGCTTTAAGCTTGGCCAGGTTGATTTCCGCGACTACCTGATGGAGCTGCTATACGACGCTGCAGCGGACATCCCCATGGGTTGCACCGCCGAAAATCTTGCCAAGCAATACAATCTGAGCAGGGAAGAAGTCGACGAATTTGCCTACCTGAGCTTCGAGCGGGCGCTGGCGGCACAGAAATCTGGTGTACTGGGTGATGAAATCATTACCCTCACCAATCAGACCTTTGAGTGCGAAACGCTCAAAACCAAACGATTGAAGCTGCCCCGCGGTGTTGAAAGCTTCAACACCGACGAGCACGTTCGTCCCACTAGCCGCGAAACTCTGGCCAAGCTCCGTCCCTCCTTCCAAAAAGACGGTGTACAGACAGGCGGAAACAGCTCCGGCATCGTCGATGGCGCCGCAGCGGCATTTGTGGGCAGCATGGCCTATGCCGAGCGCCGGGGTATTAAACCTCTGGCCAAGATTCGCTCCTCCGCCGCCGCGGCGGTTGACCCGCATGTGATGGGCATCGGACCGGTGCCAGCCATTCTCGATATGCTAAATAGTAATGGCTTAAGCATTGCCGATATCGGCCTGTTCGAAATCAACGAAGCCTTCTCAGCCCAATGCCTCGCCGTAGCAAAAGAGCTTGATATCAGCCTCGAGAAACTAAACGTGAATGGCGGCGCTACGGCCTACGGCCACCCGCTAGCGGCAACAGGCGTACGCTGCACAACAACATTGGCGAAGGAAATGAAACGCCGAGGTATTAAGTACGGTATCGCCTCAGCCTGTGTGGGAGGTGGTCAAGGTAGTGCCCTGTTGCTTGAGAATCCGGAAGTATAGCTCTCACCCAGGTATACTTACGTTCGCTTGGCGGCCCATTGGGCCGCCTTTTTTATGTGCGGGGGTGCAGAGAATAGATAGAATACTGTTCGGATAGCGCCCAGAAACAAACTCTAGCTGCCGACGGCTAAAAGAGACTCGACAGACGACAAGCTCTGCGGAGAACTGTCAAAGCCAGTGCCCTGAAACCAGCTACGACCAAGTTGGTTTTGCTTTCGAGTGTACTTCAACGCTTCGAGCATCGAACGTTGCTTAAATTCGAAACTACCTGCTGGCGATGCGAGAAGGCGTTCGGTAGCAAAAGAAAGCGTTGCATAATCCCCACCCAATGCGGAAGCCAGTGCCTCGCGCTCACGTTCCAAGGCGATTTCACCACTCGAGAGATTCAGCAATTCCCCAGCTAGCGCCTTGAGTGCCGCCGAATTAAACAAATCTACTTCCTGCTCTCGATTACCCTGCTCCAGCAATACATTTAAATGGGCGACAAGCAAACCAGCTTGCTCCATCGCAAGAGGCGCATCATCGCGGATAGCCGGTATAATCGTTTCCGATACTGTTCGAATTAGTGTTCGGAGCCTCAACTCCTGAGATGGGTTCATGAATACACCTCCTCCATAAGATCTAGCAATTCAGCAGAGAATGCATGCCCGGCTGACGCCAACCAACTGAGCAATATATCCTGATGGCTGTGCCCACGACGCGCCGTTTGCACCGATGTGGCGAAACAGATAGCAACGCATTTATACACACTGAGAATTCGATAAAACATAAGCGCCTCAGGATCGATTACACGACCAGTTAACTCGCTGTACTGTCGACATAACGCCTCAGGGCTCATAAGCCCGGAGGCCATCACTTCACCTTGAGCTGTGACGCCTTTATGGCAAATGATCCAGGCCAGATCCTCATGATAATCGCCGATGTGAGCTAATTCCCAATCAAGAATTGCGGAAATCTCAAAGCTGTCTTCATCAAACAGATAATTTCCTGTACGAAAGTCGGCATGAACAACAACCAACTCTCTCGCCTTCGGAAGATTCTCTTCCATCCATCGTTCTGCCAGGCCCATTATCGGCGAGCCTTCGATCGCGTCGTCTCGCCAGACGCTTCGCCACCAGTTTAATTGCCAGCGGACGGCCTGATAGTCATCTTGCGATGGCACATCAAAAATGCCGTCCGGGGCAAAGCTCACTGGAACGGCGTGCATCTTGACTAGGTAATCCATGAACTTTGGAGACAGAGCGTCACGATAGTGATCAGGTAACAAGGACCCAAGGCCAGATACATTGCCGCCGCCATCAGATGGTTTAGTCACGCCTCTCACAGAGCTCGTGATCAGAGCAGGCCGTCCAAGAATTGCTCCGACAGGGTCAGACCAAAGCACCTGCGGTACTGGAAGCACCGAGGCCATTATTTCCATTATCCGCTGCTCTTTACGACGATCGGAGACTACTGCGCTCTCAAGCGGGTCCAGTCGTAAAACACATTTCTGGCGCGTGCTGGCATCGACTTGTAAATCGAATACAAAGTGCTCCTTTGACGCGCCGCCTCCCATCCTTTTGAGATTTTCGATCCGGGGAGAAGCCAGCCCCTTATAGTTAAAAAATGTCATTAAGGACTGTTGCAGTTCCGCCTCAGTAGCCCATTGGTAAGCACCCAACTCCCGATGCTGAATGGCGCCCTGCAACATGCGCACAATGGATGGCTCAATATCTTTACCAGCCTCGTAGTGGGCGGCATGACTATTCCTGCTCATTGGCCGCACTCCCCCTTACTGCGCACATATTCGATTAAGCTGTTCGACCACAGCACCTCACAGCAGCCAACCGCAGGTTTACCATCGATATGTGCCGTGATCGGCGATTCAAACAAGGTAATCATTGGATCTGGACCGAGCTCAAAGGTGGTATAAGGCACACCCTGGAATAGCGTTATTCGACCTGCACTATCCTCGATACGGGCATTTAAAACACGTGAAGTGAGGTCGTCATTTATCTGAAGGTCGATATCAACATCGACAAGCTGCGCAATATGCCCCTGCTTTTGGACATACCCACGCATCAGGGTCTGGCCCAATGACTCAAGTTTCCAAAAATGGACGGACAGGCCATTTCCTGCGTTGGAGTGAACCCACTTCCAGTGCTGATTCACTCCCCAATCACGGGTGCCCGAGGAATGATCACGCTGACCATCACAATCTAGGTTCACCACCCTTCCCTGAAAAGCAATTTTTCCGGTGACACGCCCTTGCTGTTCAAAGCGGTCAGATGCGATCCACTGCGGACATCCCTCGCGATGCGAGCTATAGGGGTAAATCGGCTGGCTAGCAACAAAATTGTAGTCCAGGTCAAACAACTCGCTTTTGTAGCTAATATAGGCAGTCTGCAAGGGTTCACCCAAGCGCAAATGCATATTGCCCACTTGCCAGTCATTGAAATCCGCTGCCGCCGGAACCGGGATCCCATCGCATTTTTTGAGCAGGGGTTCAGGCCCGATGCCAGGGCCAAAAAGGGTTACGAGGCTACCGGCCAGCCCACTGCCACTAACCCAGGTGTAAACAATGCCTGCGATGCCGTCTTCGGGTATCTGAAACAGAAAGGCTAGGGACTCTCTCGCATAGGGGCCGTCACCGAGCTGGTGACGATTGTCGTGAACCGGATCAAGTCCACGAATATCAGTGGTATCGCTAAAAATCATGGTGTTGTTATCCTGCTTTAAAATTCGACTCGTTTATACCGAGAAACTTTTAGCAGGCTAACAAAACCGTGTTTTTGAACAATAGACCAATTTCAGCTAATCAGTGTCGGGTCAACAGCCCCACGGACTGAAGTTTCGCCAAAAGCGCTGTGCGATTATTCACCTTAAACTTTCTAAACAGTCGCTTGAAATGCTTTTCCACGGCGAATTCCGATAAGGTCAGAGCCGCGGCAATCTGCTTGTTGCTACGCCCGGTCTGGAGGGCTTGAACAACTTCCATCTCTCGCGGAGTAAGATGCAGATTGGAGAGTTGATTGGATGCATTATTGTTGTTTTCAAAAAAACCAGCCGTCAGCGATTCCATAAAATCGCTTGCCACGCCATTTACCAGCATTTCCAAGGAACCCAGCACCGACCCGCTACTGAGCGCGGAAGGATTGGCCTTCTGCCGCTGCTCCATCAAGCCTCCGACCAAATACATGCCGGGTGAAAACGGATGGCTGGCGGCAACAATATCGCGATACCCGGCCTGATCGATAAACTTCCAATAAGGTTGGGCTCGCCCACTGTCTTCCTCCAATTGAGCACGTTCAAGTACCATCGGAGCCGGATAGTCTTGCGAGCCACCGACTGCAGAAAGAAACGGATCATACGCCCATAAATTTTCTATATAGCTCGAATGGACACGTTCGCTCATGCCATAGCGGCAAAGAAAACTCAACGCTTGCTTCTTCGAATAACTATTGAATAAAAACAAGCAAAGATTGTCTGCACCAGACCTTGCCATGATATCCAGTACTTCGGCTTGTCTATTAAGAGAAAGATAAAACATACGAACTCCATATTTTTGTTATTTATGGAGGGCTCGCCTGCGCGAGCCGAATGTGCTGTGCTAACGGCTAGCCTTTAATTGACATTTTTCCGCGCATTTTTATAAGATTTTCATTTAACTTACGTAGCGTCTTAACCGTTAAGAGCACTTCGTTAATGTCGATCCCCTCCAACATTTCCTTGTTGGCTGACAACGTTAAAACTCGCATTTCCTTTATGACTCGGCGACCATCTTTTGTGATAAAAATTCGGTTTATCCGCCTATCGTTGGGGTCAGGGCGACGCTCTACCATGTCAACGTCTTCTAGACGGTCTATCAAGCCACTGAGGGTAACTTTACCGATACTCATATCGTCGGCGAGATCGGACTGGGTCAAGCCATCCCGGCGAGAGAGATAGGCCAATGCCCATGCCTGCGAGCGGGTCACCTTGAGGGGCTTGAATATTTCATCAATCACGGTGCGCCGCAAACGAGCGGAATCGTGGATATCAAATCCCAATCGTAATTTGAGGTCTTCCTCGGAGATCTGGGAATCATTTGAGAGAGCCGCATCAAAACCGCGAGTAGCAGGAACCTTAGCCATAAGTTATTCCACCCAAAAATACGTAAAAATATTAATAGTTAATATGTTAACAGTATTGATACGAATAATGCTATAGGCAGCCTCAATAAAGTAAAAACATACCCAATCAAATACTAAAGCAAACAGATTTACCTCCACGAATTTATGCGAAAACACACCGAATTATTGATTCACATCATGTTCGCATGCGTACTTTTAGCAAACAATCATACTTCTATAATTAATTATCGCAAATAGTGCGCGCAGGAGACCCCCGATATGTCGTTTACCAACAACCCTACTGCTAGGGCCGTTCTAAACCAAGTTGTCCATGACCCACGTTACCCAAATGTCATGCATGTACCGACGATATCCTGGCCCCAAATCTCACTCGTCACCCTAGCTCTTGCAGGGTTTGGCCTTTCTTCCTTCGCGTATTTAACAGGGACGATACCGCTAGGAATGGCCATGTTCATCAACCTGATAACGGTTTATATCTCTTTTACCCCACTACACTTTGACCTTCGGCCAAAGCATTTAGGAGTTGTCGATCCTGATATTGCTCACCCTCACTCATTAGCACGCTCGTTCAGGAAGCTCGTAATTGGCACTATAGCGGTCAATAGCAGACACGGCCCGATAAACCCTGCAACAGTTACGGGGATACCAATGCCTTGGCTTAAAGAAACCACGAATCTGATTAGCGATACTGGAATCCGTCATTTGTAACTGAGCCAGCGGCAACGCCAGCAATTCCAATGCAGCCAATTCGTGGGGCTGGTGAGTACCTCTCTCAGAAGCCCCCTGCCCGACTAGAGTCACGGTCTTGCCGATGTCATGAAGGACAACTAGAAACACAGCGATCTCCCGCTCGATGGGTCGCCAGTTATGCCAAGCGCTGACCTCCAGCTGATGCAACATATCGGCTGTGTGTTCCAGTAGCCCGCCTTGGTATGGGTGATGAAATCGCTGACTGGCTGGAGCATTGAGAAATCCCAAGGCATTATTGGCATCCATTAAAAACCCGGTCATCAACCGTTGCAGGCCAGGATGAGCTAAAGCGACCCAATGCCGTATCACCGTTCTGAGTTGCGGCAGAAAAGCTGGCAAAACCCATTCTTTTGGAAGCAACGCGGTAGGCCGGACTCGTTCAATTCGTGGCCGGTAGAGGTCTTCAATTTGAACCACCAACCGATCCGCCACGTCCTGTAACTCACCATTCACCATCACAATATCGCCGTGCCCGATATTGCGCTGACAGGGCAGAACAGCAGCGTGATCAATCACTGCGGAGGCCGTGCCTGCCAGATTACCCAGAACCAACCGGGAACAGGGAAGACCCGCACGATTCAATTTGTCGTACCGACCCAGCACACGAAACTGTGCGCGATCCAATCGGCGAGAATCGTTGATAGGATGACTGGATTGACGAAATTGGCGACCAGTGACGACAACCTCTTCTGAACTTATAACAACGGGATGCTTCACTGCGTACCTCCAAGGCGTTGTTGAAGTAGGTTTTCAAAGGCTGGCCCATCCCGGCGCGTCAAGTTAGGCACGTAGCGGGAATAGACAGTGAACAACATTTGCGTGCTGGAATACCCCATTTGATATGCGATCCATTCCGGCGATTCACCGGAAGCCAACCACAAAGTGGCAGCAGTATGGCGGGTCTGATACAACCTTCGGTCTTTTAGGCCAAGAAGTTTGAGAGTGGGTTTCCATACCCGCCGATTTACATTCATCGGGTCCAGAGCTGTCCCGGCCCGGGAGCAGAACACAAAATCGCTGATAGCACCTGACGCTTTGTACTGTGATTCCAATGCCTGACGTACTGGTCCCGAAATTTTGAGTTCACGCTGTGATCCATCGTTCTGGACTTACCCCTGTATGACTGACCACTTCGGGCTATTCGCACACAATCGCCACGTTTGACCAATCGCAACACAACGGACAATATCTGGCCAGCATTGTTACGAATAAGGCGAGGGCTCACCTTAAACCTGACTGCCTCACTCATATCTCCAGACACCGTGATACTCACGTCACAATGCCCTCCATGCCGGTTTCGAAATAAAACGTGGCTTCGCCAAACAAAAGTCTGTTTCACCGAAGTCTCCTTATTCCTTATGGAATCGTTGTTGATAAAGGCCGACGCATTGAATCTTTGGACTACTGCGCTACTGCACCGCGCAGCATCCAGGGCACAATGGATTTCTGGTAGAACTGGTTAACCAGCGTGGGGAACAATTCAGACGGTGTTTGATAGAAGCGGCGCTCACAGCTGAGCAGCTTTGACAGGCAGTAGTTGTAAGCGACGGTTCTGTCCCAGGTGGCTAGATGGGTCAGGATGGCCATGCCATCGGCCTGACCGATATAGCGCACCTTTTGGCGTTGGATTTCCCACTCCACAAGAAACACCATCGTCATGGCGAGTGCTTTACACTCATCGGGTGACAAGCAGCCGTAGGGTCTTTCTTCGCTGAAGGAAGGCTTTGTTTGCTTCAGATTCACCAGACGCATGCAATGCAGCATAGTGTTGAACTGATTGCGCATCAGCGCCAGAAGGCGTTCACGCGTGGCGACAGTGCGGCCGTCCAGCTCGTTGATGAACTGGTTTAAGGCCTCCCAGTTATCCAGTGCTTCTCCGCTACCGAAGATAAAGACCAGGTCATTACCCGTCAGTGATACACCGAGTGTCTCAGCAAACTCTTCGATCACATCGCAGAGCAGGTTTAGGTTAAGTTGCAGGGGTTCACGTGTTTTCATATCCACATCCTCATTGGGTTGTCAGGGGTGATGTTCTAGTGATTACCGGTGTGCCTGAAAGTCGGGATACAGCACTCGGAGCAGATCATGGGCTAATGGCATGGTCAGCTCAGAGGGATGGTGGGTATAGCAAGCCTGCTGACTGACAATCCAGTTGCGGAGCTTGCGGACTCCATCGCCGGTACCGGGCAGGATTTTCCAGCAGTGGTCAATGACTTCATGAATAGGCTGGTACGTCGCCAGCATTTCCAGATGGGCATGCGCCATTAACTTGACGTGGTCAGCCGTGAGTTCAAGCTGCGCCATGTGTGGCACTGGTTTTGGGTAGGAATAGCAGGAGCCTTC
Source organism: Spongiibacter sp. UBA1325 (assembly GCF_002306875.1). Lineage (NCBI taxonomy): Bacteria > Pseudomonadati > Pseudomonadota > Gammaproteobacteria > Cellvibrionales > Spongiibacteraceae > Spongiibacter > Spongiibacter sp. UBA1325. The sequence continues at coordinate 646,493 of NZ_DBTD01000010.1, forward strand.
CCAAAGCTGCTCGGACTGCGTTCGAAGGAACATTCTCAACGACCCGAGCTCCTGCTTCAGCATTTGGTCAACCCCAACCTCAACCAGATATTCCAAGGGGGTATACCAGGTAGCCGGTGATTCCTGCGGGTGACACGCACGGAGCCAGGCATCAATGGCCTTCGGATTATCGAACTCCCAACCGGTGCCGACGCGCATGACCAGCCCATCGGGATACACGGTCTTCAGTTGGAGATGAATGGCGCGAGCCAACATAACGATCACGGAGTGTTTGATTTCAACCATGGTGAGCACCTCGTTGTTTATTCTGAAAAAAGACCAAAGTCGCGATGAAAGAGCACACTGCTCCAGTCGGGGTACTCCGGTGACCCGAAGAGCACCAGCTCCCCATTGAAATGTTCCTGCCCCTTGCCGGCAGGCCTGTCGTCAATCAGGTAGTCGCCCTGAATCAATCCTTTGTTGGGACAGATGATGAGCCGATACGCCGCATCTATTCCCAAATGACTGGCCACCCATTGACGCTTCTCGGTGTAGCTGTGAGGGTTCATCACCGAGGGCGCCGTAAGGATGTACACCTCGGTATTAGGCAATCGGCTCAGATGGTGGAAAGCCTCAATCGCTCCTAGCAGGGGAGGCAGATCGATAAAGAAGCCCGGCAGACTTTGTGGATACATGAGATCCGGGCGCTGCGCCTGCACCGCACGGTAATGACCGGCGAAGTCACAGAGCGTATCGTCCATATCAACAAAGATGCGGCGGTGCTTGGGGTTAAAGTGGCGGGTATCGCTACGCTGCGCAGGTACCTTAGGCATCGTCGCCTCCTTTCATTAACTGAAAGGCATTGAGATGGGGCGACCACGGGCCAAATACACGATCCATGAGATATTCGAAGACGGTAGCGGCGTTCCCCATCTTGATTTGCGACCACGGAGTCGTACTGTTGAAGTGGAGATTGTTTGCGTGCAACCATTCCAAGGTATTCACGGAATTCTGCATGACAAGAAGCAGCTGCGACATCTGGATTGCGTGTTTGACGTCAACAATGTTTGCCAAAGGCTTAAACGCGTCGATTTCCTCTTCAGGAATTTCCCATGCAGTAAGCACACGATAAAATGCCTGATCCGAATGCCAGTAAGGCAACAAGAGCGTGCAGTCACCCGCGTGACAGTAAAGCTCTTCAGGGATTTGCATATTCATGAGGCGCATTTCCCCCAAAGTGAAAAAGGGCACTTCGCCGATGGGGAGCCTTCAATGGTTTGAAATTCAAAATCAATCATTGCTGTTGTTCTCGTTGCTAATCGATTTTTCACTGAGAAGTTCGTTGTCTTGATGCCCATTCTGCCGCGGTGAGTTCGGCGCGGTAGGAAGTCGGGAAGACAACATGCGCTCAAACGCCGATCCATCCTGACGAGTCAAATTCGGGATATAGCGAGAGTAGGTTTGAAACAGCATTTGGGTGTTGGTATGGCCCATTTGACGAGCGATCCACTCAGGAGCCTCGCCAGAAGCAAGCCACAACGTTGCCGCCGTATGTCGCGTCTGATAGAGGCGCCTTTCCTTTAAGCCAAGCAATCGCAAAGTTGGCTTCCAGATGCGCGCGTTTACATTTTTGGTATCAAGGGGTTTTGCGTTTGAAGTACAGAAGACATAAGCACTCACCTCCCCTGTTGCGGCTTTTTGCCGACTCAAAGCATCCAACACCGGCTGAGACATATGGATTTCACGCTGGGAGCCATCATTTTTGGTGTATTCGGTTCGCCCATTGGTGATTGACTCACGAACCAAAATCTCACGCCGGCCGAAATCCACGTTCTCCCACTTCAGCCCGTGGATTTCTCCACTACGCAACCCGGTATAAAAGCGAACAAGAAAGTAGTTGTAGTAATCCTGCCGGATGGACTCCAGAAAAAGCGTCACTTCATCCAAAGACAAGGGGTCGACGTGGTTTTTCTGTACCTTAAGGCGCTTGATCGTTTCCCCAGGATTTTTAAACTCATAGCGAAACGCTGCTTCCTTGAGGATAGCCAGCAAGGTACCCATGATTTCATTGACCGTTTTCGCCGTGAGGGTACGCTCACCCTCCCCTGTCTTTTCTTTAGAAAGCTCCGCTCGAAAACCTAGTAAGTCGCTTTTTTGGATGCTATGAACTTGGAGGTTTCCAAACTTCGAACTCAGGTGACGATTGAGATGGCTACGTGCTGCCTTTTGGGTATTTACACGCCATGCCGCTTCATTTTCGGTAAACCAAACCTCGGCAAACTCTGAAAACTTAGGTGTATTTTTTATGAAGGTTTCAGGCAATCGCGCGGCAAGCTGCGACCGGCTACCTGAATCTTGAACAGAGCCAGAATGATTTCTAACATCACGCTTAAAGCCAGCAGCTCGCGAGCTTCCAGGAAAGAATTTTTCGTACTCAAAGGTACCCAGCACAATCGCCTGCTCAATCTTCTCGAGCATTTTTTCCATTCGGCGGCGATTGGCTTTGGTGTCTTTAAGTGCTGTTTGCTCTCGACATCTCACCCCAAGATAGTTGAAGTCAAAGAGCAAAGTGCCAGTTTCTTTTCTGACACTAACTTTAGCCACGGCACAGCTCTCCGCTTGCCATTGGAATTGCCATTTCATCAGTAGCAGAAGAGCTCAACATATCCCGTTCAATGTTCTCCCAGAGATACAAGATCTTCCGACCACCAAAAGGACGAATGTAGTGAACACCCTCGAAAAGAACCGAATCCTTAAGGCAGTTACGGATTGTGGTGGGTTCGTAATGAATACGCTCAGCAAGAGCTTCTGTGGTCAGGTACGTATAAGTCATGTATAGTCCCTCTGACTATGTATATGGGTTCACAAATTAGCATATTGGCTAATCCATAAGCCGATAATAGCATCGTGAATTAGCCCGTCAAGTTATTTATTAGTTTTAAGGCTAATTAATTATCATGATTAGAGTGCGACTAAAGGAAATGCTCTCTGAAAAGGAGTTTCGCGAAGGGACTTCTGTGACGATGAAAGATGTTGCTGAAGCGACTGGAATTCACCCTGTGACCTTATCGAAGATTGGTAAAAACAGGGGCTACAATCCATCGTTAGATATCGTAGATCGACTTTGTGAGTATTTTGATTGCGAGGTAAATGACCTATTGGTTCGTGTTCGTAATGACGTGACAAACTCGAACTAATTGGTCTTTTTTACTGAAAATTTGGGCGTGCCAAAATGCTTTTTTGGCACGGATCCGTCACAGATTTGTCACAGATCCGTCACAGCGACTTTTTGAGGACGAAAAAAAAGCGCTGCCCGATTGCAACGCTTTGATCTTCTTGGGGAAAAATGGTGGGCCGTGATGGATTCGAACCATCGACCAATTGGTTAAAAGCCAAC
>NZ_DBTD01000010.1:650172-847888 GCF_002306875.1 Spongiibacter sp. UBA1325
GACCAATTGGTTAAAAGCCAACTGCTCTACCACTGAGCTAACGGCCCCGAAAGAGGCGCTTATAATACGGATTTTGAGATCAAAAACAACAGCATAAGCATAAAAAAATTGTTTTTTTTACCCGATTAACGATAGCGCGTCGGATCGCTGACACCGGCCTCGATAAAGCCTTGTCGGCGCAGGTGACAACTGTCGCAACGACCGCAGGCATAGCCTTCATCATCGGCCTGATAACAGGATACGGTGAGGCTGTAATCCACGCCCAGGCCAGTGCCCAAACCAATGATCTGCGCCTTGCTGAGGTCGATAAGCGGCGTGGCGATATGCATGGCCTGCCCCTCTACCCCCACTTTTGTGGCGACATTCGCCAAGTGTTCGAAGGCGTCGATAAAGGCGGGACGACAATCGGGGTAGCCGGAATAGTCCACCGCATTCACGCCAATGTGGATGCTGTTAGCGCCGATCACCTCGGCCCAGCCCAACGCGATGGATAAGAACACGGTGTTGCGCGCAGGCACGTAGGTGATAGGTATGCCTTCGCCACCGGCATCGGGTACGTCGATGCTGGCGTCGGTCAGCGCCGAGCCGCCAATGCTGCTCAGGTCCAGTTTGATAATCTTAAATTCTTTCGCGCCGTGCGCATCGGCAACGCGGCGGGCGGCAATCAGTTCAGCGCGGTGGCGCTGGCCGTAGTCAAAGGCCAGGGCATAGCATTCATAACCATCGGCGCGGGCCTGAGCGAGCACCGTTGCACTGTCGAGACCGCCTGATACCAATACAATTGCTTTCTTTGTCACTGCTCTGCCTATTGCTTAATGTCCGGGGGCGTCCTGCCATAAAAGTTTGTGTAGCTGAAGCTGGAAACGCACCGGCAAGTTGTCGCCGATGATCCAGTCGGCGAGGTCGCGCGCCGGCAACTGCTCAAAACTCGGCGAAAACAGCACCTCGCCGACGCGCTCCGGCAACCGGTGCTGATCGACCTGGAAACGCGCCCAGTCGTAGTCGTCGCGATCACAAATAACGAACTTCACCTGATCGTTCGCGCCGAGGTGGTCGAGATTTTCCATCAAATTGCGGTGTTGTTCGCCCGAGGCAGGGGTTTTTAGATCCACGACTTTCGATACGCGGGGGTCAACATCGGCAACGGGCATGGCGCCGCTGGTCTCCAGAGACACCTCGTAACCGGCATCGCACAGTGCCCGCAATAAGGTTAAGCACTCCGGCTGGGCAAGCGGCTCGCCCCCTGTTACGCAGATATACCGCGGCGAATAACTGGCAACCTGCGCAAGAATGTCGTCGATGCTGCGACGTTCACCGCCGTGAAAGGCGTATTCGGTATCGCAGTAGGTGCAGCGCAGCGGGCAACCGGTTAGGCGCACAAAGACAGTGGGCAGACCAATGGTTCTGGACTCGCCCTGTAAAGAATAGAAAATTTCGGTAATTCGCAGACTGGCGCTCATGCTTGTGCCGCTCCGGGTGAAACGGCCTGGCCGTTAGACGGGCTGGTAAACCCAAAGGGCGCTATTTTAAGAGCTGAGCCGCCCGAGGGCAACGCGCAGCGAACGCGGTGGCTCTTTATGAGTCACTATTGGCTATTAGCAACTCTTGGCTGTTAGTAATTCTTGCGCAGGAATTCGCGGGCTTTTATCACCGCCGAATTACCGGTGTTGCCGTAGCGGTCGATAACATGGGTGAGCATTTCACGCGCTTTGTCTTTGTCATCCTGCAGGAAGTAGACCGTTGCCAGCTTGTACATGGCGGCGGGTACTTTGCCGTTTTCGGGGTAGTCGGCTAACAGCTTTTGGAAAGCGGCAGACGAGGCCTCCAGGTTTTGTGGTGAAATCGCCACATAGAGCTCTCCCAGCCAGTACCAGGCATTGGGCGTGTAGCGCTCGGAGGGATAGGCTTTTACGTAGGCTTCGAAGGCGGAAATGGCGTCGGTGTATTGGCGCGCCTTCACCAGGCTGTATGCCTGTGCATAGTCGACCGAGGGTTTGCCGGTAAGGCCATTATCGGTGCTTGCCGGAGCAGGTGCCTCAGTGCTTTGTTGATCTGCCGATGCAGTGCTTGTCGCAGGCGCCGCAGCGGGAGGAAGCGCGTCAGTAGCAGCGGGTGCAGCTGCCGCCGCGCTCCCCGCCACACTGCTGAGCCGTCGATCCATATCGATATAACGGTCCAGGCTTTGTTGCTTCAATTGACGAAGCTGATGCCCCTGCTCTTCTACCGTTCCACGCAGCGCCATAATCTCTTGCTGGAGCTGCTGAAGCTGCTGGTAGATGCCCGCTTCCAGGCCCGCCCCGGCATTGTTGCGCCGGTTTGGGTCATTGATATCCTCCACCGGAGCCTGAGCCCATACCGAAGGGCCAGACGCCAGCAGGGCGATCATCACGGTTTTTTTCAGTTGCATCAGCTTGCCTTATTTCTATTACTTAAGTTCTACGCGACGGTTTTTAGAGTACGCAGACTCAGATTGACCGAAAGCGATAGGACGCTCTTCACCGTAGCTTACGGTTTCAATACGGTAGCGAGCAATGCCGTTGATTGCCATGTAGTCGGCAACGGAGTTGGCACGACGCTCACCCAGGGCCATATTGTACTCGCGAGTACCGCGCTCGTCAGCGTGACCTTCCAGGCGAATAGGGCCAGTGGTTTTTTGCAGACGGGCAATCTGTGCGTCCAGGTTGCGGCGCGCTTCAGCAGTCAGCGTGGCTTGGTCGAACTCGAAGTAGAAGATGTTTTCCAGAACCACTTCTGGCTCTTGCGCTTCGTATGCCGACACATCAGATTCCATGCTCTGCGTTGGCTCAGAGTAGGTGTTCATATCGCTGGTTTGGCCGCTGCTGTCAGTATCGTTTGACGCACAACCTGTGAGCAAAGCACCGGCTAAGGCAACACCCAGGAACAACTTAGATTGGTATTTCATTGTATTTCCCCACTTGCAAAGTTTACTTTCAGTTGCAGATAAACCATTTATCTGCAGGATTTTATCCGGCCACTACTCATACAGAAAAGGCGACCACGCCGGCTCACGCACATCTCCAAACCGGGATGGCAAGCGGTAACGCACACCGCCATCCACAGATACTGCTGCCAACACCCCTTTGCCGTTGTACGTTGTAGAATACAACAACATACTGCCATTGGGAGCGACACTGGGCGATTCATCCAAGTCGGTGGAGGTTAGTATTTCCACTCGGTTGCGCTTGAAGTCCTGCACGGCAATATGAAACCTGCCCTGCACCCTGTGTACCATAACCAGTCCCAAGCCGTCGCCCAATATTCTGGCGCGGGCATTGTAGTCACCTTCAAAGGTGACACGTTCGACACTTCCTGACGCCAATTCTACTCGGTAAATTTGCGGTTTGCCGCCTCGGTCCGACGTAAAATAGATCGACTTTCCATCCGGTGCCCAAGCGGGCTCAGTGTCGATGGCAAAGTGATTGGTCACCTTTTTCAGGCTCTGGCTTGCCAGATCCATCACGTATATATCAGGGCTACCATCTTTAGATAACACCATGGCCAATTGTTTTCCGTCCGGCGAAAATGCCGGAGCACCATTGAGACCGCGGAAATTCGTTAATTGTTTCCGTTGGCCGGTCTGCAAATTATGTAAATATATCGCAGGACGCGTCGTTCTGAATGAAACATAGGCAATATTCTTGCCATCGGGTGACCATGTCGGCGCCAAAATTGGCTCCATGCTGTCGGCCAACACCTCCTCACCCACACCGTCGATATCGCTTTTCAGCAAACGGTAGCGAAAGCGGTTGTCCCCTTCACGTACCGCCGACACATATAACAGCTGAGTACGGAAAGCCCCGCGAACATTGGTTAACTTTTCGTATATGCGGTCGCTAATGGTGTGAGCGAGAAAGCGCACTTTGTCAAAACTCTGCGACTCTTCCCCCTGCAGGATGCTGCGCTGGGTATTAACATCAAGCAGCTCGTAGCGGGCGACCAGGTTGTTGTCGCGGCCAAAACTCAGTTCGCCGACCACCACATAGTCAACACCGAGGCTTTTCCAGTCGCGGTAGTAGACTTCGTTGGCATTAGCGGGGCGACTGAGCATGTCGGCGCGACTCAATGGCTCGAACAGACCGCTGCGGTGCAGGTCGCGCTCAACAATGGATGCCACATCCTCGCGCAGGGTCACGCCAGCCTTCCAACCAAATGGCACAACGGCGATGGGCACGGGGTCGTCTTTGCCCTCATTAATTTCAATGGTGAGGTCAGCGACGCTCGGCAGCGTCCACAGCAGTAGGAACAGCGTTATTATTAGCGGTTTTCGCATTATCGTCTCAAATCAGTTGGCTCAAATTTAAATTGGAAATGACGGAATTTCCGCTCGTAGGCAGCGCGATTTTGCTGGGCGAGCTCACCCAGCTCAGCGATTTCTCCCAGACCTTTGACAGCGCGTAAGGCAGATTGATCAAAAGCCTCGTTGCCGCTGCCTTTGACTACTGAGGCGCTAATAATTTCCCCTGTTGGCAATGTGCGAATGGCAACCGTCACTGACATACCGTTGCGGGCGCTGGGCGGGCGCGACCAGTTGTTCACCACCAGCTGGGCGATGAGGTCCTCGTAACTGCTAACCAGCTCGGCTTCCTCCAACGCGGCATCCTCAGAGGCCAGCGCCGCCGCCAATTCCTCTTGTTGCTGTTTGCGAATCTGCTCCTGCAGCGCGCGCTGTTTGGCTTCTTCCGCCGCTTTCTCAGCCGCTTTTTTCTGGCGAATTTCTTCCGCTGTTGGCCCCTTGGGCTTGGGAGCAGGCTTCGGCTTGGGTTTAGGCTTAGGCGCAGGCTTGGGCTTTACTTCCGGTTTAGGCTTCACCACCGGCTTTGGTTTAGGCGCGGGCTTGGGCTTGGCTGGCGGCGCGGGTTTAGCGCGACTGGGCGGGACTTTGTCGATAACCAGCTTCGCCTGAATCACCACCGGCTTTGGCTTAAGCTCCTGGCTGTCGCTAATACCGGGCAGGCCAATAAGCAACACGGCAGCCACCAGGCCGTGCAGCAAAAGTGTGACCATTGCCGGAATTAAACGGAAGCCCTGCATGTTTACTTGCGCCCCGCCGCCGGCGGTTCTTCGGTAATCAAACCTACCGATGGCGCGCCAGCGCCCTGCAATACGGCCATCGCCGCCACCACCGCGCCGTACTCCACGGCGTTGTCGCCGCGTACCATCACCGGCGTTTTCGGTTTGTTGCGCAGGATTTTACTGAGCTTTTCACCGATCTCGGCCAGCGGCACCGGCTCGCCCTGTTTGTCCGGGTCGCCAAGGCTCACATAGTAGCGGCCGTTCTTATCCACCGAGACGATGATCGGGTCATCATCGGTGGGTGGTACCGGCTCGGTCGAGGCCTCGGGTAAGTCAACCTGCACCCCTTGAACCAACATCGGCGCGGTCACCATAAAGACGATCAGCAGCACCAGCATTACGTCGATATAGGGGACGACGTTAATGTCCGACATGGCTTTGCGTTTATTGCGACGACTCATGTCTGTGCCCCTTAGCGCACGTGAACCTGGCGGTGCAGCAGGCTGGAGAATTCGTCGGCAAAGGTTTCATATTTGCCCATATACGAATCCAGCTTGGCGGAGAAACGGTTGTAGGACATCACCGCTGGAATCGCGGCGATCAATCCCATTGCCGTTGCCACTAGCGCCTCAGAAATACCCGGCGCTACCGTCGCCAGTGTGGCTTGCTGCACCTGCGCCAGACCGTGAAAAGACCCCATGATGCCCCACACCGTACCAAGCAGGCCGATGTATGGGCTGGTGGAGCCGACCGTAGCCAGGAAGGGCAAGCTCTTTTCCATGTGTTCTTCTTCGCGCGAAATGGCAACGCGCATCGCCCGCTGACAGCCTTCCATCACGGCGTCGGAGTCGATATTGCGCTGGGCCATACGGCTGAACTCTTTGAAGCCGGCGCGGAAGATGCTTTCCATGCCCACTGCCAAGCCCTGCTTGTTGCTGCCTTCTTGATAGAGGGTGTTCAAATCGCCCCCCGACCAAAACTGCGCCTCAAAGCGCTTCATTTCCCGCTCGGCCATGGAGAAATACATCACCCGCTGGGCAATTGCATACCACGACAGCAGCGATGCCAGCACCAAAATAGCCATGATCGCCTGCACAAACAGGCTGGCCTGACTAATCAGCGTAATAATGGACAGGTCTTGCTCCACAGCAGCTCCCCTCTGAATCGAATTTTTGTTACTGAGCGGTTTCGGCCTCGGCAGCCAATACCTGATAAATAGTCTTTGGCAATCGCCTTGCCCGCCCGACTAGCGGGTCGACACAAGCAATCTGTATGCTTGCCTCGCACAGTAACTCTTGGTCGCGATAGACATGCTGTTCAAACATTAGTGCCGTCGGGCGCAGAGATTTTATCTCTGCCGTGACGCGCAGCACATCATCCAGCTTCGCCGAGGCGTGGTAACGCGCCTGCACATCGCGAACCACCATGAGCAAACCATCATCGGCCATGGCGGCTTTCGCAAAGCCGCGCTCGCGCATATATTCGGTTCGCGCCCGCTCCATGTACTTCAGATAGTTGACATAGTAGACAATGCCACCGGCGTCGGTGTCTTCGATGTAGACCCTCAGCGGCAGCGAGAATTCCGCGCTCATTGGTCGGCCTCGTCTGGCCGGCTCAATCCAAAATGCTGATAAGCATGGTTAGTGACCACGCGACCACGCGGTGTGCGCATGATGTAGCCCTGCTGTATCAAGTAGGGCTCGAGCACATCCTCGATGGTGCCGCGCTCCTCACTGATCGCCGCAGCCAGGCTTTCAATGCCCACGGGGCCGCCGTCAAATTTTTCGATCATGGCCAGCAGCAGGCGGCGGTCCAGATGGTCGAAGCCGCGATTGTCGACATTGAGCATATTCAGCGCTGCATCGGCCACGTCGGCACTGACATTGCCATCGGCTTTGACCTCCGCGTAGTCGCGAACACGCCGCAACAGGCGATTGGCAATACGCGGTGTGCCGCGCGAGCGCATGGCGATCTCTTTGGCGCCGTCGTCGTCGATGGTCATGCCGAGAATCGCTGCCGAGCGGCTAACAATGGTCGACAGGTCGTTGACGCCGTAAAACTCCAGGCGTTGAACAATGCCAAAGCGATCGCGCAGCGGTGACGTCAGCAGTCCCGCACGGGTCGTTGCGCCCACCAGCGTAAAGGGCGGCAGGTCGAGCTTGATCGATCGCGCCGCGGGGCCTTCACCGATCATAATATCGAGCTGGTAGTCCTCCATCGCCGGATAGAGAATTTCTTCTATATGGGGGCTGAGGCGGTGGATCTCGTCGATGAACAACACATCGCCTTCATCGAGGTTGGTCATCAGCGCCGCGAGGTCGCCGGCCTTTTCCAGCACCGGGCCGGAGGTAGTGCGCAGCGACACGCCCATTTCATTGGCCAAAATATTGGCCAAGGTGGTTTTACCCAGCCCGGGCGGGCCAAAGATAAGGGTGTGATCAAGGGGCTCGCTGCGGCGGCGCGCGGCATTAACGAAGATATCCATCTGCTCGCGAACCGCTTGCTGGCCGATATAGTCCTCGAGACTTTTCGGGCGAATGGCGCGGTCAAAGCGCTCCTCGGCACTTTCGGCGGGCTCGGGGGCAATCAGGCGATCGACTTCTATCATAGTGTTTTCCAGCGTGATTAGCTGACCATATTCTTCAATGCGGCGCGAATCAGCGCTTCGCTCGTTTGCCCTTCAGTATCCAGCGCGCTTATCGCCTTGCTGGCCTCCTGAGGTTTGTATCCCAAGGCTACCAGAGCGGCTTCAGCCTCGGCCAACACCGCCGACGCCGAGGGCTGCGCAGCCACCGCGGGCGACGCCGCCGCAGCCGGTGCCCAGCTTTCCAGGCGGTCTTTCATTTCCATAATCAGCCGCTCTGCGGTCTTCTTGCCCACGCCGGGCAGCCGGACCAGCGATGCGGTGTCGCCCTCTTGCACACAGCGCACAAAATCGTCGCTGTCGATGCCCGACATCACCGTCAAGGCAAGCTTGGGGCCGACGCCGTTCACTTTGATCAGGTCGCGAAATAACTGCCGCGAGCGGGTGTCACTAAAACCGAAGAGTAACTGGGCGTCCTCGCGGACAATAAACTGAGTGTAGAGCGACACCTCTTCGCCCAGCGGCGGCAGGTTATACAGGGTGGTCATCGGCACCAGCACTTCGTAACCGAGGCCGTTGATATCCACCACAATTTCCGGAGCCTGCTTTTCCAGCAGGACACCGCGCAAACGAGCAATCATGAATTTACCTTAGCGCTAAGTCGACCGCGACGCAGGCGCGCCGCGGCAAGGGGTTCTGACATACTGTGTAAGCCTTCGCGGGCATGGGCGTGGCAAATGGCTGCGGCCAAGGCGTCAGCGGCATCTTCCTGGGGCGCTGCCGGCAGTTTGAGCAAGACCTGCACCATATGCTGGATCTGATCTTTATTCGCAGCGCCAGTGCCCACCACTGCTTTTTTTATCTGTCGCGCGGTGTATTCGGCAACCGGGATATCTTCAGACACGCAGGCCACCACCGCGGCGCCGCGCGCTTGCCCCAGTTTAAGTGCCGAGCCCGCACTTTTGGACATAAACACCTCTTCCACCGCGGCTTCATCGGGACGGTACTCGTCGATAATGGTCGACAGGCTGCGGTAGATAATTTTAAGACGCTCGGGCAGTGCGCCCTGTGGCAAGCGAATGACACCACTGCTGACATAGCGGTGACGACGGCCTTCAATCGAGATCAGACCAAAGCCCGTTTTCTGCGAACCGGGGTCGATGCCAAGAATAATTGTCATAGCGTATCACTGTTCGAAACTGCGCCTATTATGCACAGATCACACAGCGAAATGACAATCACACTTGCCTACTCCAGCTCGGCAAGCACGGCATCGGGGATGTCGGCATTGGTATAGACATTTTGCACATCGTCGAGGTCTTCGAGCATGTCCACCAAGCCCATTACCTTCTCAGCGCCGGCTCTGTCCAAGGTCACGGAGGTGGAAGGCTGCATGATGACATCGGCCGACTCGTGCTCTAAACCCGCCGCCTGCATCGCGTCTTTTACCGCCAGAAACTCTTCCCAGGGGGTAAGCACTTCGACGCTGCCATCGTCATGATCAATCACGTCGTCGGCACCGGCCTCCAGCGCCACCTCCATCACCCGTTCTTCATTAACGCCGGGCGGGTAGAGAATCTGCCCCAGGCGATTAAACAAATAGGCGACCGAGCCGTCGGTGCCGAGGTTGCCACCGCGCTTACTAAACGCATGGCGCACATCCGCAACCGTGCGATTGCGGTTGTCAGTCATGCACTCCACCAGCACGGCAACACCACCAACGCCGTAGCCTTCGTAGGTGACTTCGTCGTAGTTGTCACCCTCGGCATTGCCGGCGCCGCGCGCAATGGCTTTGTCGATGGTGTCGCGCTTCATATTGGCGCCAAGCGCCTTGTCGACCGCTGCGCGCAGTCGAGGATTGTCTTCAGGCTGCGGGCCGCCCGCGCGGGCGGCAACCACTAACTCGCGAATCAGCTTGGTAAATACCTTGCCGCGTTTGGCGTCCTGCGCCGCTTTGCGGTGTTTGATATTGGCCCATTTGCTGTGACCCGCCATAGCTCCCTCACTCGGCGGCCCTACCCTGCCGCCGTGTTACTTACTCTTCGTTTTTACGCAGACGAATGCTCAACTCGCTGAGTTGACGGGTTTCTACCACGCCGGGCGCGTCGGTCATCACACAGGCCGCTGTTTGCGTTTTAGGGAAGGCGATCACGTCGCGAATCGACTTCGCGTCGCTCATCAGCATTACCAAGCGGTCCAGACCGAAGGCCAAACCACCGTGCGGGGGCGCACCGTATTTCAGCGCGTCGAGCAGGAAGCCAAATTTTTCGCTGGCTTCTTCGTCGCTAATGCCCAGTACGCGGAATACCGCTTCCTGCATGTCTGAGCGGTGAATACGGACCGAGCCGCCGCCCAGTTCGGTGCCGTTGAGCACCATGTCATAGGCAATAGACAGGGCGTCGCCGGGCGCATTTTCCAGCTCTTGCGGGCTGCACGAAGGCGCGGTGAACGGGTGGTGGAGACTGGTCCAACCGCCCTTGTCATCTTCTTCGAACATGGGGAAGTCAACCACCCACAGCGGCGCCCACTCGGCGGTGTAGAGGTCGAGGTCTTCACCCAGCTTGCAACGCAATGCGCCCAGGGCTTCGTTGACGACTTTGGCGCTGTCGGCGCCGAAGAAGATCAAGTCGCCATTTTCTGCAGCGACACGCTCCAAAATTGCCGCGCGCACTGGCTCGGGGAGGAATTTAACAATAGGTGACTGCAAGCCGCCTTCCAGGTCGGACTTGTCGTTGACCTTGATATACGCCAAGCCCTTCGCGCCGTAGATACCAACAAACTTGGTGTATTCATCAATTTGTTTACGGCTCAGCTTATCGTTGCCGCCGGGCACTTTCAGAGCAGCAACGCGGCCTTTGGGGTTGGTTGCCGGGCCAGAGAATACTTTGAACTCGACTTCGGCCATCAAATCGCCAACGTCAACCAGCTCCAGCGGGATACGCAGGTCTGGCTTGTCGCTACCGTAGCGGTTCATTGCCTCGGCGTAAGGCATGTGCGGGAAGTCGCCCAGATCCAGGTCCAGCACTTCCTTAAACAGATCGCGAATCATGCCTTCGGCGACAGCCATAATCTGCTTGTCGTCCATAAAGGAGGTTTCGATATCGATCTGGGTAAATTCAGGCTGGCGATCGGCGCGCAGGTCTTCGTCGCGGAAGCACTTGGCAATCTGGTAGTAGCGGTCGAAGCCGGACACCATCAGCAGCTGCTTAAACAACTGAGGTGATTGAGGCAGCGCGAAGAATTTACCGCCGTGGGTACGGCTGGGTACCAGGTAGTCTCGCGCACCCTCGGGAGTCGCACGGGTCAGGATGGGCGTTTCAATATCCAAGAAGCCCTGCTCGTCCATGTAGCGACGCAATACCGAGGTCACCTTGGCGCGCAAACGCAATTTATCGGCGATCTGCGGGCGACGCAGGTCAAGGTAGCGGTAGCGCAGGCGAACATCTTCGCCAACTTCGGTGTGATCGTCGAGCTGAAATGGCGGCGTCTCGGATTCGTTGAGAATCTCGATCTCTTTACCCAGCACTTCGATCTCGCCGGTCTTCATATTGGGGTTAACGGTGGCTGCATCGCGAGCACGTACACGGCCGCGAATTTTTAGCACGTACTCACTGCGCACCCGGTCTGCGGTAGCAAAATGCTCTTCGGTATCGGGGTCAAACACGACCTGGACTATGCCCTCACGGTCGCGCATATCCAGAAAGATAACCCCACCGTGGTCGCGGCGACGATCCACCCAACCGCAGATCGTGACGTCCTGATCGATGTGCTCGCTTCCGAGGCTCCCGCAAAAATGGCTGCGCATTGATTCTTTCCTGCTTCTGTAAAGTCATAAATGGGCCGCAATTAGCGGCCCCTGAATTAGCTATCTGATCCCGACGAGGCTCCGCCGTCGCCAGCTAGATTTTTCTTCTTTCCACCCGATTTGAAATCGGTTTCATACCAACCACTGCCTTTTAGGCGAAAACCGGCCGCTGATATTTTCTTGACCAGCTTGTCGGCATGGCACTGCGGACACTCAACTAGCGCCGGATCACTCATTTTTTGCAAGGCTTCCAGCTCGTGCTGACAGGCCTGACACTGATATTCATAAATGGGCACTGGAATCCCCTCCAATACAAATCATGAAAACGTGACCTTCTGGAAAAACCGTCGGGCACAACCACAGGTAGAAAAAGGAGCGGGATTATAACGCAAAGCAGTGCCGGCGATAAACGCAGTACAGCGGGAATATGTCGATCAGTGCAGAAGGGTTAAAAACCTACAAAAAAGCCGCACCGATACGACGGAATCGCACGTATCGGCGCGGCTTTTGACGCCTGGGCTTAGGAGGCGAAGTCCTTGAGCTTTTTCAGTGGGCGTACTTTTACCGCCACACTAGCGGGCTTGGCTTTAAACGTGGTCTCTTCACCGGTAAAGGGGTTGATACCCTTGCGCGCCTTGGTGGCAGGCTTTTTCACGGTGGTAATTTTCATCAGGCCTGGAATGGTAAATTCGCCCAACGAGCGCTTTTTAATGCTGCGTTCGATCAGCACTTCGAGCTCTTCCAGCACGCTGGCCACTTGCTTGCGGCTAAGTTCGGTGTTGGTGGCAATCTCGTTGAGAATCTGGGTTTTGGTCATCTTCTCACTGAGTGCCGTCATTTTGCGCTTGGGGGCAGCCTTCGCCGCCGGTTTTGCTTTGGCAGCGGCCTTTTTCGGAGCAGTTTTACGTGTCGCCATAGGGATCAGTCCTGTTCAGGGAAAGTTTATTATTGCTCGGTAAAAGTTGGCACTGAGCCGATACCGCTTCGCCGCTGCCCGGGGCTTCGCAAAGAAGCCTGCACGCAGCAACGAGGCCGTGCCTCGCACTACTAATAGTCGATTGGCCTCGGCAAAACAAGGCTTAAATACGACATCCGCACAAAAACCCCTATTTTTTGCGTGGAATTTATCGACGAGCCAACACCTGGGCGGCGATATGCTCCCCGATTGGCAGGGCCGACGTCGCTGCGGGCGACGGCGCATTGCCCACATGAATACTGCGAGCACTCTGCAAAAAGTGGAAGTCATTGAGCAGCTCACCGCGTCGACTAACCGCTTGAGCCCTGACCCCGGCAGGGGCAGGCAGCAGGTCATGTAACTCAATCGCCGGACAGTATTGCTGCAGCCCTTTGAGGTAATGGCGCGCCGAATACGCATTATGCAGCTCGCGCAGACCGGCGCGCGGGTGACTAGCCAACAGGCGCCAAAACCCCGTAAACGATGCCATTTCTCGCAGTGAGGCAGCATCGATATCCCGGCGGCGATAGCCCTCTCTCGCCAGTGCGAGTATCGCATTGGGGCCCGCCAGCACGCCACCACCTACCCTGGGTGTTAGGTGCACACCCAAAAAAGGCAGCGTGGGGTCGGGCACCGGATAAACCAAGTGGGGCACCCAATCATCGCAGCGCGGCGCCAAACGATAGAATTCGCCACGAAAGGGAATAATGCGAAAATCACAATCGATGCCCTGCAGTCGCGCCAAGCGGTCCGACATTAATCCCGCACAGCAAAGCAGCTGTCGCGCGTGAAACGTCTGCTCGCCGCTGCCCACGACGATCTCCGATGTGCGCTCATCAATACGGTCCACCGGCAAGGCGCAGCGCAGCTCTCCCCCTGCGTGCTGCACGTCGTGAAGTAACTGGCGACAAATAGCGGCGTAATCAACAATGGCCGACTCCTTCACCGACAGCGCCGCCACGCCGGCGAGCATTGGCTGGCGCTCGCGCAGCTCGCCCTCACTCAACCACGTGGGCGCAAGACCATTTTGCCTGGCCCGCGCTTCGAGCGCTTTAAGGCCCGGCACTTGCTGAGGCGTCACGGCGACAATCCACTTGCCACACTGGCGAAACGGCAGCGCGTGACGCTGACAAAAATCCCGCGTTTGCCGCAAGCCCTCTCGGCACATGCGCGCCTTGAGGCTTCCCGCCGGGTAATAGACGCCGGCGTGCACCACACCACTGTTATGACTGGACTGATGCTGAGCCGGCGCAGATTCTTTTTCTATGATCAACAAGCGACACGCTGGCCACTGACGAAGAATCTGCCAGGCACTCGCCGCGCCGACAATGCCTGCGCCTACCACTATGACGTCGTAGCGTGCTGCCATTGCAACGATTAGGCCGCTGAAAACTCAGGGTCTGCGGCAAAAGCCTGACGCAGTTCACCCAGACGCTGGGCAAGCGCGGCCTCGCTGTACGCCTGCGGCGGCAGCTGCCCCCATACCGGTTTGGGCCAACAAGGGTCGCCTGTAAAGCGGGCGATATGATGAATGTGCAGCTGCGGCACCATATTGCCGAGGGCGGCAATATTCAATTTCTCGGCATTAAATTGACGCGTCAGAATGGCGGCAGCCAGGTCGGACTCACGGCAGTACTGAGTGCGCTGCTCGGCAGAGAGTTCAAAAAGCTCTCTCAAGCCCGCCTGACGTGGCACAAGAATCAGCCACGGATACTGGCTATCATTCAATAACAGCACACGACAGAGCGGTAAATCGCCGACGACAGCGCAGTCGGCAGCCAGTTGTGGGTGCAATTCAAACATCTACTTTCTCCATTAAACGCGGCCCACCCTGTACCGGGCTGGCTATCAATCGTAAAATGCGGCGACTTCATTCGCAGCTTTAAGGCCAGATACCCACCATGCGCGCTAGCCAAACACTTATTGCCACTGTAAAGGAAACCCCTGCCGATGCCGAGGTTATTAGCCACCAGCTAATGCTGCGGGCCGGCATGATACGCAAGCTGGCGACCGGCCTCTATACCTGGCTGCCGTTGGGCCTGCGTGTATTGCGCAAGGTCGAGCGTATTATTCGCGAAGAAATGGACAATGCAGGCGCGCAAGAGGTGCTAATGCCCGTGGTGCAGCCCGCCGAACTCTGGGAGGAGTCTGGTCGCTGGGAACAGTACGGCGCGGAACTGCTGCGTATTAATGACCGTCACCAACGCGAATTTTGCCTCGGCCCCACCCACGAGGAAGTAATTACTGACCTGATCCGCAACGAAATTCGCAGCTACAAACAACTGCCCGCCAATTTCTATCAGGTACAAACCAAATTCCGCGATGAGATTCGGCCCCGCTTCGGCGTTATGCGCTCACGCGAATTTATTATGAAGGATGCCTACTCCTTTCATAATGACCAGGAGTCACTGCAGGCGACCTACGAGACAATGCACGCCGCCTACACGCAGATATTTACGCGCCTGGGCTTGGACTTCCGCCCGGTTATTGCCGACACCGGCTCAATCGGCGGCAGCGCCTCCCATGAATTCCACGTGCTGGCAGAGTCCGGCGAAGATGACATTGCCTTCTCAGATAGCTCTGACTACGCCGCCAATGTCGAAATGGCTGAAGCCGTGGCGCCCACTGGCGAGCGCTCCGCTGCCAGCGAAACCATGGAAAAAGTCGCCACCCCCGAGGTGAGCAGCATCGAGGACGTTTGCCGCTTTTTCGATTGCGCGCCCGAGCGCACAGTAAAAACGCTGCTGGTATACGGCGAGGCCGATGAAGATGGCAAGCAAGCCTTGATCGCCCTGGTAGTGCGCGGCGATCACCAGCTCAACGAAATCAAAGCAGAGAAACTACCCGGCATTGCCAGCCCGCTAACCCTCGCTGAAGAGAAAGACATCAAAGCGGCGCTCAATTGTGCACCCGGCTCTATCGGCCCCGTGGGCCTGAACCTGCGCTGCATTGTGGATCGCAGCGCGGCGCATTGCAGCGACTTTATCTGCGGCGCCAACGAAGACGGTATGCACCTGCGCGGCGTCAACTGGCAGCGCGATGTCGAGCTGGGCGAAATTGCCGATCTGCGCGACGTTGTCAGCGGCGACCCCAGCCCGGACGGCAAGGGTCAGCTGCAGATCAAGCGCGGCATCGAAGTCGGCCATATCTTCCAGCTCGGCACCAAGTATTCCGAAGCCCTGAACGCCACCGTGCTCAACGAGCAAGGCAAAGAACAGGTAATGATTATGGGCTGCTACGGTATTGGGGTAACCCGTGTGGTCGCCTCAGCTATTGAGCAGAACAATGACGACAAAGGCATTATCTGGCCGGACGCAATCGCGCCCTACCAAATTGCCCTGGTGCCACTCAATATGCAGAAGTCTGAGCGTGTGCGCGACACCGCAGAACAGCTTTACAGCCAATTGAAAGCCGCCGGCTATGATGTGTTACTCGATGACCGCAATGAACGCCCAGGCGTGAAGTTCGCCGACATGGAGTTGATGGGGATTCCTCACCGCATTGTGATTGGCGACCGAGGGCTGGACAAAGGCCTGCTGGAATACAAACACCGCCGTGCTAGCGACAACGAAGACATCGCTATCGACGACTTGATGAGTGTTATTCAGCAACGTGTTGCGCTGGCCTAAGCTCGCCCTTGCCGGGTGCCTGCTACTGATAGCGGGCACCGGTTGGACTCAGCCGCAGGACCCGGCAGAGCGCGCGGCGCTAACCGCGTATTTGAAAGAAGCGCTGCACCGCGACGACAGCTTCCAAGACCGCTTTGATGCCGAAGTCTGGCTGACTGATATGTCGGCCCGTCTGGCGAGCATTATCCGTGAACCGGAGCAACGCTTGGCGTTATTGCGCAGCGTGCACCGCGAGGCCAAGGCCGCCGACCTGCCTCCCGAGCTGGTACTGGCACTCATTCAAGTGGAAAGCTACTTCGACCGCTTTGCTATTTCCAGTGTCGGCGCACAGGGCTTAATGCAAGTGATGCCCTTCTGGAAAAACGAAATTGGCCGCCCCAGCGACAACCTCACCGACATGGACACCAACCTGCGCTACGGCTGCCAAATTCTGCAGTTTTATCTGAAGCGGGAAAAAGGCAATATGCGCCGCGCACTGGCCCGCTACAACGGCAGCCTTGGCAAAAACTGGTATCCCGATCGGGTGTTTCGCGCCTGGAAAAAACGCTGGTACAACGGCCAACTGCACTACAGTGGCATTTACTGAACCGGTGGCTGCGGCGGCGTCCTATGCTCCTTCGGCGGGCATGCCCGATCGCCTTTGCGCTTGTGAGGGCGCAACATCGCCAAACGTTCCTCTGGCGGCATTGGCGGCAATACCTGCAACAGCACCTCGTGGCTGAGTCGCTTCAGGGCAACATCGGCCTCACGCACCTCAGCCAAGGCGGCGGCCAGCGCCACCGTATCCAGCGGCTGCTCAGACAGCAGCGCCGCCACACCACGGCGTTTTTCACGCAGATTGCGATAGGCCTTGCGCATAGCGCCTCGCTCCGCCTTGAGCACCTCTCGTGCCTGTTCGCTCAGTGTCTCCGGTGGGCGCTTCAAAATATGTCGGCTCATCGAATGCATGATCGGGTCGCCGTGTAACCTGTGGCCCACCCACGAACCAATCAGCAAAGCGTTGATCACCAGCGAACTCACCAGCGCAATTAGCAGGCCTTTACGCGTTGTCATCACTCTCCCTCCAACCAGTCTGCAACGTCGCTGCTACCCGCAATATCCAAGCTGGCAAAGGCTTGGTAGTCGTCGCTAAACACACTGGATGACGATGTTAAATCCGTCGCCCCTATCGCAATACCCAACACCATTGCCGCCGCCGTCGCCATACTTACTGGCAAAAACACTGGGCGCTGGGGAGGTGCCACTTGGCGGTGTGCATCGGGAATGGCAGATAAGCGCTGCTGCATGGCGGCACTGGGCGCTAATGACAGCCCATCGCTCTGCAACTGCCGCCGCCACGCTGCGTCGTCGGCGAGGGCGTTCCGCCTTGCTGCTCGGCCACGCCGACTCAACATACCCAGCAAGGCAATTGGCCATAAATGTGCCGGCCACTCCCGGAGGTTTGCGCCGTAACATTGCAAAGCCCGAAAATAGCTAGTCATTGTTCTCTCCTAAAAGTTGCCGCAGTCGCTTTCGCGCACGCCCCAGTAACGATTCCACTGCCTTGGGACTATTGCCGAGCACGTCGGCAATCTCCCGCACTGGCATTTCCCGATAGTAGCGAAAGGCAATGGCCGCTCGTTGCTCTTCAGGCAACGCTGACAAGGCCGCCGCCAATGCCGGCGAATCGCCCGGCTCGTCGTTCAGCGGCGTTGACGCGTCCGCCAGCTGTTCGGCTAGCTCACCGTCCACAACAAAACGCTGCTGCACACGCTGACTATGGTTAATCGCCAGGTTACTCGCTACCCGGTACAACCAGGTGCTCAGTTTTGCCTCATCCTGCCAGCTTGGCGCCTGCTTCCACAGGCGCACAAACACCTCCTGGCAAAGATCTTCAGCATCTGCGCGCGACAACACAATGCGATAGATCACATTGAGTACCGCGCTGCTGTGGCGGTCGACAAGCTGCTGAAAGGCCTGGGCGTCACCCTCGGCCGTTCGCGCAAGCAGCGTGGCATCGCGAGACACCTTCACCACCTTCCATGCCTTGGTTGCCAATCAACCACCGCCGGTATCACCTCTCAATTACTGGTCGTCTGCCCACGGCCCGGCTTGGCGTTTACCGTGTTTAAAGCCTTTGCGCATTTCCTTGCGGGACAGCTCGCCGTCGCCATTGCTATCGAGCTTACTTAACTGGGCCTCAGCCGCTGCACGCGCTTCGGCCGCAGACACGCTACCGTTTTTGTCGGTATCGGCCCGTTCAAAGCGGTCGGCCCGAGACCCAGTGCGTTGCTCGCGCATTTTCGCGCGGTACTCTGCAATCTCCTCCCGGGTAACTTCGCCGTTGCCGTTCAGGTCCATCGCCATAAAGTGGGCGCTGCGTTTTGCGACCATATCAGCAACGCTATGACCGCCTTCTCCACCGCGCTCGCAGCCGCCGGGTGGCTTTGCCTGAGCACTCATTGCGGCACCCATCGCCAATACTGCCAAAATTTTGCTAGACGTTTTCATTGTCGTGACTCCATAAACGAAAAAGGGTTTTAACGGCCGTTATTGATTAAACACCGGCTGCGTCAAAACCCCTCGCTATGGCAATAATTCTTTTGCGTCGTGCAGTGCAGCTCGCCTAAGAAGCCAAAAACTCGTAGCGCCAAACCCCCTTGTCTAAATAGCAGCGGTTGCGCGAACCTGCCGCGTCCGGGTCCATCTGGCAATACCCCGCGTCGCCGCCGTAGAGCATGCATACCACGCCCTGATGGTCGGTCACTTTGGGGTGAATATCGGGAACCTCACGCGCGGCATAAAACGCCTTTGCCTGCGCGACGGTTGAGCACTGTGACAGTTCCGACAGGGTCACCAAAGTCGGCGGTAACAGGGCCAACTCACCGGAGCAATGCGCCTGCACAAAATCTTCCGCGGCGCCCCACTGATGGGCATCCATTTCCTCGCCGTCCACTTCTACCTCCATCCCCTGGCCGTCAGCGAGGAAAAACGCCGTCTCGAAGCGCCGTCCCATATGTGCGGGCGTTGTCCAGTAAGAGATATGTTGCAGCGCATCCGGCGCCAGATTGATCGCCGCTTCTTCTTCGGTTTCCCTTACCGCTGCCAAGCGAAATGCCTGCATGCGATCGCCCTGGGCGTCGGCAACATCGTCAGGGTCCACGGTGCCACCGGGAAACACCCAGTGCCCGCCTCCCACTTTCAACTGCTCGTGCCGCCGCAGCAATAACACTTCAAGACCAGAGGGTGTGTCCCGCAACACCACCGCTGTTGCCGCCAGACGAATCGCTTCCTTGTCGCTCACAACCAATGTTCCTCCAGGGCCGACAGCAGACGCTTTGGCTGCGGGCCGATACGAAAATTCTCTGGCAGGTCGGCGTAGCGGATAACACCGCTTTCATCAACCACCAGCAGGGTAGGCAGCACCGTATCGCGACTACCCAAGGGCACGCCAAATGGCATGCCTGCCGCATGGACAATATGCAGCGCCTTCGCCGCATTCAATGAGGGGTCGCTATACACCTCGACACCATCAGGCAGGTCGCCAGCCAGCTTGCGACTCTCCGCAACGGTTTGAGGGCTCACCAATACCAGGCGAATACCGTGCCCCAGGAACTCGCGGCAATAGCCCATAAACTCGTGTAATTGGCTCCGGCACAGCGGACACCAACTACCCCGAAAAAATAAAAAGGCGGTTTTCCTGCCTTGAAACTGTTCAGAACCGACGCACTCCCCGCGCTCATTTTGCAGCTCAAAATGGGGTAGCGTGTGGCCGACAATCAGCTCGGGATTGTCATCCCGATCCAGATACGAATACCAGAAAACGTAGAGGAAAACGCCGCCAAGCCCCAAACTTAAACCGTAGATAGTCGGCACGATATCCATCTCAACCACCACCAACATTGCCCCCAGCAACGCGGCAATTAGCTGGATAACAATAAAGCGCCCGACATGAACAAAGGCTACGCTGTACAACAGTGCCACGAACAACGGCACCGGGGTGACAGCTAACCAAGCACCAAACCACGACAGACTAAAACCGCTGCTCAACTGCCACGCACTGTGCAGCGATGCAGCCCCGCAGAGCAGAATATAAGGAAGTACAAAGAAGCGCTTGGCCAGCGCTTTAAGTGATGTCATAAATAGTCTTTGTGGTCATTATTGAATAATTATCCTACTAGCCGCCCTGTTCAGCGCCGACATTCTGCGCTAGCGTAAGGCGTAAGCATTGACCCTTTTTTACGAGGTTCGAGCAGTCACGGCAATAGCGAGATCGCCCATTAGGGCATAGACTATTTTGGTATTCAATCTTGGAGCCCACACCAGAGCGATTTAAATAAAGTTGTATTAACTCGCCTGTACAAATGTTTTACGACAACAATAGGAAGTATTGGCGGCTATGGCAAAACTCTCTCTAATGGACTTGGCTTTCTTCTTAACCGAAACCGAAGCCAGCCCCAAACACGTCGGTGGCATGATGATGTTCCGCAAGCCCGCGAAAGCAGGCAAGGACTTTGTGGAAACCGCAGTGCGTGAATACGTTGGCACCAATGCCGACATTCGCCCTCCATTTAATCAGATCGTCAAATTCAGCCGATTCTCCACACCCAGTTGGGCGGACGCTCCCGACTTCAATATCGACGACCATATTTTTTACCACCAACTTGAGGGCGACGATTTTCGCGACGCACTCTACGAGCTGGTCGGTGAACTTCACAGCCCGAAGATGGAACGCGATCAACCGATGTGGGAGATCCATGTTATTCAGGGGATCGACGATAAACGCTTTGCCATCTACACCAAGCTTCACCACGCCTATGCAGACGGCGTGACCATGTCATCCATTCTCGCAAAGAGCCTGAGTCAATCTTCACGCGCGCGCAAAGCCACGCCGATGTGGTCAGTGATCCCGGAAAAGCGCTTAGAGAATGCCGCTGACAGCGTGTCGATCATGAAGGTGTTGAGCAAGCTGGGCGGCCGCTCCACCGACTACCTGCGCTCCGCGCTGGGCCTGTCAAAGCTGAGCGCCCAGCTCGCCCTGGAAGCCATGAAGCTGACTAAAAATGCCGTGGCGGTACCTTACCAGGCCAACCCTAACACGCCGCTTAACGGTCAGGTGGTTCCCGGCCGCCAGGTGGCTACCGCAGCAGTGCCCATGGAGCGCGTGAACCACCTGCGCAGCCTGACCCGCTCCACCCTGAACCACATTGCCTTAACCTGTATCGACGGCGCCTTGCACCGCTACCTGCAAGATTGCGAATCGGATATCGATGAACCCATCACCATTCAAATGCCGGTAAATCTGCGTCGCCAAGGCGATAACAGCATGGGCAATAAAATCGGCATTGTATTGGTTGAGCTGGCCAACAAAACCACCGACCCCTATGAGCGCTTGCGGGAAATTGGCTTTACCCTGCGCAATGTTCGCTATCAGGTCGACGGCGTTCCCCCGGCGTCGGTAATGGCCTACACCGTATTACTAGGCAGTTTGGCGCAGCTTGTTGAACTGCTAGGTATCGACGACAAGCTGCCACCACTGGGCAATACCCTGGTGTCCAATGTGCCTGGGCCAGTGAAACCCCTCTACCTGAAGGGTGCGCGGCTGGAAGAGATGTACCCAATCAGTGCACTGCCCCCGGGTTGCCACTTAAATATCACACTATATAGTTATGATGGTCGTTTGCAGTTTGGTTTGGTGGCGAGCTCCGCCCTACCCAAACTCGAGGTATTGAGTGACTATATACACGAGGCATTTGCAGATCTCGAAAACGCAGTATCACCGCAGTTACTCGAACACAATAACAAGGCGGCTGGCTAAACCGGCCGAATAAAACAACCAGAAAAATCCCCTGCTTTCACTGACGGAAGCAAAACAGCGGCGGGCCGTTTTAACACCCACCGCTGTGGAGAATTTTTAAAACATCTGGAGAGGCACTATGAGTTACTTCGTTACTGGCGGCACCGGCTTTATCGGTCGATTCCTTATCGAACGCCTTGCGCGCAGAAAGGGCACTATTTATGTTCTGGTTCGCCGCAGTTCTAAACAAAAATATCTCGACCTGCTGGAAAAAACCGGCCTCAGTAAAGATCGTCTGGTTCCGGTTTGGGGCGACCTCGCCAAAAACAAACTCGGCATCAGCGCCAAAGAAATGGCCAAGCTAAAAGGTGAAATCAAACACTTCTATCACCTGGCAGCCATCTACGATTTAAAAGCCGATGCCGAAAGCCAGGAAGTCACCAATATCCGCGGCACCCAAAGCGCTATCGACGCGGCAGAAGCCATGCAAGCCGGCTGTTTCCATCTTGCCAGCTCCATCGCTGCAGCCGGTTTATATCGCGGCGTGTTTCGCGAAGACATGTTCGAAGAGGCTGAAGGCCTTAAGCATGCCTACTTCCGCACCAAGCATGTCTCTGAAGGCTTAGTACGCAAGGAATGCAAAATTCCCTATCGCATCTACCGCCCGGCAATGGTTGTGGGCGACTCCAAGACCGGAGAGATGGATAAGGTCGACGGCCCCTATTATTTCTTCAAACTCATTCAGAAGCTGCGTTATCGCGTTCCCCAATGGTGCCCGATTATTGGCATTGAGGGTGGCCAGATGAACATCGTGCCGGTGGACTATGTCGCCGATGCTATTGATCATATATCCCACAAGCCCAAGCTGGATGGACGCTGCTTCCACCTCGTTAACCCCGATGCACACAAAGTTGGCGAAGTACTCAACATCTTCTCGAAAGCTGCCCATGCACCAAAAATGGCGCTGCGCATCGACTCGCGGATGTTCGCCTTTATTCCCTCTTCCATCACCGGTTTGGTGAAAAACATGCCGCCGGTTAAGCGCCTCACCAGCGCGATACTGGCAGACTATCAAATTCCCGAAGACGGCTTGCAGTTCATGAATATGCCAACGCGCTTTGATAACCGTGAAACGGTCAAAGCACTGCGTGGCAGCGGCATAGAATTACCCGCGCTGGAAGATTACGCCTACAAGATTTGGGACTACTGGGAACGCAACCTCGACCCAGACCTATTTAAAGACCGCAGCCTGCGCGGCAATGTTGAAGGCAAGGTCATCGTGATTACCGGTGCATCCTCAGGTATTGGTAAAGCCAGCGCGCTCAAACTGGCTGAAGCCGGCGCAGAGGTTGTATTGGTCGCCCGAACGGTTGAAAAACTCAAGGAAACCCAGCAGGAAATTGAAGAGCTTGGCGGCACCAGCTATGCCTATACATGCGATGTTTCTGACCTTGAGTCCTGCGATGAACTGGTCGCTACGCTGCTGAAAAACCACGGCCATGTTGATGTGCTGGTGAATAATGCCGGCCGGTCAATTCGTCGCTCGCTCGAGCTGACCTTTGATCGCTTCCACGATTTTGAACGCACGATGCAGCTCAACTATTTTGGTGCGATTAGGCTGGTGATGGGGCTCGCGCCTTCAATGCTAGAGCGCAAGTCGGGGCATGTGATTAACATCTCGTCGATTGCCGTTATTGTTGGTACCTCACCCCGCTTCTCCGCCTATGCGGCGTCAAAATCGGCCCTTGATGCATGGTCTCGCAGCGCGGCGGCGGAATTCTCCGACCGCAACATTGCCTTCACCACGATCAATATGCCGCTGGTACGCACCCCAATGATCGGGCCCACCTCGATCTACAATGCTGTGCCGACACTATCGCCAGAAGAAGCCGCGGACATGATCTGTGAAGCGATCGTGAAGCGTCCTAAGCGCATAGCGACCGGCTTGGGCATCAGCATGCAAGTACTCAACGCGGTGATGCCGAAGGCAACGGAAATTATTATGAACACCGTCTTCCGCACCTTCCCCGACTCCGCCGCCGCAAAGGGTGAAGGCGAAGAGGTGAAAACTGAGGCATCTTCAGAACAAGTCGCCTTGGCAGCGGTACTCAAAGGTATCCACGTCTAAAATAGGTAGCGATACGCAGCACGCAAACTCTGCGTAGTAAAACCGCCAAACCGCATTGCTCAATACATGGGCCATGCGGTTTTTTTACGCCTTGCAAATGGTGCAAATGTGCGTGGAATGAAGAGCGATGCCCTGCCGCGAAATAGCGCGCCTGCGGCGGCGAATAGCGGCCTTCCTCGCGCATTCAATACGACGATATTCACGTCGCAAATAAATTCACTGTTTCAATTTTTCATCGGCAAGCTCAGTGCCAATAAGGCGCACTAATAAAAAAATATTGAACTGTTTTTCTTAGCGCTGTCATATCCAGTAACGAAGCAACATGGAGGCAGTATGCTAGGTTGGACATTGATGTTTCTCGTTATCGCACTGATCGCAGGCGCCTTGGGCTTTAGCGGTGTAGCGGGTGCAGCGACTGGAATCGCTAAAATTCTGTTTTTTATCTTTATCGCATTATTGCTTCTCTCCCTTCTTGCACGCGCCTTGCGCGGCAAACCTCCCCAGATGTAGCGCCGCGACGCTCACATAGCGGGAGAAATCCCCTGAGCAATTCGCCCAAAACTCTTCACTGCATCACCTTGACCACATAAGGAGAACGCTATGAACCGAGATATCGCTGAAGGCAAATGGAAACAACTGAAAGGTCGCATCAAAGAGAAGTGGGCTGAATTAAGCGACGACGAACTAGAGAGCGTGGATGGCAGCAGTGAACGCCTTATCGGCGCGTTGCAAGAACGCTACGGTTTGGCCCGCGATGAAGCCAAACAGCAATTTGAAGAATTAAAGAAAAAAGTGTCGTAAATCGGCACAACCGAGTCCATTACACGTGACTCGCACCCAGTGACGATGCATGCATCGTATTTGATTAGAACCGAAATGGAGGTCAACTATGACTATCAAGAAGACGCTAATCACCAGCCTCACCTTGGGCGCTTTGGCAAGCACTCCCGTACTGGCTGACAGCTGGCAAGGCAAAACCAAAGATGCCTGGCTCGACGGTAAAGTCGAAACCGCAATTATGCTCAATGGCGAGCTCAATAACTTTGACATCGACACGGATGTAAACCAGGGCAAGGTTACTCTCGAAGGCACTGTTAGCAGTGATATCGAAAAGGATCTGGCCGGCCAGCTCGCGAGCAATGTAGACGGCGTTACATCGGTTGAAAACAACTTACATGTTGAAGGGAGCTATCGCAGCAAGCTGGAGAAAACCAGCAATGACTTTGCCCGCAAGTGGAATGACTTGAGCACCACCGCGGCCATCAATATGAAGTTTGCCGCCAACGATGATATTGCGGCAACCAAAATTAATGTCGACACTCATCGCGGTGTAGTGACCCTGCGCGGCACTGTGAAAAGCGAGGCCGCACACGACTTAGCCATTGAAATAGCCAAGAGCTTCGATCACGTTTCCGAAGTGGAAGATAAGCTCGACGTGACCAATAGCTAAGTCCGGCATCGAAACCCCTGATAGCAACGGGCCGGTGGATACTCCGCCGGCCCCTTTGTGCCGCACCGCCCCTCTCGCTGAGACTTATGCCACAAAGCCAGGACCGGTTATTCCGCCGACATCGCCGCCATGGCTTTGGCGAGGAATTTCTCAGTCTGCTTACTTCCCGCCTCTAGCGGCCGCTGCGCGGCTTCGCTGGTAATGGCATCCCAGTTTTCAAGGATCGCCTCAGGCGTTTGTTGTTCAACACCCAAGAATACGCCATCGGTCTCAAAGATTCGCGAGCTCGCATAACCACCCGCGCCGGCGCAAAGAATATGGCGATTCGGTGCAGATTCATGGCACAGCACCAGCGCACCCGCCGTTACCGATTCAGGCGTAAGTAGATCCAGTACTTCTTTCGGTAGCAAGTCTTCGGTCATGCGCGTTGCCGCCGTCGGTGACAGCGCATTGACCCGCACGTTCTTCTTGGCACCCTCAAGGCCCAGGGTATTCATAAAACCGAGCACGGCCATCTTGGCGGCGCCGTAATTACTCTGGCCAAAGTTACCGTACATGCCCGACGACGACGTGGTCATCACGATGCGGCCATATTCCTGCTCGCGCATAATGTCCCACACGGCCTTGGTGCAATTCACCGAGCCCATCAGGTGCACATCCATCACCAGACGAAAGTCGTCCAGCGACATTTTGGCAAAGGTTTTGTCGCGCAAAATACCGGCGTTATTTACCAGAATATCGACGCGCCCCCACTTGTCCATTGCCTGGCGGACCATATCCTCAACTTCTGCTATTACCGCAACATTGGCGCCGTGAGCCATCGCCTCGCCGCCATTGGCCTCTATGGTCGCAACCACTTCCCGCGCCGCCTCAGAGGACGCGCCGCTGCCGTCGCGGGCGCCGCCCAGGTCATTCACCACAACCTTGGCTCCGCGCGCTGCCAATGCCAGAGCGTGACTACGCCCCAAGCCATTTCCCGCGCCCGTTACAATGGCTACCTGGCCATCAAATCTCACATCCATTTTTATTTCCTTTTATGTTTACGCCACTAATTGCATGGTCAACCACTCTGCGATGAGAGCGGGTTTATCCTGACCTTCGATCTCTATTGTCACCTGGGTGGTGAAGCGAAACTGCCCCGGCTTGGTTTCGGTGATGTCGATAAACTTGGCGCGGGCGCGAATGCGGCTATCGACGGCGACAGGCGCGATAAAACGAACCTTATCAAAACCGTAATTCAAGCCCATATGGG
Organism: Spongiibacter sp. UBA1325; assembly: GCF_002306875.1. Taxonomy (NCBI): domain Bacteria; kingdom Pseudomonadati; phylum Pseudomonadota; class Gammaproteobacteria; order Cellvibrionales; family Spongiibacteraceae; genus Spongiibacter; species Spongiibacter sp. UBA1325. Next base: position 676,786 of record NZ_DBTD01000010.1, read on the forward strand.
CACCCTCGATCATCACCATAAACTCTTCTGCGAAATGCGACAGCATCGACAAGCTTAAAAAGCCATGGGCAACCGTACCACCGAAGGGCGTTTGTTTCGCGCGCTCGGGATCAACATGAATAAACTGGTGGTCCAGGGTACAGTCGGCAAATTCATTGATGGCCGCTTGATCCACTGTGTGCCACTGGGTCGGCGGTGTCTCCCGGCCGACGTATTCCATCACCTTCGTTCTATCTACTGTTGTCGCCATTTTGTTTATCCTTATTTAGGCCTGTTAAAACCAATCATCACGCATAGCATAGGCACTGTCTTCACCTTGCATAAGCAAAGCAGACCAGCGCTCAGTGTGCGGCAACTCCACCGAAAAGAAGTAGCGCATCGCCTGTAACTTACCACGATAAAAATTCTGCTCGTCACCATGCTGACTTTGCGCAAGTGCTTGATGAGCAACAAGCCCCTGCTTCAGCCACAGCCAGGCCACAACCACATGGCCAAACAGCTCCAGGTACGTAACCGAGTTCGCCAATACCTTGTCTATGTCGGTGTCAGCCATGGCTGCCAACAGGGTCTCGGTGGTATCAGTCAGCCGTTTAATCGCGGTCTCCAGCTGTTCCGCCTGCTTTTCCAAACCGGCTACAGCGCCCGCCTGCGCGACCGTTTCGCGCATTAACGCCAGACAGTAGTGATAGCCAGCCATGCCCTGCATGGGCACCTTCCGCGCGAGCAAGTCGAGGGACTGAATGCCGGTAGTTCCCTCGTGAATGGGGTTCAGGCGATTGTCTCGGTAAAACATTTCAACCGGATGTTCATTGATATAGCCCGCGCCACCGAGTACCTGAATGGCCAAGCTATTGGCCTGAGGGCCGTACTCAGACGGCCAGGTTTTGATCATGGGGATCAAGAAATCGAGCAATAATTTAGCCTGACTGCGCTGCTCTTCGGTTGGCGCCGTGTGCTGGTCGTCGGCCAGCTGTGCGCCAAACAAACAGAGAGCAAACGCGCCCTCGGCATAGGCCTTCTGGGCCAATAACATGCGGCGTACGTCGGCGTGTTCAATAATATTAACCGGCGGTGACAGCGGGTCTTTACACGATGGCAAGCGCCCCTGCGGGCGCTCGCGGGCATAGTTTAGTGAGTATTGAAAGCCGGTTAACGCGATGGTTGCCGCACCCGTGCCTACCATAATGCGCGCTTCGTTCATCATGTGGAACATATAGCTCAGGCCGCGATTTTCTTCGCCGACCAAATAGCCAACGGCGCCGCCACGCTCACCAAAGTTAAGCGATGTCGAGGTTTGCCCACGACCGCCCATTTTATGGAACAGCCCCGCCAAGGCTACATCGTTCTGCTCACCCAGGCTGCCATCGTCGTTAACCAGGAACTTAGGCACAATGAACAGTGAGATGCCTTTGGTACCCTTTGGCGCCCCCTTCACCCTGGCCAACACCAAGTGCACAATATTTTCATTAAGCTCGTGATCGCCGCCAGAGATATAGATCTTATTCCCGATAATGCGGTAACTGCCATCCTCAGCCCGTTCAGCACTGGTGATCAGGTCAGCCAGGCCGGAGCCCGCTCCCGGCTCCGTCATCGCCATGGTGCCGGCAAAGCGGCCACTGCGCTGGGGCACGGCCCACTTGGCAATCTGCTCCGGAGTGCCGTGTGCTTCAATCAAACTGGCGTTAGCAGTGGTTAAGCTCAAGTACCCCAGGGTCGTGCTGCCTGCGGCAGTAAGATACGCATTGGCGACCGTGGCCACGGGCAGGGGCAATTGCATCCCGCCCACTTCGTAATCAGCCGTTGACGAGACAAACCCTGCCTCGGTAGCGGCATCGACCGCCTGTTTGATCTCGGGGAGCATTTCCACACGGCCATTTTCAAAACGCGGTTCATTGCGGTCGACCTTGCCGCGAATCGGCAAGAAGTACTTTTCCGCAACCTGCTTGGCAGTGGCAATAGCGGCATCAAAGCTTTCGCGATTGTGGTCTCGATAACGCTCGCGCGCACACATGCTCTCGCTGTCCAGAAATTCGTACAGCATAAAATCGAGATCGCGTTCGTTGAGTAGCGGAGCAGGCATGGTAGTACCTCATATCGAAAAAGAATTGTGACAGCAGTATGCCCAGCACCCCCAGAGCCAGCCACGACATCTGATGTCAGGCAGCGCCATCGCCACCTAGTAAAACAGCAGCGGGTGACTGAGGTCGGTGTCAGCGAAGGCATCCACATTCAGCTGACGATCTTCCGGGTAAAGCGCGGTAACGGTTAACTGAGGCTCGGAAACAAAGGCCGTTGGCCCCAGTGCCCCCACGGTGGTGCTCACACTAAAAAATCGCTGCATCACACCGTCTATCGCCAGCTGCACGCGAAAGCTCGCCATCGGCTCTACCGACGCGGCGCGCTGCTGCCAGTCACTCGGTACGGAGGGATAACTGCGCAGCCGATCCAGGGTTGCCTTCACCGTCGGGTCATTGCTGAATAGCGCCGACTGCTGGATCGACATAAGAATGGCCGACAGTGTGTCCTCCCAGTTGCTCACGGCATTTTCCGCAGATTGGGAGCTGAACATAAAGTCGTAAAAATTGCTGATATTGTGCAACTCATCAGCGGGCATAAGACGGGAGTAAAACCCCAGCCAGCTGCGGTTCACCATGAGAATATTAGTGGAATTATCCACCAAACATGCGGGATAGGGGTCCAGCGCCTGCAGCGTCATGGTCATGGCGCTGCGCAGCCATTTGAGCTCTGCGGAATTAAAATCGACACGCTCGTCGCGCGGCGCAAAGCCCGCCGCAATAAGCAAATGACTTTGGTCGCGCCGCCCCAATTTCAGCGCTTTGGCGATCTCCAACACCATCGTTTCGCTGGGGCGACTGCTGCCATTTTCAAGGCGGCTGATATGGCGCGGTGAACTGCCCAACTCAAATGCCAGCTGCTCCTGACTGAGGCGGTGCACACCGCGCCAAAATTTTAAAAACCGCCCAAAGCTCGATGCACTCTCTACCACACGCCAACCCTGAAGAAATGATGCTCAAGGATACTACGCGCGATAGCGGGTGCGCTCAAACCCTTAGGGCATTAATCAAGCAGGTGTCGCGGGATTGCCACGTCCATCGACAGCAGCATTTGCGCCAGCGCTTTGCCCTGCGAATCCACCCGCAGCGAGGCACTGCCGCCTCCGCCCAACGCGTCGCGCAACAAAAAGTTAAAGGCGTGGAAACCCGGCACATCAAAGCGGTGTACATCGCCATCTAGCAGATGCTCGAAGTACTCCGCCACGGCGCTCTCCGACAGGGCTTGGGCGATGTGCGGCAAATAACACTCGCGGCGCGCAATCACACCGATATTCGCGTTATTACCCTTGTCGCCGCTGCGCGCATAAGCCAGTTGCTCGAGCGGCACGCGGCAGTCGACACCCTCGCTGACAGCCAGTGATGAATAACGGCTACCGACCGCGGGGCTGGAACCTGGCGTTGGGTAGCTGCGCTCACTCAAGCGCTGATCGCCCATTTGTACGGTGACGGGAACACGGTCTTTGGCGAGTAGCGACGAGTGAATGCGAATCAATGGGCCGGGCTTGGCTCGGCCAGCACCAAAGCCACTCATGCCCGGTGCCGCCGAGGTCGCGAGATAGGCGAACTCGTTGGCGGCGAAGGTAAGCGCCTCGCGGCTGTTGTGGTGCAAACCGTATTTGGCCATCACCTCCCTGCTAGCCGTATCGCGCGCGTGACGGCCATAGGTGTCCTCGGCTCCAATGACTTCGATGCTGACATCGCGAAAGTCTTCCCAAGCGCGTTCTTTAAAAACACCACGGCAGCGTTGCAACCAAGCGTTAAGGCTACAGCGCGCTTTCTCGGCAGCGCGCAGCCCGCCGATAAAGGCACTGCCCATCAAGCGATAACCGTCCACCCAGGTTGCGCAGACCTTGTAGCTATCGCCGGGCGCACGGCCCTTGGCATTGCTCACCCTAAGCCGGTTTTCGCCGACCTCGTCCAAGCGCACATCACTAAAATCACAGGCAACATCCGGCAACAGGTAGTTTGCCGGATCACCAATTTCATAGAGGATCTGCTCAGCGACAGTGGCGCGGTTGACCAAACCGCCGGTCGCCGGTGGAATGGTCACAATAAAATCACCCTCTGCCGCAACCTCGGCAATGGGGTAGCTCATCGTGGAAAAGTCCGGCACTTTGTGCCAGTCGGTAAAGTTACCGCCGGTACACTGGGCGCCGCATTCCAGTACGTGCCCGGCCAAGGCCGCCTGCGCCAAGCGGTCGTAGTCCTGCCAACTCCAGCCGAATTCGTGCATCAGTGGCGCAATTACTACCGCACTGTCGACCACGCGCCCGGTCACTACGATATCGGCGCCGGCGGCCAGCGCCTCGGCAATGGGTTGAGCCCCGAGGTAGGCATTCATACTGGCAAGCTTGTCGGGCAGCGGTGCGCCGCTCTGCATGTCGCTCAGGCCCTCGCGGGCAAATTCTTCCCTGCGTGACAGTAAGTCATCGCCATACACACCGGCAATATTGAGCTGTAGGCCCTGCTCCTGGGCTAAGGACTGTAGGGCGGCAATGCAGCCGGGCACATTTACGCCGCCGGCATTGGCAATAATCTTAATCCCTTTGGCAGCGCAGTCTGCCATCACATCGCGCATGGCAACGGTGACAAAGTCCACGGCAAAACCCAGCCGTTCATCCCGGGCTCGGGCTTTGGCAAGTATCCCCATGGTCACTTCGGCCAGGTAGTCGAAAACCAGGTAGTCCAGCTCGCCTTTGTCTACCAACTGCCGCGCCGCAAGCTGGCTGTCGCCGTAAAACGCCGAGGCACAGCCAATACGTACTGACGAACGACTCATAGCGCCTCCTCATTCAGCTCGACAAGCAATTGCCGCGACTTCACTTGATCGCCCGCTTGGCAGTGAATTGCCGCTACCGTGCCGTCCATGTCTGCCTTTAGCGGGTGCTCCATTTTCATCGCCTCCAACACGACCAGGGTTTGCCCGCGGCTGACGCGCTCACCCTCTGCAACAACAACGTCCACAATGGCGCCGTCCATAGACGCTTTCAGCAAGCCGCTGCCAGCGGCCGCATCCGCTTTGGCGGCCGCGTGGCTGGTATCGTCGAAAATGAAGTGGCCGCTGCCGTCATCCAGGAACAGCTGCTTGCCATTGCGCGCAAAGTGGATGCGCCGCCGCACGCCATCCTCTTCAATAACGCAGGATTGGGCATCGCTAGCTGCCACCTGCAGGGTATGGCGCTGACCGGCAATACTGAATTCGCGTTGCCTACCCATCGCAACCAGTTCGATGCGGTATTCCTGCCCTTCCCAAGCAAGTGTGAAAACGCAGCTTGCCGGGGCGCTGCGCCGCCAGGCAGGCGCTGTTTTGGCCGCTGCGGCATTACATTCATATAGCACCGCCGCCGCCCTTGCCAGGCTGGCAGTGCCAGGCTCAGGCGGAGGTGTGCACTGCTCACCATGCTCGGCGATAAAGGCTGTGGTGGCATCACCGGCAATAAAACTCGGATGGCGCAGCACCGCCTGCAAAAACTGCAGGTTGTTATTGATGCCCAGCAATACCGTATCTTGCAACATCGACGCCAAACGCCGCAGTGCCTCTTCACGGCTCGGCGCCCAGCAAATCAGCTTGGCCAGCATGGGGTCATAATGGGCGCCGATAAGCTGCCCTTCGCTAATCCCACTATCCAGTCGCAGCCCCGGCCCCTGCGGCACTTGCCAGCGGGCAATGCGGCCGGTTTGCGGCATAAACTGCTGACGCGGCTCCTCGGCATACAGGCGCACTTCAACCGCGTGACCATTGATGCGGAGCTGGGATTGCGCCATCGGCAGTGGCTCGCCACTGGCAATACGCAGCTGCCATTCCACCAAGTCAACACCGGTAACCATTTCCGTCACCGGGTGCTCAACCTGCAGGCGCGTGTTCATTTCTAAAAAATAGAAACTGCCCTGAGCATCGACCAAAAACTCGACCGTACCCGCACCGCAGTAATTGCAGGCTTTGGCCGCAGCAACAGCGGCATCGCCCATGCGCTGGCGCAAAGCGTCATCGACAAAGGGCGATGGCGCTTCCTCCACCACCTTTTGATGGCGGCGCTGAACCGAGCAGTCGCGCTCGGCTAAATGAATGGCATTGCCCTGGCTGTCAGCGAAAACCTGTATCTCGACATGGCGCGGCTGCTGTACCGCCTTCTCCAGAATCAGCTCGTCACTGCCGAAGGCTGACAAAGCCTCCGATCGGGCGCTGCGCAGTTGCTCCGGCAAATCAGCCGCGTGATCAACCAGCCGCATACCGCGTCCGCCGCCGCCCGCCGAGGCCTTGACCATAATTGGAAAACCAATGCGCTCTGCTTCGGCCACCAAGCGCTCGTCGCTCTGATCGTCGCCTTCATACCCAGGCACACAGGGCACGCCAGCGGCTATCATTGCCAACTTCGACAAGCGTTTGCTGCCCATCAATTCAATCGCGTCGCTGGACGGACCGATAAAAGTGATACCCGCCGCCTGACACGCGCGGGCGAAGTCAGCATTTTCTGAGAGAAAGCCGTAGCCTGGATGAATCGCATCTGCTGCCGTTTTTGTCGCGGCGTCAATAATGGCGTCCACGCGCAAATACGACTCCGACACAGCCGCCGGACCGATATTCACGGCCTCATCAGCAAGCTGAACATGGGGGGCATTGTCGTCGGCATCGCTAAATACGGCGACGGTGCGATAGCCCATTTGTTTAGCGCTGCGTATTACCCTCACGGCAATTTCGCCGCGGTTGGCGATCAGTATTTTGTGCAATGCGGTCATGCTGTTCCCCGTTCCGAATACCAGCTGGGTTTGCGCTTTTCGATAAATGCCTGCGTCCCCTCTTTGCCCTCTGGCCCATTCAGGCATTGGGCAAAAAGATCTGATGCGTGGTCTAAAAGCGGTTCAAGTGCGGTAGTGCCGACATCAAGAAGTAGCGACTTGGTAAGCGCAGTTGCTGCCGGTGCACAGCGCCGCAACGCAGAGAGTTGGTTGTTTAACTGCGCGTCAACGTCGTCGTTGCTGTCCGCACAGAAATGCACCAGGCCGAGGCGCTGTGCTTCAGCGCCGTCGATGCGCTGCCCGGTTAATGCCAAACGCCGGGCCTGCGTCAGCCCCACCCGCATCACCACAAAAGGCGCAATCTGCGCGGGCACAATGCCCAGGCCAGTTTCCGGCATGGCAAACTTGGCATCGGCTCTGGCAATCGCAATATCCGAGACACAGGCCAGACCAAAACCGCCGCCTAACACCGCACCTTCCAAGATCGTAATAACGACCTGGGGAGCCTTATTTACCTCGGTGATAAGGTGACCAAAGCTACGGTTAAACTGCCAGGCTGCCTTATCCGGGGACAAGGATTTGCCCGCTTCGTCTACCGCGCCGTCGTGCATGCCGGCAATATCGCCGCCCGCACAAAAATTCCCCTCTGCGCCGCGCAACACCACGGCGCGCACGCTACGGTGCTCGGCGATGGCGGCGAATACTGCGCGCATTTCGTAGACAAGCCTTTTGTTCATTGCGTTGCGCTTATGGGGCCGGTTGAGGGTGATCGACAATACGCCGCCGTCGAGCGACAGCAGCAATTCTTTACATTCGGGTAACATGCTGCCTCCTACAAACGGCCAATGCCGAAGGTGTTGGCCGTGATCTGACGGGCATCGGCGTCGCGGCAAATATCGAGTACAAAACCCAGCACACTGCGTGTATCGCGAGGGTCGATAATTCCGTCATCCCACATGCGTGCGGTATTGGCCAGGGCGTGCGACTTCGCCGCCATGGTATCCACGGTGTCTTTCTCCAGCGCATCGAGCATCTCTTCACTCACCTGCCCGGCGCGGCGCATTTTCGCCTCGGCAACCTGACGCATCACGCTGCCCGCCTGGGCCGGCCCCATCACCGAAACCACACTGCGTGGCCATGCGAACATAAAGCGTGGCTCCATACCGCGGCCGCACATCGCGTAGTTACCCGCGCCGTAGGAACCGCCGACAACAATACTGATTTTCGGCACAGACGCATTGGTGACCGCCTGAATCAGTTTCGAGCCATGCTTGATGATCCCGCCCTGTTCCGCTTCGGTGCCGACAATAAAGCCGGTGGTGTTATGGAGAAAAACTACCGGCGTTTGGGACTGCTCGCAAAGCTGAATAAATTGCCCGGCCTTCGCCGCCCCCTTGGCAGTAATCGGGCCGTTATTGCCAATCACTGCACAGGCAATACCTTGAATCACCATATGACCGCAGACCGTGCCAACATCGAAAGCACTTTTGAATTCCAGGAAGTCTGAATCGTCGGCAATGCGCGCAATAATTTCCCGCACGTCGTAGGGCGTTTTGGGATCTTCGGGCACAATACCGAGCAGTTCCTCAGCATCAAAATGCGGCTCGGCATAGGCCGCTTCCGCACTGGCCTGCAAGCGTTTGTCCCAGTCGAGCTTGCCCGCAACTTCCCGGGCAATGCGAATACCATCGGCGTCGTTTTCGGCGAGATAGTCCGCGGTGCCGGCAACTTCCGCGTGCATCTCCGCGCCGCCAATCTCTTCGTCGCTGGCCTCTTCGCCGGTTGCCGCTTTAAGCAGGGCTGGGCCGGCGAGATATACGGTGGACTGACGACGTATCATAATGACGTAGTCTGACAAGCCGGGTTGATAAGCACCGCCAGCGGTAGCACTGCCGTGCACCACAGTAATTTGTGGAATGCCCATCGCCGACAGTTTTGCCTGCACGGCAAAGCCGGCACCGGACGGCCCGAAAAAGTCACCGAGCAGCTTTAGGTTACCGCCGCCACTTTGCGCCAGGGTGAGCACCGGAAGCTTGTTCTCGATCGCGATACGCATCATCCGCTGTCGCTTGACACTGCCCAGTGGCGTAATGCTGCCGCCCTTAGTGAGATAATCATCGACCATAATCATGCAGCGAACGCCCGCCACATAACCGATACCGGTAATGCAGCTTCCGCCGGCGGCACTGCCATCGCGATCCTCTTCCTGCATATAGCCGCAGAGGGTCGATAGTTCGAGAAAGGGGGTGCCAACATCAAGCAGGGCACTTAAACGCTCGCGCGGCGGCATAAGGCCGCGCTCGCGATAACGCGGTACTTTTTTCTCGGCCGCGGCAATCACTCGTTGCTCGATGTCTCGAAACTCATCAACGGCCGCGCCCATAACCTTGGCATTGCGCTGAAAAGCATCGCTGTGTCGATCGATGTGAGACTCTAATATCGCCATAAACTCGTCCTTTTAGCCCACTACTTTCTGCGGCCCGGATGGGTGCCCATCAATTTACAGATAATGCCCAGCATCACCTCGTCTGCGCCGCCACCAATGGAGGTGAGCCGCGTATCGCGGTAGGCGCGAGAGATGGGGTTGTCCCACATAAAGCCCATGCCGCCCCAATACTGTAAGCAGGCGTCGGTCACTTCTCTGGCTAGGCGACCCGCTTTGAGCTTGGCCATGGACGCCTTCATGGTTACATCGCTTCCGTGGATGTATTCCTCCACCGCGCTATAGGTCAGCGCACGCAGCGCTTCGACCTCGGACTGCAACTCTGCCATGCGAAAGTGAACCACTTGATTATTAAGAAGTGGCTCACCAAATATTTCGCGCTCGCGGGCATAGTCAATGGTTTGGTTGATGCAGGCTTCCATGGCCTTGAGTTGTCCCGCAGCGGCATACAGGCGCTCTTCCTGGAATTGCAGCATCTGGTAGATAAAGCCCTGCCCCTCTTCACCAATGCGATTGCGCTGGGGTACGCGAACATCGTCAAAGAACACCTGCGCGGTATCCGATGAGCGCATACCCAGCTTGTTCAAGCGCTCCGAAAAGGACACCCCCGGCGTGTTAGTCGGCACCACAATCAGCGATTTATTGCTGTGCGCTTTACCTTCGCTGGTATTGGCCAGCAGACAGAGATAATCCGCCTGAGTGGAATTGGTGATCCACATTTTGCTGCCATTGATAATGTAGTCGTCGCCGTCTTTGCGGGCGGTGGTTTTAATCGCCGCCACATCGGAACCGGCATGGGGTTCACTCACCGCAATGGAGAACACCGCGTCCCCGCTTATCGCAGGCGTGAGAAATTCGCGACGCAGTTCATCGCTGCCGAACTTTGCCAGCGCCGGCGTTGCCATATCAGTTTGTACGCCGATGCCCATCGATACACCGCCGGTCGTAATCCTGCCCAGCTCCTCTGAAAATACCGTTTGGTAGCTGTAATCCAGACCGAGGCCGCCGTATTCCACCGGTTTCGAAATGCCCAGCAGGCCCAGGTCGCCCATTTTTTTAAACAATTCATGGGCGGGGAAAATCCCCTCCGCTTCCCAGGCATCGGCGTGGGGGTTTATTTCTTTGTCGACAAACTGCGCCACGGTATCGCGCAACTTTTGATGCTCTTCTGTCAAAATCATAAAACGCTCCAACTACGCAAAATTATTTAAAACAGCCTTCAAAGGGATAGGGAGTGGGGACGAAACTGTTTGGCCCGGCGCCCATCGGCTCGGCGCGTTGAAACGCCGGGCGCGCCATCAGGCGCTCGAGGTAAGCCTTAACCTGGGGCTCGTAGAACGCATCCAGCCCCAGCCCCTTGCCCAAATACAGCGCGTAGCCAACCGCGATATCGGCAATGGTGAAGCGGTCGTCGCACAGGTATTCACGGTCGAGCAAATGGCTATTCACGCGCTTTAATCGCGCCAGGTACCACTTGCTGTAGTCTTCAACTGCCTGGGGCAGGCGGCGCTCCGGCGGTTCCAGCTGCGAATACCGCAGGACGATGGTCTGCGGGAAGGTCAGGGTCGCATCACTGTGAAACAGCCAGTTCAGGTAATCGCCGTAGCCGGGGTCGCTAACGCGCAGACCGAAATCAAAGCGCTGGTATTGTTCAACGAGATAGAGACAAATACCGGAGGACTCGGTCATCTCCACGTCGCCGTCTCGGAAAAAAGGCACCGTCCCCAAGGGGTTAGTCTCAAGGTATTCGCGCTGGAACATGCGCGGCGGAAAGGCAAGATTTACCAGCTCGTAGTCGATACCCATTTCTTCCATCGCCCACAATGGCCGCAATGAACGGGACGGGTAACAGTGCCACAGCGTGGGTTTTTCACTGCTCATAACAACTCCTTACAAACGGTATTGACGCGACGCCAGCTCACGCATGATTTCTTCGGAACCGCCGCCGATCGCGTTCACTCTCACTTCACGGTAAAAGCGTTCAACGCGGTTGCCGCGCAGGTAGCAGGCCCCACCTAAAATTTGGCTGGCTTCACGGGCGCAAAACTCCATGGTCTCGCTGGCTTGGACCTTGGCCATTGCCAGGTCACCCGGGTCGCAGCGCCCTTCTATATAGGCTTGGGTTAAATAATTGAGGTAGCACTGGGTCGCATTGATGCGCTGCTTCATCGCAGCAATCTTGTGGCGAATCACTTGGTGGTCGGCCAGGCGTTTGCCGAAGGTCTTGCGATTGCGCGCCCACTCCACGGCATCTTCTAGGCAGGCGCGAGCGGCCGCTTCCATGGTGACAATCAGGCTTAGTCGCTCTGGGTTGAAGTTACTCATGATGACGAGAAAGCCGTGCCCCTCTTCCCCGATCAAATACTCGGCGGGCACGCGAACATCGTCAAAATAAATGGTGCCGGTATCGGCACACCACCACCCCTGCTTGCGGTCCAGCGGGGTGCGCGAAACGCCGGGCAGGTCGGTGGGAATCAGCAGCATCGAAACACCGCCAGCGCCTTCGCCACCCGTGCGTACAGCGGTACTCACCCAATCCGCTCCCATGACTCCGGAGATAAAGGTTTTACTACCATTCACAATATAGTGGTCGCCATCGCGCTTGGCCGTCGTTTGGATGTTGGCAACATCCGAGCCGCCGGAAGGCTCGGTAATTCCCAGTGAAATTCGCTTTTCACCGGCTAACACGCGCGGTGCAACCATTTCTTTCAGCGCATCACTGCCGCAGTTCGTCACGGGTGGTAAGCCAATGCCGTGCACCAGCAAATTACTGATCAAGCCCCCGGCGCTGCCCGCTCGGGTGATCTCTTCGTTGGCAATATTGATATGCCATTGGTCAATACCCTCGGAAATGCCGCCATAGGCCTCGGGGTAGCCGAGCTGGAGCAAACCGATATCCGCCGCTTTGGCCCACAATTCATCGGGAATTTTTCCCGCCTCTTCCCAGTCGTCGAGAAACGGGCTGATTTCAGCGTCGACAAATTTACGCAGTTGCACTCGCCATGCTTCGTGCTCGGCATTGAGGTAGGGGTTGTGTAGACGGGCGCCGTCAAAATCCAGTGACATGCGAACTCCTGAGTTAGTCATTATTAGCCTACTCAGTCTATAAGCTCTGTTGGGGCGCGCTTAGGATTTGGTGCCAGACTAGGAGATATTTGGTGCCAGAAGGCGTTATTTACGGCGATGTTCTCGCGGCGACTTGCCGAACCACGCTTTGAAGGCGCTGGAAAAACTGCCGTGGTCGGCATAACCCAGCAGCAGCGCGATATCGGTAATACTCAAGCGCTCATCACTGAGATACTGCAATGCCAATTCACTGCGCAGCTCTTGCAGCACTTGGCCAAACTGGGTCCCGCTGTCGGCCAGTCGCCGCTGCAAAGTGCGCCGGGATATATTCTGCGCGGCGGCTGTTTTATCGATAGTCACCCCACCCGCTGGCAGCATTTTTATCAAGGTGTTGCGCAGCGAGCGCAATACCGGATCAGGCTCACCTTCGCCGAATAAATGCTGGGTAGATTGCCGGATCGACATACTCCATTCCGAGTCCAACTGAACAAGGCGATAGTCGAGGCTCGCCGCATCGAAATACAGAGAACTACGCGGCTGGGAAAAATGCAGGTCGCAGCCAAAAATGCTTTCCAGCAAGTCGGTATTAGCGGGCTTTGGGTAACTAAAGTGGGCACGCAACACGGGAATTGGCCGCACACACAGCGAGCGCACAATAGCTGCAGAGGTGGTCAGCAGACAGTCACTTTGATACCGCCAGCGAGCCGATGCCTCCCACAGGGGCAACCAATCCAAACGCAGGCGTTCATCTTCGCGGCGAATGCGAACCTCGCCGATATCACCAGCAAAATGCAGCACGCTGGGCATCAGGTTCAAGTAGTCGCGGAAGGTTTCGCACACGCCACAGGTGTAGAGCTGCATATTCAGACGGCTGATATAGTCCACACGGCCGGTGTAGAGGCCAATATCTTCGCCGCAGTGCTGAGCGGCAAGCTCATACAAGCGATGCATCGCCGACACAGGGTGTCGAGCCTCGGCGTCACTGAGGGCTTCCGGCAGGATACCGACCGATCTCAGCAGCGCTTCACTGTCGCCACCCAGTGCGGCAATCGCCTGGGCAATACTGCGAATACTGGTGCTGTTAACGGTCCAATTGGGGTCGATCGTATTCATCGCCACGTCTTCAAATACATGCTCGCAAAGTGTACGTGAATGCCGACGATGACGGTACCGGCCAGACTCACGGCGGGGCGGCTGCGAGGTCGCGCTTCAGGTGGCGGCTGCTCAGATAAAAGTGCAACGCCGATAAACTCACCATCAATGGCACCAGTGCCAGCATGGCATAGCGCAGCGACTCATCGCCAAATTGCGGTGCCAATAGGTCACTGAGCAGGCCGACAGACCAGGGCCCGGCACCCAAGCCCACCAAATTGAAGATAAAAAACAGGATGGCCGAGGCCATCGCCCGCATACGCAAGCCTACAAGTGAATGACTAACCGCCAGCGTATTTCCTAAAAACACATTGGACTGTATGGCGGGAATAATCATTAACAACAGCGAAGCATAGACATTGTCGACCAAGTAAACCCCGGCGGCAAAAGGCAGTGAAATCACACCGGCCAACGCCGGTAACAACACGTACCAACGCGTGTCTTTAGCGGCGAGTTTATCGGCCAGCAAACCGCCACCGAACACCCCGACCGCACCACCAATACCAATAATGAGCGCCAGCCACGTACCCAGCTCCCCGGTGCTCATGCCGTAACTACGAATAATAAAAGACGCCGACCAATTGGCGACCGAATAACCGGCAAAGGCGCTCAGGGCACCCGCCCAGGCCATATGCCGAAAACTGCGCCGCGACCACAGCAGCGCCACCACTTCTTTAACGGCAACGGGTTCGGGGTTGTCATCGCGATTCTCAGACAAACCGCGACGCGGTTCGCGCAGGGTGTAGCGCACCACCAGTGCCAGCAGAACACCCGGCACGCCCACGACGAAAAATGCTACCCGCCAGCCAAAAAATTCATTCAGCCAGCCGCCCATTAAAAAACCGAACAGGATGCCAATGCTGACGCCCGTGGAATAGAAACCCAGCGCCGAAGCGCGGCGCTCGGCCGGGAACATATCCGAAATCATCGAATGCGATGGCGGACTGCCACCGGCTTCGCCGACGCCAACACCAATTCGCGCCAGTAACAACTGCAGGTAATTCTGGACTAAGCCACTGATGGCCGTCATAAAGCTCCAGATAAACACCGCCAGGGCGACAATGTTTCTGCGGTTTCCCGCATCGGCCCAGCGGGCAATAGGAATGCCTGCGGTGACATAGAACAGCGCAAAGGCAAAGCCTGTTAACAGCCCCAGCTGGGTATCGCTCAGCAGTAATTCAGCCTTGATCGACTCCTGCAAAATCGCCAGCAGCTGGCGATCAATAAAGTTGAAGCTATAAACAATGGTTAAGATAAACAGGGCGTAATAGGCGCGCCCATCGCTGCGATAGTGCTGAGAGTTCATGCCGCCATCCTTATTATTTTTTGAGGCTGGTATGAGTATTTATTTGTCTTCTGTACAGGCAATAAGACGCGAATCCATAAGCGCGGCTGTGCGGTGCTCGGTGATTGCCTGATAGTCCGGGTTGCGCAGCATCGTTACGAAGTGCCCAATGCTGGGGTAACGCACTAGCATTACCTTGTGCCAGTCCTCACCGGGTGGCGCTATGAGCGGCGCATGGGCCGCCGCCAACCACTGGGCTTGTCCGTCGACGGCACTGAGAAACGGCACCACTAATTCGCTGTAGCGTTGATAAGCCTCCCGGCCGGTAAGCCCTCGGTCGCCGTCGGCATACTGCGCGCGATCGTTAAAACGCAGTAAATTAAGCATAATAATCGGCTCGTCGCTGGGGATACGCGCCAGCAACTCAGCTAATTCAGCCGCCCTTGGATCAATACTGTAACGATTATCTGACACTGACCTGTCCTCACTGCGTTTTAAACATCTGGAAAGCGTGGTTGCCGCGCTGCTGCGCCTGCAGATATTCCTCGGCCAAGCGATCGACAAGTTCGGCAACACGGGGGCAGTTATCGATACTGCCCGCCCCCTGCCCGGCGGACCAAATAGCCTTCCAGGCTCCGCTGGCTTTTTCTGCACGCTGCTGGTCGCCATCCACCGTCAACTCAGCCCCGAAGTCGATGCCTTTTTTTGGAGCCAAATTATCGGGGTCCAGGCCAGCGGCAACGATACTGGGGCGCATAAAATTCGCGTTCACACCGGAAATATTCGGCGTATACACAATATCTTCTGCACGGCAGTCCATCACCATTTGCTTGTAATCACTGTCGACCTGACACTCCTGTGTGCAAATAAAACGGGTGCCCATATAAGCGAGATCGGCGCCCATCATCTGAGCCGCCGCGATATCCGAGCCCGACGACATAGCGCCCGCAAGCAATAGCGTTTTATCGAAGAACTGGCGGATTTCAGCCACCAGCGCAAACGGACTCGTACTGCCCGCGTGGCCGCCGGCTCCTGACGCAACGGCGATCAAGCCGTCGACACCAGCTGCCGCCGCTTTGCGCGCGTGACGAGCGTTAATCACATCGTGAAACACCAAACCGCCATAACTGTGAACCGCGTCAATCACTTGTGCGGCGGCCCCCAGTGACGTAATGACAATCGGCACTTGGTACTTCACGCAAAGCGCCAAATCAGCCTCCAGCCGCGGATTACTGCCGTGCACAATTAGATTCACTGCAAAGGGCGCCGCCTCGCGCCCCGAGCTGCGCTCGAAATCGGCAAGTGCTGACTGAATTTCTATAAGCCAAGCCTCTAAGCCTTCGCTGCTGCGTTGGTTCAGCGCCGGGAATGAGCCCACAACCCCGGCCTTACAGGTTTCGATCACCAGCTCGGGGCCCGAAGCGAGAAACATCGGCGCCGCCACAACGGGCAAGCGCAGGCGGGATGCCAAAGAGTCAGGCAGAGACATATCAACCTCGTTTGTTATTGCTTTTAGCAGAGTCAATCAAGCTAGCGCAGCGGGCGCAGGAATACCAGCGGGAACGAAGCCGGAAAAGTCAGGGAGCAAGGAAATGACGACGAGATGGTGGCGAAGAGATCGTGGCGGGGGAAAATACCGCTTAAGAAGTAACATCGGGGCATTGCCAGGCGAGCTGGCACACCCCGAATTTAAGCAAAACGCTTACACGCCAATGCTGGCGAGCTTAACCATAATATCTTTTAGTAAGCCTGAGATCGTTGGGTGGTCAACCTCAAAGCTCGACACCATTTCATCAAGGCGCTCTTGCAAGCCAGTGTCTTCCAGCACTAACTCCGGGCCGCTGCCCAGCTCGCGGTCGATATCTTCAACCAGCGCGTGCAATTTAGCCCGTTCGCCGCTCTCTACCGGTAAATCATCAATCTCACTTTGCAGGCGGTTAAGCTGCTCGTGAACATGTTTTGGGTCCATGACCGTACTCCTGTATTTCAGGCTTACAGCATAGCAAGAGCCGAACGTCACGCCTAGCTAGTGGTAACAGCTGCGCAGTAGCCGACGACTCTCCCGCTGACAGTGAGCCAGCTCATCCATACGCCCCCCTTCACGGTAAAAGCGTTCAAGCATTTGTAGAGAGATCTCAACATTTTTGTACAGCGGTAGACGCCGCCCTAAACCGTTGCGCAAGGCTTGCAGCAGACGATGATGGACCGCAAGTAAACAGTGTTGCTGCAGCGAGGGATCGCCACAGCGAGCAAAACACTCCGACAGGTAATGGCCCGACAGCATATGCCGATCGACGTCCTCAAGCGCCAACTCGCGCTCGCCCGACAACATCAATTCACTCAGCTCAAAACAGCACCCCAAATACCGCAGCGCCGGCACCCAGTCTCGCTGCGCGTAGGCTTCTCTGCCGGCTTCCATCCACTCTTCCCAACGCTGGCTGGCCACCGCCTCGCTGCGCTGCAACTGCTGGCGGTGGCTCTCACATAGAAATCGTATGCTCATCATTATCTCCTAGACTAAAGCAAATCTGGCAACACCTACAAACGATAATGATTATCATTTGTAAATTCAAGTCCAAAAATACAAACCGCGGCCTGCCGCGTTTTGCCAGCGCATTGCCCATCCACCGAAGAACAGTAATGCTGTGCATAAATTTCGCCGCTAAGGCCAACAATAATAGGAACTTCAGATGTCTCTCGACGCACTATTTTCTCTTTCAGGACAAGTGGCCATTGTGACTGGCGCGGGCCGGGGTATTGGCCGCGGCATTGCCGAGCACTTTGCACAGGCCGGGGCGACCGTTATTTGCGCTGCGCGCACACTGGAGGATTTGGAAAAGACCGTGGCAAGCTGCAAAGCCACTGGCGGCAACGCCATTGCTCAGGTATGCGATGTTGCGCAGGAAGAGCAATTGCAAGCGCTTGTAAACACCGCCGTTAATGAGTTTGGCCGCCTGGATATCGTTGTGAACAATGCCGGCGGCGCCTGGCCGAACGACCCGCTGAAAACCGACGCCAAAACCTTTAATCGTGATTTCGACTTCAACGTCACCAGCGCATTTAACCTCTGCCGGCTCGCCCAGCCCGCGCTTGAAAAAAGCCGCGGCAAGATCATCAATATCACGTCGGCATCGGCGCGCTACGCCCAAAAGGGCTTTAGCAGCTACGGCACAGCAAAAGCGGCATTGACGCAACTCACGCGCTTATTGGCTGCCGATTTCGCGCCGACTATCAGGGTAAACGGTATTTCCCCCGGCACCATAATGACCGACGCGCTGAAACAATTTCTCGACGAGAATACCCGCGAAAAAATGTCGGCGCTGACGCCAATGCAGTGCCTGGGCGAGCCTCGGGATATTGCTGCCGCTGCCGTTTACCTGGCGTCGCCAGCGGCACGCTGGGTAACAGGAAAGATCATTGAAGTTGACGGTGGCGCGGAATCGACCACCTGGCCTTTTTAGCAGCCACTGATCCAATATTCACTAGAAGACGTAGCGGCTTCCCCCACTTGATGGCGGGGAGCACATCGTGTCTATAATCAGCGTTTAATTCTATTCACAACGAGGTTTGCATGGATCCACAAGCGTTATTGGAACAGTACGGCCCCGAGGCAATCGATATGGGCATTCGCGCGGCGGGCGCGCTGGCGATTGTATTGGTCGGCTACTGGATGGCGAAACTGTTCTCTGGCTTCGCACGATCCGGATTAGAGAAGCGCAATTTCGACCCAACCTTGAATGCCTTCATCAGCAAATTAGTATTTTTTATCATCTTTGCTGTCGCCCTGATCCCCGCTCTGGCGCACGCTGGCATACAAACCGCATCGGTGATCGCCGCTCTGGGTGCCGCCGGCTTGGCCGTTGGCTTAGCCCTACAGGGCTCGCTGGCAAACTTTGCCGCGGGGGTGTTATTAATCGCTTTCCGCCCCTGCCGGGTGGGCGACTGGGTAGACGCCGGTGGCTGTTCTGGCACCGTGGAAGACATAAGCTTGTTTTCGACGATTTTGGTGACCGGTGATAACAAGCGCATCGTGATCCCCAACTCTCAGGTCATGTCCGGTGCAATCACCAACTACAGTGTGAAGCCCCGTCGCCGTGTCGATCTGCTGGTGGGTATTTCCTATGACGCCGACATTAAGCTGGCTAAGGAAACGCTGGAGCGGCTGGTCAACGCCGATGAGCGCATACTGAAAGACCCCGCTCCGCGCATCGCAGTTGCTGCCCTTGGGGCGTCGTCCGTTGACCTGATCTGTCGTCCCTGGGTAAAAACCGAGGACTACTGGCCAACATACTGGGACCTCACCGAAAAAATTAAACTCGCTTTCGACGAAGCCGGTATCGGTATTCCCTACCCGCAAATGGATGTTCACTTTCACAAGGAAGACTGAGGCAAACGGTAGGAATACCAGAGAAAGGGCAGCATTAGCTGCCCTTTTTAGTTGACCTGAACGCAGGTCTGATTACCATGCACACGCTAAATTCCCGCACGGTAGACACAAGGAAAATCGATGAGAGTTCCCGTAAGCATAGTATTGAGCCTTCTCTGCGCAAATGCTGCCCAGGCAGATGAAACGCCAACATGGGAAGGGGATGTTGAGTTTGGTTACTATCAAACCGATGGCAACAGCAACGAGACCAGCCTGCTGGCCAAAGGCACAGCCAGCCGCAAAAGCGGCCTGTGGACCAATGTGGTAAAAGCCAACGCCCAAAACAGCGAAGTAGAAGGTGTACGTTCGGAAGAGCAGTACTTTATCTCCGACCGCCTGTCTTACGATATCAGTGACTTCAATTACAGCTTCGGTTACGTGTCGGTCGACAAAGATCGCTTTAGCGGCTACGTGTATCAAGCCACTATCGCCGGTGGCTACGGTCGCCGTCTGTTGAAAAATGACCGCGTGGTCTGGGACGCTGAAGTCGGCCCGGGTTTCCGTATTAGCGAATTCGACACCGGCAGTGCCGAGGGCGACGGTAAAACGGAAGAAGCCATCTTGCGCCTGTCTACCGACCTGAAAGCCAAAGTGTCCGAAACCGCGACATTCGAGCAAAGCCTGTCAGTAGAAAGCGGCGACAAAAACACGGTAAGCAAATCCGTTACCGCGCTGAAGACCAAGATTATCGGCGGCTTCGGTTTAAAAATCAGCTACACCATGGAATACAACGAAGTCGTGCCCAACAGCAATGTCCACATGGACAAGCAAACGGCAGTGACCCTGGTCTACAGCTTTTAAAAATCTCTGCGGGGCAATTATTGCCCCGCGCTCTCCGCCTGCGCCTCAGCGCGCAGGCCCTCGCGATCAAGCACTCGCAGCTTACCGTAAGACAAGGCAATCAATCCGGCCTTCTCCAGGCGCTTCAATTCCCGGCTCACTGCCTGACGAGACACTGCCAGCATTTTCGCTAAGTCTTCCTGAGGAAGGTGCATATTGATATCGTCCCCCTCCTCGCTGCCGTAGTACTGCTGCAGGTCCAACAGTCGCTGCGCCAACCTGGACGACAGAGAGTACAGCGCCGCAGACTCGACATAGGACAGAGCAAGGCGCAATTTTCGGCACAGCATAAGAAGAAAATAACGGTACAACCTCGGCTGGGCGTCCAGCAGCGTATCGAGCTGATGCCTGGCTACCACCAGCACCTGCGTATCGCCCAGGGCATAGGCATCCTGGCTGCGCGGCTCGCCATCAAATAACGATACCTCGCCAATCCAATCGCCGCGTTCCGCCAACATCACCAACAATTCTCGGCCATCGGGGCTGCTATTACTCAGGCGGATTCGCCCTTCCAGAACGCCGTACATCGCCTCCCCGGCTTCGCCCTGCTCGTACAGAAACTCGCCATCCTTCAGCCGCCGGATCTTGCACTGCGACAGCAGGATTTCCACCAACTCCGCAGGCAAACCGACCATTATCGGGTTACCCCGCAGAATATCGCGCTTGTCGACCACCCTTCCTCCGCTACACTCAGGCTAATGAGAATAATTGGCCAATTGTCAATTTCGTGACAGTTGCCATGCCACCTCGTCGGGCAAACTGAGACTGAATCATAATAGTAAACAGGAGCTCAACCATGACAGCAGAGATTAAATCACAGGTGTCCGCCGAAGAGTGGCAATTGCGTGTCGACCTTGCCGCCGCCTACCGTCTGGTCGCATTATTCGGTTGGGACGACCTGGTTTTCACCCATATTTCCGCCCGCGTGCCGGGTGCCGACAACCACTTTTTGATCAACCCCTACGGCATGATGTTCGAGGAGGTCACCGCGTCCTCGTTGGTGAAAGTCGACCAGAATGGCGAGAAAGTCATGGAGTCGCCCTATCCCGTCAATCCCGCTGGTTTCACCATTCACAGCGCCGTTCACGCCGCCCGCGACGATGCCCACTGCGTGATGCATACCCACTCCATCAACGGCGTCGCCGTCTCTGCCCAAGCTGAAGGTGTGCTGCCCATTTCCCAGCAAGCAACCCTGGTACTGGCATCATTGGGCTACCACGACTACGAGGGTATCGCCTTAAACGAGGAAGAAAAGCCGCGCCTTGTCGCAGACCTCTCCGACAACACCTTTTTAATGCTGCGCAATCACGGGCTACTCACCGTGGGCATGACACCCGCCGACGCGTTTTTAGCCATGTACATCTTCGAAGCAACTTGTATGATCCAAGTACGCGCCCTGGCTGGCAGCCGCGAGCTAACGCCGGTGCAGCCAGAGATTGTCGATGGCGTTAAAGAAGCCGCGCGCATCGTTACCAAAGGCCTGTTCGGCGACCTGGCTTGGCCGGGATTGCTGCGCCGCTTGAATCGCCAAAACCCCGGCTATGACGCCTGAGGAGGACCGCATGGAAAACACCAGTGAAAAACGCCATTTCAGCAGCTTTGCAGAGTTCTATCCCTACTACTTGGCGGAGCATGAGAATCGCACTTGCCGACGCCTGCACTTGATCGGCAGCCTGTTAGTACTGGCACTGCTGGCATTTAGCGTGAGCACCGCGCAATATGCCTTGCTGTGGCTGCTACCTGTTGTCGGCTACGGCTTTGCCTGGGTGGGGCATTTCTTCTTTGAAAAAAACAAACCGGCCACCTTTCAGCACCCGCTGTATAGCTTTATTGGCGACTGGGTCATGGCAAAAGACCTGTTAACCGGCAAGCTGGCGCTTTAAGCAAGGGAGGCCGCCATGACGCTACTTCAGTTAGAAGCCATCCTCTACTACTGTTGCTTGATCAATGGCGGCCTACTACTGATTAGCAGTGCCGTGGCACTGCAATGTCCCACCGCGATTTTGCGCCTGCAAAGTCGCGTATTGAACATCCCTGCTGCGCGCTTGCAACTGCTGTACGCACAAGGGTTAATGCTATTTAAAGTGTTCTATATCTTTTTTAATCTAAGCCCCTGGCTCGCCCTTATGCTAATGCGTTAGCGCTTCCACACTCGACATTCCTTCACACATTTCTGCTACAGTGCGGCGTTAAATTTTCCAGCGCCTGGCGCGCTGAACGTTGAGTAACGCGCAATGAGCAGAATTATTATCCTTGCATCCCCGGGCAGCGGCCACGGGAAAACCCTTGTCACCGCAGGGCTAGCCAAAGCACTTGGCGGCGGGAACCGGCGTATCCGCGTCTATAAAATGGGGCCAGACTACCTGGACCCGCAATTTATCGAGGCCGCCACCAGACTTGAAGTGCGCCAGCTGGACTACTGGATGCTCGGCGAAAGAGAGATTGCCGCAGAACTTTGCCGCGCTCAAAATGAAGTGGACGACATAATTATCGAAGGCGTAATGGGGCTGTTTGATGGTGAACACAGCGTCGCACGCTTGGCGCGGGATTACCGAATTCCGGTGTGTATCGTCGCCGATGCCAGCGCCATGGCGCAGACCTTTGGCGCCCTGATGTACGGTCTGGCAAATTACGATCCCGATGTAAACGTTGCGGCGGTAATCGCCAACAAAGTAGGCAGCGACCGCCACGCCTCACTTCTGGCAGAAAGCGTACGCCCGCCGCTGACGATGCTCGGCAGTATCAAACGCGACAAAGCGCTGGCCGTCCACGAGCGCCATCTGGGCATCGGCGCGGAAGATCGCAGCGCTGCTCAACATGCCGCCGCAGCAATGGCGGAGCAGTTGACGGAGATCGCGCAAGCACTGCCCTGGGGAAAACTGCGCATTGAAGAAGACAGCCTGACTCAACCGGAGGTTCAGCACGAGGGCCCGCGACTGCAAGGTATGCGCATCGCGGTGGCCAAAGACGCGGTATTTAGCTTTATCTACCACGCCAACATGGACTTTTTGCAGCGCGAGGGCGCCACGGTTCACTATTTTTCGCCCCTCTCAGATACCCAGTTACCCGACTGCGACGCCCTCTACCTGCCCGGCGGCTACCCCGAGCTACACTTGGAGACCCTAGCCAACAACCACGCCATGATCAGCGCCATTCGCCAGCACATTGAGGCTGACAAACCCTGTATGGCCGAGTGCGGCGGCATGCTCTATTTGCTCGAGAGTCTCAGCCACGACGAGCGCTGCGCGCCACTGTGCGGGATATTTCCACTGCGCGCCAAGGTGAATGAACGGTTGGCTGGTTTAGGCTATCAGTCTCTGCCCGGCACCCGTTTGCGCGGCCACAGCTTTCATTACGCCAGCATTGTCGACGAGCCCGGCAATGCCGACGAGCTGCCACGCAGCGCCTATTCAGACGGTCGCAAAGGCGAATTGATCTTGCGTGAAAAACGCACTATCGCCAGTTTTGTACACTGGTATTTTTCCTCCGAGCCACAAAAAATTTGTGACTGGTTATCCGGTAAGCCCGAGCTCTGACCACACAACACTTTGATCGCACAACACATTGCCGCCCCAAAATGGGGCTCGGCTTTGTGGCGCAAATGCTATAAAGTGTGCCATGCGAATTGCCCCGACGTTTAATAATTATTAGGGGGACAAATGAAACGGACAATTCCCGCGGTGCTTACTCACCTTGGACTGCTGAGCCTGTTGCTCTTGCCGCTGTGTGCGTCGGCAGGCACGGAGGGCTTTCGGGAGCGCTATAGTTCAGACGTTGACGGACAAACCTGGATGCTCCACATCGATTCGGGGCGTAGTTTCCCGTCGATGATCAGCGCCAAGCTGCAGATGGGCGATGCGCTAAACCGCTATATCCTGCTGGGCAGCGTAAACGGCGCGGTCATTACCGGCAGCTATAAACCGCTGCGTGCCAGCGCGATGGCAGAAGAAAAACCCTTCAGCCTAACCCGCATCGGCCAGGACAGTGTGGCACTCACGCTGGACGGCGAGCGCTATACCCTGTCGGCCAATGACCAACTGGCCGCCGTGGACGACGCGCTTATTGGTACCTGGAGCAGTGACACGAAGCTCGGCGGCAGCATCGACAACCCCTACATGGGGGAGCAGTGGAGCATTCACTTTCGCGCCGACGGCACCGCCTGTGAGGCGACGAGAATGATAGATAGCCGACGCGCCTCCAGCTACCAAGACCCTTGCAGCCATGCCGACAGTCACCGCTGGAAGGCGGAAAATGGCAAGATTCTATTTGCCGATGACCGCGGCGAATGGCGAGAGCAGTTTACCTACCGCATTATGGGTGGGCGCATGGTAGTGAGCTACCCTGGCGGTCAACGCCGCGTAACGTCACCGGTCGAACCGACTCGAATCAGCGCGCAGTAGTGGTGGGGCGACAACTTAATCGCTGAGTAAAGCCCACAATTCCTCACCACTGTAGTCTCGGCGCCCCCCCTGCTCTGCTTTTTTTACCAAGTCGAGTACCCGGCTATTGGCCGACGCCTGCGTGCCCTGCTGCGCCGCCAGTCTCACAACCTCACCGTTGAGCCAATCAATCTCGGTGCGCCGCCCGCGCTCCAAATCTTCCCACATCGACGAACGAGCCAGCGGGTCCATCGCCAGCATCGGCTGGGCAATTTTGGTAAACAGCCAATCGGGGGTATCCAAAACGCGTGGCAGCCAGCGCGGCGGCACCGCCGTCAGGCGTTGCAGAGGAATATCTGCCTGGCGAATTGCGGCCAGCGCCTCGCGCTGCAAGCGCGCCAAACAGCGCCGGTAATGCCGCTGAGACAACTCTTCTTTTAGTGGCAAGCCCGACAGCGCATTAATCGGGTTATTGAGGTTCAGCAACAGCTTTGACCACTGCACCGAGCGCATATCGCTATGCCACTCAAAGGGGGTGGCACTGGCGGCAAACAGCGTATCGATATGGCCAATACGCGCGCTGCGCTCAACCATAATTGCGCCATCGGTTCCCGCGTGAAAGACTCCCTGCCCGCGCTGCAGCACATTAAACGCGATCATGCCGGGCAATACGCAGCACTGGGGCAGAGCAGCTGACAAGCGCGGCGCATTATCGATGCCATTTTGCAGGCTAATCACCACCGTATCGGCGCCCACGTGGGGTGCCAGCTGCGCGGCCACGGTATCGGTATCCGCCGACTTCACCGTCACAATCAAACAGTCCAATCCCGCCATCGCCTCCACATCGGTATGCACATGCAAGCTCTGTGGGGGGCAGTGATGACGCAGGCCTCTGAAGTCGCTAATCGTTAATCCCTGCTCCTTCAGCTCATCCACCATGCGCGGGCGCGCTAACAGGTGAACCTCTGCGCCGCCCATCTGCAGCGCACCACCGACGTAACAACCGATACTGCCCGCTCCAACAATCCCGACTGTAACTGTCACAACCTCTCCCTTCGCGCCTGCATTATCCACAGTATTCATTGAGTAAAGCCCGTATTGGCACTCAACCAAGCTCTCGCCAGACTATAGCCTAGAATGACCCAATGTCATCTGTTTGTAACTGTCATTGCTTCCTAGCATTGGGTACACTGATCCGCTGAAAAAAACGCCCGTGCCATTTTGTCTTTACTTTCGTTTAACGGTGACCGCATGCCTGAAGAAATCTCCCAGACACAGCAGAACGATAGCAAACCGCCCCTGCTCTGGCTGCAAACCATTTTATTCAGCGTGACATTCCTGATCGCTGCGATCGGCGTGCCCTGGTACGGCCTGACTCACGGCTTCACGGCAGCGGGCTGGATCGGCTTTGTATTGGTATTGGGCGCGAACGGCATGTCTATTACCGCTGGCTATCACCGTCTGTGGGCGCACAACGCTTACAAAGCCCACTGGAGCCTGAAGCTGTTCTTCGCACTATTTGGCGCTGCCGCCACACAAAACAGCATTCTTATTTGGGCGAGCGGCCACCGCCGCCACCACCGCCATGTTGACGATGTAGAGCACGACCCCTACTCAGCTAAGCGCGGCCTGTGGTTCTCGCATATCGGCTGGATGCTGCGCGACTACCCCGCCAGCGCAGAAGATTTCTCCAATGCCCGCGATTTGCAGCGCGACAAAATTGTCATGTGGCAGCATCGTAACTATCTGGCGCTGGTGATCATTATGAACTTCCTGCCAGCACTGGCGTTGGGCGTTATCACAGGCAATATGCTCGAGCACATCCTGCTGGCCGGCGTACTGCGCCTGGTGGTTAGCCATCACACTACCTTCTTCATCAACTCCCTGGCCCACTACTGGGGCCGACGCCCCTACACCGATGAAAACACCGCCCGCGATAATGACCTGCTGGCGCTCTTTACCTACGGCGAGGGCTACCACAACTACCACCACATTTTTCAAAACGATTACCGCAATGGCATTCGCTGGTGGCAGTACGACCCCACAAAGTGGCTGATCAAGTCGGCGTCGTGGGTGGGCCTGACCTGGGACCTGAGAAAAGTACCCGACTTTAAAATTCAGCGCGCCGTGCTGACTATGCAGTTCAAGCGCACCGAGCAGGCCCTGCTTAATCGCACTGCCGATGCCCCCCACCTGCGCGAATTTCTCGAGCAGGAATATCAGCAATTCCGCAAGACACTGGCCGATTGGAATGCCGTTAGCCAGCAGTGGATGGATGCCAAGCGCGCCTCACTTGCCGCGCAAAAATCAGCGCTGCAGCAAAACCTCACTGAGCACAAGGAACAGCTTCAGCACAATCTGGCCGAGGCCTGGGAGCACGCAACGTTGCGCAGCCGATTTAAAGAGTTGGAATACACATTGAAAATGCAGCGCAAGCGCCTGCAAATGCTCAACACACAGATGGCATAATCGCCTCACTACTGTTGATGTAAAGAAAGCGCCTTAGGGCGCTTTTTTTATTCCTGCCCGGAGCCAGACAAGCGCGGCAAGTTAAACGGCTGCGACCAAAGCTGCAGCTGCCCGCCGCCAGCAGCGGTATTCTGCTCTTGGTATACCAGGCGCAGACTCGGCAGCGGCCTCTGGTGCCAGAGCGGCCGTGCCACTCCGTCATTCCCCAACACGGTCCAGCGCTCAGCCGACAAATCAATGCGAAGCAGAGCCTCTTGTCCCGCCGCAATTGCCTGTCGCGACGACACTTCCAAGGCGTCGCAAAGTGAGGGGGCAAACGCTAATGACTGCGGCTGGGGGTCGCTAAACACAATATCAAAAGCACAGTGCTGAGCGTCACTGGAGATATACGCGGTGTCGTCTGCATAGTTGCGAATACGTACCTCTAGCACTGGCGTATCGCCATTAACCACCGTAACGGCCATGCCCAAGTCGGCCCAGCGATACCCGCGAATTAGTGCTCGGCCGCGGTCGTCGACAGCTAGTTCAATATCAAGACTGCGAGGCACACCCTCCTCGCCGCCTTGCATTAGCTCCATCTCCAGAGCGCGGCCTTGCTGACGATAAAGCTGCCCCAGGCCATAGGCTATACCGAGTCTTTCACCCTGCGGCGACCACGTCAGACGTCCCTTGATGAACAGGCCTGACGACGGCGGCGCGCTATTTACCGATGTTACCGCCGCCACGCCGCCCACCGATTCCAAGGCCGTGTAAACACTGTCGCCGCGCTTCAGGCTAGACAAGGGCGCAGGCCCGCGATACAGATGACTGGGTACATTATTCGCGGCGTAATTCAACCGCAGATAATCGCCGCGCATCGGGTCGCGCGGGTCGACCGGCATGCTGCGAAGAAAGACGCCCTTGCCGTTTTGCAAAAGGTTTTCCCAGCCATAGGTCTGCCACGCCAACAGCGCGAATTGCGCGAGAATCGCAATGCCTAACCAACTAGCGCGCATGGCTCACCCCCAACTTCTGACGCTCTTGCTGGCGGGAGAATCGTAGCCCAGCCAAAATAAGCAGGGTGCCGAGCAGTAAAAAGAGCGAAGCCCTGGCGAGCAAGCTGTGAAACAGGTCATTGAAACGCAGCAGCAGTAATAGCGTTAACAGCGCGCCACCTGCCGACAGGCTGCCTTTCATCAGGTATTCGCTGCCGCGATAGATAAACAATAGGGCATATGCCAGCAAGGCGATATTGGCCGAGAACTGCACCGCCACCGGCATTGGGTAAACACTATAGCTCGCGCACAGCACCAGCAGCGGCAACGCCAGGCACGCCAACTCAAGCCATTGTGGCCCGCTGCGCGGGCGCAGCGACGAACGGCCAAAGCAAAGCCCCGCAAAGACCACAATCACCAGTAGCATGCTGGCGCTGATCAACTGCGCCGGGGCGAGCCCCAACAGCGCATCGCCGCTGCGATGGCCGACCGAAAAGGCCCAGCTGACATCTTGAATGCTCAGCAGTAACAGGCAAGCCCACCACAACAACAGGCCTGTCTGATGCAGCGCGGGAACGCTCTCTCGCCATTGAAGTACCGGCGCCAAACGCTCTGCCCATAAGTAGATCGCGGCAATGAATACCGCGTGTAACAGGACGATATCGCTGTCGAAAATCCAACTATTGAACAACAGGCTAACGGGTAGCAAAACCAACACCGCACGCAACAGCAATGTAGAGCGCTGCCGCCAAGCCAGCGGCAACAGCCCCAGCAACAGGGCTGCCGTGCCCGGCAGGTGTGGCCGCTCAAAGGCAAACACTTGCATCGCCGTCCAGCCACAAATCAATAGGCAGGCAAGTATTCCGTGCGCCGTAGAGGGCAATACCCAAGCCATTGCCACCGCGGCAGCAGACCACAGCATAAAGCCCTCAGGGTAGTTTACGTCGACGTGGTAAATCTGAGCGATCAGCCACAATGCGCCGCCAAACAGCATGGTGCCCAACAAGTGAAACACCTCTGCCAGACGAGGGTCTTGGCGCCACCACCATGCCAGCAGATGACTGATGGCAAAGCCGCCGGCCACCGCAGACAGTTTGGTATAGCGGTGCATGGCCTCCCAGTTATAGGCAAACAGCAAAATCACGCCCAAGCCAAACACTACCGCGCCAATTGCTGCAAAGATCAGCTTACCCCACGCCCGCGGCGCCTGCTGAGGCGCTAGCGGATAGCGAGCGTATAGCTGCGCTGCCTGTTGGTCGTCGATGAGGCCATCGCGCAACCACTGTGCAATTTCAGCACGCAACCAAGGTTTGTGACTGTCCATCCGTTGAAATTCGCTCCCTGCTCACTCGCCGCCGCGTGTTAGCGCGTGGCAATCTCTAACTCTTCTAATACCCGCTCGGCAAAGCCATAACCCGCCTCGGCGTACAAATTGAAGCTAATGCAGCCCATCGCTTGCAGCTCCCGCTGCTGATC
Organism: Spongiibacter sp. UBA1325; assembly: GCF_002306875.1. Classification (NCBI taxonomy): domain Bacteria; kingdom Pseudomonadati; phylum Pseudomonadota; class Gammaproteobacteria; order Cellvibrionales; family Spongiibacteraceae; genus Spongiibacter; species Spongiibacter sp. UBA1325. The sequence continues at coordinate 706,108 of NZ_DBTD01000010.1, forward strand.
CGGGAAGCGAGAAATCGCCGCAATTTTCCCGGTATAGCCAAGGCTTTGCAGCATTTTCACAACCTGAACGTTTTCACTGTGGTTGCTCAAACACACTAAAATTACCTGGCGGCGCGCCAATGCGGATCGCTCCAAAAAGTCGCGATCGCTGGCATCTCCCGCGACACAGCGCAGGCCCTCACCACGCATTTGCTGGGCTTTGTCGGCACTTTCTTCCACACCCACGATCCGCCCCGGATAGTGGCGTCCCAGATAATCGTAGGCGCCGCTGCCGATACGCCCCATGCCCAGAATCAATATATCGGCGTCGCCCAAGTCAGCCGGACGCTCAGACGGCAACAAGCAGCGGCGCTCATAACGTTGCAACAATTCGCCAAAGCGGCTGTATAGGTCACCGGCGCGACGGTTTAACGACGAGGCAATAAAGAGAGACAGCGCCATCGCCATTGCCAAAATCGTCAACCACTGCGGCTCCAGCATATTCTCCTGTACCGCCAATGCAGCAACAATCAGGCCAAACTCGCTATAGCTGCTCAACGACAGGCCGGCCAACAAGCCGGTGCGGGCTCTAAGCCGAAACAACAATAGCAAGCCGAAATAGAGAAAGGGGCGGATCAACACCAGCGCCGCCAGCAACATAGCGATCAGTGCCATGTCCCACGACGGTAGCCCGTAATAACCGATGCTGAGGAAAAACGCCGTGAGGAAAATGTCTTTAAGACTTACCAGGCTCTTATACAGCTCAACACTCTTGTCGCTATTCGCCAGCAGTATGCCAAACAGCAGCGCGCCCAAACCGGCCTTTAAATGCAGCGTCTCAAACAACCACGCCCCTGCCAGTGCCATCGACAAACCGTAGAGCACCAGCAGCTCACCGTGCCCCGCCCAGTTCAACAAACTCAGCAGAGGCCGGCGCAACAGCGGCAATGCCAGCAGCGCAAGCGCCCAAATACTGGGCGGATGGTCGGCAGAAAATAACAGGAACGCCACCGCCATCAGATCCTGAACGATCAGGATGCCCACTGCGATCTGCGCATGCAGGGCCGCGCCCTCACCGCGCTGTTCAAAAATCTTTACTGCAAAGACCGTGCTCGAAAACGACAGCGCGAAAGCAAGAATCCATGCCGTTTGACTCGGCAGTGCTGAATAATGGGGCAGTAAGTAATGCAGGCTGAGCAGCACCACGGTGGTTAACGGAACCACTAGCAGAGCGTGCAAACTGGCGCTCGCCCATATTTGCGGGGCCAATAGTTCGCGCAATTTCAGTTTCAGGCCAATGGTGAACAGCAGCAGCACCACCCCGATATCGGCCATCAGTTTTACGACATCCGGGTCTCCCAGCTCCAATGCCCCGGCGAGAAAGCCCGCAACCAGAAAGCCCAGCAACGGCGGCATATCCATCCGGCGAAAAACCAAACCAGCCAAAAATGCCAGCGCCAGTAGTAGGGGCTCAATCATTCCATCGTTCCATTGTTTACAACTCGGTGGTGCGACCCGTGCGCGGCAGCGATACGTCGCAAGACACTATCATACCGTGGTAAATCACTCCGCTCCTACCGTCCATTCTATGTCGGCTGACGTATACTCAATATGAAAGTGTGGCAATTTCGCCTCACGAGGACGACAGGAAGCACAATATGTCCGACAAACACCGCCTGCACGATGCCAATTTTCCTTCAGCACGGGAAGAGCTTGATCACAGCGAAACGGACCATCCGCCGGCCTATAAGCTCGCGTTCACCGACCAGGATTTTCTACTCAGTGAAGAGCTGCGCGGCGTGCGCTTCCACCTCGAACTGCAAAAACCGGAAATGATTCTGCGCCAACACGGCATCGAATCCACCATTGCGGTATTTGGCAGTGCGCGCTTCCCTTCACCCGAAGACGCCAAGCAAAACCTTGCAGCCGCCGAAGCCAGTGGCGACCCCGCAGCCATTCGCGCCGCCAAGCGCAACCAACGCAACAGCCGCTATTACGAACAGGCGCAGCGCTTTGCCAAACTGGTTACCGAACATTCGCTGAATTGCCCGAGCGCGGAACAGTTACATATCGTCACCGGTGGCGGCCCCGGCATTATGGAAGCCAGTAATCGCGGCGCCAGTGACGCTGGCGGTCGATCGCTAGGTCTGAATATCGTCCTTCCCCACGAACAGCACCCCAACGCCTACATCAGCCCCGAATTTTGTTTCCGCTTCCACTACTTCGGCATACGCAAAATGCACTTTATGATGCGCGCCAAAGCCGTGGTGGTATTTCCCGGCGGCTTCGGCACCCTCGACGAGCTGTTCGAAGCGCTGACATTAATACAAACCGGCAAGTCCAGAGATGTACCCATTATTCTGGTGGGACACGAGTTTTGGCAGCATGCGATTAACCTGGAGTTTCTCCGCGACGAGGGGGTGATCAGCCCCGACGACGTCAATATGATCAGCGTTGTCGACAACGCCGACCAAGCCTGGCAAACCATTATTGATTTTTACGACCTCAGCCCCGGAAAATGCCCAAGCTGCTAGCGCCTTGCCGGACAGCGACTATGGTATAGTCGCTGTCCGCTGTTTTTAGTCTGAAAGTCGCTTGCTGCCCATGTCTGACAACCTCGTTTGCCTCAACAACGTCCGCTTTGCTCACCAACTCGAGCCAGTTCTGGATGACTTCAACTGGTGCTGGCCCAAGGGAAAACACCTCGCCATTCTCGGCAGCAATGGCTGTGGTAAAACCACCCTCGCGCAGCTTATTACCGATACACTGCGCCCCAACCGCGGCCAATGCAGCTACGGCGAGCATATAGGGCCAGGGGATATTGCGCATATCTCCTTCGACCAACACCGCCAGCTGATGGAGCATGACCGCCGCTTTGACGATAGCGAAACCCGCGCAGATGCCTTTGATGTTGGCACCCGCGTGCGCGACGCCATTTTGCAGGGCGGGGTTGCCGACGAGAACTTTGATCAGCTGTGCCAACGCCTGCGCATCGAGCACATCCTCGACCGGGGAATACGTTTTATCTCCACCGGCGAGAGCAGAAAAACCTTACTTGCCCGCGCCTTGCTGGCAAAGCCCGCCGCGCTGATTATCGACAACCCGCTAGAAGGGCTGGACGCTCAGGCGCAGGCGGATATTCGCCAGTTACTTGACGAGCTGGTCGCCTCACCGACCCCGGTACTGCTGCTCACCAAAAGCGCCACAGACATTCCCGACGGCATCGACGAGGTACAGATCATGTCTCAGGGCAGCATTACCGGCCACTGCTCACCCGCTGAGGCGAGACGCAGGTTTGCACCGCGCCAACATTTCAGCCGCGCGCTGCCACTGGCAGAGATTGCGCCCTGGCCCGAAGATGAAGCGCTTTTCGAGCTGCAACATGTCGATGTGAATTTTCGCGGTACGCCGGTGCTAAGCGACATCAACTGGCGCTTTATGCCCCACCACCACTGCTGGATAAGCGGCCCCAACGGCGCGGGAAAGTCGACCCTGCTCGGGTTGCTCTGCGGTGAAAACGACAAGGCTTATGGCCAGAACATTCGCCTGTTTGGCAAGACCCGCGGCAGCGGCGAAAGCCTGTGGGATATTAAGGCGCAATTTGGCCTGCTCAATACCAGCATGCAATTGAACTCCCTCAAACGAGTAAAGGCCAGCGATGTGATCGCTTCCGGCTTCTTCGACTCTGTCGGTCTTTACGACCAACCCAGTCCCTCGCAGCAGCAATGCTTGCGCGAGTGGCTCGCCGCACTAGAACTCAGCGACTTTGCCGAGCAGCGCTTTGAACGGCTTTCCTTTGGCCAGCAACGCATGATTCTTTTGGCCCGGGCAATGGTTAAATCGCCCCGCATCTTGATTTTGGATGAACCCTGCATCGGCTTAGACGAAGAACAAAAAGCCCGCCTGCTTGGCGCCGTCGATTACATCGCCGAGCACAGCCAGACTCGCATCTTGTTTGTCAGCCACCGGGAAGAGGAGATTCCGGCCTGCATCAATCAACACTTGATGTTACAAGCCGCCGAGGTGGGTGGCTACACCGCGGTTATTCGCGAGCGCTGAACATCAATCAAAGATACCCTTAAACCAATTCCACATCTTCTCGCCGTCGGGTGCGCAGCCGCCACTTTGCCGTGGCTCACTGCCTTTGATGAACGGCACATAGCGGGCGTTCTCGCACCACGATTGCGTGCGCAGGCCCGACTCGGCATCCACCCATAGGTACTCCATATTGCTACGCTGAGCGAAGGGCATTTGCTCCGTGCTGGCCTCGGCCATAAATTGCCGCCACACACGCAGGGCGCCACTGGCGCCGGTCAGGCCGGTTGACGCATTGTTATCCAGCCCCATCCACACAACCGCCAGATAGTCACCGGCAAATCCGGCAAACCAGCTGTCGCGCGTGTCGTTACTCGTGCCGGTTTTGCCGGCCACGCGGTAGTCTTTGGGAAGAACCCGGTAAACCGACTTACCAGTTCCCTCTCGCACCGTTTCCAGCATGGCGTATTGCAGCAAGTGCACCGGCGCGGCGTCGATCACCTGCTTGGGTTGCTGAGGATAGCGCGCCAGCGGTTTGCCCTTGGCGTCGGATACGGCGTAGATCGTACGCAACGGCGTATAGCGTCCATCGGCGGCAATGGTTTGATACATCGCGGCCACCTCAATCGGAGCCAACTCAGCCGCGCCCAGCAGCATGGACGGCACCTCCAGTAGTGGCCGGTGTACACCCAGGCGCTGAAACATATCCATAACATCACTCAAGCCCAGGTCCAGGCCCAAGTTTGCTGTTGCCAGGTTGTAAGAGTGCGACAAGGCCTTGTGTAAGGGCACCATACCGTGCGCTTTGCGACCGTAATTCGACGGTCGCCACAGCGTGCCATCGGCATTGGGAACACTCAGTGGCTCGTCGCGTAACTTGGTTAACAAGGTGTATTTATCAGGCTGGTTTAACGCGGTTAAGTAGACCGCCGGCTTCGCTAGCGAGCCTATCGGTCGCAGCGCGTCAAGGGCGCGATTAAACCCGGCATAGCGAGGTTGCCGGCCGCCGATCACTGCCACCACATCACCACTATCAACGGCGGTCACCACCATCGCGACTTGCAGATCTTTCTTGCGTTCAGCCAATTGCGAGAGCGCCTTGGCGGTTGCCGCTTCAGCGCGGCGCTGCAACAGCGGGTCGAAGGGCGTAAAGATCCGCAGGCCATTTTTCTGTAAATCCTGACGCGCGTAGTCACGACTCAGCTGACGCCGAACCAAGTCGACATAGGCAGGGTACACACCGGCCAGCGCCGAACTTTTGGAGAGGCTCAGCGGTTCTTTTTTCCACGCTTCAAGTTGCTCGGCGTTCAGCCAACCCTCTTCGGCCAGCTCGGCCAATACGGTGTTGCGGCGCGACGTGGCGCGCTGCGGATGACGCCAGGGGTCGTAATAGGAAGGGCCTTTCACCAGCCCTACCAGCATCGAGACCTGGGCGAGATCCAGCTCTTGCAGGGGGCGGTTAAAATAATGCCTGGCCGCGAGGCCAAAACCATGAATCGCGCGATTGCCCTCCTGCCCGAGATAGACCTCATTGATGTAGGCTTCAAGGATGCGGTCCTTGCTGTAGTGCAGCTCGGTGAGCAATGACATCGCCGCTTCTTTGAATTTACGCCACAGGCTTCGCTCATTGGTGAGCAGGGTGTTTTTCACCAGCTGCTGCGTCAGGGTGCTGCCGCCCTGCACCGTGCGCCCGGCTTTAATATTCACAATCAGGGCGCGGGCAATACTGCGCGGCGACAAGCCAAAGTGGGAATAGAAATGCCGGTCTTCCACCTGTAACAGGGTTTCCACCAACATCTCCGGCACCTCGTCCAGAGACAGCATCAGGCGGTCTTCGTGACGCCCGGGATAGACGCCACCGATAACCGTTGGGTCCAGCTGTTCTTCAGCAATACGCTCGCCCAGCGCGTTGCGCACGACGCGCACCGTGGTCGCCGCCATTTCCACGGTGATTTTTTTCGCTTTGCGATGACCATCAGCAAAATCGAACGGCCGCAGGTAAATCGTAAACATGTCGCCTTGACGCAAATAGCTGCCGGGCTCATTCACCAGGCGCAGCTGGCGGTAGCCTAAATTTCGCAGCTCTTCTTCCAGCTCGTAACTGGTAAGCACCGCCCCGGATGCCAACACCAAGGGCCGGGCATATACCTTTGCCGGCTGGTCATAGCGCTGAGGGTCGAAGGCGCCGCGCACCTTGGCGTCGCAATAGGCAAAGAAGACAAGCAGCGGAACCAGTCCGGCGATTGCCAGTTTGACAAACAGCCCTCGCCAGCTGGTGGGGCGAGGTAGCCGAAAGCGGCGCCGATGGTTATTTTTCTTGGGCATGAAAACTCTCGTTGAATTGCAAATCCCACGTGGGCGCGGATAATAGCGCGCACTTTACTGCAAGTTATTGGCAAATAAGATGAAAAAATATCACGTTTACGGCATCGGCGCGGCATTGGTCGACACGGAAATTCAAGTCCAAGACAGTGAACTCACTGAAATGGGCGTTGAAAAAGGCTTGATGACACTGGTCGATGAGGCCCGCCAACAGGAATTGTTGGACAAGCTTGAAGGCCACCTAGTTCACTCTCGCCAGGCCAGCGGTGGCTCGGGCTGCAACTCGGTTGTTGCCGCTGCCTACTTTGGTGCCAAGGGCTACTATTCCTGCAAGGTCGCCGCCGACAGTCACGGCGACTTCTTCCTAAACGATATACGCGACGCCGGCGTTGATTCAGGTTTCGACGCTGAGCGCGATGGCGGTATTACCGGAAAATGCCTGGTATTGATCAGCCCGGATGCCGAGCGCAGCATGAATACCCACTTGGGCGTTAGCGCTGAGCTCTCGATCAAAGAGCTCAACGAAGCCGCCCTTGCCGACTCTGCCTACTATTACATGGAAGGCTACCTGGTTACCTCTGACTCAGGGCGCGCGGCGGCAATTCGCGGCCGTCAGGTTGCAGAACAAAACGGCGTTAAAACCGCGCTGAGTTTCTCTGACCCGGGCATGGTGGAGTTTTTCCGCGACGGCCTCAGCGACATGCTCGGCGACGGCGTCGACCTACTTTTCTGCAACGAAGCCGAGGCCTTGCAGTGGGCCGGTAGCGAATCACTTGATGACGCGGTCAGCGCAATCAAGCAGGTTGCCAAACAATTTGCCATCACCCTGGGTGCCAAGGGTGCATTGGTTTTTGATGGCGAGCAGCTGCACTCCATCGCGCCCTGCAAGGTCAACGCGGTAGATACCAACGGCGCCGGTGATATGTTCGCAGGCGCCTTCCTCTACGCTATCAGCCACGGCCACAGCGCTGAAGCGGCCGGTAAACTTGCCAGTCGCGCCGCAGCGGAGGTGGTGTCTGACTACGGCCCTCGCCTGCCTGGCCCCAAGCACGTTGAGCTGCGCCAAGAAGTACTTGGCCAGTAACAAAAAAAGGCGCCTCGCGGCGCCTTTTTTTATTTGTTTCCCGGCAATCATTTGCCAAGCAGAAAACTCTGCAACTGCGGGTCGGCAAGCATGCTTTCCAGCACATCAACCACCAGGCTGTTCACCAGTTCTTCATTGTGTGGCTCGCTGGGAGCATTGAAAAACTTCTCCTTGCGTTTTACCCGGTAACGCCCCTCGTAACGGCTGTCACTGCGCGTTGCCTCGGCCTTTACCACCGCCAACATATCCATGTCGTGCCCAACCCCTTCCTGCTCTGGGTGGTTGTAAACCAGCGACTCAAACACAATATGCAGGTCGACGGTGTCGGCACTCAGGCTATCGACTTCAAAACCCAGCGCCTTCATTCGCGCCTTTAACACCGGCTGCACAGCCAGCGACAGGCTGTTTTCCAGGGTGATCAACGCCGTCTCCCGGTAGGCACCGCCGCGGCTGCCAAGAACCTTATTGCTGCGTCCATCGCTCACGCGTACATGTACTGGCTGGCCCTGGGCAAGCTGCTGCTCCGGCGCCTGCTCAAAGCTGGGCGCAACGGTAATTTTTTGCGGACTTTGCGCACACGCGGCCAATACCAAAACGGCGAGCACCGTCGATGCGTTTACTACTGCACGAGAAAGAACCATGACTTATCCTTGAGCTAACAGATCGCGTAAATCAATAATGGCGGCGTTGGCGCGAGAAATGTACGACGCCATTACCAAAGAGTGATTCGCCAATAGGCCGAAACCACTGCCATTCAACACCATTGGGCTGAACAACAATTGTTGAGTTCCCTCCAGCTCACGAATAATTTGTCGCAAGCTGACGGTCGCATTTTTATTTTCCAGCACATCGGCAAAGTCTTGTTCGGCCGCTTTCAAAAAATGAATCAGCGCCCATGCACTGCCCCGCGATTCAAAGAACACATTGTCGATCTGCAGCCACGGCGTTTTCACCCGCTGCTCAGAGGCCGACGGCGTAGACTGGCGCGCGCTGGGATCATTTGCCAGGTCGGTGTTAACCCGCGGACGCCCGACGCTGGCGCTGAGTCGCTGTGAGAGGCTGCCCAAGCGCGACTCAACCACGGCAAGCCAGTAACGCAGGTTATCGGCGCGCGCATAGAATTGTGCCTGGGGCTGGTCGACATCACTGAGGCGGCTGCGGTAGGCCTTGAGGTAGCGAATGCCCTGGCGGTACTCCGATTCGGAAGCCGGTACCGCCCAACTGTTCGAGGAAAAATTAAAACGCGGCTCCGCCTTCGCAAGATCGGGGTCTTCCTGAGACTGGGACTGCGAACGGCTGTAACTTTCTCGCATGGCTCGACTCAGGTCGCGCACCTGCATCAACACGCCGTATTCCCATGCGGGCATATTGTCCATCAGCACGCCCGGGGGAGTAATGTCGTTGCTGAGGAAACCGCCGGGCTTGTCGAGCAATACTTCAGCAACGTCAATCAGCGCAGAGGTGGTCGCGGTGCCAACCACCGCGCGACTGCCATTGTCACGGTCGTATTGCAGGGGCGGATGATCCGGCGTCAGGCTCCAATACATACCGAAACCGGTTACCAAAAGAACATAAACGAGGCCGACAATACCGGCCAAACGCGCGACATTACGATTGCCAAGCCAATCCTGCAGCGCCTCCTTGGCAGCAAAATAACCGTCGCTTAAACGCTGTTTTAACATTAGTGCGCTCCTCCATGATGATGGTGATGCCCCGATGCAGGCTCGTTCAGTACGCTGCGCACCGGCGCTTCCACCTGCACGACATCGCCATCAATCAGTAAACTGAAATGCACCCGCTCGCCATGGCGCAGCGGCTGCTTCAAATTAATCAACATTAAATGGTAACCACCGGGCACAAAGTCCAGTGTTTGCCCCGGCGCAATCGCCACACTGTCTTCTTTGCGCATCGCCATCATACCGTTGCGCTGCGAGTTGCTGTGAATTTCCACGCGGCCGGCAACGTCACTGGTTCCGGCCCGCAGCGTCACCGTTTGCGACGACGGATTGGTAACCGAAAAAAACGCCGCAGTGTTTTTTTGCCCCGGTGGCAAGCCGCGCACCACCGGATCGCGCAGCTCAACAGCCGCTGCACTAAAGGGCAAAATTGCGGTGAGTAAAAGCAGCCATTTGCGGGTCATAACGTTCTCCAGGTTTCGCGGTGCGAGACAGCACCCTCGATCTGACTTACCATGGGCGCCGTCGGAGGCTTACGCCGAGAGGCAACGCCGCGTATTGCGCCCTATGATAACGCCACTTTGCAGCGATAGTATTTATGAACCGGTTTTTATTACTGTTTTGTATAGTCAGTGCCAGCTTCTTTAGCTACGCCAGCGACCCCTTCAGCCCCGCCAGCAATACCGACTTTAGTGCGAACGGCTTTGCTCAAGGCGCGCAGTTTTTACCGGTAGAACAAGCCTACAAAGCCAGTGTTAGCAGTGACGGCGGGCTTCGCATCGATTGGCAAATCGCCGAGGGCTACTATCTTTACCGCGAGCGTTTTTCCGTAAGCCTCAGTCGCCAAGGCCAGCCCGTCGATGCCACGGTAGAGTTTTTACCAGGCAAGGTCAAAGACGATCCGTATTTTGGTAAAACCGAAGTCTACTATCACGGCACAACACTGCAGCTGGACGTCGCCGACACCGCCAACCTCCAACTCACGGTGGTCTCTCAGGGCTGCGCTGACGCAGGCCTGTGCTACCCGCCTCGCAGTCAAACCTTCAGCAGCGATGCCCGGGGCGTGTTCACTGAAGTTGATACAGCGGCGTCTACGCCCGCCGCCCTCACTGCACCTGCCGAGAACCGCGGCCTGTTGATCACCCTGATCCTTGCCGCTATTGGCGGCGCGATCCTCAACCTGATGCCCTGCGTATTTCCGGTACTCGGATTAAAGGTGCTGAGCTTCAGCAATGCTCACCAGGGCAGCCCGGCCAGTCACGGCCTCATCTACAGCGCCGGTGTGGTACTGAGTTTTGTACTGGTCGCCGCACTATTAATCACACTTCAAAACGCCGGACAAGCAATTGGCTGGGGCTTTCAACTGCAGTCCCCGCTATTTGTTTCGCTGCTGGCCAGCCTCTTTTTTGTGCTGTCACTCAACCTGCTCGGACTCTTTGAATTGGGCGGCAAATGGATGAATGTCGGCGCCGACATCAGCCGCGAACCCGGCTATCGCGGCAGCTTCTTCACCGGCGTGCTCGCCACACTGGTTGCCAGCCCCTGTACCGCGCCCTTTATGGGCAGCGCTATCGGCTACGCCGCCAGCCAACCACCCGGCGTCGCGCTGCTGGTGTTCGCGAGCTTGGGGGCCGGTATGGCAGCGCCAGTATTGCTATTAACCCTCTTTCCGCAATGGCTGAAGCTGCTACCCAAGCCCGGCGACTGGATGTTACATCTGCGCCAGTTTATGGCCTTTCCCTTGCTGGCCACGGCCATTTGGCTGGCCTGGGTGGTAGGCCGCCAGAACGGCACCGATGCCATGGCAGCCACGCTGATTACCTGGCTACTGCTGGGCTTTGGTATCTGGCTGTGGCCCCTGGGTAAACGCGGGAAAGCGCTGGCAGCCATCACCGCGCTGGCCATCCCACTGCTGCTTCACAGCGGCCTGCAACGCCCAGCGCCCGCAAGCAGCCAAACCGGTTTCGACCGCAGCCAAATCCAAAGTCTGCGTGAATCAGGCCGCAATGTTTTCCTCGATGTCACCGCCGACTGGTGTATCACTTGCGCGGCCAATGAGGCGTTGGTTCTCAATACCGATGACATCCGCGACGCATTCGAGCGCGCCAACGTGAGCTATGTGGTTGCCGACTGGACCCGCTACGACCCTGTGATTACCGAGCTGCTGGCCGATTTCCAACGCAATGGCATCCCGCTGTACATCTACTACCCCGCCGATCTCAGCCAGCCGCCGAAGGTCTTGCCACAGATTCTCAGCAAAGACACAGTAATGGCCATTTTGCATCCTTAAAGGCGTGTTTTCAGTGTTAGCACTGAAAACACTTACTTCGGGGAAAAACCTGCCATTGTCTGCAATCTTGCGGGAAACTTGCGGCCATCTTAAAAAATTCATCAAATTCGTTGGACTCGCATTTTCAATTGCGGCAAACTACGCGAAATTTCTCTAGCAAACCCCGGTGAAACATGGCATCGATACTCGTGCTGCACGGCCCTAACCTCAATTTACTTGGCACCAGAGAGCCCGAGGTCTACGGCCACCACAGCCTCGAGGACATCAATCAGCAGCTGCAAGACGCTGCCAGCGCCGCGGGCCATCACCTCCAATGCTTACAGAGCAATGCCGAAGTAGAGCTGATCGAGCGAATTCACCAGGCCCGGCCCGAAGGCATTAATTTTATTATTTTCAATCCGGCAGCCTTCACCCACAGCAGCGTGGCCCTGCGCGACGCACTGTTGGGTGTGGACATTCCGTTTATCGAAGTGCACCTGTCGAACGTTCACGCCCGTGAACCCTTTCGCCAGCACTCCTATTTTTCAGATATTGCCCGTGGGGTGATTTGCGGTCTGGGGCCACAGGGTTACCTGCTGGCACTGCAGGCCGCACTGTCACAACTGCAGGACTAGCCCTTCACAACACATTAAAAAAAGAGAGTGACTATGGACATCAGGAAAGTAAAAAAGCTGATTGAACTGCTCGAAGAATCCAACATCGACGAGCTGGAAATCAAGGAAGGCGAAGAATCGGTACGCATCAGCCGCAACAGTGGTAGCGTGCAGATGGCGGCGCCGCAGTACGTGAGCCAGGCGGTACCGGCAGCGGCGCCTGCCGCACCAGCCCCCGCTCCCGCAGCAGCGCCTGCACCGGCCGCCGAGGCTGAGCCAAAAATTAACGGCCACGTTATTAAGTCGCCCATGGTCGGCACTTTTTACCGCTCGCCGTCACCGGGCTCTCCCGCTTTTGTTGAAGTCGGTCAGCACGTTAAAGCCGGCGATGTCGTTTGCATTGTCGAAGCAATGAAAATGATGAACCAAATCGAAGCCGACAAATCCGGTGTGGTAGAAGCTATTTTGCTGGACGACGCGCAACCCGTGGAGTTTGACCAGCCTCTGATCACCATCGTGTAAGCACACCATTCACGCACACACGATCACTGCACAGAGGACAGCACATGCTTAAAAAAGTCGTTATCGCCAACCGTGGCGAAATCGCGCTGCGCATTTTGCGCGCCTGCAAGGAGCTGGGAATAAAAACCGTGGCCGTGCACTCCATCGCCGACCGCGACCTGATGCACGTTCGCCTCGCCGACGAGTCGGTTTGCATTGGACCAGCCCCCTCACCCGCCAGCTACTTGAATATTCCTGCCATTATCAGCGCAGCAGAAATCACCGACGCCGTCGCCATTCACCCCGGCTACGGCTTCCTTGCTGAAAATGCCGACTTTGCCGAACAGGTTGAGAACAGCGGCTTTACCTTTATCGGCCCGACTGCCGACGTCATTCGCATGATGGGCGACAAAGTGTCGGCCATTCAGGCCATGAAAAAAGCCGGCGTGCCCACGGTGCCGGGCTCCGACGGCCCCATTACGCAGGACAATGACCGCACCCTGAGCATCGCCCGCAAAATTGGCTACCCGGTAATTATCAAAGCGGCTGCCGGTGGTGGTGGGCGCGGCATGCGAGTGGTGCACAGTGAAGCCGCTCTGCTTAACGCGGTATATGTTACTCAGTCGGAAGCTAAGGCGGCCTTTGGTGACGATACCGTATACATCGAGAAATTCCTGGAAAATCCACGGCACGTGGAGATTCAGGTACTCGCCGATGGCCAGGGCAACGCCATTCACCTCGGGGATCGCGACTGCTCTTTGCAGCGCCGCCACCAGAAGGTGCTGGAAGAAGCTCCAGCCCCGGGTATTCCCGATGACGTGCGCAACGAAGTAGCAATGTCTTGTGTTGAGGCCTGCAAAACCCTCAACTATCGCGGCGCAGGCACCTTTGAGTTTCTCTACGAGGACGGCCAGTTCTTCTTCATTGAAATGAACACCCGTATTCAGGTTGAGCACCCGGTTAGCGAAATGGTCACCGGCGTCGACCTGATCAAAGAGCAACTCAAGATCGCCGGCGGTGAGCCCTTAAGCCTTCGTCAGGAAGACATCGTGGTTAGCGGCCATGCTTTCGAGTGCCGAATCAACGCCGAAGATCCAAAAACCTTTATGCCCTGCCCGGGTAACATCAAGCACTTCCACGCACCCGGCGGTCTTGGTGTGCGCGTCGACTCCCACCTCTACAGCGGCTATACCGTGCCTCCCCACTACGATTCGATGATCGCCAAGATCATCACCTGGGGCGACGACCGCGAGTCGGCGTTAAGCCGCATGCGCACCGCGCTGGACGAGCTGGTCGTAGACGGCATTCGCACCAACACCGAGCTGCACCGCGATTTGGTGCGCGACAATGCCTTTGCCAAGGGCGGCGTCAGCATCCACTATCTCGAAAAGAAACTGAAAATCTGATTTACTCCGGTTTTCATTGACACCGACAAGGGGCCAACAGGCCCCTTTTTTATTTTTTGCTACCGAGACCTGACATGAGCTGGCTACAGATTCGCCTCGACGCCAACCCCGACTCCGCCTCTGCCCTCGAGGATGCCCTACTGGACTGCGGCGCCGCATCGGTGACCCTTGAAGACAATGCCGATCAACCGCTTTTTGAGCCCCCCATCGGTCACACCCCAATCTGGCAGCACACCCGCGTCACCGGCATGTTCCAGGCCGACACAGACATGGTCACGGTCCTCGCTCAATTGAACGCTCTGGTGGGCGAGCTACCCAAGCATCGCATCGAGATTCTTGAAGACCGAGACTGGATTCGCGAGTGGATGGACAGCTACCAACCACTGCAGTGCGGCAAGCAGCTTTGGATTTGCCCTAGTTGGCGCGAGCCCGTTGACCCAACAGCAGTAAATCTGCTGCTGGACCCCGGCCTGGCTTTCGGAACCGGCACCCACCCGACGACCTGGCTGTGCCTAAACTGGCTAGACAGCCAGCCGCTGACCGGCAAGACCGTCATCGACTACGGCTGTGGCTCGGGCATTCTCGGGATTGCGGCCTTGCTACTGGGCGCAGAGAAACTGATTGCCGTCGACACCGATCCACAAGCGCTGCAGGCCACCAGCGAAAATGCCAAGCGCAATAATATCGACAGCGACAAGCTGGCTTGTTACCTCCCCGAGGAGGTTCCACCTGGCCTTCACGGCGACGTGTTGCTCGCCAACATTTTAGCCGGGCCGCTGATGGAGTTGGCGCCGACCCTCGCCGCCTGCCTGGATCCTGGCGCGCCTATTTGCCTGTCGGGCATACTGGACAGCCAAGGCGACACGATTAAGCAGTGCTACCAGCGTTGGTTTGTCGGCCTGGCTAGCGAGCAGCGGGAAGAATGGCTCCGTATCAGTGGCCAGCGCAACAGCGAGTCGGCCAAGTAGCATCGACTGAAGACAGCCCCTATACTCTGCTCCACGAATTGCAGTGAGGACTGCCCAGCCCCGGCACAACCGACATGCCAGACGCCCATAACGCAAACGACAACTTGCTCGACAGCGTGTGTTGCCCAGCCTGCGACACCCGCTTTCGCTGTCAATTTTCCGACCTTGCCATCGCCGATGGCCTGCTTCGCTGCGGCGTCTGCCAACACGTGTTCAATGCCACCGAACAGCTCACCCCCGCTCAGCGCGAGACCTTTGACGCGCTAGTGGCGCCCACAGCCAACACGACACCCGCGCAGGATTCACCGGAACCGGACTCAAACGATTCGGACGAAACCGGCGCCGCTGGCTGCGATAAAAAGCTCGGCCCCGAGCTGCTAGAAGGCTTGTCCACCAACGACCATGGCTTTGAATTTCACCAACCGCGAGCGCGACGTCGCTGGCCCTGGCTACTGGTAAATAGCCTGGCGCTGATAGCCCTAGTGGCTCAGTGGGCGTACTGGCAGAGGAGCGACATACTCAGCCACCCAAACCTGCCGCCAGAGATTAAGGCGTTTGCGTTATCCCAGTGCGCGCAGCTGTCGCTGACCTGCCTGCCGAATCAAACTCCACCGGGGCCACAACCAAGTAGCGACATTATTAGCCAAAAGCTCCTAGTTCGTCCCCATCCCGACGTTGCCGATGCCCTCAAGGTAGATGCCATTTTGCTCAACAAGGCGGATAGCGCGCGCGACTTCCCCCTGCTACAACTGCGTTTCAGTAATATTCACGGTATTGAGTTAGCCAGCCGCCTGTTCTATCCAAGCGAGTACCTGGCCGGTGAGCTAAACGCCCTGTCCCAGCTCGATAGCGGCCAGCCCGTGCATATCGCCTTGGAAATCGCCGCCCCGGCGGCCGATGCGGTCAACTACGAACTCCGCCTTTTCAGTCGACCTTAGCGGGGTCGTTACACTGGTTATTTTCTGAGCGCAAGACTACCGAAAGCAAAATCTAGCGAGTAGAATAGCTGCCCTGTTTTCCCACGGTCTCTCCTTTAACGGGGCATGGCGATGATCCGGATTGGTCCTCACAAGCTCCCCGCTCGCGCTGTTTTGGCGCCGATGGCGGGCATTACCGACCTCCCCTTCCGGCAACTGTGTCTGCAGTTTGGCGCTGGCTTGACCGTATCGGAAATGCTGATTAGCAATAGCGACTTGTGGCACACACGCAAAAGCCACCTGCGCCTCGCTAAGGACGACGATGCTCTGCGCTCGGTACAAATTGCCGGCGCCGAGCCGGCCATGATGGCCGACGCCGCACGTCGCTGTGCAGACGATGGCGCCCATATTATCGATATCAATATGGGTTGCCCGGCAAAGAAAGTTTGCAAACGCGCGGCGGGGTCCGCCCTGCTACGTGAACCCGAACTTGTCGAGGCGATTCTTCGCGAAGTCACCGCCGCCGTCTCGGTGCCGGTAACGTTGAAGATTCGCACTGGCTGGTCACCCGAGCAACGCAACGGCGTTGATATAGCCCGCCTGGCAGAAGACTGCGGCATTGCTGCACTGGCCGTACACGGCCGCACGCGCGCCTGCCGCTTCAATGGCAGTGCCGAGTACGACACGATAGCGGCGATCAAGCAGGCCGTATCAATGCCGGTACTGGCCAATGGCGATATCGACAGCCCTGAAAAGGCACTCGCGGTCCTGCAGCACACCGGCGCCGACGGTGTCATGCTGGGGCGCGCCGTTCAGGGTAAACCCTGGCTGTTCCGGGAGATCAATGCAGCATTGGAAGGGGGCGAATACACCCCCGTTCAAACTGCAGAAATGCGCGAGGTCATGCTCTCGCATATCAAAGCATTACATCACTTTTACGGTGAACATCAGGGCCTGCGCATCGCACGCAAACACTGCGCGTGGTATTTGCAGGACTTTAATAACGTGGATTTCAGGCGCCACTTCAACCGCTTGGAAGACGCGAGTGCACAACTAGATGCTGTACAGAGCTTTTTTGAACAGCACAGCGACAAATTACAGGATGCAGCAGCATGAACCTCAGCCCATTAAGCGCTGCCGAGAGCAGCCCAGTCAGCACCGCTCCGGCCGATGATATTTCGCAAGCCAAAACTCTGCGCGACAGTGTCGCTATCGCCCTGAACAATTACTTCTCAAACCTCGACGGCCAGGATGTCAGCGACGTCTACAACATGGTGTTGTCTGAGATTGAAGCGCCACTGCTCGAAGAGGTGATGAAGTACACCCGCAATAATCAAACCCGCGCTTCGCAAATGCTCGGTCTCAACCGCGGGACGCTGCGCAAAAAATTGAAACAATACGACCTGCTATAAACCCGCCATCGCACCCAGAGGAACACCGCCCGGATGACTACCGAGACGACTTCACGCCCCGTTAAACGCGCGCTAATCAGCGTATCCGACAAATCTGGCATCGTCGATTTTGGCCGCCAGCTTACCGAGATGGGGGTAGAACTCCTGTCCACCGGAGGCACCTACCGCCTACTGCAAGACAACGGCATTAGCGTGACGGAAGTTGCGGACTACACGGGCTTTCCTGAAATGATGGATGGCCGGGTGAAAACCCTCCACCCGAAAGTTCACGGCGGTATTCTCGGCCGCCGCGGCACCGATGATGCTGTCATGAGCGAGCACGGCATTGACGCTATCGATATGGTAGTTGTTAACCTCTACCCCTTTGAGGCCACCGTTGCCAAGCCAGATTGCAGCCTGGAAGATGCGATCGAGAATATCGATATCGGCGGCCCGACCATGGTTCGCGCAGCGGCCAAGAACCACCGCGACGTTGCCATTGTGGTAAACGCCGGCGACTACGACGCCATTATCGAGGAAATGCGTGCCAACGACGGTGCAACCCTGCACAGCACCCGTTTCGACCTCGCCATCAAAGCCTACGAGCACACGGCATCGTACGACGGCGCCATCGCCAATTACTTCGGCAGACTCGTTCCCGGCGGCAGCGACAAATTCCCTCGCACCTTTAACAGCCAATTCGTTAAAGCCCAGGAAATGCGCTACGGCGAAAACCCCCATCAAGACTCAGCGTTTTATGTTGAGCGCCACCCCAGCGAAGCCTGCATTGCCACCGCAACGCAGCTGCAGGGCAAGGAGCTGTCATACAACAATATTGCCGACACCGATGCCGCACTTGAGTGTGTGAAGAGCTTTACCAAGCCCGCCTGCGTGATTGTTAAACACGCCAATCCCTGTGGTGTCTCGGTGTCGCTCAACGGGATCGGCGAAGCCTATGACCTGGCCTTCGCCACCGACCCTGAATCGGCCTTTGGCGGTATTATCGCCTTCAACCGCGAGCTCGATGCCGCAACGGCGCAAGCCATTTGCGACCGCCAGTTTGTGGAAGTGATTATCGCCCCAAGCGTCAGCGAAGATGCGCGCGCCGTTGTGGCCGCCAAGAAAAACGTGCGCCTGCTGAGCTGCGGAGAGTGGGATAGCCCACAAGCTGCCTTTGACTATAAACGCGTCAACGGCGGCCTGCTGGTGCAAGACCGCGACCTCGGCATGATTACTGCCGGTGAGCTGAAAGTAGTGAGCAAGCGCCAGCCCAGTGAAGACGAGATCAACGATTTGATCTTCGCCTGGAAAGTCGCCAAATTCGTTAAGTCGAACGCGATTGTCTACGCCAAAAATCGCCAGACGATCGGTGTCGGCGCCGGGCAGATGAGCCGCGTGAACTCCGCGCGCATCGCCGCTATTAAGGCCGAGCACGCGGGCCTGCAAGTTGAGGGAGCCGTGATGGCATCCGACGCCTTCTTCCCCTTCCGCGATGGCATCGACAATGCGGCGAAAGTTGGCATTAGCTGCATCATTCAGCCGGGCGGTTCAATTCGTGACGAAGAAGTCATTGCCGCCGCCGACGAGCACAACATGGCAATGGTATTCACTGGCATGCGCCATTTCCGCCACTAACGCCGATACCTCGCCGGCAGCTATCTGCCGGCGACGCCAGCACCGAATCGATAGAAAAAAGATAATTTCTTCGGCCTTGAAGCAAACATGAGTCAAGGCCGTTTAGCTAAATCACGCAGCCGTGATGGCCGTAGAAATAGGACGCAGTTGAAATGAACGTATTGATTATTGGCTCCGGTGGCCGTGAGCACGCTCTGGCTTGGAAGGCGGCCCAGTCTGCCAATGTTGAAACCGTTTATGTCGCACCAGGCAACGCCGGCACTGCGCTGGACACGGGCATAGAAAATGTCGAAATAGATGTAGGCGATTTCGAGGCACTGGCAAACTTTGCCGAGAGCAACGATATCGCGCTGACCATCGTTGGCCCCGAAGCGCCACTGGTAGACGGCGTGGTGGATTTCTTCGCCAAACGCGGCCTGCCCTGCTTTGGCCCCAGCCAGGGCGCGGCACAACTGGAAGGCTCCAAAGCCTTTACCAAGGACTTCCTTGCCCGACACAACATCCCCACTGCGGCCTATGGCAACTTCACCGAACTTGAGCCAGCGCTTGCCTACCTTCGCGAGCAAGGCGCACCGATTGTCGTCAAGGCCGACGGTCTGGCAGCGGGCAAAGGCGTTATCGTTGCAGAAACACTGGAACAAGCTGAAGACGCCGTGCGCGACATGCTGTCCGGCAATGCATTCGGCGACGCCGGCTGCCGCGTAGTGATTGAAGAGTTCTTAGTCGGCGAAGAAGCCAGCTTCATCGTGATGGTCGACGGTGAAGACGTTTTGCCGATGGCAACCAGCCAGGATCACAAGCGTGTTGGCGATGGCGACACTGGCCCCAACACCGGTGGAATGGGCGCTTACTCACCCGCGCCAGTGGTAACGCCAGACGTTCATCAGCGCATTATGGAACAGGTTATTATGCCAACCGTTCGCGGCATGGCAGAAGAAGGCAACCGCTACACGGGCTTTCTGTATGCCGGCTTGATGATCAGCCCCGAGGGTGAACCAAAAGTTATTGAATACAACTGCCGCTTTGGCGACCCGGAAACACAACCCATTATGCTGCGCTTGCAGTCTGACCTAGTCGCTCTGTGTCAGGCGGCGCTTGCTGGCACGCTGGCCAACGCTGAGGCGCAATGGGACCCACGCCCTGCGGTTGGTGTTGTACTCGCCGCCGGCGGCTACCCCGGCAGCTACAACAAGGGCGATGAAATTACCGGTATCCCCGCAGAAACCGCCAGCACCAAGGTCTTCCACGCCGGCACGCAATTAGACGGCGACAAGCTGACAACCAACGGCGGGCGAGTACTGTGCGCTACCGCCATGGGCAATAGCGTAAGCGAAGCCCAGGCACTGGCCTACGACGTCGCCAAACAGATCGACTGGCAAGGTGTATTCTTCCGCAGTGATATCGCCTATCGCGCCATCGCTCGGGAATAGCGGTCACTTGATTATGTGCAGGATGCCCATCGCGATACGCCTTGATTTGAGGCTGCTGCTCAGCAGCCTGCTACTGTTTCTTGCCACAAGCCACATCGGCCACGCCGCCGTCATCCTGGATCCGGCCGTGGCGCGGGTCGACATCAGTCAATCCGGCGAAATATACGAAGATCGCAGCGGTCAGTTGTCCATCGACGACCTGCTTCAGCCAACCTTTCAGCGCAGCTTTCGGCCACTTGAAAATGGCGATTTAATGCTCGATGGCAGCACCCAAACCTACTGGCTGCTGTTTCGCTTTCGCAACACCCACAACGAAACCCTGCGCCGCATACTGGAATTGCGCCCGGCGCATTTGGGCGAGGTAACCGTCTACGCCCATCGCAGCGGCACGCCCGCCGAAGAGCGGGCCACGGTTTTCCCTCCGCAAGATATGCTGCGACCCCAGCGAATCTACCGCTTAAACCTGCCCGCCGGCAGCGCTACCAATATTTATGTGCGCATCGACAAGCACGCTGATATCCGAGTGTCTGCCAAACTCTTTAGCGATATCGCGTTTATTTCAGAAAGCAGCCAACGCGATATTGGAAATTTCTTTCTGCTTGGCGTACTCAGTACCGTCAGCATCTACTGTCTGGTTGCCTTCCTGATATACCGGGAACCGCTATTTGCCAATCTGTGCATATTTGGCGTCTTGGTGATGGGCTCACAGCTGATGGCCTGGGGCTACCTTGGCCAACCCCGAGGTATGCTGCCCCCCTGGGACAGCCCAATTATGATCATTTCAGCGATCGGCATCTTGCTGACCGAAGTGATCTTTGCGCTAGGCTTCCCCGTGTACCCCAAGCAGCGCCCGGGCCATTGGCCAAACATATTGCGCGGAATCCTTTTCCTGCTCGTGGCAGCGCTGCCCTTCAGTATTATCACCGACGCCCATTACAGCGGCATTCTGTTGAGCATTTTGGTGCCACTCACCGCCGCGTCTACGCTGTTTGCGGGCTTGAATGGCTACTTTGTCAGCTACAGCCGGCTCCTGTTGTTTTACCTGCTGGGTAAAAGCCTCACCCTGGTCATTTATCTGTTGGCCCAGCTCAGCTACTTGCTTGGCGTTCTCGATATCTATGACATGAATGCCTTACTCTCGCTGGCCGCTGTGATCGTTGCTCTCGCTCACGCCACACTGCTGATTACCCGCAGCCGCAAGCGCTGGCGTATGCAGCACGAGGATGCTCAGCGCATCGCCGTGGTCGATGAGGTAAACCGCGCGAAAAGCGAAGTGCTGGCGCGCATCACTCACGATATCCGCACCCCGATCAGCGCAATGCTGGGCGTGACAGAGCTGCTTCAAGAGACCCAACTGACCGCCAGCCAGGAAGACTATTTGCGCAGCCTGCAACGCTCCAGCCATGAGTTACTGCAGCTGCTCGAAGAAGCGGGGCAAGCCGCGCGATTTAGCGACAGCGATATCGACCTCAACAGCCAGCTCATCGCACTGCCTGAATTGGTCAGCGACGCCCTGTCCAGTTTCCGAAACATGGCTGCAGAACGCGACCTGGAGTTGATCAGCGACTTATCAAACACCCTGCCAATGCAGCTGCTTGGGGACCTGTCGCGGCTGCGCCAATTGCTTATTCACAGCCTGAACAGCGCCTTCGAACACGCCGAAGGCGGCTTTATTCTGTTAAAAATTGGCCCGGCCTCCCCTCGCCCCGGTCACCTTCAGGTGGAAGTCTCCCACCGTGGCAGCAATTTCACTGGCGATGAGCGGCAGGCGCTTCAGCGCCCCAAGGTTGATAAAAAAGACAGCGCAATGAGCACGCGATTTGCCATTATCGCTCGTCTCGTCAGCCTCATGGGCGGGCAAATTAGCTTGCGTAGCAGCGCCAGTCGCGACGTACACACCCTGTGTATGACACTGCAGCTGGGAGTGATCAGCAATAAGCTGCCAAGCCCCGAAGCAACAGACTTGCTGAACAATAAACGCCTTCTGGTGGTGGACAGCAACCGCACCTTTTGCGAGGTGGTCAATAAACAATGCTCGCCCTGGGGGGTGGGTGTCTTCTCCGCCACCAATGAGCAGGCCGCGCTGGCCATCATGCGTAACCAGCGCCTGATCAATGCCCCCGTCGATTTTGTATTGATCGACCACAGGCAAAGCGATAACGGCCTGCTGCTGGCACGCCGGGTAAAAGAAGAATTCGCCAACGCCGACCATCAACCCAGCGTGCTGCTACTTGCCCATGCGAATATTTCGTATCGCCGGGAAGAGCTGCAAGCGGCAGGGGTGCAACGGGTACTGAGTAAACCGCTGGGCAATATTGCCCTGCGCAGCGCACTACTGGGCGAATCGCGTGTTGCCGAGCGCGGTCACGACATAGATCAATACAGCAGCGACGCCTTAAATTATCATTCTCTGCGCTGCCTGATCGCCGAGGACAACCCCAGTAACGCACTGGTGCTGTCGCGTATGCTCAAAAGCCTGGGAATCACTGTTCAACATGCGGAAAACGGCCAGCAAGCCCTGAACTTTTTTATTCGCGACCACTACGACTTGGTTATACTCGATGTGGAAATGCCGGTGATGGACGGCATTGAAGCGGCGCGCCAAATTCGGCAATTTGAACAGGAAGAGGAGCGCGAGCGCACACCGATTTTCGGGCTGACGGCAAACGCCCTGGACGAGCAGCGCGACAGCTACCTCAACGCCGGCATGGACCTTCACTTGGTGAAACCGATCCGCCTGTGGGAGCTGGCCGAGTCGATACAGCGCTGGACGGGCTACCAGCATCAGAAAGACTGAGTTTGCCGTACAATAAGGCGAGATTGGAGGATACGATGACCAGAAGCTTTTCCGCCTTGGATCGACTGCTGATTGGTGCAGACCGCAGCCTGAAAACCCTGGTTCGCGGCAGTGCCACACCGCAACGCGAAAACCCCGCCAGCGGCCGCCGCGACAGCCAACATCAGGACGCCCGTCACACAGCGGGTCTCATGCGCATCAACCACACTGGCGAAGTGTGCGCCCAGGCGTTGTACCAGGGGCAGGCGCTGACGGCCAAGCGCCCCGATATTAAACAAGCCATGAGCCACGCCGCCGACGAGGAAATTGATCATCTAGTGTGGTGTGAGCAACGCCTAAAGGAGCTGGGTAGCCACACCAGCCTGCTCAACCCCCTGTTCTATGCCGGCTCCTTTGCCATCGGCGCGACAGCGGGGGCGATCAGCGACAAAATCAGCCTGGGGTTTGTTGCTGCCACCGAGGATCAGGTATGCGAGCACCTGCGCAGCCACCTGGACTCCCTGCCCAACGACGATGAAAAATCGCGAGCCATTTTGGAACAAATGCTGGAGGACGAAGCGGCCCACTCCACCGCAGCGATAGAAGCCGGCGGCGCCGTTTTTCCAAAGCCGGTCAAGAAGGCCATGACCCTTCTCTCAAAAGTCATGACCCGAACAACCTACTACGTGTAAAGGCGTGCCAGCCAGCGACTAGACAGCGCTGGCGATAGGTGGGTGGTGAATGATTTGTACAAGATTGCCATCGGGATCGAGGCAATAGAAGCTACGCGCACCATCGCGGTGGGTTCTTGGTGCGGCTTTAATGCTAACGCCATTCGCAACAAGGAACTCGTGCCAGGCATCGACATCGTCGGCTTCCCTAACGATAAAACCCAAGTGGTCTAAGCGCTGGCCCGCGGCCGGCCGCTCAGCACCGTGATAACGGTGAATGGCCAGGTTGTCGCAACCCGAGCAAAGGTAGTAATTATCCTCGTCGGGCTGCCACTCGACCGCCATACCCAGCAGGTCAGTATAAAACTGTACGGTCTCTTCCAGCTTTTCTACAAATAACGCCAAGTGGCGCATGCCCGCATGGGGATTGGGGCGCTGCATATATCCTACTCCGCTTCAATAATCTCGTGACTATGCTCGATCACCACGCCGGCCTTTTCCATCATAATGGACGCCGAACAGTATTTTTCAGCCGACAGTTCAACTGCGCGCTTCACGTGGCTCTCCTTCAAGGCAGTGCCGGTAACAACAAAGTGAAGGCGTATTGTTTCAAAGACGGCGGGGACCGCATCAACACGTTCGGCCACCAGCTCGCACCGGCAATCTTTCACCTGCTGGCGTGACTTCTTCAGCATACTCATCACATCGAATGAGGCGCAGCCACCCATGCCCAACAGCAACATTTCCATAGGCCGAACGCCCATATTACGGCCGCCGTGGTCTTCCGGACCATCCATAACCACGCTGTGGCCGCTTCCGGATTCACCTAAAAACATTGCACCGTCAACCCACTTTACCGTTGCTTTCATCATTACCCCGATAGAATTTGTCAATCCGCTAAGCTTATCACAGCACCTGCATCCAGGCTCGCCATTGACGGCAAAGCGCGGCATACTAATACACACGAATGAAACAGCGCTTTGCCCATAACCAAATTAAAAAAGAGAGTGGCCCGTGTTCCAGGCACCGAAACCCGACATCCCAAATCTCGACGACTTTCTCGCGCACTGCCATCGGCGCCGACACCCTAGCAAGAGCACGCTGATCTACGCTGGAGACGACAGCGACGCGCTCTACTATATTATCGACGGCTCGGTGACGGTGATTATCGAAGACGACGACGGCCGTGAAATGATTGTCGCCTACTTAAACAAGGGCGACTTCTTTGGTGAAATGGGCGTATTCGACGAAGACATCCCGCCGACTCGTAGCGCCTGGGTAAAAAGCCGAACCGACTGTGAGATTGCCGAGATTAGCTACAGCAAGTTTCGCGAACTCCAGGACCAATACCCGGATATCCTGCTGGCCCTCGGCAAGCAAATGGCAAAACGCTTACGCCTCACCACGCGCAAAGTTGGCGACCTGGCCTTTTTAGATGTTACTGGCCGCGTCGCGCGAACACTTCTCGACCTATGCAAACAGCCAGACGCTATGACCCACCCGGATGGTATGCAGATCAAAATTACCCGTCAGGAAATCGGCAGGATTGTTGGCTGCTCCCGCGAGATGGTTGGTCGCGTACTCAAAACCCTGGAAGAACAGGGTCTGGTCCACGTAAAAGGCAAAACGATGGTGGTGTACGGCACCCGCTGAGCAGCGGCTGCCAGCACCCCGACCCGTAGCACCCTATTTAGCAAACAGCTCTGCTAATTTTTCCCCGGGCTCTGCCGCGCGCATAAAGGCCTCGCCAACGAGAAAGGCATCGACGTTGTGCTGGCGCATTGCCGCAACGTCGTCAGCGCTGTGAATACCGCTCTCGGTAACCACAATACGGTTTTCGTCAATTTGTGCCAGCAGCGAGAAGGTATTGTCCAAGCTGGTCTCAAAATTGTGTAGGTTGCGGTTATTGATGCCGACCAAGCGATTGCCGAGCGGCAAAATACGCTGAAGCTCCTCAGCGTTGTGTACCTCGATCAACACATCCATTCCCAACTCGTGGGCCAGGGCATTGAGCTGCGCTAACTGTGCATCGTCCAATGCGGCTGCTATTAACAAAATACAATCAGCTGCAATCGCCCGCGCTTCGTAAACCTGATAAGGGTCGACAATAAAATCCTTGCGGATCACTGGCAGTGAACAAGCCTCACGCGCCTGCTGTAAATATGCCTCGCTACCTTGAAAAAAATCGGCATCGGTCAGCACCGACAAACAGGCAGCGCCGCCGTGTTCATAGCTTCGGGCGATCTCTGCGGGATGGAAGTCTTCGCGAATAACGCCTTTGGAGGGCGACGCTTTTTTGATCTCTGCGATAACCGCCGATTGACCCGCCGCTAACTTAGCCTCCATGGCGGCAACAAAACCTCGTGGCTGCGATGCACTGGCTATCTCCGCTTGCAGCTGGGCGATGGGGCGCCGCGCACTGCGCTCGGCCACTTCTTCAAATTTTCGATCAATGATACGGTTCAAAACCGTTGGTGTTGTCATTGCGTCATACCCTGTGTGAAGGCCGCTAACTCTTGCATTTTTTCCAGCGCACGACCGCCGTGAATCACATCTTCAGCGAGGGCCACCCCCGCCTTCAAATCGCCGGTAACACCGGCGACATACAGCGCCGCCCCCGCATTTAGCGCGATCATATCCGCGGCTTTTTCTGCAGCGGCAGAGTCCCGCTTGCTCAGCGCATTGCGGATCAATGCCAACGACGCTTCACTGTCGTCCACATCAAGACCAATCAAGCTCTGGCTGGCAATACCTACATCTTCCGGCTGTAGACGGTATTCGCGAATCTCACCGTTTTTCAGCTCCGCCACCTGCGTTGATGTTGCCAAACTAATCTCATCCAGGCCGTCGCCTGAGTGCACCACCATTACGTGCTCAGCACCCAAGCGCCCCATCACCTCGGCTAGCGGGCGACACAAGTCGGCACTAAACACACCGAGCAGCAGGCGCTTAACCCCTGCCGGGTTGGTCAGTGGGCCAAGAATATTAAAAATCGTGCGCTGGGCCAGTTCCTTGCGCGGGCCAATGGCGTGTCGCATCGCACTGTGGTGGTTTACGGCAAACATAAAGCCAACACCCACCTCGCGTATGCAGCGCGCGACCTGTTCGGGTGTCAGGTCAAGCACAATACCCGCTTTCTCCAGCAGGTCGGCACTGCCACTGTTTGACGACACAGAGCGGTTACCGTGCTTAGCCACATGCGCCCCGGCAGCAGCTACCACAAAACTACTGGCAGACGACACGTTGAACAAGTTGGCGCCGTCACCGCCGGTGCCAACAATATCGACCGCGTGTTCGACTCCCTCAATATCGACTGGCGTCGCCAGCTCTCGCATCACCCGCGCAGCACCTTCTATTTCGTCGAGGCTTTCGCTTTTCATTCGCAGGCCCATCAGGAAGGCGCCAATCTGCGCATCGCTGCACTGCCCGGTCATCACGGCGCGCATCACATCGGCCATCTCATCTGTGGTCAAATCAAGCTGTTTAACCACTCTCGCCAGTGCCGCCTTAATGTCCATTTTCTCACTCATGCCTTGCGCTCCAAAAAATTGTTCAAAAGTTCACGCCCCTGTGCACTCAGGATGGCCTCCGGGTGAAACTGCACCCCTTCAACATCCATACTGCGGTGCCGCAAACCCATAATTTCGTCGACATTCCCCTGCCCGTCCTCGGTCCACGCAGTCATCTCCAGACAACTGGGCAGGCTGTGCTTTTCGACCACCAGAGAGTGATATCGCGTCGCAACTAACGGCATGTTCAGGCCTGCGAAAACCCCTTCACTGCGGTGGTAAACCGCAGAGGTTTTGCCGTGCATGACTTGTCGCGCACGCACCACCTTGGCACCAAATACCTGGGCGATGCTCTGGTGCCCAAGGCAGACGCCCAACACCGGACACCTGCCGGAAAAGTGTTTGATCGCCGCCATCGAAATGCCCGCCTCATTCGGCGTACACGGCCCGGGAGAAATCACCAGATGACTCGGCGACATTTCCGCCAGGCGCTCAATGCTCAACTCATCATTGCGATACACTGCCACCTCAGCTCCCAACTCGCTGAGATATTGCACCAAGTTGTAGGTGAAGGAATCGTAGTTGTCGATCATTAACACCACAACAGCAGCGCACCTCAAACAGTTCGTGATTGGCAATAGGCAGGGCCTACCGAGCAGGGCATTGTACGCAAGGCTGCTATCTAAAACACCTAGGACGAATGCTTTGACCCACCAGCATTTTGTGATAGTGTACTAGTACATGAATACGACGCGCAAGACACAAGATGACCGTCATCGGCAGGAACTGCTGGAACACCTCTTTGCCGCAACATCCGAAAGTGAGTTAGATCAGCGCTTAAACGATCTGCTCACACCGTCGGAGTTCAGCGAGGTAAGCAAGCGGCTACAAATTTTCAAGCTGCTCGATGCCGGAATACCTCAGCGCCAAATCGCCGAGCAACTGGGTGTTGGCATTGCCACCGTCACCCGTGGCTCACGCGCCCGCAAACGACACTCCCGAGGCTAAGCACCGACATCCTATGAGCCAACTACCCCCTCGACTGCGCCTGCCCCGCAAGCCGCATTACATTACCATTAGCGCCGACTGCGATTTTTTTAAACTGTTTAAGAAAATCGAGAAGCGCTACGACAACTGCTTCTATCTGGAGTCGCTCGGCGAGGACAGCCATATGGCCCGCCACTCCATTATCGGCTTCGACCCCGAGCAGCTGCTCTACGCCAACGGCAACACGCTCACTATTGAGGAGCGCGACGGCAGCAAGGCCGATTACCCCAGCGACAATCCCTATTCCCTGCTCCGCGAAATCGTCCCGCAGGACATTATTTCTCGAAAATACGCCGGCGGCCTCACTGGCTATCTCGGCTACGACGCGATGAATTACTTCGAGCCCAGCCTTAGCATCCAGAGTAGTGAGCTGTTTGATGCCTTTCGATTTGGGCTCTTTAAAGATGGCTTGATCCTCGACAAGATGACCGGGGAACTCATTTATTTTTACTACCACGACAGCCGCCTGGATGATGTTGAAGCCCTGCTCGCCGAAGACGATGTCGCAAACGGCCCCTTGAAAATATATTCCTGCGGCGAAACCATGAGCCGCGACGATCACCGCGCCGCCGTCATGAAGGTGAAGCAGGACATTATCGACGGCAAAATTTTCCAGACGGAAGTCGGTTTTAAAAAGCGCTTTCGCCTCGAAGGCGACACCATCAATATTTACGAGGAAATGCGTGAGATTAACCCCTCGCCGCAGATGTACTACGTAAAATTTGGCGAGCAAAAACTGATCGGTGCCAGTCCCGAGTTGTTGTTTAGGTTGCGCCAAGGCGAGATGGAAACCTTCCCACTGGCGGGCACCACCCGGCGCGGCGCCGACCCACAAGAAGATACCGCACTGGCCCGCGCACTGCTCAACGACCCCAAAGAAATCGCCGAGCACAATATGATTGTCGACCTGCATCGCAATGATATTGGTCGTGTGGCCCAGTTTGGCACGGTGAAGGTGCGCAGCCTGATGGACATTAAGCGCTTCAGCCACGTGCAGCATATTTCCAGCGAAATTGTCGGCATTATCGCCGAGGGCGAAGACATGTTCTCGGCCCTGCCCAGCAACTTCCCGGCGGGAACGCTAACCGGCGCCCCCAAAATTGAGGCCATGCGGATCATCAACGAACTGGAAGGCGACGGACGCGGCCCCTATGGCGGCGCGGTCGGGCACTTTTCATTCAACGGGGACTGCACCTTTGCCATCCCTATTCGAACGGTATTCGCCAATGGCGAAGAAGCCTATGTGCAAACCTGCGGCGGCAATGTGTACGACTCCAACCCCGACGATGAATACGAGGAAATTCGGCGCAAGTTCGCCGGCACCAAAAAGGTCCTGGATAAGTTTATGGTCGATGACCGCGAAGGAGGCGAATCGTGAAAGTCCTCATCATTGATAACTACGACTCCTTCACCTACAACCTCTACCAATATATTGGCGAGATATTGAGCAGCGAAAAAAGCCGCGGGCGGCTCGACGACTTTCGTATTGTCGTTAAACGCAACGACGAATTAAGTTTGGATGAGATCCACCAGCTCAACGCCGACCGCATTATCGTTTCACCCGGCCCGGGCTCACCGGATGACGAACACTACTTTGGCGTGTGCTCACAGGTGATCGCCGAGCTCGGCAAGCACACTCCGCTACTCGGCGTCTGCTTAGGCATGCAGGGCATCGTCCACGTATTCGGCGGCAATGTGGTCAAGGCGCCACTGCCCATGCATGGCAAAATCAGCCCGATCACCCACAATGACCAAGGCATGTTTGCCAATGTCCCGGACCAGCTGGAAGTCATGCGCTACCACTCGCTGATCGCCGAGGCAGAGTCTCTACCCGATTGCCTGCAAGTCACTGCGCTAGTCGGCGACATCCCGCCCAATGCCTTTAGCGACCCCAGCCAGGTGCGGCGCGGCGGTGAGTTCGAAATTATGGGGGTTCAGCACCGCGAACACCCAATCCATGGCATTCAGTTTCACCCCGAGTCCTTTGCGACCGAGGGCGGTAAAGAGCTGATTCGCAATTTTCTGTTTGGCGACCACTAGCCCAAGCGAGCACGGCAGCTGCAGGGTGGTATTGGCCCTTCAGCCGCCCCGTCGATAGCCCCACCCTGTCACGCCTTCTGCAAAGTACCTACGCCGTTATCTGCGACACAAACGCGCCCTCCGTGTCATTAAACTGCCACAGTTTTGCTCTACCTTTCGCGGCCTAGTGAATCTTTGCCTAAGGCCTGCTGCCCCCACGCAGACGGGCCAGTAAAAGGAGTAGACAGGTGACACAGCCACCCCTTATCAAGAGCCGCCGCGACGTGCTGCGCGCAATGTTTCTCGGTGCCGCCGCCGCTGGCCTCGCCGCATGTGGTGGCGGCTCGAGTCGCAGCACAAGCAACACCACGCCAGATAACGGCGACACACCCCAGCCACCACAACCGCCCGTTCCCCCGGCAACCGAGCTGCCGCTGTCACCCGGCCCGCTAGCCAATATCGGCGACTTATTCACCTCTGACGTTGACGACATATTGATTCCCGAAGGCTTCTCCATACGCCGCGTGGCCCGCGCCGGCTTCTCGCCATCACTCAACTTCACGCTCTGGCACAGCAACCCCGATGGCGGGGCGGTATTCCAAAGCGACGACGGCGGCTGGGTTTACGTATCCAACAGTGAATCCACACCTGGCGGAGTGGGTGCTCTGCGTTTTGACGCCAACGGCAGCATTACCGACAACTACCGTATTCTTAAAGATACCCGCAACAACTGCGCAGGCGGCGCGACCCCCTGGCAAACCTGGCTGTCCTGCGAGGAAGTCCGGGATGGCCTGGTGTACGAATGCGATCCCTTTGGCGATGCAGACAGCGCCGTGGCTCGGCCAGCGCTGGGAATTTTCAACCATGAGGCAGTGGCCGTAGACCTGCCCACTCGCACCGTGTATCTCACCGAGGATGCCGGCGATGGTCGGCTCTACCGCTACACCGCCTTGGGAGATGCCCCATCGATGAATGGGCGGCAGGGACTCAACTTGAATAACGGCCTGCTGGAAGTGCTGGAAATCGAGGGCTTCGAAAATGGCGGTTATCAGGACGCACTCAGCGAGGCGCGACAGCTGCACAAAGTGAAATGGGTGGAAGTCCAATCGCCCGAACGCCCCCAGGCTGACGTTCGCGCCGATATTGCGTCAACCGGCGCCGGTGCACCGGGAACCGTCTTCAAAGGCGGAGAGGGAATATGGATACAAAGCTTTACCGACGGCCGCACCGTCGCGGGCAGCAGCCACCCTCTGCGGGCGGTGGTGTTCTTTGCCTGTAAAGGCGACAACCGGGTATATGCCTTGGATATCGACAACGATCTTATCGAAGTGGTATTCGACAACGAACAGCTCACCGCCGTTGACGAAACCCCCTATGACGATGTCGACAACCTGGTTGTCAGCCCCGCCGGCGACGTTATCGTCGCCGAAGATGGCGATGCGATGCGCTTGATGGTAATGGTCCCCAATGCCAATGCGAAGATCTTGCTGCAAGTCCCCGGCGGTAAAAGCGAGCTGACTGGCCCGGCATTTACCGCCGACGGCAGCCGGCTGTACTTCAGCTCTCAGCGCGGCCCGGTAAATTTCGGCATACCGTGGTTTGGCACAACCTACGAGCTAACCATTCCGGAAAACTTCCGCTAGAGCCAAGCCCAAGTGGGCGTGTAAACTGGTGGCTTTGAGCACGCTATGCACGCCCTCTACTCCATTGGCTACGCAACAAAACCGCTAGAGGAATTTTTGCGCCAACTGCGGCAACACCGCATTGATGCCATTGCCGATGTTCGCTCTGTTCCCTACAGCCGCGCCTTCCACGACTACCACCGCGAACCACTGGCAAAGCGTTTGCGAGAGGCAGGCATTGCCTATGTCTATTTGGGCGAGGAGCTGGGGCCGCGCTCAAAAGACCCCGCGCACTACAACGAGCACGGTCAAGTGCAATTCAGCCGCCTGCAAACAGCGGCGCTTTTCCAGCGCGGTATCGAGCGAGTATTTAACGGCCTGAATAAGCCTATGCGCATTGCACTGATGTGTGCAGAAAAAGACCCGGCAAGCTGCCATCGCAGCCTGTTAATTGGCCACCACCTTCTCCATCAACACACTGTGGACACCCTGCACATTGGCCACGACGGCGAACTGGAGAGCGAAGATGAGCTGGAAAACAGGCTGATAGAACTCAACGGCATTCAGGCTGATATGCTCACCCCAGCGTGTGAATGCCGATCATTGGCGTGGCAGGCTCAGTGCCGGCGCTATGCCTATATCAAGCCGCAAAATTAACGCAGCGACCCAAAATCATCCACCAGTAGATCGGCTCCGGCCTCGGCAATCGGGGCGCCGTGGTTATAGCCGTAGCTAACACAGGCAGCAGGCATGCCAGCGGCGTGGGCAGCGTCTATATCGTTAGAGGAATCGCCCACCATTACAGTATTGCCCGCGGCAACGCCCAGCCGCTCACAGGCGTGCAGCAAAGGCTCGGGGTCGGGTTTTCGCTGGGCAAGTGTATCGCCCCCCACCACCACCGGCAGTAACGACTGCAGGCCAAATTCCGCAAGAATTGGGTGCGTAAAACGCTCGGGCTTATTCGTGACGCACGCCAGTTTGATACCGGCTTGCTGCCAGTATTCCAGCGCCGCTATCACGCCCGGAAACAGCTGACTGCGGGAGCTGCTGTCCTCGGCGTAGGCCAGATAAAATGCATCTAACAAAACACTGTGCGGCACTGGCGGCCCCGAGCGCTGGGAAGTACTCTCCGCCCAATCGAGCGCGCGTTCGACCAGTTTGGCAGCGCCGTTGCCCACCCATGTTCGCACCCGCTCCTCCCCCGCGCCGGGATAGCCACAGTGAATCAAGGCGGCATCCATTGCGGCAGCGAGATCAGGCACCGAGTCCACCAAGGTGCCATCGAGGTCGAATAAAATAGCCTTCAGCGGCGCCTCGCCGAGCAACTGCTGGAGCTTCATACGCCGGCCAGCTCGCTGCGCATATTGTCGATCACTGCGGTGTAGTCGTCTGCATTAAAGATCGCCGATCCCGCAACGAATGTATCGGCACCTGCGGCGGCAATCTCGGCAATATTCTTAGCGGAAATTCCACCGTCTACCTCAAGGCGAATATCGCGACCACTGGCGTCGATCAGCGCCCGCACTTCGCGGACTTTATCCAGGGTAGAGGGAATAAATTTCTGTCCGCCGAACCCTGGGTTCACCGACATCAGCAACACCATGTCGAGCTTGTCCATGACGTATTTCAATACGCCTGGGCCGACCGCTGGGTTCAACACCAAGCCGGCTTTACAGCCCGCGTCGCGAATCATTTGCAGCGATCGGTCAACGTGGGTGGAGGCATCCGGATGGAAGGTGATAATACTGGCGCCCGCCTCGGCAAAATCACCGATCAAGCGATCCACTGGAGACACCATCAGGTGCACATCAATCGGCGCCTTAATACCGTGATTACGCAGGGCCTTGCAGACCATCGGGCCGATAGTCAGGTTGGGGACGTAGTGGTTATCCATGACATCGAAATGCACAACGTCTGCGCCAGCCTCAAGTACCGTGTCGACCTCTTCGCCCAGGCGGGCAAAATCAGCAGAGAGAATTGAAGGAGCTATCCAGTAATCGGCCATAAAAATTCCATTAGCTATAGGGGAATAACGTGTCCTAGTTTACGCAGAGCGCAGGTAGGCATCCAGTTCAGCGAGCCGTTGCGGCGTTCCAATATCCCACCAGCGCCCGCTATGCAGCCTACCTCGCAGGCTGCCCTGTGACATAAGATTTTGCATAATCGGCTTTAGCGGCCGTCGACCCGCCGCGAGCCCGGCAAAACACGCAGGCTGCCAGACACTGATTCCCGCAAAGGTATAGCGCGGCGAGCCCGATTCACTCAGCTTGCCATCGGCACTCAGGGAAAAGTCGCCGTCGGGATGATGGGGCGGATTCTCGACCATTAGCAGCTCCGCACTCTGTGGCCGGCATGACAAAAAATCCCCAAAGTCGACATCACAGAACACGTCACCATTGATCAGCAAGAAAGGCTCCGAGCCCAACAGCGGTAAAGCGTTAATGATACCCCCGGCGGTCTCCAGCGGCTCACTTTCCACTGAGTGGCTGATCTGCAAACCGTAGCGCTCGCCGCGCCCGAGGTAGTCGCATAGTTGTTCAGACAGCCAGGCACTATTCACCACAACATCGGCAAAGCCGGCGGCGGCCAGTTTCTCTAAGTGATAGTCGATCAGCGGTTTGTCGGCGGCGGTCAGCAAGGGCTTGGGGCAGTGGTCCGTCAACGGCCGCATTCGCTCCCCCAGCCCCGCGGCCAGGATCATTGCCTTCACAAGCTAACCTCGCGGAACCACGACTGCCGACGCGCCAGAGGCAACAGGGTATCGCTAAACCACGCCACAAATTCGCGGCAGTCCTCGTATTGCTCCGCCACGCTATAGGTGTAAGCCATCACCAGGGGAAGATCATCCAGGTACGCCGACTTGCCGTCCCGTAATTTGAGGCGAGCAAAGATGCCCAACACCTTGATGTGGCGTTGCAAGCCCATCCAGTCGGCGTCCCACAAAAAGGCGTCTTCGTCAGGCACCGCGATCCCCGCCGCCACCAATTGTTGGCGGTACGCCAGCAACCAGGTTTTTACAGAAGCCGGCGGCCAGTGCACGTAGCAGTCGCGCAGCAAGGACATGACGTCATAGGTGAGTGGGCCGCGCACCGCATCTTGAAAATCAATCAGCCCTAACTCGCCATCGTTCAACAACATAATATTGCGGCTGTGAAAGTCGCGATGGACAAAGCCCTGCGGCTGCGCCTCGGCGCGCGCGGCAAGGCGATCAAACAAACGCGCCAGCATCTGCCATTCGGCATCGCTCAGTGAGTGGCCCAGCAATTGCTCGACAAACCAGTGGGGAAACAGTGCCATCTCTTCCAGAAGGCGCGCGCGATCGTAGTCGGGCAGATCGCCGTCGGCCAGTGGCATCGACTGCATATTTAGCAGGCAGGTAAAGGCCTGGCGATAGTAGCGGTCGGCAGCATCTATGGAGTCCAGGCACGGCAACAATAGCCGGTCGCCAAAGTCTTCCTGCAAGAGAAAACCGCGCTCCAAATCCCAGCCCAGCATTCCGGGAACCCGCAAGTTGGCGGCCATCATACGTTGCTGAACCGCGATAAATGCCGGATTGTCTTCTTTCTCTGGCGGCGCGTGCACGGCAATAAAATGCATGTCGCCAGGCAAGCTCAGGCGGTAGTAACAGCGGAAGCTCGCATCCCCCGACACCACCGACAGCGTCGCGGGCTCTTCAGGGGGTAGGCCTAGCTGCTGCAGGCTCCAACGTTTCAGCTCGTCAGCTATCTGTGTCTTATCTGCTGTCATCAAGGGCGAGAATTTTCGTCAATATCGCTGTGAAACGGGCATCCTAGCAGAGAATGCTTTATTATTCGCCTTCGCCAATTCAGGCCTACAGCAATAAATATTAAAGCCAGTATCGCATGCCCGTGTTCCGCACTCTCATACTGCTGATGATCAGCAGCTACGGCGCCGCCAGCCTCGCGCAAGGCGCGGCAGAACAACGCTGTGGGCCGATCAGTAGCGAACAACTGGACGCTGACACCTCCCAGCTGCCCGCCTACTACCAGCACTGGAACTGGCTACCTCAGGAATACCTGCCCGAATCGGTGCGCTGCAATATGGCGCCGGGCTGCGCCGGTCGCTTTGTGGAACCCGCTCGCGACTGGAGCGGTTCGCAGTTAAGCCCCACTGAGGCGCCATTAGTCGTCTCTGCCGATACCATCGAGTCGGTGGGTGACCGCGCCACCATGTCCGGCGACGTACAACTGCGCAAAGGCAATCTCAGCCTGGACGCCGGCTATGCCCGCTACCGACGCAGCGACAGCAGCGTGATGCTGCGAGACAGCGTAGTGCTGCGACAGCCCGGCTTTATGCTGCGCGGCCAAAGTGCCGAGCTAGATACCAATCAAGGCCTGGGCGAACTGCTCGAAGCAGAAATTCTCAGCTATCAAACCGGCGCACGAGGCAGTGCCGGGCGCATAGCACGTCCCGCCTTCGACCGCTTTGAACTGGAAGCGGCCAGCTATACCCAGTGCACACCCGACAACGAGACCTGGTCACTGCACGCCAAAAGCATCGAGCTGGACTACGACAGCGGCCGGGGGGTAGCGCGCGGCGCAACCGTGCGCATCTATGATGTACCGGTGTTCTACACCCCGTATTTAAACTTTCCCGTTGACGACCGCCGCAGCACCGGCTTTTTGTTTCCGACGCTGGGCTTCTCCAACAATAGCCTGGATATTTCGACCCCCTACTACCTCAACCTCGCGCCAAATTATGACCTCACCCTGGCACCTCGCTATATCGAGACCCGCGGCGAAGCTTTAGAGGGTGAGTTTCGTTACCTGAATAAATACTCCGAGTGGTCCATCAATGGCAGCTATTTGCCAGACGACCAAACCAAGAAAGATGATCGCTGGCTACTCGGTATTGCCGAGCAGGGCTTTATGGGTGAGAGCTGGTATAGCAAGGTCGATTACACGCGGGTAAGCGACGACAGCTATTTCGACGACCTCGGTCTCGCTAACCTCGCCGTTAAGCGCAGCACCCACCTCAACCAAAAAGCGGAACTGGGCTATCTCGGCGACAATTGGAGCGGGCATTTGGAAGTGCAGCGCTACCAAACCATCGCCGCCGTAGACGACCCCTACCAAAAACTTCCACAGCTCACCCTCAACTATCAATCACCAGCGCGAAACTTCCAGCTTGAGCCCTCGTTGGAATTTGAATATTCGCGCTTTGATCACCGAGATGCGGTGAGCGACGGCGGAAATAAAATTACCGGCCAGCGCGTATACGGTGCGGCTGGGGTCAGCCTCCCGATGCGCTGGCGCTGGGGCTTTATCGAGCCGGCGCTGAAAAGCCGCCACGTCGCTTACGAACTGGAAGACGCCGACAAGATCGGCGTCAACGACAACCCCAGCGCCAGCTCTAATCAGTTGAGTGTCGACGCCGGCTTATTTTTTGAGCGCGAACTCCAACTAGCGGACAAAGCGCTTACCCAAACGCTAGAGCCACGCATTTACTACCGCAATGCAGAATACGAAGACCAGAGCGATCAGCCGGACTTTGACAGCGCCGCGTTAACCTTTACCTACCAGCAGCTGTTTCGCGATACCCGCTTTACCGGCCACGACCGCCTTGGCGATGCCGATCAATTGGCGATTGGCGTGAGCAGCCGCTTTATCGATAACAATCTCGGCAGAGAATTTCTCAGTTTTAGCCTCGGCCAGCTCTACTATTTTGAAGAAGGCCGCGTTCAGCTACCCGGCGACCCCGAACGCAAAAGCAGTAACTCCGACATTGCCAGTCAGTTGCGCTGGTCGCCGAGCAATCGCCATAGCGTCAATGCCGACCTGCTTTACGACGCCCGCCAAGGCACACTCAATCAAAGCAATCTGCGCTACCATCGACGCAATGACGACGGCAGCGTCATCAACCTCGGCTACAGCATCCGCCGCGAAGGCAACCAATTTGGCGGCCTGGAAAATGATGTACGGCAGGTAGACGCCTCAATCGCCATGCCGCTGAACAATCAGTGGAAGCTGTTTGCAAAAACCCAATACGATTTGGAAGATAACCGCTCGGTCGAGAACCTGATTGGCGCGGAGTATCAAAACTGCTGCTGGCTGACGCGCATCGTCTATCAGCAGGCACTGGAACCCGATGACAATAGCAGGTCTAATACCAGTGACACTGAAACAAATTCTGCCATCTTAGTTGAATTTCAGCTCAAAGGGCTGGGTGGTCTGGGCACGGCCGTTACCAGCGTACTTAAAGAAAGCATCCTTGGTTACCAATCGAATGAATAAACTGAAAACACCCCTGCTCGCTTCTCTGTGCATGCTGCTGTTTAGCATGGTTAGCCATGCCGAAACCCAGTGGCTGGACCGCATCGTCGCTATTGTCGACGAGGATATTATTCTCGCCAGTGAAGTGGATGAGCGGCTCACCAGCGTCCAGCAGAACATCGCCCGCTCCGGCCAGCAAGGGCCACCGGAAGATCAGCTGCGCCGTGAAATTCTCGACCTGCTGATCCTGGAGAATATCCAGCTACAAATGGCCGACCGCGTCGGTCTGCGCATTGACGACGAGCAACTCACCGCTGCCGTCGGCCGCGTGGCCGCCAAAAACAATATGACGCTTGAGCAGTTCCGCCAGGCCCTGCTCGACAGCGGCGCATCGTACCGCGATGTGCGCGAGCAAATACGCCGCGAAATGCTTTTGCAACGCGTGCAGATGGGCAATGTTAACCAGCGTATCCAAATTACCGACCAAGAAGTCACCAATTACT
This sequence comes from Spongiibacter sp. UBA1325, assembly GCF_002306875.1. Classification (NCBI taxonomy): domain Bacteria; kingdom Pseudomonadati; phylum Pseudomonadota; class Gammaproteobacteria; order Cellvibrionales; family Spongiibacteraceae; genus Spongiibacter; species Spongiibacter sp. UBA1325. Next base: position 744,715 of record NZ_DBTD01000010.1, read on the forward strand.
TAAACTCCGAAGAAGGCCGCGCTCGCACATCGCCCGAGTATCGCCTGGCACACTTATTGGTGCCGGTAGCGTCTGATGCCAGCGACGCCGATCGCGAGCGTGCACGTCAACAAGCCCAGCAATTAGCGGCCAAACTGCGCAAGGGCGCTGACTACACCAGCCTCGCCCAAGGCAGTGTCAACGCCAGTGACCTCGGCTGGCGGCGTGAGACTGACCTGCCCTCGCTGTTTGCCAGCGTGGCACCCAATATGAGCGACGGCGGCGTGTCAGAGCCCCTGCAAAGTGCCAGCGGCTACCACGTCATTCAGCTGCTGGAGAGCCGTGGTCTTAACGAGACCGTCGCACAAACTCGCGCCAGCCACATCTTGTTAAAACCATCGGCGATCCGCAGCGAGGCGCAGACCCTGAGCCTGGCGAAAGAGCTGCGCCAGCGCGTGCTCAATGGCGACTCCTTCCGCGACCTCGCCAAGGAGTACTCCGAAGACATCGGCTCCGCCCAGGAAGGCGGTGACTTGGGCTGGACATCGCCGGGGCAATTGGTTCCCGAGTTTCAGCAAGCCATGGAAGACACCGCCATCGGCGATATCAGTGCGCCAGTGAAAAGTGACTTTGGCTGGCACATTATTAAAGTGGTGGACAGACGCCAGCAAAACGTCAGCCAAGACCTGCGCAAGCGCATGGCTCGCAATGTCTTGCACGAGCGCAAATACCAAGACGAACTGGATATCTGGCTGCGTAAAATCCGCGCTGAAGCTTACGTCGATATCAAGCTCTAATGTTGCCGCGTATTGCCATCACGCCGGGCGAGCCTGCAGGGGTTGGCCCGGAGCTACTTATTCAAATTGCTCAGCAAGAGTGGCCAGCAGAGTTGGTCGCCTACGCCGACCCAGCGCTGCTCACTGAGCGCGCCTCGGCGCTGGGCTTGCCCATTTCGCTCAGCCCCTTCGACGCCGCATCACCCCGCCCCCATCAGCCGGGACACATCAGCATTGCCCCCGTTGCGTTAGCGGCACCGGCGCAACTGGGGGTATTGAATACTGCAAACGCCGACTATGTTTTAACCTGTCTGCGCGCGGCAACCGATGCCTGTTTGCACGGCGAGTGTCAGGCCATGATGACGGGGCCGGTGCAAAAATCGGTCATTAACGACGCCGGCATCGCCTTCAGCGGCCACACAGAGTTTCTCGCCGAACGCTGCCAGGTAGAAAAAGTGGTGATGATGCTGGCCAGCACTGCAATGCGCGTGGCACTGGTGACAACCCATCTGCCGCTGAGCGCCGTGCCAGCGGCGGTCACCCCCCGTGAACTGGAGCGCACCCTGGATATTCTTCACCGCGAGTTGCGCGAACGCTTCGGCTGCCAACAACCGAGAGTGTTAGTGCTGGGCTTAAACCCCCACGCTGGCGAAGGCGGCCACATGGGACGGGAAGAAATAGAGACGATAGAGCCGGTATTGGCGAGCTATCGCGCCAAAGGCTGGCAATTGATTGGCCCGCTTCCCGCCGACACGGCCTTCACACCGCGCCACCTGGAACAGTGTGATGCGGTATTGGCGATGTATCACGACCAAGGGCTGCCGGTACTGAAATATCAGAGTTTCGGCCAAGCCGTTAATATCACCCTGGGCCTGCCCATTATTCGTACCTCTGTCGACCACGGCACGGCACTGGACCTTGCCGGCAGCGGTCGCGCAGACCCGGGCAGCATGGCAACAGCCATGCGCTATGCTATTGACATGGCCGGCCACGCAGCGAGCAACACACTATGAGCACTCATCGCGCCCGCAAGCGCTTTGGCCAAAACTTCCTGCACGACCGCGGTATTATTCAAGGGATCGTGCGTGCGGTTACACCGCGAGAAAATCAGCGCTTACTGGAGATCGGCCCTGGCCAAGGCGCCATCACCGCCGAGTTGCTCGCCAGCGGCTGCCAACTGCATGTTATTGAGCTGGACCGCGATTTGATCCCGATTCTGGAAGAGAAGTTCGCAAGCCGCGACAACTTCCACCTGCACGAAGGCGACGCACTCAAATTTGATATTGCCGCGCTGGCTGGCGATGAACCGCTAAGGGTGGTCGGCAACCTCCCCTACAATATTTCAACGCCGCTGATCTTCCACCTGCTCAGCGCCCAGCACCGCATCACCGACATGCACTTCATGCTGCAAAAAGAGGTTGTTGACCGCCTGGCCGCGCAGCCGGGCAGCAAGGCCTACGGACGGCTCGGTATCATGGCGCAGTATTACTGCGAGGTAGAGGCCCTGTTTGATGTGCCCCCCGAGTCGTTTTCGCCGCGCCCCAAGGTGATGTCCTCCATTGTTCGGCTCACCCCACACAAAACCCTGCCCTGCCCGGCAGACGACGTTAACGTCTTGCAGCGGGTGCTCAGAGAGGCCTTTACCATGCGCCGCAAGACGCTGCGCAACAACCTCAAGAACACCCTCAATGACGAGCAACTGCAAGCGCTGGGTCTCAACCCCGGCGCTCGCCCCGAGACACTCCAGTTGGCAGACTTCGTCGCCATTGCCAATTACATTAGTCGCAACCCCGTTTAATCAGGACCCGCATGCCAGACAGCAACCCCGTACACATTCAGGTTGAAAGCGAGTTTCTCGCTGACCAATCCGCACCGGAAGAATCGCGCTACGCCTTCGCCTATACCATTACCATCAACAATACCGGCGACGAGGCCGTGCGCCTGCTCAACCGCCACTGGATTATTACCGATGGCGACAATCAGGTTCAGGAAGTGCAGGGCGAGGGCGTGGTCGGCAAACAACCACTCATCGAGCCAGGCGAGTCCTTCAGCTACACCTCGGGCGCGGTTATCGACACCGCTGTCGGCACGATGGAGGGCAGTTACGAGATGATCAGCGCCTCTGGTCGGCGTTTTATCGCCCCCATCGGCATCTTCTCCCTCGCCCAGCGCTCGGCGCTGCACTAAGTCGCCCGTGGCGCGCTACGCAGTTGGAGACTTGCAGGGTTGCCTACAGCCACTGCTGTGCCTGCTCGATGAAGTTGCCTTTAACCCTGCCCGCGACGAGCTTTGGCTCGTTGGCGATCTGGTCAACCGCGGCCCCGACTCGCTAGACACCCTGCGCTATCTGTACCGCATTCAAGACAGCGTAAAGGTCACTCTGGGGAATCACGACCTCCACTGCCTGGCGCTGGCCCGCGGCTTCACTCAAAAAGGGCGTCACCCCAGCCTGGAGGCCTTACTCAAGGCTCCAGAACTCGCCACGCTGATGGACTGGCTACAACAGCAGGCGCTGGTGCTGCGCAGCGATGACGGGCGCTATGTCATGAGTCATGCCGGGATACCGCCGCTATGGAGCACACAGCAGGCACTTGCGCTGTCGGCAGAGCTGGAAAGCACCTTGCGCAACCCCACTGAAGCGGCCCGGTTTTTCCACCACATGTACGGCAACGCACCCGCCCTCTGGCACGACGACCTACAGGGCCATGACAGACTGCGCTGCATTACCAATTACCTGACCCGCATGCGAATTTGTAGCGAGCAGGGTGAGCTGGAACTGACATTCAAAGGCGCGAGGCAGGACATCCCGCCGCCCTACCGCCCCTGGTTTGAATGGCCGCAACCGGAGCGCACCGAAATACAACTATTCGGCCACTGGGCCGCGCTGGAAGGCCGCACCCACAACCCTAACATCATTGCCTTAGACAGCGGTTGCGTCTGGGGGCGGCACATGACGCTGCTGAATATGGAGAGCGGCGAGTATCACCGCTGCGACTGCCCCAGCCATTAAGCCCCCACTTCCCAGCAACCAAGAAATAGCGGAGTATGCCACTCTATGGACATCTATTTAGTCGGCGGCGCAGTCCGCGACGAACTGCTGGGTTACCCCTTCCATGAACGCGACTGGCTGGTGGTCGGTGCTACACCCGAGACCTTGCTCAAACAGGGTTATGAGCAAGTTGGCAAAGACTTTCCAGTGTTTCTGCACCCCGAAACCAAAGAAGAGTATGCGCTGGCGCGCCGAGAGCGCAAAACCGCCGTGGGCTATCACGGCTTTCAGTGCGAATTCGGCCCGGAAGTCTCCCTTGAAGACGACTTACTGCGCCGCGACCTGACCATTAACGCCATCGCCAAAAGCGCTGCCGGCGATATTATCGACCCCTACAATGGCCGCAAGGATATTGAGCGTCGCCTGCTTCGCCATGTTTCACCGGCCTTCAAAGAAGACCCCTTGCGTATCTTTCGCGTGGCGCGCTTTACCGCCCGCTACGCCCACCTGGGCTTCACAATCGCCGATGAAACCCGCGCGCTAATGCGCGAAATGTCGACGCCGCAGGAGCTGCAGGCCTTAAGCCCGGAACGCATACTGGTAGAGATCAACAAGGCGTTAAGTGAACGCACACCCTCCGCCTTCTTTAACGCTTTACTGGACTGCCAGGCACTGCCTACCTTGTACCCCCAATGGGCCTCCAGCCTGGACCGCGACCTGCTCGATGCACTGAACACATCCGCCGGCGCCTCACTCCAGGGCCCTGAGATCCGCTTTGCGCTGAGCTGCAGCAAGCTCGACACCACCGCCTGTACGCAATTGTGCAAACAGCTCCACGCCAGCAAAGCGGCCAGCCAATTGGCACAGCTCGGCGCGAGCTTGCTGCCACTCTCTACGGCACTGGGCAGTCAGCCCAGCGCAGAGTGTGTGTTGGCGATACTGGAGAAGCTGGACTATCTGCGACGCCCACAGATATTGATGGAATTTTGCCAGCTTGCCGACCTGCGCGGCGAAAACGGTCACTACCTGAATTTACTGACTCAAGCGGCTGATAGGTTGGCGAAAATTAACGCTCAAGACTTTATCGCTAAGGGGATAACCGGCGCCGCATTGGGCAACGCCCTGAGAAACGCCCGACTGGACCAGTTGCAGCAGCTTATCAACGAGGCTTAATCAGGCGCGATCACCGCGCTCGATCACAATGCCAACTTCCTCGGCGTAGTGCAGCGCGTCGGGCTTGGCTAACCGCAAGCGCAACCACGGCACACCAAATTCTTCGCGCACCAGCGCGGCGCAGCGCTCAGCGAGGGTTTCCACCAGCTTGAATTCACTGCCGCGAATAAACTCGCACAGACGTTCGCTTATGGCCTGATAGTCCAGCGTCAAGGCAATATCTTCGGAGGCCGCGGCAGCGCGGATGTCATAGCCCAGTTCAAGGTCCAGAATCACGGTCTGACGGTGCGCACGCTCGTAGTCGTGGATGCCAATAATGGTATCCACCTGCAACCCACGCACATACACAGTATCCATGACGACTAGCGCTCCAAACCCGGCAATTCATTCATTGGCCAACGCGGCTTAACCTGCACCGCCAGCGTTTCGCTCTGCCCCGCCAACAGGCGACAACAACCGGCGTAAGCGATCATTGCACCATTATCGGTACAGTAAGCAGGGCGCGGATAATACACAGCTGCGCCAATTGTCGCCAGCCGCCCTTCCAAACGCTCACGCAGCGCGGTGTTGGCACTTACTCCGCCGGCAATCACCAAGCGCTTCAAGCCCTCCTGCTTCAGTGCGCGCAGGCATTTAATCGTCAGCGTGTCGACCACAGCCTCCTGAAAAGCGGCAGCAATATCGTTGCGATCGCCGTCGCTTAGCTGCCCATCGGCACGGCACTCGGCCACGGTATTTAAGGTGTAGGTTTTCAGGCCACTAAAGCTGAAATCTAAACCGGGGCGATTGACCATTGGCCGGGGAAAGGTAAAGCGGGACACATCACCTTGAGCAGCGGCCTTCGCCAACTGGGGGCCACCAGGATAGGGAAGACCGAGCATCTTCGCGGCCTTGTCGAATGCTTCGCCGGCGGCATCGTCCAGCGACTCGCCTAACAAGCGATAGTTACCAATGCCATCCACACGAACAAGTTGCGTGTGACCACCAGACACCAATAAGGCAATAAAAGGAAACTCCGGCGCGGTGTCCTCTAGCATGGGCGCCAATAAATGCCCTTCCATATGGTGTACCGCCAATGCCGGCACGCCCCAGGCGTACGCCATTGCGCGCCCGGCGCAGGCGCCCACCATCAGTGCGCCGGCAAGCCCTGGGCCAGCGGTATACGCCACAGCATCGATATCGCTGCCACGCAAATTGGCGCTATCCAGCACCTGTCGCACCAGCGGCAGCAATTTGCGAACATGGTCTCGGGACGCCAATTCGGGGACGACACCCCCAAATTCCGCATGCAGCGCAATCTGGCTATAGAGCGCATCGGCCAACAAGCCCCGCTCACTGTCGTAAATCGCCACACCTGTTTCATCACAGGAGCTTTCTAGTCCCAGTACCCGCACAGCCTACCTATTTGCTCCACCGATTGAGCGCGCATGATACTGATTTCCACACAATGGCACCAGATAAGGCGCTTTTTACTTTGCATTTTCACAAATGAGCGTTTAGAATTCTGCGCCCTTGGAGTGCCACCTTTAGTTATTGGGTGGACCGATTAGAATTCATTGCCAAATATTATCAGGACAGGTTTAACGAATGCCTTCAGTCAAGATCAAAGAAAACGAGCCCTTTGATATCGCTCTGCGCCGCTTCAAGCGCTCTTGCGAAAAAGCCGGTGTACTCGCTGAGGTTCGCCGTCGCGAATTCTACGAGAAGCCCACAGCGGTTCGTAAGCGTCAGGCTGCGGCGGCGGTTAAACGCCACGCGAAGAAAGTCTCTCGCGAAATGAAAAAGCAGCAACGCCTCTACTAAGTTGCTCAGCGGGTGCGGCAAGCACCTGCTTTCAGTGCGACAACGCGCTACCATAAATGGGCGGCTAAAAGCCGCCCGTTTTTGTGCCTGACACATTTACCCATTCCGCCCCACTGCAGAGGACTGACACCATGAGCCTTAAGCAATCGCTGACTGACGCCATGAAAGCGGCTATGCGGGCGAAAGAGAAAGAGCGCCTGGGCGCTATTCGCTTGGTACTCGCTGAATTCAAGCGTATAGAGGTGGATGAGCGCATTGAGGTCGACGACGCGCGCGGCCTGGCCGTGCTCGACAAAATGTGCAAACAGCGTCGCGACTCCATTAGCCAGTATGAAGAAGCCGGGCGCACAGAGCTTGCCGAGCAAGAGCGCTTTGAAATGGCCATCATTCAGGAATTCATGCCCGCGCCGCTCAGCGACGAGGAGCTGGACGCACTGATCGATAAGGCTATTGCCGACAGCGGCGCGGACTCCGTCAAAGCCATGGGCCAGGTGGTCGCACTGGTCAAGCCCGCCGCCCAAGGCCGCGCAGACATGGGCAGCGTGAGCCGCAAAATCAAAGAGCGGCTCAGCCAGTAATCGCCAGCTGGCTAGCCGAGCACGTGCCTGCTAGGCTAGCCATTCCGCCTTCGGAATAACGCCAGTGGCCGCAAAAGGACGCATCCCGCAATCTTTTATCGACGACCTGTTGTCGCGGGTGGATATTGTCGATGTTATTAATCGGCGCGTATCGCTAAAGAAGACAGGCCGCAACTACACTGCCCGCTGCCCGTTTCACGAAGAGAAAACCCCCTCTTTCAGCGTTAACCCCGACAAGCAGTTCTACTACTGCTTTGGCTGCGGCGCGGCCGGCAATGCCATTGGCTTTATCATGGACTACGACCGCCAGGACTTCCCCTCGGCGATCGACAGCCTCGCCCACAGTGCAGGCCTGGAAGTCCCCCGCGAAGAGCTTAGCCCCCAGCAGGCACAGCGCCAGCAGCGCCGTAAAACGATTTACGACGCCATGGAACAGCTGGCCGCGTTCTACCAAAACCAGCTGCGCCAGCACCCTCAAGCCCAACGCGCCGTCGACTACCTAAAACAACGCGGCCTCAGCGGGCAAATCGCCCGCGACTTTGGCATCGGCTTCGCACCGCCGGGCTGGGACAATGTACTAAAGAGCTTTGGCAGCAACGATGAGTCACGCCAACAACTGCTGGATGCCGGCATGCTGGTGGAAAAAGAGGACAGCGACAAAGTCTACGACCGCTTCCGCGACCGCATTATGTTCCCGATCCGCGACAACCGAGGCCGCGTCGTCGCCTTCGGTGGTCGCGTACTGGGCGACGACAAACCCAAGTACCTGAACTCTCCGGAAACCGACATCTTCCACAAAGGCCGCGAGCTCTATGGCCTCTATGAAGCCAGACAGTACAACCGCCAGCTCGAGCGGGTGATCATTGTCGAAGGCTATATGGATGTGGTCGCCCTCGCGCAGTACGGCATTCGCTGCGGCGTGGCGACCCTGGGCACCGCCAGCAATAGCGACCATTTGCGCACCGCTTTTCGCTACTGCAGTGAAATCGTGTTTTGCTTCGACGGCGACGACGCCGGCCGCCGAGCGGCGTCGCGCGCGCTGGAAAATGCGCTGCCCACTATGGAAGACGGCCGCCGCATTCGCTTTTTATTCCTCGCCGAGGGCGAAGACCCCGACGACACCGTCAGACGCGTCGGCGGCCCCGGCTTTGAAGCACTGATCGCCCGCGCCGCACCGCTGGAGGAGTACTTTTTTGACGCCTTCAACGACCGCCTCGACCCAGCCACCCTTGAGGGCAAAGCGGCACTGGCCAAGCTCGCCACACCGCTGCTGGTTCAATTGCCAGACGGCGTGTTTCGCGAGCTTATGTTCGATGAGCTGGCCAAACGCAGCGGTCTGAGCCGCGCCGCACTCGACAAACTGCGCGAGCGCAGCGAGTCAGAGGCCCAGAGCACGGCGCAACCCGGTACCGCTGACGAAACGCCCTCTCCCGAACAGCGCCAACCGAAAAACACGGACACTGAGCGCCTGCTCGGCAGCCTGCCAGACAATAAGCGCGACCCGGCGCTGTTCGCACTGGCTATGCTGCTGTACGCCCCGGGAACCATCGCCGCCTCCACCACCGCACTGAAGGCCGCGCCGCCCTCGCGCACGAGCGAGCTGCTGGAAGAAATATTATCCCTGCTGCAAAAACGCCCGGAGTCCTCCACGGCCATGCTGCTCGGCCACTGGCACGGCCAGCCGCAATATTTACTGCTGACCGAAGCACTAAAAACCATCGAACTGCTGGGCGCCACCCTGGATGACCAGCGCGCCAAAACGGCTTTTTTTGACACCCTCAACTACTTCGAGGAGCGCCAGCGCGATCGCGACCTAAAAGCCCGCCTGGAGAGCCTTCGCGAGCGCGACGAAGTCGACAAAGGCCCCGACGGCAACTACGCTGAACTCAGTGATGACACCAAAGCTCAGCTCAAACACGTACAGCAACTGCTGGCCAATAAACACCAGCGCTAAGCAACGGCGGTAGAAATAGACAGGCAATTCTGAACAGAGCCTGTTTTTGCTGGTCGTAGACCATACAGCTGAGGTATAATACGCGGCTGTTTTTTCACCTGCACCTACGAGTATTTTGCAAGAATGAATGATTCCACTCATCAATCGCGCCTCAAACAACTCATTGCCAAAGGCAAGGAGCAGGGATACCTGACCTATTCCGAGGTTAATGACCACCTTCCCGAGGACATCTCCGATCCGGATCAGGTTGAAGAAATCATCCAGATGATCAACGACATGGGCATCCAGGTCTTTGAGCATGCACCGGATGAAGACACACTGATCATGACCGGCGGCGACTCCTCTGACGACATCGCCGCCGCCGAAGCTGCCGCCGCACTGGCCGCGGTGGAAACCGAAACGGGGCGCACCACCGACCCTGTTCGCATGTACATGCGCGAAATGGGCACCGTCGAGCTGCTTACGCGCGAAGGCGAGATCGTTATCGCCAAGCGCATCGAAGAAGGCATCCGCGATGTGATGGCCGCACTGGCCTACTACCCAGGCATCGTCCCAAGCGTGCTGGCTGAGTACGACAAAGTTGCCGCCGAAGAGCGCCGCTTAGGCGATATCATGAGCGGCTACCTCGACCCCGCCGACAACGTGCCCTCGCCGCAGGCACAGGCCGCTGCCGCAGCAGAGTCCAGCGACGACGATGAAGAAACCAGCTCTGGCCCCGACCCAGAAGAGGCGCGCGTCCGCTTCACCGCCTTGCAAAAACAGCAAGATAAAGTCGAAAAGAGCATCGCCAAACACGGTCGCTACAGCAAGCAAACCGCGAAAGAGCTGGCGGCACTGGGCGAACTGTTTAAGTTCTTCAAACTGACGCCCTCCATGTTCGATCCGCTGATTGAAGAAGTGCGCACCACGCTCAGCTCAATTCGCGCGCTCGAAAAAGAAATTATGCTGATCTGCGTGAAAAACGTCGGCATGGATCGCAAGGAGTTTATCCGCAGCTTCCAGGGCAACGAAGCCAATGCTGACTGGGTGGACGAGCACAGCAGCAAATACCCGGCACTGGCCGACTACAAGCCGACGCTGGCGCGCATCCAGTCGCGCATTGCGGCCATTGAAGAGCGCCAGGACCTGACAATTTCCGACATTAAAGAGATCAACCGTCGCATCTCCATCGGCGAGGCGCGAGCGCGTCGCGCGAAGAAGGAGATGGTTGAGGCGAACCTGCGTTTGGTTATCTCTATCGCGAAGAAATACACCAATCGCGGACTGCAATTCCTGGATCTGATTCAGGAAGGCAATATCGGCTTGATGAAGGCCGTAGACAAATTCGAATACCGCCGCGGCTATAAGTTCTCAACTTACGCCACCTGGTGGATTCGTCAGGCGATTACCCGCTCAATCGCCGACCAAGCGCGCACTATCCGTATTCCTGTGCACATGATCGAAACCATCAACAAGCTAAACCGTATTTCTCGGCAGATGCTGCAAGAGATGGGCCGTGAGCCGACCCCAGAAGAGCTGGGCGAGCGCATGGAAATGCCTGAGGATAAAGTTCGCAAAGTGCTCAAGATCGCCAAAGAGCCGATCTCCATGGAAACGCCAATTGGCGACGATGAAGACTCGCATCTGGGCGATTTCATTGAGGACACCACGATCTCCTCGCCGGTAGACTCGGCCACGGGTGAAGGCCTGCGCGAAGCAACCAAAGATGTATTGGCAGGGCTTACCGCCCGCGAAGCCAAGGTGCTGCGCATGCGTTTCGGTATCGATATGAACACCGACCACACTCTGGAAGAGGTTGGCAAACAATTCGATGTTACCCGTGAGCGGATTCGTCAGATTGAAGCCAAGGCACTGCGTAAACTGCGTCACCCTACGCGCTCAGATCATCTGCGCAGCTTCCTCGACGAGTAAAGCTCTGTAGCGGCGGCTCCTGCGAGCCGCCCTTGTCAGCCCCGAAAACAGCGGAAGAACGACCTTGTTAGCTCGCACATTACGCCATGTTACCGTTTGCCTGACGCTCGCTATTACCGCTTGCGGATCAACGCCGGAAGAAGCACCCGCTCCGCCAGTTATGGATGAGCATGCAGTGCAAGCAAAGCAGCTGGAAGAGGCCCTGCAAACCGCAATCAACTTCGTCAACAAAGGTCATTTTTACGTGGCCGAAGACCAACTCAGCACCCTCGCACACGAGCCGCGCAACGCCACCCGCATCCGCCAGCAAGCACTGAGTTATCTAACCCTGCTTTACCTGAACAAAGACAACCCACGCGCCAGCACCGCGCGTGCCACCCGCAGCCTCGATCAGCTCAATGTGTTGCATAACGGCCGCCAGAACGAACAGACCGTCTTGTTTGAAGCACTTGGCTATGCCCTTGAAGCCCGCATTTTGCTGGAGCAGGCCCAGCGGCAGGCAGACATTTCTCAGCAGCGCCAGCAACAGCTTGAGCAAGAAATTCAAGCCCTGCAATTGGCCTTGGACAAGCTCCGCCAGCTGTCGCTGCAATAACGCCCTACTGCCCCGCGCGTCGTAAATAAAGCGCCAACTGCTGCTCAAGTACACAGGTGTCTTCTTCGGTTCGCGCAAGCATAATCGGCACAGACCGCCACTGACCGCCTCGCAGCTCTGACAAAAACTCACCAACGCCTTGCTCGTCGGCATGTGGCCCCACCACAAATAACTGCCACGGCCGCTCCGCCAGCATACTGCGAGCCTGTTCAACCGACTCCGCTTGATACACTCGCCAATATTGCGCACCTGGCGACTTGGCGATCACCTTCGCCAACACTCCGCCCTGCTCCAACAGCATTAGGTTACCGGCCGCGCCCGCAGGAATCAGCTCGCGCACCGCCGCCGTCAGTTCGTCGCGCTCCACAGGCTTCACCAAATACTCATTGGCCCCCAGCAACAGGCCGAGGTCGCGCTCGTTCAACATCGACTGCATGAGCACCGGCACCGAGCTCAGCTCTGCGTCGCTGCGCAGCGCATGCAGCACTTGCCAGCCATCCATAACCGGCATCATCACATCGAGCACAATCAGGTCCGGGCGCTGCTGGCGAGCCTGCGCCAAGCCATCTGCACCGGAGCTAGCGAGGCGCACACCGTAGCCCTCTCGCTGCAGGTGGCGGCGAACAATCTCCTGAGTATTACTGTCGTCATCAATAACCAGCACATCGGCCAATTCCTCACCGACCACCGCAGCCTGCATCGCGCTGCTTTGCTCGCCGTTAACAGGCAGTTTAAGCAAAAAGCGACTGCCCTCCCCCTCGCGACTCTCCGCGCTCAGGCTGCCGCCCAGCAGCTCGGCAAATTTGCGCGAAATGGTTAAGCCCAGGCCTGAGCCGCCATATTGTTTCGTTGTCGACAAGTCAGCCTGTACAAACGCGTCGAAGACTTTTTCCAACTGCTCCTGGCTCATACCTATGCCGCTGTCAGACACTTCAAAGCACAGCTCGTCGGGTGCCTCTTGCTCCGCCCAGACTTTCAAGCGAATATCGCCACCGCGGGTGAACTTGGCAGCGTTACTCAGCAAATTCAGCAACACTTGGCGCAGGCGCGTAACGTCAGTGCGCAGCGGCGTTTCCTCGACGTGATAACTGCAGTGAAGGCGGTTATTATTTTTTGCGACCAATGGCTGAGCGGTTACCTCAACATCGCGCAGCACCGAGGTGAGTTCCACCGTCTCCCAAAACACCGCCATGCGGCCGGACTCGATCTTGGATATATCCAGTACATCGTTGATCAACGTAAGTAAGTGCTTACCGGCCAGCTGCACCTTCTCTAAATCCGCTTGAAGTTGCTCGGCCGGGAGCTGGGGGTCGTCCTCGATCTCCTCAAGCAACATCTCCGAATAGCCAATAATCGCGTTCATCGGCGTGCGAAGCTCGTGACTCATATTCGCCAGAAAACCACTTTTCGCCTGGTTTGCGGCATCGGCGCGGCGGCTGGCCTCGCGCACCCGCGCCATGGCATTGCGCAGGTTGGACGCCATCTCGTTAAAGGAGGTTGCCAACTGGCCGAATTCGTCATACCCCATATCCGCAATGCGGTAGTTAAAGTTGCCGCTACCCCATTCAGCGGTGCCTTTCTGCAATTGGCGGATAGAACGACGGGTATAGCGCGTCATGTAATACCCGAGTACGAAGGTCACGATCAGTGCCAGCAAAAACACCGCCAGCGCCACTTTGTTAGTGAGGCTAACGATGTCCTTCAATTTGGCATTGATCTCATCAGAGCGAATAAGGAGCAGGAGTTCGTTTTCACTCAGCTGACGGCTGATGCGCAGGTAATACTCCGCCAGCTCACTGGGGGCCTGCAGGGCCTCGGCATCGCCGTCACCACGCTCTGTCGCCATCACATAGCGCTGCCACCCATCCAGCAGCGTATCCACGCGCAGCGGCGCAAAATCCTCAGGCCGCATAAATTCCTTCAGGTCGCGACTAAGCTGGCGCTGCAAAGCGCGCAATTGCTCAAGGGCCTGCAATATCTCGTTGCGCTCATCTTCGCTCAATTGCTGGTTGGCTGCAGACTGATTAAGCGCTTCGACCACGCGCATTTTTCGCTGCAGGCCGTAGAGCTGCTGGCTGAAGGCATTCATTTCTGCCTGGGTATTGATCACGCTTTGCAGCAGCCAGACATTGCGGCGGCGGCTATCGTTGCCCCACACCTGCACGAGTACGCTGCCAAGAGACAGCAGCAAAATTGCGACGAATGAAAAGGTCAGGCGGCGTGTAAAACTCATTCGCCGGACCCGAGTAAGGCATCAATCTTCGAGAGTAAGCGAGGCAGATCAACCGGCTTAGTATCGTAGTCGTCACAACCGGCCTCCATTGCCCGCATCCGGTCGTCGGCCATGGCATGAGCTGTGAGCGCTATTAATGGAATGCCCTGCAGCGCCGGATCGGCCTTCATTTCTCTGGCCACCTGCCAGCCATCTTTTACCGGCAAGCTCATATCCAACAGCAACAGGTCCGGCCCATGCTCCCGGCTCATATCAATACCTTGCTGGCCATCTACCGCAAGCAACACGTCGTATCCGCGACGCTGCAAACGCCGGCTCAGCATATCCCGGTTCATTTCATTGTCTTCTACCAACAACAGGGTGGCCATATCACATCTCTTTAATCGGCTTACTTGGTATTGCGGCTGTCCAGCGCCAACAACTGCGCGTGCAAACTGGGGTTAACGGTCATTCTTAATTCGTAGTTTCCCGCCTCTTGACCGACAATCTTGCCGTACAGAGAGAGCGTATCGTCGGGACCAAACAAGCAGACATCGACCGGCAATTGCAGCGCTGTGTCGCAGGCCACTAACAGCGCATTATCGCGACAAGCGTGCAGGCTTACCGGGAGGCGCTCAGCCCCCAAACGCTTGTCCACCAGCACGCTCATATGCATTGCTATCGGTTGCGCATACTGGTGCCAGGGCTCGTCTCTGCCCTCCAGCAACAGGTCATAAGGCAGGCCAACACCCAGCACCTCACTGAGCTCCAACGGCTCATCGAGCCCCTTCACCGATACGCTAATGCGCTTGCCGCACAGTACTTCAACACGGCTAAATGCCAGGGTTCTGGGCGATGCGAGGATCTGGCCAGCAGCCGTGCAAGACTCAATACGCGAGGTCAGGTTAACATTGTGCCCCACCACACCGTACTTACTGCGCAACTCGGAACCGATATTGCCAGCAATAACATCGCCGGTATTCAAGCCGATGCCAATTTCAATCGCGGGCAGGCCCTCGGCCACATTGCGCGCATTCACCTTAGCCATTCCCTGCTGCATGGCCACTGCGCAGGCCAGCGCTCGGTCGGCGTCGTCATCTTCCCGCAGCGGCGCGCCGAAAACGGCCAGAATGCCATCGCCAACAAACTCATCCACCGTGCCGCGATAGGCTTGGATCACCTCAGTCATCACCGCCAGATAGTTGTTCAGCAGGCTTACACATCGCTCCGGCTCCAACTGCAAACTAATGGTGGAAAAGTCGCGAATGTCAGCCATCAACACCGTCACACGGCGACGCTCGCCACCCAGTGTCAGCCCATCGTTGTCATCCAGCAGGCGCTGAACGATCTCATCAGATAAATAGCGGCCAAAGACTTTGCGGATAAACCGCTGGCTCTTCTCCAGCTCGGCAAGATACTCCCGCTCGCGATCCTGCCAGGCCTTGCGCTCCAGCAGTGCCGACACCCTGGCGTTCAGCAGCGTGGCATTAACGGGCTTGATCAGGTAATCACTGGCGCCAGCATCGATGCAATGAATCGCGCCAACTTCATCCTGCACACCACTGATCACCACCACCGGAATGCGTCGCAGCTCCTCATCATCGCGAATTGCCTGCAGTACCTCGTAGCCATTCAAGCCCGGCATCACCAGGTCCAGTAACACGAGGTCAGGCCTGGCGCTGCGCATAACCTCCAGGCAGCGCTCGCCACTCGCCGCCTCCACCACCAGATAATCCTGGCGCTGCAATTGCTGCGCGATAAGCTCTCGCCCACTGTCGTTATCATCGACCACCAAAATCGTCGCCGGCTCGGCGCTGCGCGGCCCCGACGACAAACCTCGGCGAAAGCTCTTAAATATTGCCGAGACCGGATCCGTATCATCGCTTTGCTGGTTGGGGCGGCGAAATTTTTCCAGCGCTACATGGAATTGTCGGGATAAGTCAGCAATTTCTCGCAATGCCACTGCCTGCGGTGCATCGTCGACCAAGTCATCCAATACAATTTCAAGGTAGCCTTCAACCACGCCGATATGATTGCGCTGGTCGTGGCGAAGCCTCGCCAATGCAGTGTCGTCATCGTGTTCGCCAGCAGCGCTGAGGGAAGCCTCCAGCGCTTGCAGAGCACCGACCACTCGCTCCAGGTCTGCCAGCACATCGGGCTGTCCTTGCAACTCAGCGACCACCGAAGACAAGCGGCTGCGCATCGCCGCCAAAGAGGCATACAAGCTTTGGCGAACATCGTCCAGGTACGCCTTCTCTATGCGTTGTTGATCTTTCAAAATAGACTCCGCGCCAGCGTGGTTAGGCCAATTATGGCAGCACCGCTGTAAAATTACACAGAGAATAACGCCAGCGCACGACTGTCGCTGGCATTGCAGACAAGGCCTCTTTATAATGCGCGCTTGGTCAAAAGCCGGCATCAATGGCGGCTTGGCAACCACCCTCTCAGGGCCCGTAGCTCAGTTGGTTAGAGCATCCGACTCATAATCGGCAGGTCGACAGTTCAAGTCTGTCCGGGCCCACCATCCACATCCAATCTCTTTAGGCGAGCGCCCTGTTAAAACTTGCGACTCACCCAAATACGCTAGTGAATTGCTCTGGACACATGCAGGCGAAAATTGTGCTGATCCGCGGCGTCTGACGCGCCCATCAAATAGCTGGCGGTAATGGAGAAGCCTGCCGCTTTAACTTTAAGAATGGGGCCTATTTGATGGTCTTGCTCGTTGTAGGCAATCACGCCGCTGTCATAGTTAAAATCGTTAAAGGCTTCTACGCCCACGCGCATGCCCTGCCAGGGCGCGGTAATCTGGCTGCGCGCTTCCAGCAACGTTTCATCGTCGGCATTGCTACCAAACTCCTTACCCACCAGCAGGTTCGCTCTGAACTGCCAGCCATTGGTAAAGTCCCATTTTCCCGTCGCGGCAATGCGGAACCGATCGGGCGCATTGCGATTGGCGCCCAGTTGCAGTTCATAACGCAGCGCGGCATCCCAACCGGCATGCTCGCTTTCCAGCAACTGCTGCTGTAGCTCCAGCCTGCTGTAGTCGAAGGCGAAATCCTCACCGGCATCTTTACTTTGAGCGCTGATAAAGCGCAGCCGCCAAGTGTCGTTAAAAGCATGCTGCAGGTGTACGCGCTGGCTGAATTCACTGCCACGCGAACCGTCAGTGGGCACATGGCTGGCGCGGTATTCGGCGCTGGTGTCACCGCGCTTTACATCGGGACTAAACACCGACGAGGTGTTGGCATATATCGACGTACTCGCGAGTGCACTGACGAGCAAAAAACTAAGCTGGGGGAGTTTACTCTTCATCACGTCACCGGTTTCGCTACTTGAAACACCCCGCATAGCAAGTATGCGGGGTGGCCTGGGTTGCTAGCCTCTCATTAGCCACTGTGAGGCAGCGAGGAGTGATGCACATTGATGCGCAGGTTGCCGTCTTCATCGCGAACATAGCCAAAGGTAAATTCCACCTTCACTTCGTCGCTCGCGCCCTCGGGCGTGAAGAAGTAGTTCCCCATCGCTACCGCCGAGTCGGAGTCGGTAATGATTTGCTGCTCGCCAAAGCGCACCTTCGACCACGGCTTGATAGCGAAGCCCTTGTCTTCTTCTATCTCACCGCCTACAAAGTAAGACAGTGCACCACCGAAGCTGTCGCGGAACTGCTGATCGCTGGCGAGCGTCGGCTTGAACAGCACTTCAGATTTGCCGTAGGAGTACAGGCTGCTGATGTGCTCACTGGCGCGGGCAGCGTAATCACCACCTTCTTCATAAACATCGCCAATCGCTACGATCCCGTCACCCCAGGCCTTTTGCGCGGCCAGAACATCCGCTTTAGAAATTGCCGCCGAGTTTTTATAACCGGCCTCTGTTTGGCTACAGGCAGTTAATCCCAGCGCGACTGATCCAACGATCACCGCGGTAGCCGCTTTGGCAGTAAAGCGCCCTTTGCCCAGTTTGTTAGATTTCATGGTTTTCATCGTTCATCTCCAGATGGTTTAGTAACACGCTCGGCGGTCATTGCCGCGCCTCGAGATGAATATTAAGGAGAGTTCGATGAACTGCGCCTGTTCAGAAGATGAACCGAACATGAACAGCGCCGCGTATGAAAACACCAAGCCACCGGGAACGTGCTATCGTTGTGTTCATGACTTATCGATCAAAAATTGGCGTCGTCGTCGCGTTTTCAACGCTTGCGGTTTTACTGGCCGCGGTCTTGTCTATTTGGTCGGTTAAAGCCACCGACCGCCACATCCATCAAGCCAACCTCGCACAAGACTTATTAAACGAACACTTGCAGCTTTCTGTTCACACATACCGGCTTTTCAAACAACTTACCGACGAAGTGCTACTGGGCAGCACGGCCAACCAGAGTGTGGTGCGCAACAAGCGTCAAGCGATCGCGGAATCGCTGGGCAAAATTAAAGCACTGGAGATAGAACAGCGCGACGCAATAGGCGAGGAATTTGCACCCGGCGCGGTAGAGGACACCGTAGAACTGGAACAGCTTATCGACCTGATCATTCGAGACTTTACGTCGGCACTGCAGTTACCGCCCAGCTCCGAACGCTCACAGCGCGTTGACGCGATCCTGGAGGAGCGCATTGACGTTGGATTTCGCGAACAAGTGAATGCAGCCCTGGCACGTCAGCGCTCGGTCGTTGCGCTGATGAACAACCGGATTCAAAGCGTTCACTCTCAAGCGCTGGGCGTTGCCGTTGGGCTGGTACTGATTACTACCGTGCTGGGTCTGGCAATGGCATGGGTATTGGTGCGAGGGATTGCGCGGCCGCTTGATACCCTAAACCACGCGGCCAACCTTTGGATTGACGGCAAATTTGACTACCGCATTCCATCCACCCCCGATGCGGAGTTCAACCAGATCAGCACCAATTTCAACACGATGGCTGAGCGCCTCGCGCGATTTACCGCCCAGCAGGCACGCACCGAGCGCGAGTTGCAGGAGGCCGTGGATTCCAGAACGCGAGAATTGATGGAGGCCAACCAAGCGCTGGAGCGCTCGGACAATGTGCGGCGGCAATTTTTCGCCGACGTTAGTCATGAGTTGCGAACCCCACTCACCGTCATTCGCGGTGAGGCACAGGTTGCACTGCGTGGCGACTCCCGAACCAAAGCAGACTATCAGGATGCCCTGGCCATTGTGCTCGAGCAGTCTATCGGCCTCAGCCGACTGGTTGACGACATGTTATTTATCGCCCGAACAGACGCCGAGCGAATTCGCTTAATGCGCGAAAACGTGGCGCTGAATACGCTACTGGAAAGCGTGGTCAAAGAGTCGAGTGTGCTAACGGCCGATAATCACGTCGCGATACACACAAACCTTGACCCTGCCATTCCCGATTTACTGCTCGACCCGGCGAGAATTCGTCAGCTGTTGGTAATTCTCATCGACAATGCCCGACGCTTTAGCCCCTCGCAGGGATGCATTCACCTGCAAACAAAACGCGAAGATCAAGGCGTTGTAATCACCGTTGAAGATCAGGGGCCGGGCATCGACCCTCAGGAATTGCCCTATATCTTCGACCGGTTTTTCCGCGGCACCTCAGCCAATAGTCGCGACAACAGTGAAAGTGCAGGGCTCGGTTTGGGCCTTGCAGTTGCCAAAGCGATCGCACTGGCCCACGGCGGCGATATCCGCGCAGACAGTCACCCCGATAGCGGCACGACGATGACCATCACCTTACCAATACGACCATGAAGCTGTTAATTGTTGAAGACGACAAACGACTGGCGGCAATGATCTCGCGAGGCATGTCCTCGGAGGGCTATTCCTGCTCGATTGCGGAAAATGTGGCAAGTGGGCTCGCCGCCGCAACAGACGTGGACCTTATTATCCTCGACCGCATGCTGCCCGGTGGTGATGGCGTAGAACTTTGCCGTCAGCTGCGCGCCAAAGGCAACCGCGTGCCGATTATTATGCTCACTGCGCTGGCCGACGTGGATGAGCGCATCGACGGCCTGCGCGCCGGCGCCGATGACTACCTGGGAAAACCCTTCGACTTTGAGGAGCTGCTTGCGCGCGTGGAAGCACTGGTGCGACGAGCCGCCCCCCAGGTTGAAAGCCCCAAGCTGCAATGCGGAGACCTGTCCATTAACACCGAGGAACATACTGCGCAGCTGCGCGGGGTGGACGTGCCCCTCACTGCCCTGGAATTCGACCTTCTTAAATTGTTAGCCCGCCACCCCAACCGGTTTTGGTCCCGTGAACGAATCATGAGCCGCGTGTGGCCCAGCACAGCGGAGCCCGAAACCAATGTTGTTGATGTGTATATCAGTCGACTGCGCCGAAAGCTCAGCGCAGCGGGCGCGACCTCCATCATTGAGACCCGGCGCGGCGTGGGCTATCGCTTGCTCAGCCCGGTAAACGACTAGGGCGCCTCCCCAACGGCTGTTCAGCCATCGTCATCTTCGATGCTCTCACGGCATTGCCGGGAACTGGCCAGAGTCGTGCCGAAACGTATCTTTGTTTACAATGCGCGCCCCGTGCGCAAATCAGCCAGGCAGGAAGTGGCCAAGCACTGATGCGAGCGCCGCGTGTTTTAATGGAGCCCCCATGAAGAAAGTTATCGTCATCGCGATAGTATTCGCTGCGTATGTCGCCGCATCGCCCTACCTCACCGCATACCAACTGTTCACGTCTGCAGAAAACAAGGATGCCGAGGCGCTGGCCGAAAACATCGAATTCCCGATCCTGCGGGAAAACGTAAAAAGCCAGTTAAACGCCTCCCTTTCGCAGCAGCTCGCCAGCGCGGGCAATGACAATCCCTTTGCCGCCATGGGCGCCGCATTTGGCTCGGTGGTCGTCAATTCTATGGTGGATGCGTTCATCACCCCGGAAGCCATTGGCCGCATGCTCGACACCAACGAGGGCCAGCAAGCCAAAAGCCGCGAGCAACAAGAGGCGCAAAAAGCAGAATTCAGAGAAACGTTTAAAGACGCCAAATTGGCATACGCCGCCTGGGACACCTTTCATATCACGCTGCATGAAGGCACTGCAGAGCAAGGCATTTTCGTGTTAAGCCGACGCAACCTGGACTGGAAACTGACCAATATTATTATGAATTTTTAATGCCTCGTAACTTGCTAAGCCGGCGATGAGGGTACAGGCTGAGCGCTGCGTATAGCGCATTTTAGACGCGACAAATAATAACGATTACTCGAGGTCAGCCATTTCATGGGACCACTCAAAGGCTTGCGAATAATAGAAATTGCCGGCATTGGCCCCGGGCCCTTTGCCGGTATGTTGCTGGCCGATATGGGTGCAGAGGTCATACGCATTGAACGGCCAACAGGGCCGACCTTCCCGCTCGATGCAAAACTGGACTTTATGAATCGCGGCAAACGCTGCATCAGCCTTAACTTAAAACACCCCCAGGGCATCGATGCGGCGCTAAAGCTGTGTGAGTCGGCAGACGGCCTGATTGAGGGCTTTCGCCCGGGCGTTACCGAAAAACTGGGCATCGGCCCAGAAGACGCAACCGCAATCAATGAGCGATTGGTCTACGGCCGTATGACCGGCTGGGGACAACAGGGGCCCTGGGCGCGCGAGGCCGGTCACGACATCAATTACATCGCCATTTCAGGTGCGCTGTATTCAATAGGCGAAAAGGGAGGTAAGCCGATACTGCCTCTCACCCTGGTCGGCGACTTCGGTGGCGGCGGTATGCTGCTTGCCTACGGCATGGTTTGCGCGCTGCTGGAGGCCAAAACCTCGGGGAAAGGGCAAGTCGTCGACGCCTCGATCTTAGATGGTAGCACCACACTGATGGCCACCTTCTTCTCGACGCTGCAAACCGGCTTCTGGCAGGAGCAGCGCGGCAGCAACATCCTCGATGGCGGAGCACCGTTCTACGACACCTATGAATGCTCAGACGGTGAGTACATTGCCATCGGCGCGATAGAACCCCAATTTTATTCAGCGATGCTGAGCGGGCTCGGCCTTAGTGAAGAAGCGCTCCCCCACCAGATGGACCAAAAACACTGGCCAGAGATGAAAGCCAAAATAGCTGCCGCGGTGGCAACCCGCAGCCGTGACGAATGGGCCGAGCAATTCAGCGGTAAGGAAGCCTGTGTAACCCCAGTGCTGAAAATGTCTGAAGTGGCGGAGCATCAACATGTTCGCGAGCGAGGGGTGTTGCTTGATATCGACGGCGTACAGCAGCCTGCCCCCGCCCCCCGCTTTAGCCGCACCCAACCGGACGTGCCCCACCAGGCCCATGTATTGGGGGCGGATAATCACGACATCCTATCCAGCCTGGGCCTCGACCCTGAGGCCATGAAGCAAGCGGGAGCAACCTAGGGCCAGTTAACAGGCCCCAATGCCCTAGCGACACTCGGCGAACTGTCACCAAGGCGACAATTACACACCTCCCCTTTTGATATGATTCAGCCCGAAAGCGCGATTGCTGCGCCTGACTAATAACTAAAGGGTTTCATCATGCGACTGTTTAAGACTTTGCTGCTGTCATTGCTGGTGGTGGTTGCCATCGCACTGTTTCTTCTCTCCCGACCGTTAAGCCCCGTAGGCCCGCAGCTGGCGGCAAACACGCCGATCGACCCCGACACAACCACGCTGCGCAACGCCGTTGTTGTCGGCAGCAACTGGGATGGAACGGCCGAAGTTTTCGACCCGGAGACCTTTGAGGTGCTGGCGCGTTTTAACCTAGTGCCAGATATCGACGAGCGCTTCGCCGAAATTAATGACAGCCTGTACCGCCGCATTGCCGCGCGTTTTATTCGCCACGTTATTGGTGAAGGCAACGACCAGTTGGTCGACGACTTGTTTCCATCTAAAGATGGCCGCTACCTCTATGTGTCGCGCCCCAGCCTTGCCGATGCCATCGCCCTGGATGTGCTGACCGGGAAAATTGCCTGGCGCACCAAAGTGAAGGGTGTGCGTTCCGATCACGCAGCCCTGTCGCCGGATGGCAGTATTTTCCTGATTTCCGCCTCAACGGGGGGCGTTGTACACGCCATTGATACCGCCACCGGCGAGATCGTCGACAATTTCTATCCCGGCGATCAGCCCCATGAAAGCAATTACTCCAAAGACGGCCAGCGCATTTATCACGCTTCGATTGGCCGCGTGTTCGTCCCCACCACGTCTGACTGGCTGGATTGGCTGAAGGGCGAGCGGCGCTTTGTGATAGCCGACGCCAACAGCTACAAGGTGCTCAACACCATTGATATGCGCGAAAAGCTCGAAGAGTACGGCATGGACTGGGTGGACTCAGCAGTGCGGCCGATGGCGGTAATGCCCGATGAGAGCTTTGCCTACCTGCAAATCTCTTTCTTTCATGGCTTCTTCGAGTACGACCTGAAGGCGCACCGCATCACCCGTCACATCGACCTGCCAGTGCCGCCACAAATCGCCGCCCTGCCACTGCGCAAATACCAGCTTAATTCCGCCCACCACGGGCTGGCGCTGAATCACGCTGGCACCAAGCTCTGCGTCGCGGCCACCATGTCCGGCTATGCCGCGATCGTTGACCGGGAAACCTTCGAATACAAGACCGTTACCCTGTCAGAGCAGCCGCTGGGCTCCAAGCCGTATTGGTCTACAGAAAGCGAAGACGGCCGACACTGCTATGTATCCAGTAGCGAGCAGGACCGCGTGGTCGTCATCGACTTCGAAACCGCCGAACAGGTCGCCAGTGTTCCCGTCGGCAACCATCCCCAGCGCATTCGCACCGGCCAGCTACTGCTCGCCAACCCACAATAACGCCGCTGCCGCCAATGCCCGGTCGTTGGCGGCAGTTCAAGCACAGCGATTCCCTATAGCCGGAAACCACTCTCCGGCTTCCCGTCACCCCTTCCGGCCTTATGGCCCCCGTTTGCAAACGGATAATTAATTCACTGGTAATTTATATTGTGAAGTAAACAGGTATCCTCTCCCCCTTGAGGAAGAGGACGAACAATGAATATAAAACCGTGGCTGCTGCTGGCAATCGTCAATTTTCTATCCGCCTGTTCCGAGCCGCCACCGCCCGTGCCCGAGGCTGCCGTTGAGCAGCTATCCGTCAACGTAAAACGCTTCCCCGCCGTCCCCTGGTCTTACCCACTGGAAACCTCCGGTGTGCTGCAGTCGGCGGAAACGGTCGATATTGCCGCAGAGGCTGCCGGCGTAGTGACCAAGGTTCTCGTCAAAGAAGGCCAAGCGGTTCAACAAGGCCAGCTGCTCATGCGCCTGGACAACGAGAAGCAAAATTTGCGTGTCGAGCGCGCCCGCGCCATTCGCGCCAGCAGTGAGGCCGACATGGATCAGGCGCAGCGGCAATGGCAAAAATTCAGCCAATTGCGAGAAACCGGCGCGGTCTCTGATGACCAGTTGGACAATGCGCGCTCCCACTACGACGCGCTTAAAGCACGGTTTCAGTCTGCGCAAGCGGAGTTAGAGCTGGCACAGCGTGAACTCGCCGACCGGGATATACGCAGCCCGATAGCGGGTGTGGTTGACGGCGAGCCCATCGAGCAGGGCGAGCGCGTACAACCGGGGCAGGCACTGATCGAGATTCAGGCCCAGGAAGCACTGCAAGTCATCACATGGGTCAACCAGGCCGAAGTGAATCAGCTAAAGTTGGGCACCCCCGTGGAAGTGCGCAGCGATGCCAGCAATAAGGTGTACCGCGCCAGAGTAGAGGCGATTGCCCAGTCAGCCCACCCCCGCACGGGAAACTTTGAAGTAAAGTGCCGCCTGTCCGACGCCGATGTGCTGCTTAGAGAGGGCATGTCAGCCAGTGTGCGCATAGACGTTGAAAGCAACCGTAAAGTGCTCTTTATTCCTCGCACAGCCGTGGTCGACAGACAGCGTAAGGCGGTAGTCTTTGTGGTCAACCAAGGAATCGCCGAGCGTCGCGAGCCGCGCTTTGGCCTACCCAGTGGCGACAAAATTCCGGTGTTGTCTGGCCTCGAGTCCGATGAAATGCTGATCCTTTCTCCCCTGGAACTGATTACCGACGGGCTAGCCGTTACTGTCGAGACTCAGCCATGAAGTCCTTTTACGCTTGGTTTATCGACCGCCCCCTGATCGTCAATCTGGTGATGATCATGGGCATTTTGCTGGGTTTTTACAGCCTGCAAACCGGCGCCATTAAAAGCGCCCCCGACCTGTCCAACGGCCGCTTTTCCATCACCACGCTGCGGCCCGGCGCCAGCGCCGAGAAAATGGAGCTCAGCGTTACCGTGCCGCTGGAGGAAGAGCTGGAGTCTGTCGACGGTATTCGCGAACTGCGCTCGAATAGCGCCGAAGGCATGTCGCTGATTCAGGTCAACGCCGACCCCGAGGCGGATAAGGCGCAGCTGGCCGAAATGGCCAGAGACCTGCAGCGCGCCATAGACCGCGCCCAATCCCGCCTGCCGACAGACCTGCTGGAAAAACCCTTGCTGGTGGAAGCCAAGTCGGCAGACTTCCCTGTGGCCATTGTGATGCTGTACGGCCAAGCGCCGGAAGCCACGCTGCGCAAACTGGCGCGCTCGCTGCAAGACCAATTGCGCTCGCTTCGCGGCGTTCGCGGTGTCGACCGCCTAGGGTATCGCGACCGCGAAATCCATATTCAACTCGACCCGCTGAAACTGGACCGCCTTGGCGTGTCCTACGCAGAAATAGAACGCGCCATCAAAAGCCGCAATGTCACTGAAACGGGCGGCTCGCTGGCCTCCTTTGTCGGGGAACAAGACATCGTTGCAGTGGGCGAGTTTAGCGAACCCAAAGAAGTCGCCTCGGTGATCGTCCGCAGTGACGGCTACGGCAACCACTTGCGAATAAAAGACCTGGCAAAGGTGACCGAGGGCTTCTCCGAAGCCACCGTCTCGTATTACAAAGGTGGCTTGCAGGGCATTGTGCTCACCGTTCGCGCGCAGGCAGACAGCAACGAATTGACGCTGTCGGAAGATATTAAAAGCCTGCTCAATACATTCAGGAAAAACCTGCCCAGCACCGTGCAGTTATCGGTCGTCGACGACGGCGCCGATATTACCAAGGTGGTGATCTCGACTCTGCTGGACAACGCCATGCTGGGCGCGATCCTGATCACTTTAGTGCTGTTATTCTTCTTCCCCTGGCGCTCTACCTTCTGGGTTGTCGTCGGCATACCCGTCGCCGTGCTGCTCGGCATCGCGCTGATGCCGATCTTCGGCGTGACCTACAACACCGTCGCCTTCGTCGCCATCATTCTGATGCTCGGCCTGCTCGTGGATGACGCCATTGTCACCAGCGAGAGCATCTACAGCCATTTTGAATCAGGTATGTCGATTCGAGACGCTGCTGTGAACGGGGTAAACAGTGTTTCCAGCCCGGTTATTACCGGTGCCTTAACCACTGTGTTTGCCATGATGCCCCTGCTCCTGATCGGCGGGGAAGACGCCAAGTTTATGTGGGTGATCCCGGCAACCGTCGTGCTGATTATTCTCGCCTCGCTTTTCGAGTGTTTGATTTTACTGCCCTCCCACATCGCCGGATCGCTGAAACGCGCCGAGGCCGGGCGCGATAAGGCAAGCTGGTTTCGCCATGTGCAACACTTTTATGCCGCCACCCTGACGCCCATGCTGAGGCGACCCATGATCGCCATGTCGGGTGGGCTGGCACTCTTTTTCCTGTCCATCGTCATGCTCTCGCACTACCTGCAATTTGAAAGCTACCCCGACACCGATGCCACCGACATCACCATTGGTATCGAGATGCCCGCAGGCACGACTATCGATACCACGGCCGCCGTGATCAATCGCATTGAGCAACGCGCGCTGGAAACCATTCCCGATGGCATTATCACCGGCCACTTCTCTGTTGTGGGTGAATGGAGCGATCCAAATAGCGACGATATGATCCAAGTTAAATCTCCGTCGCTGGGTAAAGTGCAACTTACCCTGGTGTCCGGGCGACACCGGGAGCTGAGCGCCGCCGAGATTCGCGACCGCCTCAAGCAACTGCGGCCGGAGTTTACGCAGGCGATTCGCTTTGTCGTCGACATTGAAAACGAGCAACCGCCGGTGGGTACGCCGGTTGAAGCGCGGGTGATTGCCCACTCCGATGAAGTGCGCGGCGAAATTGCCGACGCGCTGATGGCCTGGCTGAGCAAACAGCGCGGTGTTACCGAGGTATGGACCAGCTACACCCCCGGCAAAAACCTGATCGAACTCAAACTGGATTATGCCGCAACCGCCAATGCCGGTATCGCAGTCGCGGATGTCACCCGCGCACTGCGTATTGCCTATGACGGCCTACTGGTCGAGGAACTGCAAACCGTCGAGGAGCGCATTCGCTATCGCCTGGAGCTACAGGACAAGTACCGCAACGACATCAATGCGCTGCGCTCACTCACTGTATTGAACCCAAGTGGCGAGCAAGTGCCACTGCGCAATATTGCCCAATTCCAGGTGCGCCAGGGCCAAGCGGTTATCGCCCACTACGGCGGTCGCCGCGCTGAAACCATCCGCGCGGAGGTGAACCGCGACCAACTGTCGGTGGTGGACATCAATCACCGCCTACAAGCCTGGTTAGATGAAAAACAATTTGCAGCGAAATACCCGGGAGTCCGGGTTGAGTTGGGCGGCGAACTGGTCGCGCAGGCCGAAACCGCTGAGTCGATGGGCACCGGTCTGATGATTGTACTGGTCAGCATCTTTTTCCTGATGGTGTTGCTGTTCAATTCCCTCAGTCAGCCTTTGATTATTATGGCGGTCATCCCGCTGGCGTTTGTCGCCGTGCTGATCGTGCTAACCCTGCACGGTTTCGTGCTGGGCGTTTCGGCCATTGTCGGCTTCCTTGGCTTGGCCGGCGTGCTGGTGAACAGCTCACTGGTTCTGGTGGATAAAGTGAATAAGCTCCACCACCAAAGCGGGCAGCCAGGTGCGATTGTTGAGCGCAGCGCCATTGCCGAAGCCGCCGCCGTGCGGCTGCGCCCCATTTTAATTACCGCCCTTACCACCAGCGCCGGGCTCGGCCCTGCAGCCTACGGTATTGCCGGTGCGCACCCCACACAGACGCCGATGATCATGGTGATGTTCTGGGGCGGGATTGTCGGCGCGATCACCACCCTGTATACCGTGCCGCTGATGCTGGCCATCGACAGCGATATCCGCCTCTGGTGGCAAAGCCAGCGCCAGCGACGCAGCAGTGCCGTCCAGTAGTGCTACGCCAGACTCCGCGTTTGCTCGCCAGCAACGCGATGCGGCACAGCCTGTTGGGCAGCAAAGGCGGTAACATCCGGCCCTTCGCTTCGCGACGTATTAATACTGAACGATGAGAGGGCGACTTCCCATGGAAAAACGCAAGTTCAGGCCAGCCGAGCTGTTACGCAGCTTTGAACTGGTTCAGCAATACGGCGTGGCGAGCAGTGATGGCTGGGGGCGGGAATACGGCCCCATCAAGGTAAGTTCAGGGATCGATGGCTACACCATTACCCTGGAAAACCGTCGCGCATCGGTTACCGTTAATTTCCACAATACCCTGTCTTTTAGCACCACCGACCGCGCCGCACTGGAAAGCTTACACCGGGATATTGCCAACGTCAGCCGGGAGCTGAACGAGGTTGCCTAGCATCGCCGATAGCACGCTGCACGGGTAACGGCGGCCTGGCTTTTGCCCGGTCCGCCTCAAACTCACCCGCGCTAGTCTTTTACTAAGAACTGCGCCCGCGCCTTGGCAATGGGACGACCTGGGTCATCCTGCCAGGCTGTGATACTCACGTTGATCATTTTGCGCCCAAAAAATACCAACTCGCACCGGCAGAAGGTTTCTTCAAATTTTCCGGCACGCACGAAGTCCACCGCAAAATCGACGATTTTAGGCGTACTGTCGCTACCTCCCTGACTCAACACATGAATCATCGCCGACAGTTCCATAAACCCGGCGATGGCACCGCCGTGCAAGGCAGGCAGAGTCGGATTACCAATATTGCTTTTCCGCGCCGGCAGTAAAAAACAGCCGTCTTCGTTGATCATTTGGATGCCCAACGTTCGCGCATAGGGCACGCGGTCGATACGCGCTTGAAAATCGTCTGTCATTTACGCCCCTCCCTCTGTCGCTTCGGCACGTCGAAACTCTCGGCGCATCTCCTCAAACAGCGCTGACTCCATTCGGAAGAAATTACCTACCGCAGAGGCGATCGGGTGTTGAACATCACCGTGATGGGCAAGAGCGCGGGTAAATATCACGCTCTCACTAACGCGGTACACCTCGGCATCGGCAATCACGCTTTTGCCTGGCGTCGCCGCGCGCATGTAATCGATGCGCAGGTCGATCGTGGGTGTCATGCCCAGGTCATCAAGGGCGGTGGCCGCGGCAAACCCGCAGCAGGTGTCTAACAGCGCAGTAATAGCGCCGCCGTGAAGCACTCCTGTATCGGGGTCTCCAATTAGCAATTCTCGATAGGGCATACTCATTTGCACGTGGTGGTGCTCTACGGCCTCGACAGCGATACCCAAGGTCGTGAAGTGATCGCCGGGGTTCGACTGCAGTACCACATCCACAAAGCGACGTAACTCTTGAAGGTCCAGAGCCATACCAACTCCCATTACAATTCAGCGCGGCAGTTTACCGAGACTTAATCGCCAAAAACAACTCGGCCGTTGCCAGAGCATCACTGAGTGCATTGTGAGCGGGATAGGCGGGCAAATGGTAGTGTTCGCGGCAGTCAGCCAAACGCAGCTCGCCGTTGCGAACCGGTTGATGAGCGCGCTCACGGCGGCCGTGCTCAATTTGCAGGGTGTCGACATAGGGCAGCAGCAAAGGCGCCGCCAGGTGCGCTTGGCAAAGTGCGTTGAGAAAAGCGATATCCAGCTCAGCGCAGTGAAACAGCAACACTCGACCGGAGGCGGCCTTGAGCAGCGCTTGCAACACCTCCGCCGGGGGTTCACCGCCTACCCGGTCGCAATCGCGCAGTTGGTGGATAACGGCACTTTCGCCTACCAGCGATTCAGCGCGTAAAAGGTGGTGGCGCGCCGCCGACAGGTCGATCTCGCAATGAGTAATCGGCACCCAGCCAATACTCACGACTTCCCCTGTACTTGGGTCCAGCGAGGTCATTTCCAGATCGATTGCGAGGTAGGCGGCATCTCTGGCGGGCGACTGCCAACAGGGCGGTGACAACTGCCAGCAGTCGCGCAGCGCGCGCGCGGCACGCCGGCGATACTGATAGCGTTTAAATTGCAGGCGCAGCGCCTGACAGAACGCCGACATGTCAGTTACCCGCTCGGTAGCGCAGCTTGATAATATCCTCGGCCTGATGAACCACCCTGAATGCCTGCTTTAAGTGGCTGCGCTGCAACCGGGTAAGCTGGCGGGGGTCGCAGTAATTATCGGGCTCGTCGCCAGCGGCAATTTGCGCGGCCTGCTGTTGCAAACGGATGCCATTGATCAATGTAAATGCATCCTCAAGATTGCGACTATCTGCCAAGCTCATCTGACCAGCGCGCGCCAGTGCCTGCAAGCGCTTATGGGTATTTACCGCGGGAATGCCATTGGCCAGCGAGTGCAGTCGGGCGACCTCTATCACCGGCAGTACGCCGCGTTTTTTCAGGTCGAGGCTGTGTTGGTGCTCGCCGCTACGCTCCAACAGAAAACGGCCAAACATGCTTAGCGGCGGCGAGCTTGCCAGAACATTCTCTGCCAGCGCGGCAAGGAAAATGGTATTGCGCTGGCTGTGGGCCAACATATGTTGCTGCAAGGCCTCAGCCAGGCTGCGGCTGCCGGCAATGGCGCGCAGGTCGAAGAAAATACTGATGTGCATCACTGCACTGGCGCTGGGGCTGGTCATCCAGCCGTCGACCATCGCCTCCCAATCGGCGGCGCGCTTGCGCCACTTTTCCGACTTGGCCATCACGTCACCCGGGCAGTAGTCATAGCCGCAGTCATTAAGCCCAGCGCAGACAAAGTCGGCGAGTTTCGCAAACCACGCCATGTCGTCGTCGGTTGCAGAATTATCAATCAGCAAACCGTTGTCCTGGTCACCACCGAGTAACTGCTCGCCCCGAGCCTGGGAGCCAAAGCCCAACCAGCAGTAGTCGCAGGGAGCGGGGCCAAGCGATTGTTCGGCAAGGTCGATAAGCCGCCGCGTCAAGGCATCACTTACCGCGGTTGTCATTTGCGTAATCTGCGTCACCGGCGTATCGGCCTCTACCCATTGGCGGAACAGGTTCGGCAGGCGCGCTAATTGCTCCTGAAGCGCTGTAAGAGTGCTCAACCGCGATACCCGCTGCACAAAGTAGATCGGGTCGTCTTCCCTTGCCACGTTGACATCGGAGGTGGTCAACACACCGAGCAGCTGTTGCGCCTCGCCCAATACCGGCAGGTGGTGCACGCCGCGATTGGTCATCTCCAGCACGGCATCGAAAAGTGTTGCGTCACTTGCCAGGGCGCAGGGGTTCTCGGTCATGATGCTGGCCACGGTTTGATCGGGCGATAGCCCCAGGGCCAATACGCGGCTGCGCAAGTCGCGGTCGGTGACGATGCCCAGTAGGGTTTCATCGCGGGTCACAAAGGCCGAGGACACGCGGCGCTCGGTCATTGCCTGTGCGGTTTGCGCTATCGATGTCTCGGGGCCAACTTCGAGCGGCTGTTGACTCATTACTGAGGTAACCGGCTGCATTAGAAACGACGGCTGGC
This sequence comes from Spongiibacter sp. UBA1325, assembly GCF_002306875.1. Lineage (NCBI taxonomy): Bacteria > Pseudomonadati > Pseudomonadota > Gammaproteobacteria > Cellvibrionales > Spongiibacteraceae > Spongiibacter > Spongiibacter sp. UBA1325. The sequence goes on from NZ_DBTD01000010.1 coordinate 776,305, forward strand.
CGCGAAAGCGCGCGGCGCGACGCAATAGCCGCTCACTGCGCGCATGGAAAAAGCGGTCTATATGGCGATGTTGGCGCCGCAAACTGCGCAGCGCATCGTCCGGCAGGCGGTATATCAAGCAATCTTCTATGGCAACGAAATAGCGCGACTGTGTGACTTCGCCGTCGCGACTGTGGCCATTCAGGGAAAAACTTTCCCCGCTCTCAAAGCGCTGCAGCAAGCCGCTCTCCTGCTGTTCATCAACAACGCCGCTACGCAGGATATACAGGCCGTCACCATCCATCGCACTAAAGCGGTGATGGCGTCGCACATATTTGATACGGAGCTGACGAGCAACGTCTTCCAGTGTCTGTGGGTCAAGGCTATCAAAGGGCAAACATTCGGCGAGAAAATCACTCACCAATGCCAGCTCTGCTTTATCACTCATTTTCGCCCCCTGGATCGAAAGTGCTACTGCTGACCGCCGCGAAAATCTCGCTCAAAGCTGGTTTGATAGACGGTAAATTCCAGCCCTGTTTGACCAAAGTACTGTGCGCCATCGGCGGTCGCCACGACGCGCAGCTGTGGCGCCTCGGTCGCAGGTACTGAGGTGCGAATTAACCAGACCTTGCCATCGGCAGATTCGGCTTCCATATCCATAGGTGGGTAATCCACGGCACTGTCCGGGGCAATGGAAATTTTAGCGCCCTGCAAGGGGAAGGCAGATTCTAAACGCAGCTTAATCACGTGCTCACTGCGAAACTCCGGCCGCAGCGTCAGTGCAAAGTTGCCGTTCTTGAGGGTACATTCGCCACTCTGATATCGGCATTTAGACATCGCAGCCAATTTATATACCGCGCCTGCTTCGGCTTTATGGGGCCGCTCGCTCACCATTCTATCGACACCAAAATAAGCGATGATCGCCAAAATCGGCGTAACAATTAATGCGGTAATCGTGTGTTTGCTGGTAAGAATTGATGTCGCACTCATTGCGCAGATCCCTTGTTATTGTGTGTTCGACTTTTACTATCATCCTTGGTCGAGTGAATTTCCATACTCGTCGAGGAAAAAAAAAGCAGGCCCCTGACGGTGCCTGCTTTGTATCGACCGCTAGTGTCGGCTTAGTGATCCTGCGCCGCACTAACACCAACAGGAACGCGGATGTGCTCAACAAGTTCCTGCACTTCTGCTGGCGGTGCTTTGGTCACTGCAGACACCGCAAAGGCAACCGCAAAGTTCACCACGGCACCCACTGCACCAAACGCGTTGGGTTCAATGCCAAAGAACCAGTTCGCTGGCATATCGCCCAAGAAGGCGGTGCTGGCCACGAACATAATGCCTTTGTGCTGGAACACGTAGAACAGGGTGACACCGATACCTGCAACCATCCCGGCAATAGCGCCTTCTTTGTTGATGCGGCGATTAAAGATACCCATCATCAACACGGGGAAGATCGAGGAGGCCGCCAAACCAAAGGCCAGTGCTACCGTACCCGCCGCGAAATCAGGTGGGTTGAAACCGAGGTAGCCCGCAAAGCCAATCGCACCTGCCATGGCAATTCGGCTGGCTCTAAGCTCTGCTTTTTCGGAGATGTCAGGCATTAATACGCCCTTCAACAGGTCGTGGGAGATCGCCGATGCAATTGCCAGCAACAAGCCTGCCGCAGTAGACAATGCTGCTGCGAGACCACCCGCTGCCACGAGTGCAATAACCCAGTTGGGTAGCTTGGCTATCTCAGGGTTTGCCAACACCATGATGTCGCGATCGACTTTGACCATTTCATTGGTCTCCGCACTCGCGGTGTATTGAATGCGGCCATCACCGTTTTTATCTTCGAACTCAAGAAGACCGGTTTTTTCCCAGTTTTTAAACCACTGTGGGCGCTCTTCGTAGGCGAGGTTTTGTTCAGCACTTGGCGGCGCAATGGTGTTGTGCAGGTTCAAACGTGCCATGGCTGCCACTGCCGGCGCAGTTGTATAGAGAATGGCAATAAACACCAGTGCCCAACCCGCTGAGGTACGCGCGTCTTTTACTTTAGGTACCGTGAAGAAGCGGATAATGACGTGGGGCAAGCCCGCCGTACCGATCATCAGCGACAGGGTGTACACAAACATATTCAAGGTGCTGCCGCGAACATTGTTGGTGTAGTCGGCAAAGCCCAACTCGGTAATCACCTGGTCCAAGCGATCGAGCAAGTATACGTCGGTACCACTGATCGTGCTGCCCAAACCAAGCTGCGGGAAGGGGTTGCCGGTTAAGTTAAAGGAGATGAAAAAAGCGGGAATGGTGTAGGCCAGAATTAACACACAGTACTGCGCAATCTGCGTATAAGTAATGCCCTTCATGCCACCGACAACGGCGTAGACAAAGACGATAGCCATACCCACCAGCAGGCCGACTTCATAACTCACTTCCAGGAAGCGCGAGAAGGCAACCCCTACCCCTTTCATCTGGCCGATAACGTAAGTCACCGAACAGATAATCAAGCAGACAACGGCAACGATACGCGCAGTCCTTGAGTAGAAGCGGTCGCCAATGAACTCAGGTACCGTGAACTTGCCGTATTTACGCAAGTATGGCGCCAGGAACATGGCCAGCAGCACGAAGCCGCCCGTCCAACCCATTAGGAAAACTGAGCCGCCGTAGCCCATATAGGCGATCAGACCGGCCATTGAGATAAACGACGCCGCGCTCATCCAGTCAGCGGCAGTTGCCATGCCGTTAGCAACGGGGTGAACACCACCGCCGGCTACATAAAAGTCTTTCGTCGAACCGGCGCGCGCCCAGATGGCGATGCCGATATAAATGGCGAAGGTAAACCCCACCACAATATACGTTAATGTTTGAAGTTCCATGATGGCTGCCTCTTATTATGCGTCGTCATCTACGCCGTATTTACGGTCGAGATCGCCCATTTTTTTTGCGTAGATAAATGTCAGTGCCACAAAGGTGTAAATTGACCCCTGTTGCGCAAACCAAAAGCCCAATTTGAATCCACCCAAGCGGATGGCATTGAGCTGCTCTACAAACAGGATTCCGCATCCATAAGACACGATGAACCAGATCACTGACAGCCAGAGCATCAACGTGAGGTTTTCACGCCAGTATGCTTTCGCCATTTCTTTCGATTGAAACGCCATTGTTATTCTCCTTTATTCGTCTGAATCACGGCGACATACTCTTTATGCGCTTTGTTGTCGCCGCAAACCATTCGACTTTAGTCAAGAGCGGGACGCTCAGAACACGTACTTCACACTAAACTGCAAGCGATCCAGCTCACCGCTGTCGTCGCCGTTAATGCTGCCTTCAATGTGTTTTTCGCCGTGGATCAGCTCAGCGCCCAGGGTAAGTGCCTTAACCGGCGAATACAGCAAGTTGGCGTGAGCACTGCGGTAAGCGCTTGGCGTGCCAGCGGGCGCGTTGCTGGGCTGGTCGGCTTCGCTGGCTGACAACACAAAGCTGCTGCGCCACTTGGGTGCCCAGAAGTGGCGGTAGGCGATAAAGCCACCCACAGTGTCCAGCAGATCGATATCGCCATTGCTTTCAATGTAACCATCGCGGAAGCTCTGCAAACCCAGGTAGCGGCCGAGGTTACCGGCGTTCAGCTGGAACTTGAGGTCATCCTGACCCAGCTGCCATTTACCCGAAAAGCTCACCCCATAACCGATCTCGCTCTCGTCACCTTCAATGGGTTGCGCAAGGTTATTGGTAAAGTTTTCTTTGTAAGCAATCTCACGCAGCACTGTTGCCACGCTATAGCTCAGGTCGCCTGATTTACCGTTATAACGAACAACGACATCGGGCAGACTATTGTTGTCAAAATCACCGCCGCCCGCGGCGCCGCTAGTGCCGCCATAGAGCCCAGTGGACGGGTTTTCCACAGCAACCATCAACGAACTGCCGTTCCCCATACCGTGGGTCCAACGCAACTGCGCCTGGCGCTCAAATACTGTGGCCACCGGGCCAACAAAGTCGAGGGTCTCTGGCAGGCTCGCCACATTAAAGAAGGTGCCCCAGGTTTGACCGGCAAGGAAGGAGCTGTTTTTGTCGTACTGCCAGCTTACAAAGGCATGACGAATGCGCGATACCGCAGAATTACTGAGCCGCTCATCGCCGATTTGGTTAACACCGAAGTCCATCTCTACATGGGTGGAGATGGTACCGGCGTCGGTCTGCGTCGCCGTTTTAAACCAAATGCGCGAGTACGTGGCCTGCATATCGAAATTGGCGTCGCCTGATTCACCGCCGATGGGAATAACGGAAGGTACTAGGAAGTCATCGCCGACAGCCGCCAAGGCTCTTTCACCACCACTGTATTGGCTCGCCATAGCATCAAGTTTTATATAGCCGCCAAACTTGAAGCTGGTATTGCTCGACGCCTGCGCCGTGGATTCAGCCAGCGCCGCTTCTAAGCGCTGCACGCGCTGCTCCAGCGACTCAGCGGAAGCGGAACCCGCGGCAACGGCCAGTGGCAGTGCCGCAAGAGCAGGTAGATATCGAGATGCGAAAGTGCGCTTTTTATTGCTTTGCATAAGAGTGTCTCCCGGTTGTTTTTATGTGTCACTAGAGGTTATAGGCCGACTTTGCAAAGCTGCGTATTAGCCATTAGTCAAATATCGACGAAAGTCTAAGAAGGGAGGGATCAGCCGCTCGACCAAGGTCTAATAGCGAAAAAAGCGCTCGCGGAGAATACTGTGTGACATAACAAGAACGCACACCTTGAACCGAGGGCACAGCCATGACAGAGCAACGCTACCCCATCAAAGAGTCGATTCGCGAGAATGCTTATATCTCTGCAGACGATTACCAGGCCATGTATGAACAATCGGTCAATGACCCCGATGCGTTCTGGAAGCAGGTATCGGAGCGAATCAGCTGGCACCAGGCACCGAGTAAAATAAAGAACTGCAGTTTTGATAAAAACGATCTTTATATTAAGTGGTTTGAAGATGGCGTACTCAATGCCTCTGAAAACTGTTTAGACCGACACCTCAGTGAGCGCGGCGAAAAACTCGCGCTGCAATGGGAGCCGGATGAAGAGGGCCAAGCCTCACGACAATTCACCTATAACGAACTTCATCAAGAAGTCTGCAAACTCGCCAACGGCCTGAAGAGCCTGGGCGTTAAAAAAGGTGATGTGGTTACTCTTTATATGCCAATGGTTCCGGAAGCCGTTTTCGCGATGCTCGCCTGCGCACGCATTGGCGCCATGCACTCGGTGGTTTTTGCCGGCTTCTCGCCAGAAGCGCTGGCAGGACGCATTAGCGATGGTCAATCGGCATTGGTAATCACCGCCGATGAAGGTCGTCGCGGCGGCAAAACGGTTCCCCTGAAACAAAACGTCGACGAGGCCATAGAACTGTGCTCTCCGGCCTGCGTTGAAAAAGTTCTGGTGCTCAAGCACACCGGCGCCGATATTCACTGGCGCGCCAACCGCGACGTGGAATACCACAGCCTCGTTGAGCAGCAGTCAGCCGTTTGCCCTCCCGAGCCGATGAACGCCGAAGATCCGCTGTTCCTGTTGTATACCTCTGGCTCAACCGGGAAACCCAAAGGCGCGGTACACACCACCGGCGGCTATATGGTGTACACCTCTCTGAGCCACCATACGGTGTTCGACTACAAAGCGGATGAAGTCTACTGGTGTATGGCCGATATCGGCTGGATCACTGGGCACAGCTACGCGGTATATGGCCCGCTCAGCAACGGCGCCAGCTGCATCATGTATGAAGGTGTTCCCAACTACCCCGATTGCGGCCGACTGGGCCGGATTATCGATAAATATCAGGTGAACACCTTGTACACCGCACCTACCGTGATCCGCGCACTGATGGCCAAGAGTGAGGAAGCCACCGCTACCAACAGCCGTGCGTCACTGCGCCTGCTCGGTACCGCCGGAGAGCCAATCAACCCAGAGGCCTGGGGCTGGTTCCACGACGTCTTTGGCGAGGGCCGCTGCCCTATCCTGGACACATGGTGGCAGACCGAAACCGGCGGCATGATGATTGCCCCGATGCCCGGCGCCACAGAATTGAAGCCCGGCTCAGCCACTCAGCCGTTCTTCGGTGTACAACCAGCACTGCTGGACAACGACGGAAACGTATTGGACGGCGCCACCGATGGCAACCTGGTCATTTGCGACAGCTGGCCCGGGCAAATGCGCACCATCTTTGGCGACCACCAGCGCTTTATCGATACCTACTTCTCCACCTTCAACGGCTACTATTTCAGCAGCGACGGTGCCCGCCGCGACGCTGATGGCGACTACTGGATCACCGGCCGCGTGGACGATGTGCTCAATGTCTCTGGTCACCGCATGGGCACGGCCGAGCTGGAAAGCGCATTGGTTGCCCACCCGAAAGTGACCGAAGCCGCCGTGGTTGGCTTCCCCCATGAGATCAAAGGCGAAGGCATTTATATCTACGTTAGCCTGCAGCAGGGCGAGCAAGGCGACGACGCCCTGTTGCAAGAGTTGAAGCAGTGGCTGCGCCGCGAAATCGGCCCGATTGCCTCTCCCGATGTGATTCAATGGGCCGACGACCTGCCTAAAACGCGCAGCGGCAAGATCATGCGCCGAATTCTGCGCAAGATCGCGGCCAACGAGTACGACGCCCTGGGCGATATCTCCACGCTTGCCGATCCCTCAGTTGTTGCACGGCTTATTGAGGGACATCAACACATCAACGAAAACGCTGCGTAAACTGAATGTGCAGATGCGGGGTGGTGACTCTCTCCTCCACCCCTAGAAGCCGGGTCTTTACCACAGGCTTTTCCTAAGCGCTTGCCCCGCACTGCGGGGCTTTTTTATACTGGCCTAATCGAAAAACAATAACGGAACAATGAGGCCCCATGACCCAGCGATTTCTGATCGCCGACGATCACCCGCTTTTCCGCTCGGCCATGCGCGGTGCCCTGAGCGCGAGCTTTCCGACTGCACGCATTGACGAGGTCGGCGATATCGGCAGCCTTCAACAGGCCATCGACGAAGACAGCGACATCGATCTACTGCTGCTCGACTTGCATATGCCCGGCGCACAGGGCTTTAGTGCCTTAGTCCACCTGGAGGCCCAGCACCCGGAAATACCGATTATGGTGGTGTCTGCCTCTGAAACCGAGGAAGTGATGTGCCGCGCCATTGATTACGGCGCCAGCGGCTTTTTGCCCAAGAGCAGTTCGCCAGAACAGATCAGCACCGCCATTGCACAAGTGCTGCAAGGAGAGCGCTGGCTGCCGGAAAATGTGCGTTATCAGCAAGCCAGCAGCAGCGATGAGAAATCGATCGCCGAGGTCGTGGCAAGCTTGACGCCTCAGCAGTTTCGCGTTGCCAGTTATTTGGTGCAGGGACTGCTGAACAAGCAGATTGCCTGGGAGCTGAATGTCACCGAGGCCACGATCAAAGCCCATATCACTGAAATTTTTCGCAAACTCAGTGTGCATTCGCGAACACAGGCCGTACTGATGCTGAGCCAGTTAGACGTGAACACGCCCACTGTAGAGTAAACGGAGCCGCAAGGCGGCTCCGCACCGTCGACGGCCTAGCGGCGTATCACCGCGATCTCGGTATCGGCATCCAATACTGCCCACCACTGTCTGGCGTTGGTATCGTAACCCAGCAGGGGCTGACTCTCACAAGCCGCTGCGCGGTTTGGCATGGCGCCGATAAAGCCCTCCTGCCAGGCACTTTCAACAACACACTCCGGCGTGGCGATAGCCTGCCAACCTTGCGCCGTTTTCTGCGCCAGAATACTGCTGGCGAAGGGCACAGACTCATTCACTGTAAAAGCCACCGCATAGGGGTCGGCCTTGGCCGTGCTGATATCCCAGCTCTGTGTCGCGCTGCCAGGCAACACGGTGGGCGCCTTGGCCGTGCCATCTGGTTGCGACAGTGGCAGGCCGGTATCAGCGGCAATATCCCGCTCACCACCATAAGCCCCCTGGTAAACCCCGGTTTGGTTTTGCATGCCGCTGATAAGCAACCGATCCGTCAAGGTGTCTGCGGTCTTGCCTTGCCAGCTCAAGGTCACGTGCTCTTTCAGGTCGATCGTCGTTTCAGGAATCAGCAGCACGTTCTCGGCTTCATCGGGCACCGCGCGATAGCGGTTATTCAGGTTCGGCGTCCAACTCTCGTGGTATTGGTAAAGCCACTGATAAGCGAGCCGCGTTAAATCCATCAGGGATTCCGCGCGAGAGAAGCCGGGCACATATTCCATATCGCGGGTGCGTGTATCCGTGCGGTTAAAGGTGTCATTATCGCCACCCACCAAACGCGCAGACGAGCCGTCATCAGCAAGGCAGGTATCGGTAATATATTCGGTCTGGAACACCAGCACTGAGCGCGTGCCGTCGGGAATCGAGTTGGGATAGACCACGGTTTCACAGCGGTTCTTGGCCCGCGAGAACTGATCCATCAACACCCACTGCGCGTCAAAGTCCTGGCTTGAATCATTGCTGCGCGCCTGGTGCTCCGCGTAGTAGGACTGATAGTCAACGCGGTCGCCATCAAAGCGCAATATCGACGAGTTCACGTCAAAGTGATCCGAGCCTTTGCTTTCACTGTACGTGGCATTTTTCTGAGACACGATCGCTTGCACCAACTCGCGCTCGCCATAGCGAAATTCATAGCCCTTGTATGAGGCATTACCCGCCATGATCTGGGTATACACCCCCATTTGGTAGTTGCCTCCCGAAGGCGTGGAGCTTGCGGGAAAGGTTGTTTGCATGGTCGTGGCGGAGATCAACGAGCGCTGATACTGATGCTCATGGCCTTGCACATAAATAACATCGTGCTCAGCAAAGAACTCACGAATGTCTTTTTGAACACCGTATACCCAGTCATCGCCCTTGGTACCTTCTACAATTTGCTCGCGAGTCTGGCCGTATTTCGCACCGATCAAACCGTCGTGACTGGCAACAACAATGTGCTCGACATCGGCATTCTCAGCCACCACGTCTTTTATCCAGTCGATCGCCAAGGGCAGGTTGTAGTAAGCCAGACCAATAATGAGTACGTTGCTGCGCACAACGTAGTAGTTCACCCATTCGTAACCGGGCATGTGCACCGCGTCCTCGGGAATGTAATTGCGCATATTGGCAATCCACTCCGTCGTGTAGGCATAGTTCATTTCGTGATTGCCCATTACCGGCAAAAATTCAATGCCGCCGTCTCTGAAGTCTTCGGCAACCGATGTCCACTCGTCCCATTCAACCGTGCTGCCCTTGTCGGTGAGGTCACCGACAGCGATGACTAAATCCACGCCCTTGGCCGACTGATGTTTCAGCACCTCCCGCATCGGATACATCGCAACGTGCGCCTGGCCCTGTGCATCGGATCCGCCCTGGGTATCCGGAAGTAAACCAATGCTGAATGGCTCGGTACGCACCGGCGAGGAGTTTGCGCCACTGGAACTGTCGCTATCTGAGTTACAGGCCGTTAGCGCGCTGGCAAAAAGAAGACCGCCGAGTAAACGACGGAAAATTGAGAAAGTCATAGTAAGTCCGCTGTAGTGAGGTGTTTTTGGTGGATTGCCTAAAAAACAGCGGACATTAGACCGGCGAGAAGTGACAACCCCATTGCAGGGTTGTGAAACTCTGGCGACGTTTTTATGACACAGCAACTATGTCGCAAAATATCCTATATGCGCTAACTCAGCCCCCTCGCCATTTTACGCATTAAGCCACGCAGCGCCGCCGGCTTAACGGGCTTAGCAAGGAAGCGATAGCCCGCATCAATGACCGACCGGCGAACCCCATCACTGTTGTCGGCACTGATAACAATTGCCGGGAGCGACTTGCCCCAGTGATAGCTCAGGGTTTGCAATAACTCTAGCCCCGTCTCACCGCCGTCCAAGTGATAGTCTGCCAGCACAATATCGGGCGGCGTATCCAGCGGCCACTGACTCAATACATCGCTAAGCGATGCTCCGGCAAATACGCGGCACTGCCACTGCGCCAGCAGGCTCTGCATTCCCGCGCGAATCGCCGCTTCATTGTCCACACACAGCACCGTTAGCCCCGCGAGTTCTGACTGCAGGGCCTCTTCGGCGACCGTAGCAGCTTCGCTCGCGGCAACCGCATTGACGATAGGCACCGTGATAGAGAACACCGTGCCGCGCCCCGGAACAGAAACCATGCGCAAGTCATGCCCTAGCAGGCTACTAATACGGCGAACAATCGATAAACCCAGTCCCAGGCCAGCTTCAGTTTCACGGTGAGCGGCGTCGTTTGCGCGCTCAAACTCGTCAAAAATACGTTGCTGATCCTGCTCGGCAATACCCGGTCCGGTATCGAGCACCTGAATACTCAGTTGCTCTCCCTGTCGCCGACAACCCAATAACACCGTGCCCTGCGGGGTGTATCGCAGGGCATTACTAAGTAGATTTTGCACTACCCGGCGCAGTAAGTGGCGGTCACTGCGAACCCAAAGCGAACAGGGTGCAACGCGCAACGTCAGGCCGCTGCGCTGAGCAATCACCGAAAACTCACGGCCCATGGTGTCGAGCAATGACTGTATGGCAAAGCTTTCAAGCTGGGGCTGCATTCTCCCGGAGTCCAGGCGCGCAATTTCGCGCAGGGAGGTGATCAGGGTTTCCGCGCCAGCCAGTGCTTCGTCAATGTGTTTCACATCGCTGCTTAGCGAACTGGCGCCAGCCGCCTGCTCTTCCACTTTGCCCGACAGCGCGGCGGTGAAAAGCCTGGCAGCATTGATGGGTTGCAATAGGTCGTGACTGGCCGATGCCAAAAAGCGATTTTTACTGGCGTAAACGGTATTCAATTCCCGCTCAATGCGCGCTCGCGTGGCGTTTTCCTCTTCCAGGGACTGATTCACGGTCTCTAGCTCGGAGGTTCGAGCTGCCACCCTTTCCTCCAATTGTGACTTGGCGGCTTCCAGCTCGTTAAAGATTCGCCGGTACTCGCTGATATCGGTATAGGTGGTTACATAGCCACCATTCGCCATCGGAGTCCCGCAAATTTCAATGACCAGACCATTGGGTAGCAGGCGCTCCAGGCGATAGGGTTTTGCCCCCTGCAGCAGCCCCAGGCGCCGCCGAATCGCCGCATCAACATCGCTATCGGCATCGTGCAAATAACCGCGCTCGGCATTGTATTGGTAGATCTTGGCAATTGGGCAACCGACATAAAGCAGGCGCTCAGGAAAATTAAACAGATCGACATAGCGCTGGTTCCAGGCGACCAGGTTGAGGTTACCGTCAACCACGCTAACCCCTTGTGGGATAGTCTCTAGCGTGATTTGCAGCAGATCCTGACCAAACTGAATTTGCCGCGAGGTCGTCCCGATCAGCGACACAAATTCATCGATATCCAGCGGCTTGCGCTTGGCCAGCAGCTCCAGTGTTCGGTGCGCCGACACCGCGCCGACAATCGAAGCCAGCGACTCTTCGACATCTTTAATAACAAAGCGCGGAACGCGGTCACTCGGCAATAGGCGATGGCCCAGTCGCTGCTCAAAGCGCTGCCACATTCGCTCGCTGCGCCCGTCTCCGAGTAGCGGCACTAACAGGCGGTGAAGCTGCCAGGCATCGATATCAGTGAGTTCCAACTCCGCTTGTAATTGGCGGCGCTCGACCCGCACCTCGGTAAAACTGCGTGCCTGACGCATATCGATGCTGCTAAAACGACAGCGCCGGGAGATCAGCACCATTAGCAAACTGTTGACGGCCAGACTCCAAAACACGCCGTGACTCAGCGCGTCACCAAAATCAAAGCCCATCAGCGCTTCCGGACGCAGCCATTGCCAGCCCATCGGGCCGCTGCTCACCAAACTGTGGTCCTGCCCCAGCACCGCCGGCAGTAGTAGCGTGTAGGCCCATAAAAAGCCACCGGCTAGCAGGCCAACCACTACCCCCTTGGCATGCCCCCGATTCCAGTACAGGGCACCGATAATACCGGGCAACAGCTGCGCTGCGGCGGCGAACGACAACAAACCAAGTGAAGCGAGGCCGCCGTGAGCACTGAGCTGCTGCTCCAGCAGCCAGGCAGCAAACAGTACCGCCGCAATGGCAATGCGCCGCACTTGCTGCAACCACCGAGCGTTGATCTCGTGCCCCTGACGAAAGCGCTGCCAGAGTGGCACCAGCCATTCATTACAGACCATTACCGACAAAGTCACACAGGCGACAATCACCATGCCGGTAGCGGCTGACATCCCGCCTAGCAGCGCGATAACCGCCAGCTGGTTGTTCCCCATATGCAATGGCAGCGAAACCACCAACATGTCGGCGGTGCCCACACTGGGCAGCAAGCTCATTCCCGCGATCGCAATGGGTGCGATCATTGCGCAAAAGGCGAGCAAATACAGAGGAAAAATCCACCGAGCCAGGCGCATATCACGGCGGCTGTGGTGCTCGACAACCATCACGTGAAACTGGCGGGGCAGGCAAACAATTGCCGCCACAGCCAACAGCATCTGCGTAAAAAAGTTGGTCAGATCCGGTAATTGCGAAAAATGCCCCCAGTGTAATGGGGCCGAGTCACTGCTCCACAGCAAGCCCAGCGCAAATACCCCTACCATGACAAATGCCGCCAGCTTAACGATGGACTCAATCGCTACCGCCGCCATTAAGCCGCGATGTCGCTGCCGCTTCTCGACAACGCGCGTACCAAATGCAACGGTAAACAGCACAAGTATTAACGCCGCGATAAAGCTGGTGCTCCCGGGGTCGACAAATGACACCGTGCCAAACATCTCGCCGGTAAAGCTCTGCGAGCCCACATCTTCGGCGCGCTGGTCCCACAAGTGCTTTACACTGGTCCACGCCTGAGTAATCGCCTTCAATTGCAGGGCGATATACGGCAGGCTCCCCAATACCGCCAGAAAGGTCACCAGCGCGGCCAACAGTTGGTTCTTGCCGTAGCGCGAGCCCATGAAGTCGGCAATCGACGTTACCCGATTGCGGGTACTCATCACCGACAGGCGACGCAAAAACGGCCAGCCAACCACAAACAACAAAATTGGCCCGAGGTAAATTGGCAAAAAGCCCCAGCCACTCTCCACGGCCTCGCCCACGGCACCGAAAAAGGTCCAGGAGCTGCAATATACCGCGAGAGACAAGCTGTAAATTAACGGTCGAAAACGACGCGGCCATTCGGCGCGGCGGTCAGCCCACCAAGCGATGAAAAACAACACCCCAAAATAGAGAAAGGCCAGTAGCATGACCCACTGATTTGCTGGCACTGTATGCCTCTTATTCGTTATTGCTGTCGACGGCCCAGTCTACCCCAGCGTTTACAGCTGTGCATGCGACTAAAGTCTATGGCCGAAAAGTGGCCCTATTCCCGACTTCCCCGGGACGCCAAGCCTTCCCCTCAGCGGCTGCGACGCGTAAGATGCCTGCCCGAAAATCGCCCGACGAGACTAGACCAAAGCCCGTTATGCCAGAGACTTTTTATCCCGGCCAACGCTGGATTAGTACCCCCGAGCCAGACCTTGGCCTCGGCATCATTCTTGAAGCAGCTAACCGCCGGGTGGTGATCGCCTTCCCCGCCGCCGAGGAAGAGCGTACCTACGCTGCGGATCGCGCGCCGCTGTCGCGCGTGCAGTTTCAGCCTGGCGATGAAATCAATGTGCCCGAACTGCCGCCAATGACGGTTGAAGACGTTCAGGAACACAATGGCTGCCTGGTATATTTTGCCGCCGACAGCAACGGCGAACTGCAGCCCATTCCGGAGCAAATCCTCAGCGCGCAAATTCAACTTCACAGCGCGCGTGACCGCCTACTGGCCGGACAGCTCGACCACACCAAACGCTACGAGTTGCGCGTAAGCACGCTTGAACAACGCAATCGCGCCCGCGCCAATCACAGCCGAGGGTTGCTCGGCCCGCGCGTCGAGTTACTTCCCCATCAGTTCTATATTGCCCGCAACGTCGCCCAGCGACACCAGCCACGCGTGCTGCTGGCAGACGAAGTCGGCCTGGGCAAAACCATCGAAGCTGGCCTTATTCTTCACCAACAGCTGCTGGAAGAGCGCATTCAGCGGGTATTGATTTTGGTGCCCGACAGCCTGGTTCACCAGTGGCTGGTGGAAATGCGCCGCCGTTTTAATCTGAACTTCAGTATTTTTGACGAGGCCCGATGCCGGGAAATCGACCCGTATCGCGACGACGCCGACAGCGTGTTTTTTGACGAGGAAGAAGAAAAAGCCCGCGAGCAAAACCCCTTTGAAAGCGAGCAGCTGCTGATCGCATCAATCGACTGGCTGGCCAGCCACCCTCGTCGGGTGAGCCAACTTGAAGCCGCGGGTTGGGATACGCTGATAGTTGACGAGGCCCACCACCTGCAATGGCAGGAGACCGGCGAGCAAACACCGGGCTACGCCATGCTGGAAACCCTCTGCAGCGCCACCCCCTCTGTGCTGCTACTGACGGCAACCCCAGAGAACGCTGGTATCGACGGCCACTTCGCGCGCCTGCGCCTGCTTGACCCAGAGCGCTACAACGACCTGCAGGCCTTTCGCGACGAGCAGCGCGACTACACAGACATTAGCGAGCTGATTAATCGGGTGCGCGACAAGGATGCCGACAGCGGCTTACAAGACGCGTTGCGCTCCTACCTGGATAGCGACTTACTCACCGCTTTCGCCAATGACCCGCAGAGCCATCGCCAGGCGGTCGTCGATGCACTGCTTGATCGATTCGGCACCGGCCGCAGTTTGTTTCGCAACAGCCGCGCCTCAGTGGGTGGTTTCCCCGCCCGGGCCCTGCACGAGCACCCGTTGTCGGCCCCTGCACTCTATACCGCAGCGGCCGATGAGCTGCCGCTGCACGACCGCCTGCACCCTGAACCGCTGCTCGGAGATGACTGGCCGGACATCGACCCTCGCGTGCAGTGGCTGGAGAAATTCCTCCTCGCCCAGCCCGACGCTCGCTGCTTGCTGATTTGCGCCGATACCAATACTGCCCGCGAGCTCGAGCTCTACATGCGGTTGCGCCGCGGTATTGCCAGTGCGGTATTCCACGAAGAAATGAGCCTGATGGAGCGCGACCGCGCGGCGGCCTACTTTGCCGATCCCGACGACGGCGCTCAGCTTTTGGTATGCAGCGAAATCGGCAGCGAGGGCCGCAACTTTCAGTTTGCCGAACACCTCGTTCTATTCGATCTCCCGCTGAACCCGGACCTGCTGGAGCAGCGTATTGGTCGTCTGGACCGCATTGGCCGCCAAGGGGATGTCAATATTCATGTGCCCTACTACAGCGGCAGTGCACAGCAAGCGCTGCTGAACTGGTATCGCGACGCCATGGCCATATTTACCGAACCATGCACCATCGGTAGCGCCATGATGCAGCGCTATGAAAGCCAGCTGGTCGCGGCGCTGGAAGATTCCACCGAAGCCGTCGATGCCCTGCTGTCAGAAGCGGCAAACACCGCAGCAAGCCTGCGCGCTGAGCTGCACTCTGGTCGCAATCAACTGCTGGAATTAAATTCCTGCCGCCGCGACCAGGCTGACGCGCTGGTAGCCCAAGTGGCTGAAGAGCAACGCAGCGAGGAGCTGGCCACCTACCTGGAACAACTGGCTGACCAGTTTGGCCTTGAGCACGAAGACCACAGTGACCAGGCTATTATCCTTCGGCCCGGCGATCATATGCTCAGCGATGCTTTCCCACAGTTACCCGAGGAAGGCCTGACCGGCACTTTCGACCGACGTCGCGCGTTGAGCCGCGAGGACATGGCGTTTCTCACCTGGGAGCACCCGCTACTGCGCGATGCCATGGAGCTGATCGCCAACGGCGATTTCGGCAGTGCCACAATGTGCACTCTCGCGGTGAAGGGCTTACCCGCCGGCAGTATGCTGCTGGAAACCTTCTTTAACCCTTCGCTGCAAGCCCCTGCGGCATTGGCACTCGATCGCTTCCTGCCCGCCCAGAGTGAGCGGATATTGCTGGATACTCAGGGTCGGCAACTCAGTGACAAGGTCAGCCACGCCCAACTCAACAGCCTCTGCCAACACGTTAAGAAAGGCCTGGTGCCGGCGTTAATGCGGCAAATCCGCGAGCCCTTAACCGCGTTGCTAAACAACGTGGAGGGCATTGCCAAACAGCTGGAAAGTCAGTGGCGTGAGCAGGCTCTAACCGCCTACGAGCAGGCGCGCAGCAGTGAGCGCGCGAGACTACTGGCACTTGCCGAGCGCAATCCAGACATTGACGAGCAGGCCGTGCAGCGCTTCGATAGTGAAACCGAACAGGGCCGTACTCATCTCGGGGCCTTACGGCTAAATACCCACGCGCTGCGACTGGCCATTATCAGCTAAGTTGCCACCGACAGGAGAGCGCCGATGTTTCTTTTTTCCATGAACGCCAGCTCACGCAAGGACCAAGGTGAGTTTAAAAAAGACGAGGAAGTGCCCTTTATTGTCTACATCGACTTTAAAGACCTGTTTGGCGCAGAGCAGCTCGCAACCCTATTTGTGATGCGCGAGGGCTTTCGCGACGTAAAGGTGCTTAAACGCAGGCAGATTAAGGTCGACGCCGCCTTGGAGAAGGACCCGCAAGTTCAAGAGGCCATTAACAAGGGCTACTGCGTGCAGGCCTTCAGCGCCCACTGATTTACCGCGAAAAAGTCGTCGCCCACGCTACGCCGCGGGCACATGCTGGCGCAGCCACTGCTGAAATTGGGCCTTCGGCAAAGCGCCTGACAGGCGAGCGATTTCTCGCCCCTGGTGAAACACGACCAACGTGGGAATGGAGCGAATTTGATAGGCTGCCGCTGCCTGCGGCTGGGCCTGTGTATCCACCTTCAGAAAGCGCGCACGCGTCGCTTCTTCTGCAGCAACGCTGCTATACACCGGCGCGAAACTTTTGCAGGGGCCGCACCACGGCGCCCAAAAATCCACAACTACCGGCTGGCTACTGTGCTGTCCAAAGCGCTGCAGGGTTGCGCTGTCCGCCGTGACGACCTGTCCATCTAATAATGGCGCACGGCATTTTCCGCATACCGGACCGTCATCTAAACGACTGTCGGGTATACGATTGATCGCCCCGCACGCAGGGCATGGCAGTTGTTGGCTCGCCGTCACGACAATTCCTCTTACATCCACAACAGTAGTTATCGGGACGAAAAACCGGATTTCAAGTGGCTCACGCCCCTGCCGCGAGCAAGGTTAAAAACGCGCTAATGGCGCTGTTTACTGGCTCTGGCTTTTCCAATTGGACGAAGTGACCGGCATCCGGCACCAGAACAAGTGGCTGCAAATCGGGAATACGCTGACGCATTCTCGCGACCATCTCATCATCTAACGAGGCCACCACGGGGTCGGATTCACCGGCAATAAAAAGTGCAGGTACGGTAATATTCTGCGCAGCGTAGGCCGCGCCGATGTGCCAATTTTCGTCGGCCACCCGGTAGCTTGCCAAGGCACCACTGAAGGCGTTATCGGCACCGGCGCGCAAATAATCGTCGACGATGACCGCCATATCGTCCTCACTCATCCACGGCCACGGCAAGCTCGGTGCCGGTGGCAGCACATCCAGATATGCAGTGTCCTGGGAGGGGAAGCTCGCCCAATCGCCGAGGCTGCCCTCAGCGCTTAACGCCCAGTATATGCGGCGTAAAAATTCGCTGGCATTATGGCCGAGCTCGCGATCGGCCACACCGGGGCGCTGAAAATACTGCGCGTGTAAAAATTGCTGCTCTGCAATTGCAGCAAAACCCACACTGGGCGGATGTAGTGGCGATGCCACCAGCAGGGAGTCGGCATTGAGCGCCTGCAGTTGCGCGTCAGGCAAATGCCCCATACAGCTGCGGCCGTAGTAATCGTGATCAAAGGGCACGCTAATACCGACCACAGCCCGAACGCGCTCGGGCTGCCGGAGGGCGAGATTCCACACCAGTGATGCACCAAAATCCTGCCCGACAAACACCGCTTGTTGAATACCAAACGCATCCAGCAAGCCGCACATATCGCCAATCTGCTGGTTCATGTTATAGGCCGAGACGTCATCTGGGCGGCTGCTCTGACCGTAGCCGCGCATATCGGGCACCACAGCGGTATAACCAGCATCGGCCAGAACCTGCATTTGGCTGCGCCAGTTTGACCAATGACCGGGATACCCATGGCAAAGCACAACCCAGGGGCCTTCTCCCTGACACCGAATGTGTAAGTGAATCCCGTTAACCTCGACCCGTTGCTGGCGCATGCCGGCCATAACATTATCCTCTGGTTGCAGCGTTTACCATCCGCCCCAACCTCAAGGAGTCAACAGCCAGACTTTCTCCTGTGCGGGGCACTGCCCCTTGAGTCCTCCAGGCACCGACTCGCAGTACAATGGCTCAAGGGTATAGCGCTGCGCGTAGTGCCTATTTAGCTCGTCGTCACTAATGGCGAATGGCGGCCCCGGCATCGCGCTTTGCTGGTAGTCATAATTCACCAATAACTGCGGGGCCGCATCGGTCATTTGAATGAGGTGTTGTGTATAGTTCTCGCGCATTTCTGCTGGCAGAGCGACCAGTGCGGCTCGATCATAAATGGCATCAACTGCTCCTAGTAAAGGCGCTGTTAACGCAAAGATGTCGCCCAAGTAGATGTCCAACCCGTCGGCCGCATAGACGCTGAGCTCACCGAGCTCGGAGATCACCGGGGTTTCACCTAGCTCACTGAATAATTCTTCGACGGCAATGCGACTTAATTCAGCACCAGCGACGTGCATCCCCTGCTGTCGAAGCCACGCAATATCACGTGTTTTCCCGCACAGGGGCAGAAAAATACGCGCTCCTCTGCTCAGGGCCAAGGCAGAGAAATAACGCTCCAGCATCGGGTTCGCCCCCGACGTATGAAAAGCGATATCTTTATCCGCCCATTTTTTGTGCCAAAACTCCGCGTCCATTTCCCTACCTCTTCCACGCGCGCGGCGACTACCGCGCTATCAATTTGACCCCGGCACACCACCGGGATTCGCCTCAGATTTTGGTGCTTCAACACAGATTACCACCAGGCGGCGAACCAACGGTGACACCGCCGTTACCGTGGGAAAAGCCACCGTAAATGCCAACGCCCAGGCGCGCAGCCAAATACCGACAATACCGTCGACCGCGCCAATATTGATCAGGGAAATAAACAGCGACATCACCCCTGACATGATAAAAGACATAAAAAAAGCAAATACATAGCCAGCGTATTGTTGCGGTATCACGGCGTCCTCCTTTGCGAGCAGGTTGCTCAGCGTAGATTTTTTTGCCCAACAAGGGCATAACGCCTATGATAAGACAGCTACCATTTAAGGAACTATACGAAGTTTAATAAGCTTATATTTCATATTTGAAATTATATATGTATGACGATATCGCAATTTTTATCCATATCGCTCAGCAGGGCGGCCTCAGCAATGCAGCCAAGCATCTGGGGCTACCGCCAGCCACGGTGACCCGCCGACTGCAAAAATTGGAATACCAGCTGGGGTATAAATTGCTGCAGCGTTCAGCCCGCCAATGCGTGCTCACCGTCGACGGCGAGGCGCTATACCACGCCTACGCCGAATTAATCGAACAATTTGACCAAACACGTCAGCAGCTGCGCAGTGACATGCAACAGCTGCGCGGAAAGTTGCGAGTCCTCGCGCCAAGCAATATTTCTCACGGCACACTGCGCCCCATGTGGCTGGGCTTTACCCGCGCCTACCCCGACATTCAGCTCGAGCTGCAACTGAGCAACCAGCTGCAGGATATGATTAAAACCAAGGCAGATATCGCCCTGCGCATCGGCCCTCAAGCTGACTCGTCGCTGTATCAAAAGAAACTGGGGCAGATCGATAAGGTGGTAGTGGCGGCAGCCAGCTACCTGAACAAGGCCGGCGAGCCCCAGCACCCCAGCGAATTGAAAGACCACCGTTTAGTCGGCACCACCATTTCCAGCAAATGGACACTGCGCCACGTTGAGACAGGGAACCTTCAGGAAATCCTCCCGCGTTTTGTCGCTCAGTTTAACGACACCACTTTCGCCAAATACATGGCTGTCGACGCGCAGGGGATCACATTGCTGCCGCTCAGCGAGGTGAAACCCGAGCTCGACTCCGGGCAGCTGGTGCAAGTCCTGCGCCAGTGGCAGGGGGAGCCGCGGGAGCTCTTTGCGGTGTGGCCAAGCGGCCGTCTATTGAGCGCCAAGGCGAAGTGCCTGCGTGACTATATGGCTGAATACATCGCGCGCCACTTGTCCTGAAACACGCTGCACGCCATCGGCAATGCCTTGACCGTATTCGTCATTACGGTGCCGAGAGGCCATCATTATACTGGGCGAATCACTGACAGGAGCCCACTATGGAAGTCCAAGATAAACTGAATGCCGTGCAGCGCTATGTCGATGCCTTTGAAACGGCGGACATCAACATTATTAAAGAACTCTACGCCGCCGATGCGACAGTCGAAGACCCCGTGGGAAGCGACATTCACAATGGTATCGACGCGATTGTGGCATTTTATGAGGGCGCACTCAGCGCAGGGATTAAATTGCAACTGAGCGGCACGCCGCGCTGTGCAGGCAGCGAAGTGGCCTTCCCTTTTCAAGTGAAGGGGCCAGGCATGAGTATCGATGTGATTGATGTGTTCAAATTTAATGCCGAAGGCAAAGTCGTGTCTATGCGCGCCTTCTGGGGCCCGGAAAATATGGCCAGCTAATCATTCCAACCGAAAAAAAGGCGCCCAAGGGCGCCTTTTTTACTGGCCAAGTCGCAACTACAAACTCAACACTTTCTCGCCGCGGGCAATACCCGACACACCACTGCGCACTACTTCCATAATGGCAGCTTCGCCAACAGCCTCCAGGAAGGAGTCCAGTTTGTCCGCTGCGCCGGTCACCTGAATGGTGTAGACACTGGGGCCGACGTCGACAATCTGTCCGCGGAAGATGTCAGTGCAACGCTTGATCTCAGCGCGCTGCGCACCTGTCGCCCGCACTTTCACCAACATCAGCTCGCGCTCAATGTGCGCACCCTCTGACAAATCGACCAACTTCACCACATCAACCAAGCGATTGAGATGCTTGGTGATCTGCTCGATCTTGTGATCGTCGCCAATCGTTGTCAGCGTTAGCCGCGACATCGTTGGGTCTTCAGTCGGCGCCACATTCAGCGTTTCGATGTTGTAGCCGCGCTGAGAGAACAGCCCGACAACACGCGACAGTGCGCCGGGCTCATTTTCCATAAGTACTGAAATAATCCGCCGCATTAGGTTCGCTCCGTTTTGTTCAACCACATGTCGCGCATCGAGCCATTCGGGGCCACGTGCATGGGATACACGTGCTCGTGCGGGTCGACATGAATGTCCATGAATACCAACTCATTCTTGCGGGCGAAGACTTCTTTCATCGCCTCTTCCAGATCACTCAGCTGCGTGACCTTAACCCCCGAGTGCTGGTAGGCCTCGGCCAGCTTGATAAAGTCTGGCAATGAGTCTTCATAGACACTTTCTGAGTAGCGACCGTCGTACTGCATGTCCTGCCACTGCTTAACCATGCCCAAGTAGCCGTTGTACAAGTTCAAGATTTTCACGGGAATCTTGTACTGCGCACAGGTAGACAGCTCCTGAATATTCATCTGAATACTGCCCTCGCCGGTAACGCAGGCAACGTCCGCATCCGGGAAGGCCAACTTAACACCCATCGCGGCTGGCAGGCCAAAGCCCATCGTTCCCAAACCACCGGAGTTGATCCAGCGGCGCGGCTCGTCGAACTTGTAGTACTGCGCGGCAAACATTTGGTGCTGACCTACGTCCGAGGTCACAAAGGCCTTGCCACCGGTTACCTTGCACAGCGTCTCGATAACCTGCTGAGGTTTGATGTAGGGCGTTGTCGTATCGTAGCGCGGCGCCGTCCACAGGCCGTGGTGGTCACGCCACTCGTCGATCTGCTTCCACCAGTGACCCAGCGCATCTTGATCCGGCAGCGTCGGTTCCTCGGCCCGCAGCTCACGCACCAGCGCAATCAATTCAGTTAACACCGAATCGACGGGGCCAACGATGGGAACATCGGCGTTGACCGTTTTAGAGATCGCCGCTGGATCGATATCGATGTGAATGATCTTGGCACCCGGGCAGAACTTGCTCGTGGTGTTCGTCACCCGGTCATCAAAGCGCGCGCCTACCGCCAGAATCACATCGCTGTGATGCATGGCGTTATTGGCTTCATAGAAACCGTGCATCCCGAGCATCCCCAGGAACTGGCGATCACTGCCAGGATAGGCACCAAGGCCCATAAGCGTATTGGTAACAGGGAAGTTCAACTCCTGGGCCAACTCGCGCAGCTGCGGTGAGGCATTGCCTTGTACCACACCACCGCCCGCGTAAATAACCGGACGCTTGGCCGCCAGCAGCAGGCTCGCCGCCTTTTTAATTTGCCCACTGTGCCCACGGCTCGCCGGCGTGTAGGACCGCAGCTTCACCTTCTTCGGGTAGTTGTACTCGTACTTGTCATGGGGGTTGGTGAGATCTTTCGGCAGATCCACAACAACCGGCCCGGGGCGACCGCTGGAGGCGATATAAAACGCCTTCTTGATCATCTCGGGGATCTCTTCGGTTTTCGTCACCTGGAAGCTGTGCTTCACAATCGGCCGCGAAATACCGAGCATGTCGGTTTCCTGGAAGGCATCCTCACCGATCAGGTGACTCATCACCTGCCCGGAAAGTACCACCATCGGAATAGAATCCATATACGCCGTGGCAATACCGGTAATGGCATTGGTGGCTCCGGGGCCGGATGTCACCAGCACCACACCGGGTTTACCCGTGGCACGGGCATAACCGTCTGCCGCATGGGTGGCCGCCTGCTCATGGCGCACCAGAATATGCGGCACCTTACAACTTTTGAAAAGCGCATCGTAAATATGTAATACCGCACCGCCGGGATAGCCGAAGATGAACTCAACACCTTCGTCTTCCAAAGCACGTGCGATCATTTCGCCGCCAGATAACAACTCCACTGAAAGACCCTCGCTTCAGTTTGAAACTTAAATTCCGTCGCCACGCCTCCGGCTGCCCACCGGAAACGCTCAATGTGAACGCCTAGATGCCGAAACACATACCTTCCGAGCACATTTGCTGGTGCTCGGGCGAATCGCCTAATGCCGCTGCTAGCGGCTATCTTTGCTTTGCGGGGTACGCAAAGCGGGCAATCTCGCAACACAGGTCATGTGTCTGCAGAGTGAATGGAACTACCTTGAGTAGCAGTGCAACAGCTTTAGTCACACTCTGTATATTGGCCGCAGGTAAGCAGCGCGGAAAACAGCCATCGCCACCCTAATTGGGAGGACGGTATATTTTTTAACCTCACCTGTTTTTTGTCAAGGCAATGGGTGCGCCAAGACCGTGTTTTTTCTGGCAATCTGGCTGTTTTGTGGTTTTGTGACAGCGCTTTTTGCGGCCCCGCTAGAATCTGCCATAATCAGCCCATCAATTATGTTGTTGTGGCCGCTGAATATGCGCAGAAATTTGCTGTTTTTATCCCTGATAAGTGTGAGCTTATTGACCAGCCACGCCGCCCTTGCGGCCAAGTCCGGTTACTACCGCTGGACCGATGCAGAGGGCGAGGTGCACTTCAGCCAAAAACCCCCGGTAGGGAAAGCCTACGAGTTTATCGAATCGCAAACCGGCAAACGCTCAGCCGCGACTGAAAGCGCTAACGATTCAACAACGCCCCCACCTGAGTCCGAGCAGGACTTAGCCCCGGACGCAAAAATGGAAGTGCTTCCGCCCAAGGACCCGGCAATTTGCCAGCAGGCGAAAAGCAATATGCAATCACTGAATGCCGCCGGGGCGCGAATTCGCGCAACCGGGAAGAATGGCGAAGTCCGCTACCTGACGCCGGAAGAGATTGAAGTGCAAAAACTGCGCGCTCAAGACGCGATTAAAGTGCACTGCGAATAACGCGCTCTGTTAAACACGTTGCCACGCCCACCACAATCCTGTGGCGGCAACCGCAAGTAATACAGCGGGATATCCCCAGCGGGTATAAAAGGGCTTTTTCTGGCAGTACACCAGAAGGGGTACCAGAGCCACCGTTACCACTAATTGCGCCGCCTCCACACCAATATTGAAACTGGCTAATGCCAGAACCGCACTGCTGCCCTCATCCATTAATCCGGCCAACATACTGGCAAAGCCAAAGCCGTGAATGAGCCCAAACACCCCCGCCAGCTGCCATTGAAACCGGTGGCGTTCGCCGACCAAGGCGGCCAACGCCGCAACGCTTATTGATAGCGCGATGACTATTTCGACAGGCTGAATGGGTAGCTGCCACCAACCCAGGGTTGCTGCAGTTAACGTAATACTGTGAGATACCGTAAAAGCCGTCACAACGCCTGCGCAGCGCCATAGCAACGGTCTAAGCGACTCATCTGAGGAGGATGCCCTTACCAGAGGCAATAGCAAAGCCAACAAGAAAAGAAGGTGGTCGTAGCCCAACACCATATGCAGGACACCTTCCTTGAAGAAGGCGGTTACGGTCGCCCAGGGCCCATGAGACTGCAAAGCCAAGGTTCTTTCGGAAGGTGTCAGTACACCGAGCAGCGGCTGCTCTGCCACATCATTGCGGTAGAGCAGCCTGTGAAGTGGATCGACATCAAAGAGCAAGTCGTAATTCAGCGTCAGCCTGTCCGGTTCAGCAAAACAAGGTGACTTAAGCTCCCATGCTGCATAGTACTCGCCACTGTGGCTCGCTACGCCCAGGCGTTGTAATTTGAGGGGGCAATCGCCACCTTCCCGCGTTACACGTATACCTTCTAGAACAGACGCCTCAAGCCCCATCGCCGCACCGCGAAGCTCCTTGGCTGTCACCCGTCCATCCACCGGATTTGTATCTAGATCGTAGGTTCGCTGCAGATCTTCCACAGCAATATCGAGCCGCCATTGCTCCGAAGCGATATACAGATAACTGTCACTATTTTTATGCGCAAATAAGCTGGTACTGGCAAAGCAAAGAAAGAGAGCAAACCACCGACTCATTGTTGTGCTCCCTCTGCCGACCGACTGCGCGCCAGTAACTGCTCGTCCGGCCATTCGCGCTGCTCTTGCCAATTACTGCTAGCAACACGCAAAGCCAGTTGCGGCTTGTCTACAACATCGAGCAAAAAGTGCGCATAAGCACGCTTGTGGAGCCGCTCCCCGCGCCACTGAGCATCCTCAAACTTTTCGAGGAGTTCTTCCTTGAGCTGTAAATACTGCTTTTTGTGATCCACTGCGTTGGTTGCTGCCAGACTTTTTAGCGCGACTGCGCGACAAGTGAGTACGCCATCTGAGAGCGCTCCCTCGCTGATATCCAGTACCAACGCGTACTCACGCTGCTGCAATGCCGCAAGGCAAAAACGATCACGCACGTATTGATCACCTGGCGACAGCGCAGCGGCGGAGCGCCATAGCGAGAGCGCATCTGCACGGCGCCCCCGGTCAGCCAAGTCAGCCAGGCTGACCAATGACCAGTGTAATCCAGGGCCTGTGCCTTGCAGCATTTTTGCTCTTACGAGACCTTGCAGCGCCTCGAAAGCTTGCTCAATATCACTGGTGAGACCGCGCAAGTATTCGCGGCATGCTTGGGAATACAACGTTGGACTGACGACGCCCAGTTTCTCACAGTGCGATTTCGCAGCGTTGTATTCACCTCGCACAACGGCCAAATTCATGAGGGAAAGCAGCGTTTGCTCGTAGGGGCCATCGACTTCAGCCTCGCCTGCATTGCTAAGCACTTGCCATGCACTTTCGAGACCTCGCTGGGCCTCGTCAAACTTGTGAAGGCTCTCAGCAATTTGAGCCGTTAAAAAGTGAAACCGCCATTTCAGAAGAGGAGAAAGAGTCGTAGGCGGCTCTAATTTGGCTAATACGCCGCTGGCCTCGCCCAATCGCCGGGGGTTACCCTCACGCCGGTATTGCTGAAGATAATCTTGCACCTGAGCCAGCTGCTCTGCAGGCGGTCGATCTGCACTATCCACAGACTCAGTCTTAGCCTCAACGGTGATTAGTTCGGTACTCGGCGCGGGCCAGGACGCGGGGGGGAAGGCGTATATACTCGCGCTAAAAAAGCCGATAAAAGCGGTAAGGATGAGTCCTTTCATATTATTTACTCAATAGTAAAAGGGGCAGCCCAGCTGCCCCTGCCTGCCAGTAGACTGGCTAGCGAATAAAGCCGTCGAAAGACTGTTTATCCAGTGTTTCAGGCTTAATATCGTTGACCTCCACAGGTGCGTCATTCGGCTCCTGAGAAAAGGCCTGTGCAAAAGTGACAGCAAAGACGCCATCGCGCTTGGCTTGCGCAGGTCCATCGCCGTCGTCGTCAAGTGAGCACGCCGACACCGCTGCCGCCACAATTGCTATTACGAGTCGCTTTTTCATAGGTAAAGTCCTCGTATTATTCAGGGTGAGCCCGCAATGGGCGTAGCGAGGTAGGGGAAGCCACCGAGGTAATCAAAGCGGTCGGGCTTCGCCCCGTCATTGACGACGGCGCCAGCATTCACCACCGCCGGTGCTGCTCCTGACAAATCGCATGTCTGCAAGCCATTAGGGTTGGCCGCGGTAATCGCGCCTTCAGCAACACTTAACGCAATGTCGACGACATCATCGACTGGGCGACGCCCATTTGGGAAGCCCGCTAAGTCACAATCTAAAAAGCCCAACTCCCCCTGACTCACTAACGCCGTTGGCGCAATCGCGGTATTCAAGCGAAGCATTTCGCCCGGCTGTGCGGCAGCGGCTTGGTTCAGGCCGTTAACACCGGTCACGAATGCCGCGAGCAAATCGCTTCGCGGAGTGTCGGGTACGACCGTTGCACCGGGGAACAGAACATCCACCAAGACTGGTAATGTGGGATACAACACATAGGCGCCGAAGTTTTCGACATCATCTTTTGGATGGCTGGCGTTAAACTTATCTTTGTCGGTGATCCCGATGACGACTTCATTAACTAGCGGGCTACCCAGACGAGACACCTGAGTCCAGGCACCACCCTCCACACTGGGCCCCTGCCCGTCAGCCGAGGCAGTCGGCCCAACGGGCTTGGAGTTCAGCAATCGTGCCTGTGGCTTGCTTGCCGTTGTCCAGGCACCAATAACGGTTTCGCTGCCAGCGGTCACACAACTGATCGGCAGCTCAAGCGCCAGCGACGTTACGTTTTTATCAGCGATTGTATTTGAAGCGCTGTCTCGAGCACCAAGAGGGTTGAGATTCACTTGATCGAAGACTTGACCCAGGTTTACAACAAATCCTTCTTGGCGCTGGCCGACAAACATCTTGCCAGGAGACATGCACCCGGGAATATTAATATCGTATACGAACTGCGAGGCGTAGCCCTCGTAGTCAGGAATGGTCTTGTTGCCGATATTGTCCACCGGCTTTGCGAAGCTTGTAGAACCATCAGCCAGATTCGAAACCGGCGTCGCGTTACCGCTGCGGCGTGGTCCGGCAACCAGCCCCACAGAGAAAGTCTCTACGACATTCAGCAAGCCCGTACTCGTGCCACTGCCACCGCCCACGGCGGCTAACGGCACCTGTACCAAAATGTCATTGCCCTGATCGTCCTCACCGGTTTTAACCGTACCCGCATCAATCAGTCCCGCCGCTGACGCTTGACCGTAGTCGTTACTGAACTGAAACTGAAACGTCAGGTCCTCAACAGCGTCGCCATCATTGTCTATGTGAATTTCATAGAGCGCTTGCGGGTCCATAGTGAAGTAATTTGGGCCACCGTAGGCGTCTTGGAGTGGCTGATAATTGGCGATCAACGTCACGAATCCGTCACGCCCAGCCTCGTAACTGCGGAACATATAGAAATCGGTACCGTCGACCTTGGGAGAAGACGCTATGAACGGCGCTTCTCGGTGGCTTGACGCTAGCACTTGGGAACTAAATATCGTCCCGAGCACAGCTAGTGCCAGGCCACTCTTGACAGGGGAACCCATAATATCACCTCGATTTCGTACACGGTTTTATAATTGTTTGCCGTTACGGCGTACGCTATGAACCAGCGTTTCGATCACCAGATGAATGGATAGGGCAAAAAAAAGCCCGGTGGGAGCCGGGCAACTGATAAGGGTGGGTATGTTTTGTCGCAGGTCTACTGTAGCGTAGCCGCCTTAAATGCCAATTGATCTCCATCAAGTTCTGCGCGAATTTGCTGGCCCGGGGTAAACTCCCCCTGCAGCAGACGCTGCGCCAAGGGGTTTTCCAGCTGTTGCTGTATCGCACGCTTGAGCGGGCGGGCACCAAATACGGGGTCAAAGCCCACATCCGCCAGGCGATCCATCACCGCATCGCTGAGCACCAGTGACAGTTCCCGCTCTGCCAACCGTTTATTGAGTATACCCAGCTGGATATGCGCGATTTCACGCACTTGCTCTCTGCCCAGCGGCTCGAATACCACAAGCTCATCGACGCGGTTAACAAACTCTGGACGGAAGTGGCCGGATACCACGTCGAGCACCGCGGAACGAATCGCCGGGTAGTCGCTACCGCCGCGCGTCATTTCCTGAATCACATCGGAACCCAAGTTCGAGGTCATCACGATCACCGTGTTGCGGAAATCCACCGTGCGGCCCTGACCATCGGTCAGGCGGCCATCGTCGAGCACCTGCAGCAGGATGTTGAACACATCGGGGTGGGCCTTTTCAACCTCATCCAGCAACAACAGTGAATAAGGGCGACGACGCACCGCCTCAGTAAGGTAACCGCCCTCTTCATAGCCGACGTAGCCCGGAGGCGCACCAATTAAGCGAGCGACTGAGTGCTTCTCCATAAACTCCGACATATCGATACGGACCATCGCCTCTTCGCTGTCATACAGGAAGGTTGCCAGCGCCTTGCACAGCTCGGTTTTACCCACACCGGTTGGCCCCAGGAACAGGAACGAGCCATTGGGGCGATTCGGGTCACTCAGGCCCGCGCGACTGCGGCGCACCGCATTGGAAACGGCGTCCACCGCTTCGCTCTGGCCGACAACGCGTTTGTGCAGCGCCTCCTCCATGCGCAGCAGCTTGTCTTTTTCGCCCTCCAGCATCTTACTGATGGGAATACCCGTCCAGCGCGATACCACCTCGGCGACTTCCTCGTCCGAGACCTTGTTACGCAGCAGCTGCATTTCGCCGTGCTCTGCGGCATCTGCCGATGCAAGACGCTTTTCCATATCGGGGATCACGCCGTACTGCAGCTCCGACATCTTGGTTAGGTCGCCACTGCGACGCGCGGCCTCCAGGTCCAGCTTAGCTTGCTCGAGCTCACTCTTAATCTGCGCGCTGCCGTGCAGGGTCGCCTTCTCAGCCTTCCAAACTTCGTCGAGATCGGCGAATTCCTTCTCCACTTTATCGATATCGGCATTGAGCAAGGCGAGTTGCTTCTTAGCCGCCTCATCGTCGTCTTTCTTCACCGCTTCACGCTGAATTTTCAGTTGAATCAAGCGGCGCTCCAGCTTGTCCATCACCTCGGGCTTGGAGTCGATCTCCATGCGAATACGGCTGGCCGCCTCGTCGATCAGGTCGATGGCTTTATCCGGCAACTGGCGGTCGGTGATGTATCGCTGCGACAGCTTGGTCGCCGCAATAATGGCGGAGTCAGTAATGTCGACGCCGTGGTGCACCTCGTAGCGCTCTTTCAGGCCACGCAGTATCGCGATGGTGTCCTCTTCAGAGGGTTCGTCCACCAAGACTTTTTGGAAACGACGTTCAAGCGCCGCATCTTTTTCGATGTACTGACGGTATTCGTCCAAGGTTGTGGCGCCCACACAGTGCAGCTCACCGCGCGCCAGCGCAGGTTTGAGCATATTGCCTGCGTCCATCGCGCCGTCAGCTTTACCGGCACCGACCATGGTGTGCAGTTCATCAATAAACAGGATGACCCGCCCCTCTTCCTTGGCGAGTTCGTTAAGCACCGACTTCAGGCGCTCTTCAAAGTCACCGCGAAATTTGGCGCCGGCAAGCAGTGCCCCCAAATCCAGAGACAGCACGCGCTTGTCTTTTAAGCCCTCGGGCACCTCACCGTTAATAATGCGCTGCGCCAAGCCCTCAACGATGGCAGTTTTACCCACGCCCGGCTCGCCGATCAGCACCGGATTGTTCTTGGTACGGCGCTGCAACACTTGAATTGTGCGGCGAATTTCATCGTCACGGCCGATCACCGGATCCAGCTTGCCCGACTCAGCGCGCTCGGTCAGATCAATGGTGTATTTATCCAAGGCCTGACGATTTTCCTCGGCCGATGCGTCGTTCACCGACTGCCCTCCTCGCAATTGTTCTATCACGGATTCAAGGCGGCTTTTCTCTATGCCAGCCGCTTTCATCACTTTGCTAATCGACGTCGCCGACTCCAGCATCGCCAACACCACAAGCTCGCTGGAAATGTAGGCATCGCCGCGTTGTTGGGAAAGTTTGTCGCTGATATTAAATACCCGCGCCAGGCCCTGCGACACATGAACATCGCCAGGGTTGCCCTCGACTCGGGGTAGCTTGTCCAGGGCGTCATTGACCGCAGCGTCCAGCGCAGCGGCATTCGCCCCCGCCTGGCTGAGCATGGGTTTAACCGCGCCGCCGGACTGTTTTAACATCGCCGCCAACAGGTGCTCGGCTTCAATATATTGGTGGTCGCGTCCCAGCGCCAAGGATTGGGCATCTTGCAGCGCGGTTTGCAGTGAGTTGGTAAATCGATCTATACGCATTCGCGGCTCTCCATCCATGCGGCCCAGCTCACGCAGAGCGATAACCGCACTATTAATAAGGTCTTTCTACTTATTAGATGGGGATGCTTCGCTGGCTTTCAAGCCTGACTGGAGAGATTTTTAGTTGTCGCGCAACAGAATAATGCTGGCCTGGCGCCCACACTGGGGCTGTCGCCGATAGGAGTAGAACAGGTCCTCGTCGGCCACCGTGCAGTACTCTCCTCCATAGATGGCGTCGACACCGAGCGATTTCAACTGCAGCCGCGCTAATTGATACAAATCGGCGAGATATTTTCCAGAATAACCGTCTACCGGCACAAAGGCGGCGCGAATGGCCGCGGTATCCGGGCCGGAAAATTCGCACTCAAACGCTTGTAGCACCTCTTCGCCAACTTCAAAGTGTTTAGGGGAAATCGCGGGCCCCAACCACGCCATTAATTGCTGAGCGGGGCGATCAAAGGCGGCAACGGCATTGGCGACCACACCGCTACACAGACCGCGCCAACCTGCGTGAACAGCGGCCACCTGACGCCCTGACCGGTCGCAGAGCAACACCGGCAGGCAGTCGGCGGTTAATACGGCCAGCGCCTGGCCAATGTCCGTTGTGATGGCGGCATCGGCATCGGGCAGCGCCTGCACATCGGCCTGAGATCGATACACGGCAGTGCCGTGGGTTTGGTTCAGCCATTGAATACGACGCAAGCCCTGCGGCTGCAATTGGTGGAAAAGCGCCGCGCGGTTTGCGGCGACCGCCAGCGGCTTGTCGTGAACATGCTGGGCAAGATTAAAATCCGCATACGCCCCTTCACTGGCGCCGACAGTGCCCGCTGGCGCATGCCGCGTTGTGTTCAGCGCGACCACATTGTCGGGCGCTGGCCAGGCGGCGCGAATCACAACTTTTCCTCAGCATCCAATACGGCTAGTAGTGCTTGCATGTCGTCGGGCAAAGGCACTTCCCAGCTCATGGTATCGCCACTTATGGGGTGCTCGAGCTCAAGTTTACGGGCATGCAGCGCCTGCCGGGGAAAGCTGCGCAGCATATTCACCAGTTCATCGCTCGCACCTTTGGGCAGGCGCGGCCGACCGGCATAAGTGGCGTCACCCACCAAAGGGTGGCGAATATGGGCCATATGCACACGAATCTGGTGGGTGCGGCCGGTTTCAAGAAAACACCGCACATGGCAGTGGTCGCGATAACGTTTTTGCAGGCGATAATGCGTAATCGCCTCCTTGCCGCCAAACTGCACCACCGCCATTTTTGTGCGCTGCTGGGGGTGACGCCCCATTGGCTCCTCAACCTTACCCCCACCGGTCATGCTGCCCATCACAACGGCGTCGTATTCGCGGTGAACATCGCGCGCTTGCAGCTGCGCCACCAAGTCGGCGTGGGCTTGCAGCGTTTTGGCAACCACCATGAGCCCGGTGGTATCGCGGTCGAGACGGTGAACAATACCCGCGCGCGGCACGCTATCAATACTGGGACAGTGACTGAGCAGAGCATTCAGCAGGGTGCCGCTGGGATTACCGGCACCCGGGTGAACAACCAGGCCAGCGGGCTTATTGATCACGATAATATCGTCGTCTTCATAGACGATATCCAACGCTATCGCCTCGGCCTCAAAACGCCCCTCGGGTTGCAGCTCCGCTTGCAGGGTCAGCACGTCGCCTTCGTGAACCTTGTCCCGAGGACGGCAGCTGCTGTGATTGGCCGTTAATTGGCCGCCTTTTATCCAGCTTTGCAGGCGCGATCGCGAATATTCGGGGAACAAGGCGCTGGCGGCCTGGTCGAAACGCGCATAGTTGAGGTCGGCGGGAACGATTTCCTGGCGATTGATGGTTTCTGTCATAGTGATTCTCCGAGGCCTTCTTTATACCACTGACACGCTGTGGTTAAATAGCAGGCCCTCGCAAATGCGGGGTTCTTCCGCCATTTGGAACGGGTAAATGAAAGCGTTTAACAAGCTCCTAGCACTCCTTCTCATCGCCACCCTCGCGGGTTGCGCCAGCGAACCTGAACGACAGGAACTGTCGGAGCGGGAGATATACGAAACCGCGCAAGGCTACCTGAACAGCAAGAACTTTTCACTGGCTATTCAGAACCTGCAGCTTTTGGAAAGCCGCTACCCCTTCGGCCCCTATGCCGAACAAGCGCAGCTGGAGATTATCTACGCCTACTATCGCGGCGGTGACAACGAGGCAGCGATCGCTGCTGCCGATCGCTTTATTCGCCTGCACCCACAGCACGAGAAAGTCGATTACGCCTACTACATGCGCGGCCTCTCGAACTACACCGAGGGCGAGGGCCTGCTGGAGCGCTTCATCCCCACTGACATGACTCAGCGCGACCCGGGTTCGGCGATCCAATCCTTCGAAGATTTTCGTCAGCTGTTGCAGCGCTTTCCAAACAGCGTGTATGCCGACGATGCGCGCGCCCGGATGATCTACCTGCGCAACCGTCTCGCGCGCTACGAGATCAATGTGGCGAATTACTACTTCAAGCGCAAAGCCTACTTGGCCGCGGCCAACCGCGGGCGCTATGTTATCGAAAATTTGCCGCAAACGCCGGCAGTGCCCGATGCACTAGCGGTAATGGTGCAAGCCTATCTGCTGTTAGGCATGGATGATCTGGCGGAGCAGTCACTTGCCGTGTTGCGCAAGAACTATCCTGACCACCCCAACCTCGACAAAAACGGTAACTTCATCAGCGAAGTCGGTATCGAACAGGAAGGCTCATTTATCAATAAAGCCACCTTCGGCCTGTTTGACCGCTATGAGCCGCCGCGTTTTGACAACCGCAGCAAAAGTGAAGAATAGGTCGTCGCGACAGCTAGGTACAAAAAAGGGCGCCATAGGCGCCCTTTTTTATTTCCGGTCTATCAATCGCCAATCGGCCATTTCTGAGTGATGGGATAGCGACGGTCACGCCCGAAGCCTCTCTCGGTGATGCGCGTACCGATCGGTGCTTGCCGGCGCTTGTACTCGTTTAAATCGACAAGGCGCAGTACCCTGTACACGGTGTCGCGGTCAAAGCCATCGGCGATAATCGCTTCAGCGCTTTCATCGCGCTCGATATAGCGCTCCAGGATTTCATCCAGCGTATCGTAGGGCGGCAGGTTGTCTTCATCTTTCTGATCTGGCGCCAACTCGGCCGAGGGCGGCCTGTCGATAACGCGCTGCGGGATCGCTGGAGAGCGAGTATTGCGATAGCGAGCCAGTTCAAACACCCGGGTTTTGGCGACATCTTTCAGTACGTCAAAGCCACCGGCCATATCGCCGTATAGCGTCGAGTAGCCGACCGCCACTTCGCTTTTGTTGCCCGTGGTGAGGACCAAGTAGCCCTTTTTGTTGGAGATTGCCATCAACAGAACACCACGACAGCGGGCCTGTAGGTTCTGCTCCGTGGTATCGACCTGGGTGCCGGCAAACTCGTCTGCCAACGTCGCCATGAAGGCGTCGTACATCGGCTCGATCGACAGACAGGAGTAGCGCACACCCAACATATTCGCCTGTTCCTCGGCATCTTCAACGCTCATGGACGCCGTGTAGCGAAAGGGCATCATCACCGCCTCCACGCGCTCAGGGCCCAGCGCGTCTACGGCAATCGCCAGCGTCAAACCGGAATCAATACCGCCTGACAAACCCAACACCACGCCCTTAAAGCCATTTTTCTCAACGTAGTCGCGCACCCCCAGCACCAGCGTTTCGTAGACATCGTCCAGCACCGGCTTAAGGTCGGTCACCGCCCCTTCATCAATGCTCAGCGTGCCGTCCTGCCAATGTGCCGTAACACAGGCCAGATGCTCGACATAGGCGGGGCTTCGCGCCAGTAATTCGCCCTCTTTGGAAACCACCATTGACGCGCCATCAAACACCAGTTCGTCCTGCCCTCCCACCAAATTGCAGTAGACGATGGGCATGCCGCCTTGCCAGGCCCGTTGCGCCAGCAGGGCTTCGCGCTCTATCTGCTTACCCGCATGGAAGGGCGAGGCGCTCATATTCAACATCAGCTGTGCCCCGGCGGCTCTGGCAGCCGCGGTGGGGCCATCCTGCCAAATGTCTTCGCAAATACTCAGCGCCGTGGGCACACCAAACAGGTCAAAGACGACGCTTTCACGGCCTTCTTTGAAGTAGCGCTTTTCATCAAATACGCGGTAGTTCGGCAAACATTGCTTGTGGTATTCGTGGAGCAAACGGCCGCGGTAGAACACCCCGGCCGTGTTGTACAAACCCTGCTCTCGGCTGCGCGGATAGCCGACGACGATATAGGTCTCTTTCGCGGCGTTGGCAATGCGCGCCAACGCGCGCTCT
Organism: Spongiibacter sp. UBA1325; assembly: GCF_002306875.1. Classification (NCBI taxonomy): domain Bacteria; kingdom Pseudomonadati; phylum Pseudomonadota; class Gammaproteobacteria; order Cellvibrionales; family Spongiibacteraceae; genus Spongiibacter; species Spongiibacter sp. UBA1325. Next base: position 811,213 of record NZ_DBTD01000010.1, read on the forward strand.
ACCCGATGGCTGATGCTGCTGCGCAGCAGCAAATCTTCGGGCGGATACCCCGTTACAACAAGCTCTGGGAACAATATGAGCTGGGGGTTGTGCGCCTGCATTGCCTGTTCAACGGCGTTGAGAATTTTGTCGGTGTTGCCTTCGATGTCCCCTACTACCGGGTTGATCTGAGCAGTAACAATACGAAGCGTGGTCATGAATCTGTGTATCCCCGTTAATAGGCGTTGGCTTACCGCGGTGCGCAGGCATTCTATCAAAACTCGCGATGTGCATCCGCAGGAATTGCCAGATACACTTATTGGCATTATCTGAACGAGATCATCATGCATAGCGCCAGCATCGACCACAGCCAACGCCGCGCCGTCATGCGGGTATATGCGGTGTACCGCCTGCTGCTAGCCAGCGCGCTGTTTTTCATCTTCATTTACGGCTTCAGTCAATCGGTGCTGGGAAGCACCGCCCCCGGCATCTATTCGCTGATTTCCTTTGCTTACCTAGCTTTTTCACTGCTTGCCTTGTTCCAGCACTTGCTGACCAGTCGTCACTATCACGACACGGGGCTGTTCTTCGAGTTTTTCATCGACATTGGCTGCATCATGCTGATGAGCTACTGCTCGGCAAGCGCCGACTCTGGCCTCGCCTCCCTGCTGATGGTTAGCATCAGTGCAGCCAGCATGACCTTACCCGCCCGCTTGTGCCTGTCTTTGGCCTCACTGGCGACCATCAGCGCCATCGCCGAGGTCGCAGCCAACACCCTGTACGAGCGCGTAGAGACCCAGCAATTTGTCGTCGCTGGCATGATGGGGATGGCCTATTTTTCGACAGCCATTGCCATTCGCTACCTCAGCCAACGAATTATTTCCGCTCAGCAGTTGGCAGAGCGCCGCCGCAGTGACTTAGAGCGGCTCTCGCAAATCAACCAAAGCATTGTGCAGCGAATGCAGACTGGCATTGTGGTCATGTCACGCAGTGGCCGCATCAAGCTCTGCAATGCCGCTGCCGCAGAGCTCTTGCAAGTCCCCTACCAACGTCGCCCCGATTCACTCTATGCTCCCCCGCAAATCACCGCCCTCACTGCACCGGGTAGCAGCTTGTCGAAAATCATTCAGTTACAGCCCTCGGGCGTGGAATTACACGTCAACATCGCCCAGCTGGACCAAGACAACGACGAAGACTTCCTGCTGTATATTGAAAATATCAGCAAGATCAATCAGCGCGCGCAAAACTTGAAGCTCGCCTCGCTTGGGCGCTTCACCGCCAGCATCGCGCATGAAATACGCAACCCTCTTTCGGCAATCAGCCATGCGGCGCAACTGCTCGCCGAAGGCCCTCACCTCGACGACGGCGATGCGCGCTTTGTCGGCATTATCCAAAACCATGCAAAACGCATGGACGATATTGTGAAAAATGTTCTCGAGCTGTCTCGCGGCCGACTGCCCAAACCTGAAGCCTTCGCACTAATGCCCTGGTTGCAGCGCTTTTGCCGCGACTGGCACAGCATTCATCAGGGGCAAATTCAGCTGCTAACGGACGACTCACAATGCAGTAACGACACGGTGAATGTCGACCAAAGCCAGCTAAACCAGATACTGAGCAATATTACGGAAAACGGTATTCGCCATAGCCTGGCAGAGGCCGACAACGCCGTTATCCGCTACCGTTTGAGCAACGGTATTAGCGGCGGTGTAACACTGGATATCATCGATAATGGCCCCGGCATTTCACAGGACAATCAAGACAAAATCTTTGAGCCCTTTTTCACCACGGAGTCTCAGGGCAATGGGCTCGGCTTGTACCTTTGCCGCGAGCTCTGCCTGGCGAACCAAATCGCTATTAGCTACCGACGGGAACCCAGCGGCGACAGCTGTTTTCGATTACAATTCGCCCACCCGCAGCGCAGCGCGTTCCCCGATTAAGACTGACAAGCCGATATGACACAGAAAACCGTACTCATCATTGACGACGAACCGGATATTCGCGAACTTCTGGAAATTACCATCAGTCGCATGGGCCTTCATACCGAGTCGGTCGGCTGTGTCAGTGACGCTATCGCGCTCCTGCAGCAAAACACTATTCAACTTTGTCTTACCGATATCAAATTGCCAGATGGCTCGGGCTTGGACGTCGTTCACCACATCCAGCAGCACTGCAGCGAAACCGCCGTTGCGGTGTTAACTGCCTACGGCAGCACAGAGCTAGCGGTTGAGGCGCTAAAGGCGGGGGCATTCGACTTCATCAACAAGCCGGTGTCTATTGAGCAGTTGCGCAACCTGATCAAAACCGCCCTGCAACTGGAGAGTAGCAGCGCCACCGCCATCGACAGCAGCCGCAACACCCGCTTACTCGGCGAAACCGACGTTATCAGCCGACTGCGCCAGCAAATCACCAAACTTGCCCGCAGCCAGGCTCCCGTTTACATCAGTGGCGAGTCGGGCAGTGGCAAGGAAGTGGTGGCGCGCATGATCCACGCCAATGGGCCGCGCCGCAATGCTCCCTTTGTCCCAGTGAACTGTGGTGCCATCCCCGACGAGCTTGTCGAAAGTGAGTTCTTTGGCCATGTTAAGGGCAGTTTTACTGGCGCCTACGGTGATAAGGAAGGCTTATTTGAAGCCGCCAATGGCGGCACTCTCTTCCTGGACGAAGTCGCCGACCTGCCGCTGAATATGCAGGTTAAACTGCTTCGCGCCATTCAGGAAAAGGCGGTGCGACGTATCGGTTCAAATGAGGAAATAGCCGTCGACGTTCGCATACTCAGTGCCACGCATAGAGACCTATCCCGCGAAGTCGCCTCAGAACACTTCCGCAGTGACCTGTTCTACCGGATTAACGTTATCGAGGTCGCGGTGCCCAGCCTGCGGCAACGGGTCAGCGACATCCCGTTATTGGCCAATTTTATGCTAGAGAAAATCGCTAGCGAGTGGGGTATACCGGCCCCCCGCCTCAGTGAAGATGCTCTTAATGCGCTGAGCAGTTACCCCTTTCCCGGCAATGTCCGCGAATTGGAAAACATTATTGAACGCGCCGCAACACTGTGCGACGACGAGATCATCACTGCCAAGGATCTATCGCTACCGGCATCAAATAGCAGCGTGAACCCGGATAAACACGCCGACCACCTATCGGCAGCTATCGGAGACGTGGAGGGGTATCTGGCGAGCATTGAACAAAACATTATCAATGCCGCGCTAAAAGCCCAACAGGGCAATAAGACGGAGTCAGCGAAGTTGCTGGGGCTCACCTTCCGGCAATTTCGCTACAAACTAAAGAAGTACAACCTCGACTAATGAACTCATAGAATGAAAAAGGCAGCCGAGGCTGCCTTTTTCTTTATTCGTAATACCAGTAGGTGCGTTTTCGCCCGCCGGACAGGTCGAGCGCGGGGGTGCTGGGATCAAAGGGTGATGGCCCCGCCCCACCAATCACAAAGGGCACGGTTTTTCCGTCAATCGTCACAAGCCCGGCAATGGGCGACGGTGGAAGTCCACCACCAGAGAATTCATTTCTCTGCCGCTCACCCGTCACAAGGTTCACGACATAGGCGCCGGCGTTACCCAAATTTGCACTGCAACTTTCAGCATCGGGCACATCCGGCTGGTTGGTACCAAAATAGACTTTCCCGGCAACCGCCAATGGTGCGTTAACGCCTTTTTCACCCACCAACAGGTCAAAGTAATACCCTGCGACACCGCTATCCAAACCACTAAAATACAGTTCGGTCGCTCCTTCGCTACCACAGGACACAATGCCACCGCTGCCGTCGGTACACTGCAAAGTGCTTTGGTCAACGAGGTCACTTACGGTCACTGCCGAGTGAGTCGAGGGCATCGACTTACCGGTATTTTTGTCCATAATCATGAAAAACTTATTCTCGACATTGTAGGCAAGCCCGGCGGTGGTACTACTGGTATAAAGCGGGTGCTCACGGTCGCCGGAGACCGCCACCACAGCGTCGAAATTATTCGTGGGCACGACATCCGGGGCGAAGAGGAATTTGCGAGCACTGTTGCCACTGCCCCCCAGGCTTGCGAACTTATTGACTTCAATGTCGCTAAAGGCGGTTGTCGCGGGGCTGGCTGCCTCAAGGTCAACACGCCATATATTCCCGCCCACATCTGCCGCATAGAGGCGGTCGGTGAAGCCATCTAAGTCCTTATCCAGAACCGTTACATCAGCGGGAAACGATTTCGTCATCGCGGAAACGGTCTCGCAGTGTCCGCCTGTTGCCACGGTGACACCGGTACAGTCAGCCAGCGCTGCCCACAGCACTCCTCCGGTCATCGCATCCAGTATGAGAATACCCCGCCCCTGGCTATTCGTTGCAGGTGCTGGCTCTTGGTCCTCGGCGGGGTCGTAGCCCGCCCCCAAGATCAATACGGGGTTGCTGTGACCTTTGATTAAGGTCAGCTGGGCCTGCGACCATGTCTGCCCCAACTCCGGAACCTGATCATTCGTCAGCGACCACAGATAACGCGGTTCCGCGACATTGCTGACATCGAGTGCATAAAGTAAACGTCCGCCACGGCGCGCCGACATAAAGATCAAGGACTTTCCAGACGTGGGCTTACCGGTGCGCTTGTCCTGCAGAATCGTGGTGTTTCCGTCGAAAAAGTAGTCGCGCGGCTGAGCCCGGCTGTCGAGCACATTTGGGTACTTCACCAGCGGGTCGTTATTGAATTGCCGCTTAAACTTGCCAAAGAACTCCGGCGCTATAAAGCTCCATAACTCACCACCGGGTTGTACGCCGGCGATATTACCTGCCTGATTACCATTGATGGCGTGGAAGTGACCATCGTTGGAGCCGTAGAACACAACAACCCCGGTAGTGCCGCCGTAGTTGATAACCGCGGGGCGCGAGTGCAGGACATCTGCATGAATCGACCCCCGCGCGGTGATCGGACAATCGCTCCCGCGCAGCTCGGGTGGGCATGGGCCTCGACGGCTTTCATTGCCGATAATATCTTCCCCCCGTACCCAATCGATGAGGGTCTCGGCGGTTAGCGACACTGCACTGCTGCCACAACTTACATTGTTGTTTTCGGCAAGCACATAATCGCCAAGTCTGAGCAGGTAGTTATCAGCATCAGTAACTGCAATCACACTGCCAAGCACCGTACCGTTGAGCAAGGCGCTATTGTGTGTATTGGCGGTAGAGCCGACAGTACAGCCCTCTAATTCAACCTGGTCTCCCAATGACAAGCCATGGGAGGTTTGCGCCACACGGGCAGCTCGGCTCACTTCAACAATCACTGCACCATTGTACGTTTGACCATCGGGGATATTGCGAGAGGCAACGTCAAAGCTAGTGGCCGTGACATTGCTGATGCTGCAGGGTGCGGCGAAGGTACAGCTCTGCTTGTTGGCCTGCAGCGATTCGTTCCACGCGTTTAGTATCACCACTCTGTCGGTTGCGGCGTCAAGCTGGGTACCGCCACTGCCATCGTGAGCGATGGTGCAGGTAATATTATTCCCTTTACCTGAACAGCTTGTTGATATCATTTCGCCATCGTCATAGCGGCCAACGCTTATCGATGCATTACCACCCTCTTCGGCAGCGCCCAGCTCCGCATCTAGCTGGGACACCAAAGCAGTATTCGTCGTTTTAAACTCGGGTAGAGCCGACGCACTCGGACAATTTCCGACACTGTTACAGGTATACACTTTGCGGCCTGACGATGTGGTCAGGTTGTTCACGCGCAATAACTGGCCCGCACCGCCTTTCTCAACTAAATCGCCGTCAGGGTGGTCAAAGGCAAAGCCCTCTCCTTCCGGGCTATTACGCCAGAAGCCATCCAGCGGCCAATCCGCCACGGCGACGCCTGACGCATCCTTGGGCGTGTTTGTCGTCCAGAAGCTCACTGCATCATCAACAATTGCTCCGGTGATGGGGTTAGTAACAGAAGTAACCACCGACGCCACATCCTGGGTCGAATCTGTTAAAACGATATTTCCACCGGCGTCAAAGCCGAGCTGATACTGTTTAACGTTGCCGTTCCAACGAGGCGCCGCATCGCTGTCTGGCCGAAAGCTGGCGATATAAACTTGGTTCAGAAAGGTGCCTTGCGTGTTAGCACTAACAGGCAGCGTCGCCGATGAAAATGCACTGTTAATATCCTGCACTTCATTAAATATCTGCAGGAGCACCTCCGCCAGCCCCGCATGATTATCGGCAGTCACCTTGAAGGCCTTGCCGCCACCGACATTGGCTAAATCTGCGAGGAAGTTGATCTCGCCAGCCAGCTTTGTTTCTAAGCTAGGATCGTAAACCGCTATAGAGTAGGTACTGACATTGCGATCAGATTGTGCGCTGTCACTGGTATCTACCAGATTCATAAACTGCGCCCATTCATCCCCCCAATATTTATTATTGGATGAGTCTGAATTGGTGAGCTGGGTAACTGCGCGCGGTGTGGCAAAAAACTTGTACTGAGAAGAACCGGTGCTGTAGGAAAACTCACTTGTTAACTGGTTTTTCAATAGCGTATCGGGGCTTCCCGTGCCATCGGCAACACTGGAGTTTTCCTTCGTGGCATTGCCAATATAGACGAGCACGGCGTCGCGGCATTGGGTCGCCGTTTCCGCAAGACCGGAGTAGTCAACGCCTGAACAAGAGGTTGCCAGACCATTCAACATGGCCCAACTTTCGGCAATCAGATCACCCAGCCGCGACTGGTTTGCCAAGTTGTTTTTATCAATACTTTTAAGCTTGCTAATGAAGCTGTTAATGCCAGAGCTGTCCATCAGTGTTGGTGGCACAAGCAAATAACCACACCGGTTATCGCCATTACCTAAACCCGTGCCATTATTGAAGCTGCTGTAACCATTTTCATTGAATACCATCAGGCCAATCTTAATTGCACCTAGCAAGTAATCATTTTCGGCGTCTAATAGAGAGAGCATGGTGTTCACCAGCGCACACTGCTCCATACCGCCCACCGTATCACCAAGCGATGGGGCCGCGCCGCTATCTCCGTAAACGCAGCCGTGGGTGACATTGGCATTGGAGTTCGCCGTACTGTGCCAACCCAGCAACACCGTTGGGGGGTTGGCACCGCCAGGGGTGATCCCAGCGAATAAATCGATATCCTCGGCCTGTGTCGGCGCAGACATCGCGATAAATAGAAGCGACAGACGGATCCAACTAATTAGCGTTTTCATGGCCTTCACTCTTTCTAACACCGGTTAAACCGGAGAATTAATTCAAACAGGGCGTCCCAATGACTTCGCGCAAATACACCCCTTGGTGCATTTCCAAGCGGCTTTCAGTCTTAGCGTCACCCACTGTTGCGGCGATATCCCAGCGCATTTTGGTACACCAGGAGTTGCCTTGGAGGGCAACGTCGTCATCCGTCAGCACACCGCTGGTATTATTTTTACCCGTTCCTAGGCACTGAGCATCTGCTGGGTCGGCGACATCAAGTTCAACCTGTTTTATTGGGTCTGTACTCAGACAGGTTGGCGGCGCGACCACAGCAACCATGTCGTCGCTACCATCACCATTGAAGTCGCTGCCAAACTCCGTATTCCCGTCGGGCAATGGAATTGCGAAATTAGCCGGGTTACTGACAAAAGATTCTATGGCGTTACTCGCCGCATTTTTTGACTCGATGTGATACTGCTGATTACCGGCTATTTTAAAATTGATATTGCTGCCGCTCAGCATGCTGACAATGATAATGCTGAATATCCCCAGCATGACGAGCACTACGATCAATACCAAGCCTGACTGTCGCTTTACGCTTATCATTCTCTCGGCCCCGCAACATTAGGTATTAACACAACGGTCGACACAACTTGCCGTTTAAAACGGTCGTCGAAAGGCCCCACCCTGTCAGCGCGACCAAGGTCAAAGGTGTCTTCAAGTGGCTCCGCTAAAATCGGTTCTTCAGAGCGAATCAATAAATGTACTCGCACAGCAACGGTATCCCGCCAGTTTTCCGTTGCCGTACTAGACCACTCTGCGGCCGGGCAGCCACCGGGCGCAACGGCGGCTCCGGGATCACTCACATAGCAATCGGGGCCACCGTCGATATCTAAATCTAATCCGTATTCGATGTGCAGGTCTTCGACGCCGGAGACCAGTGGCAGTACGCGCCGAACCCCACTGCTGTACTCCAGCATTTTAAGTGTGGGGCGACCATCACCACCATCGGCACAATCCTCACAATCGCTTATAAAGTAGCTGCGAACGAGGTAAGGGCGAGCACTTGCTAATGACGCGCAACCCTTTGCCCGCAAGGTAAGCGCAGCAGGGTCTGTATTCAGTACATAAGGCAGAGCATCTAGCTCACAGTTGGAAACCTGCAGATACGGTGTCATGTTTCCCGCCGCGATGCTCGCCACGTCCACCTCGGCAACGTCCACACGATGAATGTTCAGCATCGGCGAGTTCGCCACCGGACTATCTGCACCAATACATGCCGGCATTGCGGCACCGCTGACAACGCCAGACACCGCAAGCGGCAGCGCAAGCGTACTCGGATCAAAACCTAGGTCACTCGCATTGCCACTATTTACGCATGGGTCAACGAGCTGGTAATCGGCCACACCAACACCCGGATGATAGGTGCCGAGAAAACCCGCCAGTGCCAACTCTTCATTCAGTGCATGCAGAGCATACCGCCCGCTCTCTGCTTGACCTGATACCAGAGAGAGCTTGGTGCGGGTCTGACTGACGGAGGCAACTAAGGAAATAATCCCCAATAGCATAAAGGCGCCCAAACCCAGAGCAATCATGAGCTCAACCAAAGAAAGGCCACGTTGCTGCCGCCTAGACAGGTTCACGTTAAGTCTCCAATTCGCACGATCGCGGTAACAATTCTTCGCTGCTTTTCGTCACCGTATTGGTTCTTTCCACAGGTCAAGTTATCAGAGGGAGCAGAGGTTTCGTTCAGACCTTGCCAGGCGACACTCACTCGATATTGACGCGTAGCCGCGTCTAGCTGCTGTATGCAACCACGGGCACCAATCATCGCGCCGATACTCTCGTCACTTTTATTTTGTTGGGCGCTGCCAATCAATGCGGCATTCCACTGCACAAGATCCTCGTCTGCGGTCTCGCGTTGCTCGGCAGAACCTTGAGCGCAAGCGGGCGGGTTGGAGGCACCGTGCCCTAAGGCCAAGCCATTGGCACCCGCAGAATAACAACTCACGACAAGCCGGTTTGCATTAATCCGACTCACCATATCCTGGAGTAAATTAAGCGCCTGTAAGCGCTGATAAGCCTCCACTTCCTGCTGAACAGAGCGCGCTATCAAGCCCGCTCCGCCCATTAAACCGACCAGGACAATAAGTAGGGCAACAAGAATCTCCACTAAGGTAAATCCGACTTGCCGTTTTGGCATTAGCAGCCTCCCTTCCGGCTTCGCGGGCGGCCGCTGAGGCTTATATCCACACAGTAGGCGTTTGCGGTATTCCCGGAATCGGGCACTAGACTGAACTCTGCCGCGGCATTGCTCCGTCCTGAGCCGTTAAACTGCACCGTATTGACGGCGCTGGTAATGGTCAGGCTCGGCTGAGACGGTGCGACCTGTAGTACAGTTGCACCATCGAGTACCTGCCACCCCTTGTTCCAGTTATCGCCAATTCGACTGACACTAACCACCGCGTTGCGCTTAACTGCCTCACTGCGCGCCAAGTCAATGGTAGACCGTAAGGTATCGGCAGCGCTGCGAACGCGCTGGCGCTCAATAACGTCGTTGAATGACGGCGCCGCAATGGCGGTCACGATGGCCACTACCGCCAAGGTTACTAACAGCTCAAGTAACGTAAAGCCTCTAAACCTACTTATTCCCAGCATCGCGTTGCCCCCGAGGCATAACCTTTTTCTCCCTTATTGTTCAGGGTAAGCGTCCCGCAATCATCGCGACTTGCCTGCGTCCCCTTCGGAGCAGCGCTAATCATATAGCTAGGAGGGTTAGCAGTGTTGTCGGCCGTCACACTAACGACATATGCGCCGGAAATTTCTGACGGCAAAGAAGCGCCGAGGGTAGCAAGGTCGGCAGCATAACTGCGATTGTCCAAGTAAAAGCGCTCTTGCATATTTGCCACCTCCATCGCGAAGTTTTGCGCTGCCGATCGATTCGTGCGCACGACATACTCCTGATAAGAGGGCAGCGCTACGGCAACCAATATGCCAATGATCGCGACGGTGATCATTAATTCAATCAGGGTAAAACCGGAAATATCTTTAGCTCGCACTCGGCCTCTTCTCCCAAGCATGGAAATTATTATCGGCCGAACAAATGGAGCATTGAGTAGGGGTGCCAGTAGCAGTTACCAGCGACTTTCCGTAGTCATTGTGATGGTTTGCAAAAGCACAAACGCTTAAATGCCAATCAGCACGGCCAGCACTTTGATTATAATTCTATAGCGACTGGGCAAGAATACGCAGATTTACCGCCATGTACAAAACAAATGACGTGTTTCGCGAGCCACTCGACACCTCTGAAAAACGCGTATGGACACCCGCATCTCTACGTATAACGGCACTACCTGCGCCAGCAGTCGGCCAGGGATTTAGTCGATCCAGAGGGCTTGTTTTTTAACGCCATGTCACCCGTTTCATCCAGAGTGAAATCTCCGCAACTGTCGCCTGCCATCGTACCTCTGCGCGCTGCGATCAAGGTAAACGTATTCGCTGTCGGTGTGCCATCCGCAGATATCGTGTAATACGTTCCGCCATTCTCCGGCACCCGAGAGGGAAACACCGCAGGCAAGTCACTCCCCCCGGCAGTGGTGGTATAACGACCATTAGCGGAGTAGTAGCGCTCTAGCGCCTGGGCGCCAATCATCAGGGCATTGGCCGCCTCGTTGCGCCGCGACTTAGCCACTTGCTCTTGATAACTCGGGTAGGCAATCGAGGCGAGTATCGCTACGATTGCCACGGTGATCATGAGCTCCATTAGGGTAAACCCACGAGATAAATGACGATGAGTCATTACTGTAATTGTCTCCAAGACTGTCGCCCAACAATACCGTTGTCATCACCCTTTTCTACCACAATGCCGATAGTGCCACTGCTGCCTGAGGTGAACTTATACTCGATATCACCAGCGCCAACGATACCAGGGGTCTTAATAATTTCGTTACTGCCGCGGCCGCTTATCGGTAAGTACTCACCGTTGTAGAGCACAACATCCAACTCGTTAATCAGCCCGTCACCGTTCGTATCCAGAACCGGATCAGCGTAACGGCCGCCAGTCTGCGCGTCCAATTCCATCAACCAACTACGTCCGCCAAACCCGCAAATATTGTCAGTAGGTATTAGCGTGGTAAACACGATACGGCCATTGCGCAGTATCGGGCGCGATACCGCGCGCTCGCCCTCAACGCTATCATTCGGTGGCTGCAATGGCAGGCGCCAACCGTAATCGGGAGCGTCATCCGCCGCTTTATTGGTCACGAGGCGTACTTGAAAAGGGGTGTTACTGCCGTTTTTAGTAACGCCTACCTGCTCGAAGATCACATCCTGCACGAGCAAGTCCGAGCGACTTACCGCCGCATCGACATCCCGAATGCCGTAGAAGTCCTGCAGTTGCGGGCTATTGCCTACCTTGGCATCCCCGGTTTCGAAGAACTTGCCGGTACCAAAATAAACGTAATACCCACCTTCTTGATGGTTGCCAACTGTTGGTCGGCTCGTAATTGGTTGAGGATCACCATTGTCATCGACTGCAGTGAACAGCGGTGCGGGTTTAGACCCGGATTTCAGCGCGACATCCCATTTATTGGCCGTACTGCCACGCAAATCAAATTTCCACAAATTGCCTTGCAAATCCCCGGCATAAACAAAATCCGTTACGCGGTCGCCATCAACGTCGACAGGCACGGGAGAAGCGAGGCCATTTCCAGAGCCTGTAACCCCGGTATCAATGGCCTTCAACAGCTTGCCGTCGGCCAGATCAACGATAAACAATTTTACGTTGTCGCCGGAATTATAGCCGTTGCCAAAAACGGCAACCCACTGATTACCCGCCGCGAGACGCGCAATGGCGGGCGCACTCATCGCGACACCCAATTTATCGGTATCGCTGCTGGAGGTTGAAAATTCCCAGAGGAAGTTATTCTTACTCATCGCTTCCGGGTCAGTGACATCCACCGCAAAGACTGACCGCCCACCGGCCCCCATCGCAGCAACCGTTACGGTGCGCCACTTATTCGCCAGGTAGGCATCACTCACACGTGGCGAACCGTCTACATAGTAACGGTGCTGATAATCGGGGTCGGCCAGCTCTGCAATTGCCGGATACGATGCGGCGGGCATAAAGCTGAACAACTCTTTACCATTATCTGCATGAAACCCGTGCAACATGCCATCATTCGCCCCAACGACCAAGAATGGCGGGCGTGCTTTCTTGGACTTTAGAAACGTTCTGTAAGTGCTACCCTCTGTACCGGAGAGCACGTGAAAACCATAGTCATCAAGATTTCCTGAAAAGGCGGGGTCGGAATTAACAATATCACCCAGTATTGCGCCGCGACTTCTAAACGCTTTCCCTTCCTGGCTGCGATCACCTCGCAGCCAATTCAGAAGCAGCTGGCCGTCGGCATTGCTACCGCCATTGCGAAGCGCATCGCGCTGAGTTGTATCTAGCAACGACCAGGACGACGTGGAAAAATCAACCGCGGTTGTGGTCAATGCTCCCGGCGCGCCCACCGCAGTGAACACCTTGCGTGACGACACCGACCCATAACTGTCTTTTTGACTATCCCACTTCACATCGCCCAGCGTGCCATCGTCATTCACCTTGTAGGCGACCATCCTGCCGCTCCAATCCAAGCTGTTAAAGCTGGCTTGATAGACCAAGGTACCTGAATCCAGGCGCGTAGAGTTTGCCGCAATGGCCGACGCGGAAGACTTGGCTTCGTTAGCAATGACTTGCAGAGCATCCGATAACTCATCGGCAAACGTACCGGGGTCGGCCGCACTAAAAAAGCCGCCGCGTGAATTAACCGCCGCGTGAAGCAGGTCATCGATTTTATGTTGATCCGCACTGGTGGGGTTGGGCCATGAAATTGATGCACCGCTCTCAATCGCGGCAAAGGCGGTATCCGGGTCTATCGTTCCCGTCACCCCTAAGCCAACGCCAAACGTCACCATATGCTGCCAAAAAGCCGGGTTCCCTTTTGTAACAGGCACAACGTTATCGAGGTCGTTGCGCAAATCATTTTTCCAGTAGTACATGGCAACATCTGCCAAGGTATCGTCTCGGCTGTCAGAAAACGGCGACGCTGCTTTATAGGTGTAGCTGTTACCCGTGGGCGAAGAATGGCTCGGATTATTCGAGCCATCGTTATTCTTGCCGGGATCACCGCTGACATCACTACCCGACCAATAGCCGTCGGTCACCAGCACCGAGTAATTCCGACGACACTCCAGATCCGGAGTGCTGTCATTCGTACCAGGGCGCTCAGACCAAGGGCCTTTTGAGTCTTTGCGCATGTAGTATTTACCGGCCGCATTCAAGGCATTGCGAAGCGGAGTTCCCGCGGCCGGTATCGTTAAACCGTACAATTCGTCAAAAAACGCCTCTCTGTCACTGCCTTCAAAGGTTCTCACACCTTTGCGAAGCACGCTGGTCGACACACCATCTATCGACTGACTTGAAGAGTTAAGGCTGCCAAAGCCAACTCTTAAGTTCGCGCCTTGCTCTGCAAAAGCAAAGCCGGAACCCGCTCGCGCTGCCGACACTCGTGAGCGGTAATAGCTGTACCAATTGGCAAAGTTCTGTATTTCTTCGTCGTAGGTACAGGTAGCGTTCTCAGCATCAGCACAGTCGTCGCGCTCATCCCTGCCATGGCCGCTATAGGAACGCCCCGAGCGAATTTCTACTTTTTCATAGTTACTCCACGACCACATGTCGCCACTGCCTTTGTACCAAAAATAGGTCGCTGGCCAGAAATTGCGGGTATTACTGTCGCGCGAACAACTGCCACTCTCATTACAGTTCACCCAACTATTTGAGTTGTAATTGCTATTCGTTGACGTGAGATCTCGACAGTTGGACAGGTTGTTTGAGCTACCACTGGTTTCCGGGTTGTGAGGAGCACACTTTACGTTCGCATCCGGGTAGCGACTGCCATCCGCTTTTATCCAAGGGGAGTATGTTGTAGAAGGGTCGTAATATATTGTGTTGACTTGCGGCGAACGGCTGCGCGCATTGTAGGGGCTATTATTCGCTACTGTGGGTACATAGTTGGAATAATCAGAGCTGCCATAAATACCGTTCGCCCGTGGAAAAATGTATCGCGCACTGCCGCCGATAATCTCTCCCGGCATTAGTTCGAATTGCATGGAGCCCGAATCATCCAATAGATACATCACATTGGGCTCGGCATTTTGAGCTAAGAAGAGCGGGCTTTGGGCAATTTCATTGGCTGGCGTGCTATCAGTACAGCCTTTCTTTTTCCCCTCTACGGTGAACTTCGCCTTACACTTTTTATCTTTGCCTTTGTTTTTCTTAACGGTCAGTATATTTGCGTTAATCACATATGAACTGGCGTCGCAGTAGTGGTTTTTTGAGTTTTTGAGCTCTATTCCTACAACACTGCTAATGCTCTCTAATGTTGAGAATGTATAGGGATCATTTTGCTTGTTTTTCCCTACAAAACGCGTCGTTTTCTCCTGAATAGTACAGCTTTGCGCGACGGCTTCTGCGACACCAAATAACGCAAAGACCACTAGAAAGCTCGGTAAAATACTTACTCTTCGAAAGGCCATATCACTACCTACTAGTTTTCAACACGCTTATAGGTGGTCGATAAAACCACCATACTGCGATCACTAAGACCAAAGCCCCGGGCGGTAACACGATAGAAGCCCAACAGCGAAACCGTATTGTCGGAGTCCAATGCTGCGTTGGGGTCTGTCATCGCACTAATCTGCTCAATAATGAACTCTGGTTGTCGGCTCACGTCGTCGACTTTTTCACCAACCACCACCCACCCCGTCGAGGCCTTGGTCTTCCAGTCCGGTTCAGAGCAGGCTTGACGACTGTCTGATGGATCCGGGCATGAAAGATACATCCCGTTTGTACCGTCAAAGTCAGCACTGGAGAGACCAGGCATTGCTGCTTCAGCCTCTCGGATGGCCACTTCGGCAGCTTGGAATGCCACATTGATATCCTTGTTGTTGCCCGCCATGCGCTCTTGGAGTGTGGCATTTTGCATGGCACCAACGCCGATGACCGTCAAAATGGCCGTAAACACCAGTGCAACAATCAGTACCGCGCCACGCTGCGCATTTGCTTTGATCATGGCAAGCGATTCCTTATTGCGAATACCGATGAAAATACCTGTCTCATGCGCCCGTCAGTGTTACTCAGCAATTGTCCAGAGGAGTCGTATACGCTCTGCGCATCAACAGAGCCGGTACGCCCCACAACCCCTTCATCATTCGCGACCAGGGTCAACTCGAGCTTGGCACTCACCACTTGCTGCCAATCTGTCACCGCTGATGCGTCGGCGTAACTATCAATCGCTCGATCGTTGTCGGTATCCAGGCCATAGACGATTTGCAAATTTTCCACCCCTTCGACGAGCTCAACCGCTGCTGCCATTGAACCGCCGCTACCCGTTGCTCGTTGCTGACTGTAGAGACTGAGTACAGGCCTGCCCCCAGCGGTATCACGCCCGGTGTCTCGCACAAAGAAGTGGGTGACTTCAAAACCAAACACCTCTGCGTCGCCACCGTATATTTTGCTCAGCCGGTTACTGGTATTCGAGCCGTTGCCATGGGTGAGAGTGGCAGTGCCTTTGCCACTCTCCTTCGGCGTGTTGGTAACGCGGAAAATATCAGCCGATGTGCAATCTGAGATCAATACGTAGTCGCCTTTGGCAATATTGTAGGTATTGTCTTCGATTTGAACGTTGGCATTATTGGGCGCCAGGTTTCCAGTCAGCCGCACTGAACCGTCACCCCCTCTGAGTATTTGTATCGTATCGGTGCCTTCAACGGCGCCTAGAGTGTGCCCAGCGCCGACATCATTCTCCCCTTTAACGGGAACAAAATCGGCCGCATAGGTCGCTGGCTTGGCGATAACATTAACGTCAATATTGCCGACGGAATTACACCCCATATACCCCGCCATTCTGACTTCACGCCCCATAAAATGCATGCCGAAACGCGCATTCTCCTGGATCATCGACAGTGATTCCTGGAGTTGATAACTTGTTCTAGAGGCAAGAAAAACCTGAATGATCGCGGTACTCAGAATCAGCCCTAAAGTGATCGCGATCATTAGTTCAATCAGACCAAAACCTCGTTGGGCATTCACGCTTTATAGCTCCGTAACAAAATCAAAGGTTTGCAGGGAGGGCGCTGACCCTTCACGGGTCTTTTCCAAGCGACCTTCGCTCCACTGAATCCGGATGGTGAAACGCGTATCGTCGCGAATTACCGCGCCATCGCCCGCGGGAAGCCTCAGTGCAACCTCTCCCAGCCATTCACGCAGGTCGACGGCAACCGCACCCGTGCCCGTCGGAGCGTCATCATCAATAGCAATATCGTAGTCGCCCTTTAACGCGACAACCCGGTTGGCCCGCATTCGGTCACTGATATCGTTGGCCAAAAACACAGCGTTGGAGCGGAATTTCGCCGCCTGGTTGAATTTGACAGAGTTCAGCTGAACGGCCGCCGCACCCATGACACCAATAGCCGTGATCAGCAATGCCACCAGCACTTCTATAAGCGTCGCGCCTCGTTGGTTGCGCGGAAAGCTAATCATTTACACTCCCCTAGCTAAAGGTCATTCAAGCCCTCGCCGCATAGTGATTACTTTAAAAGGTATTTTAGCCCTGAAACCCAATCTTTCGACCTTGCGACCGCCATGACTCAACGACACCGTTGCATGCAGTAGATTTATTTTTATGAACCGAACACTGAGCGATTTTTCTGCGCTTTACCAGTATCGACTTAAAAAAAAACCATTTTTTGCAAGATATATGATCACTTTCAAAGTGTTAATACGCAAATTCCGCAGTCTAGTGACATAGCGGCAAATAGTGAGACATTGCAAAAAATGCATCCGTGAACTAAAGCTAACACTACGGACTGGAAAGGATTCCAAGATGTATGAACAGGGAAAGACACTTATCGAGTTGATGGTGACGCTCAGTATCGCCGCCGTTATCGGCGCTGGTGCGGCACCTTCACTGCAGCGCTTTGCGCGTCAGCAACAGCTGAGCCACGCCACCAACACGCTGCATTCCGCCGCCCAATTTGCGCGCGAACAAGCCATTTATCTTGAGCAGACCGTTAGCATTAACAATACTGACGGCCACTGGAGTCACGGCGCTATTATCTATATCGACACAGACAGCAATGGCAAGCACGGTGCCGATGAAGAAATCCTTCGCACGATTCCCCCGCTAGGCGGGGTCGATGCAACGGGCAACCGCCATGTGAGCCACTACATCAGCTACCGGCCAGACGGCAGCGCGCACCTAAAGAGCAATGCCTTTCAGGTGGGTACACTAACGATATGCCCTAGCACAGGCGAAGAAGGCCGACAGCTCGTCATCAGTATTGGCGGACGAATTCGCAGGGCAGAATCCCGCTGTGGTGAGTAGTGGCGATAGCTCTAGGGCTTAATTGGCCTCAACCCAGCGCAGTTCTCGAGGTAGGGAAAAAGTAATATTTTCTGCGCGCCCCTCAAGCTCCTCGGGGGCTGACGCGCCCAACTCACAGAGCCTGTCGATCACGGCTTTCACCAGTATTTCCGGCGCCGAGGCCCCGGCCGTGATGCCGATTCGCAAGCCCTCTTTGAGCCACTGGGGCTGGATGTCTTTCTCATTGTCGATCAGCTGTGCCTGACAGCCAAAGCGCTCGGCTAATTCACGTAAGCGATTCGAATTAGAGCTGTTCGGAGACCCCACAACAAGCACCAAGTCGGCTTGCTGGGCGAGCGTTTTTACCGCATCCTGGCGGTTTTGAGTGGCGTAGCAAATGTCATCTTTGCGCGGCCCCTCGATAGCGGGGAAGCGCTGCCGCAGGGCATCAATCACCGCCGCCGTATCGTCCATGGATAGCGTCGTTTGCGTGACAAATGACAATTTTTCCGGCTGTTTAACGTCGAGCTTGAGCGCTTGCTCAACATCCTCAACAAGGTAGATATTTCCGCCTTGGCTAACGTCGTACTGCCCCATCGTTCCCTCAACTTCCGGGTGGCCCTTGTGGCCAATCAGTACACATTCGCGCCCGGCGTTGCTGTAGTTGACCACTTCCATATGAACCTTGGTCACCAGCGGGCACGTCGCGTCAAATACCTTCAAGCCCCGGCGCGCTGCCTCGTTCCTAACTGCTTTGGAGACACCATGAGCGCTGAAAATCACGATTTTGTCGTCGGGCACTTCATCCAGCTCATCGACGAATATGGCACCTCGCTGCCGAAGATTCTCAACAACAAACTTGTTGTGAACAACTTCGTGGCGCACGTAGATTGGTGAGCCAAACACATCCAGGGCGCGATTCACGATCTCGATAGCGCGATCCACACCAGCACAGAACCCACGGGGGTTAGCGAGAACAATTTTCATGGTTTACTCCGCACCGGCCTCTTCATCGCCAGCATGGACCTGCACGTCGAGAATCTCAACGCGGAAACCGAGCTGTTGCCCCGCCAAGGGGTGGTTGAAGTCAATCTCGACCTGCTCATCATCAATCGCGCTTACCACGCCGGGAAGCTCAGTATTTGCTGCGTCAGCAAAATTGAGTACCAGGCCTTCACTGAGTTCAATATCCGCAAACTGGCTGCGTGGCATACGCTGGATATTTGCAGGGTTGCGCTGGCCGAATGCATCTTCGGGGGCGAGTGTCAGCGTCGCTTGCTGACCTGCCGTTAAGCCTTGCAGCTTCGCCTCCACACCGGGGAGCAAATTACCGTCTCCGAATACGAAGCTCGCCGGGCTGCGCTCGAAGGTGGAGTCCACCTCGCTACCATCCTCCATCAGCAGAGCAAAATGCAGGGTGACGGCGGTTCCCGGACCAATCGCAATAGTCATAATCGCTTCTCTGTTAGCGCTATGCCGACCTTACTTGTCGCCGGCATCTGAATGAATAAACGTATCGATGATTAACAGCACGGCACCCACCGATATCGCCGCATCGGCAATATTGAACGTGGGGAAATACGCGTTACCCCAGTGCACCGAAATAAAATCAATAACATGGCCGAGGCGAACCCTGTCCCACAGGTTTCCCAGCGCACCACCCAGCACTAAGGTCAGTGCCATCGACAACAGCCACTGCTGTCGGCGCAGCTTCATTAGCCACACAAGTAAGTAAACGCTTACCGCCGCGGAGATAACGGTAAAAAACCAACGCTGCCATCCCCCGGCATCGCTCAAAAAGCTAAAAGCGGCTCCAGGGTTGTAGTGCAGCGTAATATCCAGCACCGGCAACACGGGGTTTGGCTGCCCATACACCAAACTGGCGTCGGCCCAAACTTTGGTAATTTGATCGACCAGAACAATAACCGCGGCAAATATCACCCACAGCAATCGCCCCCGCCGCTGCTGCGCAGCGCCGCTATTAGGCATAGTGGCGGACCTCACCATCACCATCGACGTTATCTATACAGCGGAAACACAGTTCTGGATGCGTCGTCGACTGACCAACGTCTTCGCGATAGTGCCAGCAGCGCGTACATTTCATGCCTTCACTGGCGCCAACGCGTACCTGTAAGCCCTCCAGCTCTGTCGTCTCAGCCTCGTTCGCCGCGGAAATCGGTGCGAGCATGGCTGAAGAGGTGATCAACACAAAGCGCAGCTCATCACCGAGCGCCGACAGCGTCTCGATCAATTCATCGTCACAAAACAGCGTCACTTCAGCCTGCAGGGAGCCGCCCACAATGCCCTCGTTACGGGCGTTTTCCAGCACTTTGTTGACCGCCGTTTTCACGCTCTGCACACGCTGCCAAAAGGCGTCGCCCATCTCGTCATCGTCTGAGAGTTTTTGCAGGCCCTGGTACCATTCAGCGGCAAATACCGGCCCCTGATGCTCGCCGGGCAGAACCTGCCACAACTCGTCGGCAGTAAAGCTGAGAATCGGCGCGATCCAGCGCGTCAGCGCCTCGGCAATGTGGTACAGAGCCGTTTGCGCCGAACGCCGCGACTGGCTGTTTTCCGGCGTGGTGTACTGGCGGTCTTTGATAATATCCAAATAGAAGCCGCCCAACTCCAGCACACAGAAGTTGTGCAACTTTTGGTATACCACGTGGAATTGATAAGCATCGTAGGCGGCCAGCAGTTCATCTTGCAAAACCGCAGCGCGATGGACGATCCACTTATCCAGCGCGAGCATCTCGTCGCTGGCCAGCGCATGCTCACCCGGCTCAAAACCTGCCATATTGGCAAGCAGGAAGCGCGCGGTGTTGCGGATGCGCCGATAGGAATCGGCAGTACGTTTAAATATCTCATCCGATACCGTCATCTCATTGCGGTAGTCGGTCGCCGCCACCCAAAGACGGAGAATGTCTGCGCCCAGCTTATTCATCACTTCCTGTGGCGCCACCACATTGCCCAAGGACTTGGACATTTTTCTCCCGTTGGCATCCACCGTGAAGCCATGTGTCAGCACTGACTTATAAGGCGCGCAGCCCTGCGCCGCCACCGAAGTGAGCATAGAGGACTGGAACCAGCCGCGGTGCTGGTCAGAGCCTTCAAGGTACAAATCTGCGGGGAAGGCCAGCTCCTCACGCTGAGCCAATACGGCGTAGTGCGTAACACCGGAGTCAAACCATACATCGAGGGTATCCGCGACCTTGTCGTAGCTCTGCGCCTCGTCGCCCAGCAGCTCGGCAGCGTCCAGGTCAAACCAGGCCTGAATGCCCCCCTGCTCCACCCGCTCGGCAATCTGCTCTATCAGTTCTGGCGTTCGCGGATGCAGTTCAGCGCTTTCTTTATGAACAAACAGGGCGATGGGTGCGCCCCAGGTACGCTGACGCGAGATACACCAGTCGGGCCGCTCACCCATCATGGACTCAATACGCGCCCGGCCCCAGCCTGGCATCCAGTTCACCGCATCCACTTCGGCCATGGCTTTGTCGAGCAGGCCGCCCTGCTTCATGCTGATAAACCACTGCGGGGTCGCGCGAAAGATGATTGGCGATTTATGCCGCCAGCAATGCGGATAGCTGTGCTCGTAGGACTCGTTGTGCAACAAGCTACCGCGCTCTTGCAGTGCCGCGATCACCTGTTCGTTCGCTTTAAACACATGCTGACCGGCAAATAATTCCGTACCTTCGATGTAGGTACCATTGGCCGCAACGGGGTTGTACACATCCAAGCCATATTTTTGACCGACAACAAAGTCATCTTGGCCGTGGGCTGGCGCGGTGTGCACTGCGCCGGTACCCGCATCAGTGGTGACGTGCTCACCCAAAATCACCGGGACTTGGCGTGCATACAAGGGGTGCTGCAGAGCGAGGTTCTCCAACGCCGCTCCTTTGCACTGGCCAACCACCGCGTAATCGGCAATACCCGCTCGCTTCGTCACGGACTCCTGCAGGGCCTCAGCAACCAGCAGTAACTCTGCGTTGCCGTCTCGTTGATAGGACAACCAAACGTAGTCCAGCTCGGCATGCAGGCACACAGCCATATTCGCCGGAATGGTCCACGGCGTTGTGGTCCAAATTACCAGATTCATTGCGCCGTCAGCGCTATCGGCAAGCCCGCAGCGCTGGCGAGCATCCGCGGCGTCCACCACTGGGAACAGCACATCAATCGCCGGCGACGTCTTGTCTTTGTACTCCACCTCGGCTTCGGCCAGCGCCGAGCCGCAGTCCATACACCAATGCACGGGTTTGAAACCCTTGTGCAGATGGCCGTTTTCAACAATTTTCCCCAGGGCGCGAATGATATTGGCTTCAAAGTCGAAGCTCATCGTCAGATAGGGATTTTCCCAATCACCCAGCACACCCAGCCGCTTAAAACCCTCTCGCTGGCCATCGACCTGTTTGTAGGCATAGTCGCGACACTTCTGACGAAAAGTGGCGGCGTCAACCTTGCGCCCGACCTTGCCCACTTTTTTCTCGACATTGAGCTCGATCGGCAAGCCGTGACAGTCCCAGCCCGGCACATAGGGGGCATCGAAGCCGCTTAGCGTGCGAGACTTAACGATCATATCTTTCAGGATTTTATTAACCGCATGGCCGATATGGATATCGCCGTTGGCATACGGAGGGCCATCGTGCAGTACAAACTTTTCCCGCCCGGCGCGCGCGCGGCGAATCTGGCCGTAGTAGTCCTCGTCGTACCAGCGCTTTAACGCTTGCGGCTCACGATTCGCCAAATTTGCCTTCATGGCAAAATCCGTTTTTGGCAGGTTCAGGGTGTGCTTGTAATCACTCATAAAAGCTAGTCTTAAAGGCCCGGCAATAGGGAAAAGTTAAAGGGAGAAGAATCGTCGCGCCTGCGCGATGTCGCGAGAAATTTGCTCGCTCAAGGCGTCGATACCATCAAATTTAATTTCGTTGCGCAGTTTTTCTCTAAACAACACGCGGATATTGCGGCGATACAGATCGCCTTCAAAATCCAATAAATGCACCTCGAGTATGGCCTTGCTCAAATCGCCCACCGTTGGGCGAACCCCAACGTTAGCGACCGCCGGCAGCAGAGAATCCGACACGCCTGCAACTTGCACGGCAAACACGCCTGACAGCGGCGAGCGCAGGCGGCGCAATTGGATATTCGCCGTCGGCGCACCAATGGTACGACCAAGTTGCTGACCGACAATCACCCGCCCGGCAATACTATAAGGGCGGCCCAACAGATGCTCAGCAAGGGCGAAGTCGCCCTGCCCCAGCACTTCGCGAATCCGCGTACTGCTTACTCGCTCACCTTCGTGAAGTAGGGTCGCGGTGTCCATCACGTCAAAGCCGTCGCGAGCGCCGTACTTACGCAACAGGTCGAAATCACCGCTTCGGTCGCGACCAAAGCGCAGGTCATCACCAACAACGATGTATTTCGCACCCAGATTTTTAACAAACAGGCTGGTTATAAACTCGTCTGCGCTCATATTGCGCAACGCGTTGTTAAAGCGAATGCGAACCACACGATCAATACCCAGGTCGCGAATCGCCTCAAACTTTTCACGAAATGACATCAGCCGTGGCGGCGCGGCATCCGGCGCCAGGAATTCTCGCGGCAGGGGTTCGAACAATACCACTGTTGAGGGCAGGCCGTACTCCCGACTCTTATCAATCAGCTGCCGCAGCACCGCCTGGTGACCGCGATGAACGCCGTCAAAAGCGCCAATCGTAGCAACGCAGCCGCGATGACGCGGGCGGAAATTGTGAAATCCGCGGATTAACTCCATGCCTGTGGCCGACCCCATATGCACGCCCCGCTATCAGCACCGCGACGAAGTCGCCAGTGAATGCGCCGAGCAGTAATAAAGCGGCTGATTATAACTTACTCAGCCACGTGACAAAAACGCTTAAGTCGGCGGGTTAGCGCCGCCGCGCAACTGTGCGGGCCGCAGCCCCATAAGCAGCAAACCCAGCAGGTAGGTCACGCCGCCTGCTGCACAAACGCCGCCGAGCACCGCCGCCCGCTGCCAGGCAGACCACAGCGACCAATCGCTGATTTGCGCGCGGCACAGCAGCAACAACGCCGACATTAGTACCACGGGAACACAGAGCTGTAGCGTGTATCGCAGCCAGCCTGCCGCGGGGCGATACACCTGGCGCGCCAGCAAGCCACGCAGCAGCAACATGGCATTGAGCCACGCCGACATGGCGGTGGCCAGGGCCAGCCCTACGTGGCCAATTTGAAGGTAATAATGCAAGGGAACGACTAAGGCGATATTAAACACCATATTCGCCACCATCGCGTATATGCCGATTTTTACCGGTGTTTTGGTATCCTGGCAGGCAAAAAATCCGGGCGCTAATACTTTGATCAACATAAAGGCGATGAGGCCCAACGTGTACGCGCGCAGGCTCAGCGCGGCCATGGCGACATCGCGGCTTTGCAACTCACCGTACTGAAACAGCGTAATCAGTATTGGCTCGGCGAGAATCAACAGCGCCGCCGCCGCAGGAAGCGCCATCAGCAACACACCACGCAGCGCCCAATCCAGGGTCTGTGAGAATGCCTGCTCGTCGCCGCCGGCTCGCTGGCGAGACAATTTGGGCAAGATCACCGTCGCGATGGCAATGGCGAACACACCGAGCGGCAGCTCTACCAAGCGATCGGAGTAATACAGCCAGGAGATACTGCCAGTGGGTAGAAAAGAAGCCAGCACAGTATCGAGCAGCAGGTTTATCTGGCTAACCGATACACCGAACATTGCCGGCAGCATAAGCTGCACAATGCGCTGTACGCCCTCATCGCCCCATCGCCACTGTGGTGTTGGCAGCAGGTGCAAGCGCTGCAAGAATGGCAGCTGGAACAACAACTGCACACAACCGGCCATCAGCACACCCCAGGCCAGCGCCATCGCGGGCTCGGCAAAGTATGGCGCGGCCACCACGGCAGCGGTAATCAAACAGACATTGAGTAACACCGGCGTAAACGCGGGCACCGCGAAGCGCCCGTAACTGTTGAGAACAGCCCCGGCAAAACCAGTCAGTGAAATCAGCATCAAATACGGAAAGGTGATGCGAATCATCTCTGTGGTGAGCTGAAACTTCAGCGGATCGTCGCGAAACCCCGGCGCAAAGATCGACGCCACCATCGGCGCGGCAACCACGGCGAGAATCGTTATACACAACAGCACCCCACCCAATGCCCCCACCACGCGATTGAGCAGTTCTCGCACAGCGGCGTGGTCACGCTGCTCCCGATATTCTGACAGTACGGGCACAAAGGCCTGGGCAAAAGCGCCCTCGGCAAATAAGCGGCGTAGAAAATTGGGGATCTTAAAGGCGACAAAGAAAGCATCGGCGTTTGCGCTGGCGCCGAGCACCACCGCAATGACCACGTCGCGCGCCAATCCCAACACCCGCGACAACATCGTCGTGGCGCCCACCACCAGACTGGAGCGCAATAGTCCGCCGCCGCGAGGAGCCTCCGCCTCACTCATTGCCAGGCCTCACGAAGGCGCTGACGATGGCGCTGCAGCCACAGTAGGGCGATCAGGCTGTGGGCGTTATTAATCTCGCCGTCGGCGAGCATTTGCATCGCCTGGTCAAAACCGTAGACCTTGGCGCGAATGTCTTCGCCTTCGCCCGGCAAGCCATGAAGGCCGCCGGCATCCGCCAGATTGCAGCGGCCGCAGTACAGGTAAAAATATTCATCGCTGCCGCCGGGGGAGGAAAAATACTCCGCTATCGGCTCCAGCTCAGATACCGTTAACCCAGCCTCCTCGCGCGCTTCGCGCCGCGCGACCTGTTCGGGCGCTTCATCGGTATCAATAATTCCCGCCACAAGCTCCTGCAACCAGGGCGAATCGCCGCTGTCGAGGGCACCAACACGGAATTGCTCGACAAACAACACCTCATCGCGCTCGGGGTCATAGGGGAGCATGCCGACCGCCGCACCGCGCACGAAAAGCTCGCGATTAAGCGGCTTGCCCCAGCCGCCGGCAAACAATCGGTGGCGCAGGCGCAGCTGGCGAATTTCAAAGAAACCTTTCCAGGCACTGCGTTTTTCCAGCACCTCGACATCGTCGCGACCAAAACGGCTCATCAGAAGCGCCTTTCGGTGTACCAATTCACATCACGCGCCGATTTATCCACTTGATCGACGACATCCAAGATCATCGCAAACAACGCCATGCGTACCAGCACGCCATTGTCCGCTTGACGAAAGATTGCCAGGTTAGGGTTGTCATTCAGGTCGTTGTCCAGCTCGTTGGCTTCTTGACGCGAATCGCGGGGCAGCGGGTGCATAATCACCGTATTGGGTTCGCAGTAGCGAGTGTAGATTGCCTGATTCAAACGATAGCGGCCGCGATACATATCGGCTTCAGCCTTGCTTGCAAAGCGCTCTTCCTGAATGCGAGTGGAGTAAGCAATATCCACCTTGGCAAGGCTGCCTTCCATCACATCGGATTCAATCACCGTGTGGCCGGCACTGCGCAGGGCATCAACAATTTCACCGGGCATTTTCAGTTCATCCGGCGAAATCAACACAATATGGACATTGTTATACAAGCCCAGCAATTTGCAGAGTGAGTGTACCGTTCGGCCGTATTTCAGATCGCCAATCATCGCGATCCGCAGGCCATCCAGATCACTGCGCCCTTGGTGCAGCAACTCTTTACGAATAGTGTACAGGTCCAATAGCGCCTGGCTGGGGTGCTCATTGGCGCCATCGCCGCCATTAATCACCGGCACGCGGCTGGCCGCCGCAAACTCCGATACCGAGCCCGAAGCCGGGTGACGCATGACGATCACGTCGCTGTAACCACTGAGTACCCGCGCGGTATCGTATAACGACTCACCTTTGGCAATGGCCGAGCTTTCAAAGCCCGTGGTTTCACGCACCTCACCGCCGAGTAAGTTAAAGGCGCAGCCAAAACTCACCCGCGTTCGTGTGGAGGGCTCAAAGAACATATTCCCCAGAATTGCCCCATCGAGCACCTTGGTAATACGCTCGCGGTGCGCATAGGGCGCCATGCGATCAGCCACCGCAAACACGCGCTCTATATCTTCGCGCTCAAACTGACTGATAGAGAGAATATGACTACCGGCAAATTTCAACACTGCTCTCCCTTTATACTGCGGCCCGGCCGCTATGATTCACTGACAGCCGAAGCCGCCTGATTATTGGCGTCGTCAAATTGCAAGCTCGCCCAACGGGCGTAGAGGGATGACTGCACCAAAAGTTCACTGTGACGCCCACTGGCAACCAGCTCACCATTCTCGAGTACCGCAATGCGATCGACATTGATAACGGTTGCCAAGCGATGGGCAATCACCACCGTCGTGCGGCCTTCCATCAACCTTTCCAGCGCCTGCTGCACTTGGTATTCACTTTCTGCATCCAGGGCACTGGTCGCCTCGTCGAGCAACAGCAGTTTAGGGTCTGCCAATATTGCTCTGGCAATCGCGACGCGTTGACGCTGACCACCCGACAACCGCACCCCGCCTTCGCCCACAAAACTTTGATAGCCCTCGGGCAAACGCTCAATAAATTCGTGAGCAAAGGCTGCCTTAGCCGCGGACACTATCTCCGCATCGCTGGCATCTGGGCGGCCGTAGCGAATATTGTCGGCCACCGAGCCAGTGAACAGCACCGGCTGCTGCGGCACCATCGCGATATTTGCACGTAACTCGTCCGGATCGAGATTGCGAATATCGACGCCGTCAAAGCAAATGGCCCCGTCACTTACATCGTAGAAACGCAGCAACAAATCAATCAACGTTGACTTGCCAGCCCCGGAACTGCCCACCAGCGCCAAACTGCTACCTGCCGGCACCTGCAAACTAACATTGCTTATTGCCGGGTGTTCCGGCCGCGAGGCATAGGCAAAGCTCACCGACCTAAAATCGATATCGCCACGCACCGGCACCGGTAAATGCGACGGGACTGCTGGCGGCAATATACGGTTCTCTGCCGCCAACAATTCCAGCAGGCGCTCGGTCGCTCCCGCCGCTCGCTGTAAGTCACCATAGACTTCGGAAATGGCACCGACGGAGGCAGCTACCATCACCGCGTAGAAAATAAACGCCGCCAGTTCACCGCCACTGATTCGGCCGGCCAGGACATCGTGTCCACCCACCCAAAGCATGCCGGTAACGGCGCCTAACACCAGCACTATCACCACCGTCGACAACCATGCGCGCTGCTTAATGCGCACGATGGCAACATCGAAGGCCACCTCTGCATGGCCATCAAAGGCTTTGCGATCAAGCGTTTGATGGTTAAACGCTTGCAGCAGCTTGATATTTTTAACTGCCTCGCCCACAAAGCTGCCGACACTGGCGATCTTGTCCTGACTGCTGCGCGACAGCCGCCGCACGCGGCGGCCAAATACCAGGATGGGCACAATCACCAGTGGCACACTCAGCATCACCAACCCCGTGAGTTTCGGGTTGCTGATGAACAGCCAGATTAAACCGCCGATAAACATCAGCGCGTTGCGCAGGGCGATGGACACCGAGGACCCAATCACAGTTTGCAGAAGGCTGGTGTCGGTGGTGATCCGGGATTGAATGTCGCCACTCAGCTGGCTTTCAAAAAAGCCGGGGTGCAGGGTGACGACATGGGCAAACACGGCTTTACGCAGGTCTGCACTAACGCGCTCGCCAATCCAGGACACCAAGTAAAAACGCACAAAGGTGCCGGTCGCCAACAGCAATACCAGTGCGAAAAACAGCACCAAGGCCTGGTTTAGCGCCGCTTCACTGGCGTTGCTGGAGAAACCATTATCCACCAACAAACGCAGCCCCTGCCCGATGGACAGCGTGATCCCCGCCGTGCAGATCAGAGCCACGCTGGCACCGATAACCTGCCAGCGATAGGGCTTCAAAAACCCAAGCATCGCCCTTAATACACCTAGCTTTGCGGTACCGCGCTCACTGTGTTGTTGGTCAGCCATTAGCCTCTCCTTCTGGCCGCGCATTATTGCCCGTATTCCCGGCAGGTAAAAGCGCCGCATCAACCAACGCTAACTTTTGTTTACGCGGTAATTTTTTTATCGCCGCTTCACGGCGCGATGCCACTGAACGGTTTTCCGCTGGTTCGGTGTAGACAATGGCCTCGGCGGGGTCACTGCGAAAGAATCGCGCGCCCTTGCCGCCTTCGCCGCAGTGCTCGCGAAAACGCCGCGCGGTATCCGTGGTGATCCCGGTATACAAGCGGCCACTGCGGCAGCGCACCATATACACCCACCACTGACTCAAAGCCCCTCCTGCTCCAGTGCATCGGCGTAGTCGTTGAGCTCCTGCAGTACAAATTGCTGGAAGTCGTTATCGGTGGAGTCGGACAACTCCACTAACCGCTGGCGAAAGCTGTCAAATCCGTGCAGATGCTCTCCGGGTTGGCGCAGCCGCTGCCGACAGAATTCCAGCCAGCGCTGCCGCTCCGCCGCCGATAAGGTTTCGGGGAAGTTACGCGCCCGATAGCGCCACAGCATTTCTGGAAGGCGACGGTCGCTGAATTGAAAATGCTGCCCGGCAAGATCCTCCGGCAGCATTTTTCGCAGGCGCTCCATCTGCTGGCGATCACCGTCACTAAAAAAGCCGCCGCCATAGAGCTGCGTGTCCGGATCGGGGTTTTCACTGAATTCACGCTGGGCATACACCGATGCCAGGGTTTCATTAAGCCCCTCGGCCTTGCGCAGCATCGACCAGTGCCGTCGGCACTGGTCTAAGTCGATCTGCAAACGCTGTGCACTGGCATCGTCCAATAATTTAGGGGTGGCAACAATCGGTGCGCGATTGAGGTGAATTTCCTTGAGCGGAATACGCGGCGTGTCCTCCCCCAGCTCGTCACTGGAACTGAAAATTCGCCGTGCAACCTCGTCACTGTCCAGCGTAATCAGCGGGCTCGGGTCAACACTTAAGTCATAGACGATCACGCTGTTCTTGTTAACCGGGTGCGGTGCCAGCGGCATCATCAACGCCGAGCAGCCTCGCGCCGCGGGCAGGCGCCCGGAAACATGCAACACCGGCACTTGGCTGTCGGTGTTGAGCATGGCCGCCACCGTGCGCTTGTTCCGCAGGCTCAAGGCATAGTCGTAGAGTTTGGGCTGGGCTTGACGGATCAGGCGAGCCAAATCGATCGTTGCCAGTACATCTGAAAGCGCGTCGTGCGCCGACTCGTGACTCAGGCCATTGGCCGCGGTCAGCTCTTCGAGCCGGAAGCTGGGCGAGCCATCCTCGCGCCGGGGCCACTCAATGCCGTCGGGGCGCAGCGCGTAGCACAGCCGAACGACATCGATCAGGTCCCAGCGAGAGTTACCGTTTTGCCACTCTCTGGCATAGGGGTCGTAGAAATTTCGATACAAGGCAAAGCGAGTCACCTCATCATCGAAGCGGATGCTGTTATAACCCACCGTGCAAGTGCCAGGCTGAGACAATTCCGCGTGGATGTTGGCGACAAATTCTGCCTCGCTGAGCCCCTCTTCCAGGGCTTGTTGCGGGGTAATCCCAGTAACCAGGCAGGCCTCGGGATTGGGCAGGTAATCGGGAGTTGGACGGCAGAACTGCACCAGCGGTTCGCCGATAATGTTCAGCTCAGCATCGGTGCGCACACCAGCAAACTGCGAGGGGCGATCCAGGGCGGGGCGAGTTCCCCAGGTTTCGTAATCGTGCCAGTAAAAGGTCTCACTCATCACTCAGTTCGCCACCTGTGAAGCAGATACAAAAACGGCAGTGCCAATGCACCGGCCAGGGCGTCGCCCAAAGCCGGCACGGCGCTGCCGTCAACTTAGCTAACGTTGATATTTTCCGCTTCGATCTTCGCTTTCCAAATTTGCGGGCCTGATTTATGCACTGAGTCGCCGGCGGTGTCTACCGCGACCGTCACAGGCATATCTTCAACGGTAAACTCGTAAATGGCTTCCATACCCAATTCTGGAAAGGCCACCACTTCAGACTTTTTAATCGCCTGGGCAACCAAGTAAGCCGCGCCACCGGTGGCCATCAGGTACACCGCCTCAAACTCTTTGATGGCGTCGATCGCACCGTCGCCGCGCTCGGACTTACCGATCATGCCCATTAATCCGGTTTCGGCGAGCATGGTACGGGTAAACTTATCCATTCGCGTTGCCGTGGTTGGGCCTGCGGGGCCAACGACTTCGTCACGCACGGGGTCAACAGGGCCAACGTAGTAGATGAAGCGGCCCTTCAGGTCGACAGGCAGGGTTTCGCCTTTGCTCAGCATATCGACCATTTTCTTATGCGCAGCGTCGCGACCGGTCAGCATCTTACCGTTGAGCAAGAGCGTATCGCCGGGCTTCCAGGTTTTGATCTCATCGGCCGTTACGGTATCTAGGTTCACTCGCTTCACGTCGCCACCAGACTGACGCGTTACCTCTGGCCACTCTTCGAGCTTTGGCGGGGTCAGAGCGACGGCGCCACTGCCATCCAGGGTGAAGTGAGCGTGGCGGGTTGCCGCGCAGTTGGGGATCAAGGCAATCGCCTTATTCGCAGCGTGGGTCGGATAATCTTTAACCTTAACATCCAAGACGGTGGTCAGGCCGCCCAAGCCCTGGGCACCAATACCGAGCTGATTGACCTTTTCATGCAGCTCCAGACGCAGCTCTTCCGAGCGGTTTGACGCGCCGCGTTTTTGCAGATCGTGAATATCGATGGGGTCCAGCAGCGCTTCTTTTGCCAACAGCATCGCCTTCTCGGCAGTACCGCCAATACCAATGCCCAGCATACCCGGTGGGCACCAGCCTGCGCCCATTGTCGGCACCATTTTCAACACCCAGTCCACCACAGAATCAGAGGGATTGAGCATGGCAAATTTAGACTTGGCCTCTGAGCCGCCGCCTTTTGCTGCAACATGCACTTCAACGGTGTCACCGGGAACAATTTCGTAGTGGATCACCGCGGGGGTATTGTCTTTAGTGTTACTGCGGGCACCGTCGGGGTCGGCAAGAATGGAGGCGCGCAGCACATTATCAGGCAAGTTGTAGGCACGGCGAACGCCTTCATTAACCATGTCGGTAACCGACATCTCAGCGTCCCACTGCACATTCATGCCCACGGTCAAAAACACCGTCACAATACCTGTGTCCTGACAAATGGGACGATGCCCCTCTGCACACATCCGCGAGTTGATCAGAATCTGTGCCATCGCGTCTTTGGCGGCAGGGTTTTGCTCGCGCTGATAGGCTTCGTCTACCGCCTTGATGAAATCAACCGGGTGGTAGTAGGAGATGTATTGCAGCGCATCTGCAACACTCTGAATCAGGTCATCTTGGCGGATAACAGTCATTGGGCGAGGTCCTTGATAACGTTGTGGTGTCGGTGCCAAAGTGCGACGGTTGCCGCACCTGATCACACTGTGCTGTTGCAGCCATGTGCCGCAACAGCTGGAATCGGCGCAGAAGTATACACCAGCTGCGGCCTCGCCGTCAGCGGGCCTGGGGACTGCCGCTGTGGTATTGCGTGACCGTTTGGCGCAGCGCTTCGATATCGCGATTCACCTGTTTGCGGAAGGCGTTCACCGAATCAAGCCATTCTTCACTCTGCTGTACACGACGTTCAACCGCCTTCACCCGGGCATCCAGACTGCCGCCCGCAGTGAGTTGCTTATTCACCTCCAGCAACGTCTTGCGATTCACCTCAGACTGGGCAATGACGCGGTCGAGCTTGCCAGACATTGAAGCCATTGCCTCGCGGTCGGCATCATAACCCTGCAATGCACTCTTGAGCTTTGCGTCTAAAGAGCGGTGGCGGCTTTCTATGGCAGCCAGTCGCTTTTCATTTTTCGCCAACTGCGCATCGTGCTCAGCCAACTCTTGTTTTTGTTTTTTCCACACGTTGTCCCACAGCTTGCGGATTTCAAAATCCAGCTCTTTTAATTTCACCGCGGTGGTCACGCTGTTCTCTTCCAGGCTTTCATCCGCGGAAGATAAGCGCTGCTCCAGCACTTCCAGACGCTGCTGGGCCTGTTTTAAATCACCCTGAGCAATAGTCAGTTGATCAAACAGGTAGTAGGCGGCGGCCGCCAGCGCAACAATTAACAGCGTTAACATAAACAGGACGAAACCACCTCCGCCACTCGCCGCAGTGGCAGGGGGTAGCTCCTTTGAGCTTACTGCCGCACGCTGTGCGACATCTTCCTCGTCAACAGCAATTGAAAATCGTGGTTCTTGTTTATCAGTACTCACAATTCAGTATTCCAATTAATTGTAGTTAAAGCGCCACTCTACACTCGCGCGTCTGCGTGGTAAGTCAGCGCATTATGAACGTCTGCCTCGTTCGCCTCCAGCCCCAGCATGCAGTTTCGCTGTGCAGCCTCGGCGGCTTTGCTATACTTGCGCAGCCTGGGCCTCGGAGTCTGCGAGTCCCGACAAAAAAACAGACAACAAGATGAGAGAGGGGTTTTATGGACGCGTTCATTTCTGCGGATCTGGCCTTGCGCTGGCTGCACGTACTGTTCGGCATCGTTTGGATTGGCCTGCTGTACTATTTCAACTTTGTACAAACTGAATACTTCAAGGAGGCAGAGCCCTCTGCCAAGGCAGACGCCGTACAAAAGCTGGCGCCTCGCGCGCTGTGGTGGTTCCGCTGGGGAGCGATGTTCACCTTCCTGACGGGTCTGGGCTTGCTGCACTTCACGATGAGCCGCGGCGGGTTGAATGGCTACATCATCATCGGTGCACTGATGGGCACCCTGATGTTTTTGAACGTCTGGCTGATTATCTGGCCCAACCAGAAGATTGTCTGCGGCATTACCCCGGGCGACGCCGCTAAAGCCGCGCCAAAAGCTGGCCTGGCTTCTCGCACCAACACCCTGTTCTCAGCACCCATGCTGATCGGCATGCTGGGCTCTTTCCACGGCAGCGGCAATGCTGCTCTCGCGCAAGTCGGTAAAACAGCAAGCGGCGACCTGAGCCTCGGCCTGTGGATTTGCCTTGGCTTAATCGCGCTCCTCGAACTGAACGCCCTGTTCGGCAAAACCGGCCCAATGACCACGGTCAAAGGCGTTGTCCATTGCAGCATCGCGCTGGCCTTGGCGATGGTTGCACTGCTTCAGTACGTGTAATACCGATGAGACCACACCATGTGGTTTAGTACTAAAAAGGGGGCTTTCGCCCCCTTTTTTTTTCGCCAGCCTAAATCCCACCAGTCAGGCGCCTCTCATTAGAACTGCTTACTGCGCAACAGCACCAAGGTACAGGCGTCCTCGCAAACAATGCCGCGCGCTCTTAACTCACGGGCCAAGCCCTCGTCCTCACTCCCTGGATTGAAAATGACCCGCCGGGGAGACAAACCAATCAGCGCATCCATGTGCGGAGCCAGTAGCTCGCCACGCATATACACAGTGACGGTATCAACAGGTCCGTCAACACTGGCAATATCAGGCTGGCAGTGAATTCCCGCAACCGCGCGATGATAGGGATTCACCGGTACAACCGTATGCCCGTACTCGGTGAGCATTTGTGTTGCCTTGTAGGAATATCGCTCTGGTTTAGGGCTTGCCCCAAGTACCACAACCCGTTCAGCCATCTCTTCCCTCCAAGCGAATACTCGCTATTTCACTGACGCCAGACATAAAAAAGCCGGGGCATGCCCCGGCGCTATCATAGCGAAATACGCTTATTTTTCCTGAGTCCCCATCCAGCGGCGCAAGGTCGACGCCAGCTCTTGCGCGTTATAGGCCTCTGCGCTGTCGGGCATCGGGTCATTACCCATCTTTATTTCCAGGGATGCCTGGTAAGAGGTTCGGGTGGTTGTCGAGGCAACACCACCGCTCAAACGCCCAGGGGTTTGCGCAACCACTGTATCACAGCTCAGCAGGCCGCAACGTTGATACACCGCAGTGCCGCCACCAAACTCATTCACGCCAGAAATTGTACTGCTGCTGCGGCTTTTGCTTTCTGTATCGCGATTCACTAACTGAAACCAGTCATAGCCTTCCTGCAAAGTCAGCTCTGCCGCACGAAGCAGTGCGTAATCATTGACCGTTTCCTTATCCGTTACAGTATTACCGGTAAACGTCACGCGGTAGCGATCCTTGCCCAGTGCGGTCTCGGTGTAACCGTATGCACCGCGCTTTTCAGCCGGCTGGTATGTGGTGCTACTACTGCATGCAGCCATCAGCACTGAAAGCAACGCGACAAACATCATCTGGGTACGCATAAAATCTCCTCGTTTTTTTGAAAGCCAACTGCTTTTTTCTCATCGACCCCTACTGTACTAGCCCCGCCTGAACTGAAGCTGAATAAGTAAAAACCCTTACCAGCTACTGCCGCGACCGGCCCTATGGACGCCAAACACGCATGTACGCGCGGTGGCAGCTCCCCGGCGCTAGTAATAATTCATCGGCGAAAGCCATGCCTCTCTCTACGCAAATGTATTCGTTGTAGTGCTCGGCAACGTCATCCATTTTCTCGGCCAATGTTGCACCCGGGTTCCACACCACAACGGTATCGCACCCCTGCCCCGCAATAGCCAGCGACCCCTTTCCCGTTGCTAACTCCTGAACACCACCCACCTGCTCAAATACGCGATCAACCTCACCATCAAAGCGCTGGACGGTGCTAAGTCGGCATTTAGCCAAGCCCTGGGTATTATCCAAATAGTCGCCCGTACCCAGGCCCTGAACACTCGCCGCAGCAGTCTCCGCGGCAAAGTAGCTGTGCATGGCAAAACTCAAGGGCAGGCTCTGCTGGCTGCGATTGCAAATCACTAACTCGCACGCCAACTCGCGCCCCAATCGGTACACCACCTGTGCGCTATACATCCAGGGAAAGCGTGCCTGCTCGTCAGGTGCAGGCTCGATGGCAAATCGAAGGACCAAGCCATCCTCGTCGCTACTCGCCTCAAGCAGTTGCCACTCTCGCTGCCTGGCAAACCCGTGTTTGGGCAAGGTGGCGTCGCGACGATTCACACCAAACCACGGCAAACACAGGGGAATCCCCCCACGAATGGCCGCGCCGTCGGAAAAAACCGCCTTGGGGCTCAGCCACAGCCAGTCTTCGTCGCCCACCGGCGCAAATGACAACAACTGCGCGCCCTGCAGCGCAAACACCGCCCGACATTGTGCGGTGTCTGCAACGATTAGCGGCAAAGCCTGCTCGCTTCCATATTCGATACGGCTATCGCTGACCCTCACGCCACGCGGAAGATCAATCATCAGTATTTTCCTCGGCGGCGGACGCAGACTTCACCCACAGCATATCGTTCGCCCCCTTTTGAAATTGGTAATCCACGCGCTCCATGCCAACATCATAGCCCCGCTCCCCCAGCTCCCGCACAACGGCGGGCAGGTGCTGCGACACACGGCCATCTACTGAGACCAGCGGATAAATACGCACCTCACGGGCAACACGGCACAGCTCAAGCACTGCCTCAACATGGGCCTGAAGATCGATGTGCTCGCTGTAGAGAAACAATAAGTGTGAACAAAGGGCCAGGTCGTACTCGCCATCAAAACACGGCAGCTCAGGCAAACTGGCCTCAACATAGCGACCCGCTTGTAAACCGCTTGGGTAATCTTCCAAAAATCGATTCATCGCCGACATACGCACTGAGCCCAAGTGCCCTGGGTCGCGAAAGTGGCGCCATACATATT
Organism: Spongiibacter sp. UBA1325; assembly: GCF_002306875.1. Lineage (NCBI taxonomy): Bacteria > Pseudomonadati > Pseudomonadota > Gammaproteobacteria > Cellvibrionales > Spongiibacteraceae > Spongiibacter > Spongiibacter sp. UBA1325. The sequence goes on from NZ_DBTD01000010.1 coordinate 847,357, forward strand.
GGTCTGCCTGCCGCGCAAATTGGCTGAGCATACCGGGGTAGACACGGCGAATACGCTGCTGGATATCGTCGGCGCTGAACTGATAGATCGGGTCGACCGACAGCACTTTACCGCCCTGCGCCGTTACTTCGGCATTAAAACTCGCCGTGCCGTCACCGCAGCCAAGGATACTGCGCTCTAGGTCTTCCTCTCGCAGCGCAAACATCGCTGCATATTCCGCCAGGGATCGCCCCCACGGCACTACTGATGATAGCTCCAAAAATAATCCACCGAATAACCAGAAAAAACCCGCGTAGCGGGCTCGAATAACGCAGTATAAATCCTGGGGCCAGCACGGCGCCAATAACTCAGCTAAAACGCCACCCTACAGCTACATTCCCGCAATACTGAGGTGGGGCAAGTCAGCGGCGAAGCCTGTCCTGGCACGGATTGCCAGGCAAAAAAAAGCCCCGCGGTGCGGGGCTCTCATTTTTATGGATGTGTGGGCTTACATCATGCCGCCCATACCACCCATGCCGCCCATGCCGCCCAT
>NZ_DBTD01000002.1:0-167889 GCF_002306875.1 Spongiibacter sp. UBA1325
GTGCATCTCAATTAGTGTTAACAGACCCTAGTTAAACTTTACTGCGATGTCAGCCGCCAGTAGTTACTGGCGGCTGACATCGTTATAGCTTGTTAAATTCTGCTGTGGCATTTGTATCTTCATTGAGAGTGATGGTGCAATTACCTGTTGTTCCAGAGCAATGAGCGGGTGCTGTCCAGCCGCCGAACTCATCATCTGTTGTCATCGGTGTCGCTCTGAGTGTGACGGTGCTCCCAATTGGATAGCTGGCGCTACATGGCCCGGATGAGCAGTCCATCGAAAATTGGCCATCACTCACCATGCCCTCACCGCTTCCCGATAAGTTAACCGTAAGGGTTGCCATGTCAGAGCTATTTGTTTCGATGAAAGTCACTATAGCTTCATGATGCTGGTCAATGGTGAGGTGGCAGTCATCATTATCTGCGCTGCCATTGCAGGCACCGCTCCAACGAACGATATCACTGGATGTGTCAGGCACTGCAAACAGAGAAACCATACTTCCGCTGGTATAGGTTTGAGAGCACGGTGAACGGTCATTGTCGCAGATGAGTCGTTCCTCGTAGTCACCGGATGTGCCTGATCGCCCCTCAACTCTCAGTATCAACGTATAGGCTCTCGCGATTGGTTGGAAGCTGGCGGTGACTTGGCTATCGGCATTGATGGTGAAACGGCACTGGCTATTGCCAGCTGCAAATGAACAATCGCCACCCCACCGAACGAACTCAAAGCCTTCATGAGCCTCAGCGACTAGCGTTACTTCGCTCCCCCTGGAATAGGTATCTTGGCAAGCATTTGTCCCGCCTCCGTTTTGCTCGCAGCCGCTAATGCTACCAGTACCATTAACCTGGCCTCCGGGGTTCTCCACGCTGACTTCCAGTGTGTAAAGTGGGCTGAAGCGCGCCGTGATCTCCCTAGCTTGGTTATGGTTCAGGCTACAGCTGGTATCTGCTTCGGTACATGGTGCGCTCCAACTCGTAAACGCAAAGCCCGCAGTGGGAGTGGCGCTCAGTTTCAGAGACTGCCCTAATAGGAAGTCTTGGTGGCAGCTGCCACCCTTGTCGCTGCAGTCAATGCCCTCGGGCTGGCTGGTGACAGATCCTTCCCCGTCGATGTTTATTGTTAGTGGTGCGGAGGCACCAAAGTTCACGCCCACGTTCACATCCTCATCTATTGTTAGCGTGCATTCACCGTATTGTTGGTCGGCGCAAGGGCCTGTCCAACTGTGAAATGCCATGCCTTGCGAGGGTTGTGCTCGAAGTGTTACTGAACTACCTCTAGGGAAACGGCGCTGACACTGGTCATCGTTGTTGCCGCTGCCAAAACAAGCAATTCCAGAGGGCGCGCTCACAACTTCTCCGCCACCGCTATTAGAGACGCTGAGTGTTGGCGAAGGAGAAAAGTATGCCTGCTGGTAATAATGCGCATTGTCTATCACCTTGAATGAGCATTGCTTGCTGAGCTGATCGCCTTCCAGGCAATTAATGGGGTACCACGAAGAAAATTCCCAGCCGTCGGCAGCTTCCGCATGCAGTACTACCGTACTGCCGCCATTAAATTCACCCGAGCAGGCTTCCCTGTCTGGACGGTCTTCATGTGATCGCGCATCGCAGTCAATTTGAGTGCTGGAATCGCGTACTGCACCAAAGCCGCTTATGTAGGAGGCGACAACGTTTGCTGGATAGGGGAAGCTGGCTCTCAATTGTGATTTGTTCGTCAAAGAAATTGTGCCGTTGTCCTCCCGGCGCACGCTGCAGGTGGGGGTACTATTGCAAGGTTCTACGCTGACCAAATCCGAGGGTACAGACCAGTCTACGGCAATTGATTGGCCGTCTCGAAAAGCAGAAAAAGTCACTGTTTCGGCTGACCCAATGCGCAGGCTGCAATTCTCATCATCGCTGCTGCACTGAAGCGCTTTTGCGGTAACGCTGTCATCCGGCTGGCCTGAAACTTCAACACCTAAGATATAAGCGCAAGAATCCAGATAGTCTTCGACTTCACCACCCTCGTGTACCATGGCGACACCTACTTGTCCTGTGAGCAAGGGGCTGCCGGTAAGTTGCAGCCTTAGATAACCCTGGCCGTGCCCCGCGCCTAGGTAGTCCTCTAGCTTGAGGTAGGCATAACGAATCGGCCCGAAACTGGCGCTCCAGTTTTCGACGGGTATATTCTTGCCCACCCAGTCTCCGCTATCAAAGCGTACCGTGTAGTCAGTGCCAGGAGCCTCTCCGTCAATATCTTCAAGGGGCCCGGATTTCTGAAAAACTTGTAAATACACGGTTCGCGGATTCGTGCCTGGTACTACTTTGTAACTCACTTTTACCCAGCTTGATGTGCCGCAACTTCGTAACCCATCGTCACTGCTATCACCCTGGCGTGGCTGGCTTTCACCCGCAACCGAATCTCCTAGCCAAAAGTCGAAATAGTTATTCCCGGTGTTAAAAGCTACTTCAGGCCGTAGATGTTTTTGCTCAAGTCCAGCATTGGCGTCGTTAAAATCCGGTAAGCCAATACGGTAAAACAGTGCGGCAGAATAGGCGGAAAAGTGTGGAGCTGAGAATGCTAGTCTGACAACTTTGTCATAGCTACCTGACTGGATTGCAGATAGCGCTGATTCTGGAATTACTTCACCATTTTTATCGACCAGTATGCCACTGGCCTCATTCTGCCAGAGTCCGGTATCGGCATTAAAGGAGGTCATGGCTACGTCGATTTGGTCGTTTCCTGGGGTAGCATCGTAATACTGTCTAAGGTTATGCGGGTTTACGTCAACGGTAATTGAAAGAGGTGGATTAAACTGCGAAAGGCGTTGGCCGTTACTGTCAGTGGCGCCGAACCACCAGTACCCGCCCGACGTAAAGGGGTCGCTTGCAGTAGTGGCCACACCGGGAAAAGCTGAAAGATCATCGGCGCGAAAGCCAGCTGCCCAAAGTTGGCTTAATGAATCCGGGATTGATGCGACACTAATCCCTTCACCCTGGGCGCGACCATTGGTAACCACCAGTGCCGCCGAATTCAAGTCGGGAAAGATGATTGGTGGTAATGTGTCACTTTGGGGCGCAGCTAGATTGAACGTCATGCCTTGGCTCAGTGCTGCACCATTATCGAGTACTGCATCCGCGCGTAGCCGGTAGCTCATATCGCTAACCGGGAATTGATAGTGACCCTCGGCGTCACTGCGTGTCGTCGCTATCGCGTTATTGTCGCTGTCAAATAGCGTTATTGTTAAATCGCTGAGAGGCTCGCCAGAGTCTAAACGCACAACACCGGCTACTGAACTGGGTAGCTCCGTGCCGCTACTACCGCCCGAGGAGCCACCTTTGTCATTGCAGCCAAGCATCAAGCCACTTGCGATGAGTGCTACTGAAAGTGTTTTAAGGTTCATGGTCGTACCCCTGACGGTGATTGCTTCGGGGCATCACTGCCCCGTAGTACTTACTTAGTTTCCAATTGCAGTTCCAGCTCGATAATCCCACCGCCGGTGTAGCTGCCTTCTTTTGGAGGCTCTATTTGCGATATGTCCGGCATGCCGTAGCCTTCTTTATCGATGATGCCTGGCGTAATCAAAAAATTACCCAGCAAACTTATGACGACAAGGTCTGTGTGGCCTGCTTCGGCCCCTGCTAAAGTGAACGTCTCGTCAATAATTATCAGTTCGTTCGGGTCTTTACATACTGCGTTTACCAATTGTGGCGAGCGTGGGCTACCTTCCTCATCGAATACCCCGGTGGGGTTATCGTCGCTAGGCTCAACAGGTTGACCATTTCGAAAGCGCGAAACAGTGGCGGTAACGGGGGTTAAAATGATATAGCCATCTAGGTTGCTACACTGGAGTGAACCCGATAAACGCAGAGTCGTTTCCTCTTCAATATCTAGGTAGTAAAAACCACTGACGCCGGTATTCGCTGAGGCCTCAGCGCATTCCACGTAGTCACCGTTATCATCCTGAATGCTCTTGCAATCGGTTTGCAGGTTGGCATCTAGCTTGACTGACAGTCCGCCTTCCGCAGTACTGCCAAATATTGCCGAGCCCGTTGATGAAGCTGAAAAGCTATAGCTCGGGCAGCTTTCGTTTGGCGACTCGCCAATGGCGTTGTAACGGGTAGACTGGTGATACAGGCTGCTGTTCAGGGTTTCCTGTTTCGTTTGCCAGAGTTCTGACTGGTCGGGTATATCGGGCGGAGCGATAATGTCTGTCTCATCGACAATTAATGTTTCAGATTGGGTGCCGTCATGCTCACCCGTCGGGCAAACGGGATTCGGATCATCTGGGTCGCTGGTGCCATAGTATCCGTTGCCATCAGTGGTAAAAGCGGCAATAGGATAAAGAATCTTACGCAGACAATCCGGTTGCACGCTGACCTCTACCTCATCCTCAACATCGCTGTTTGCGGTTGCTACAGCGCTCACATTGAAGCTTCCGGGGTTGGCGGGTGCGCGAACAGTAATGCTGAGTTCATCGCTGTCTACTACGCTTGCGCCAAAGACATCCCATACGACAGACTGTTCATTGTCGGCAAAGCCATCGAGTGTTGCGGAAAAGACGATGCTGTCGCCAGGTTTCACACAGTCTTTTTCGTAGTTGATAGTCAGTGTTCCCTCGTTAAGTATTTTTACGATTTCATCCCTTGATGAGTCGAGGGGTTCGAGCATTTTCCCGGTGGGGAAAAGGCGCAGTTCAAAGGGATATTTTTTAGATTCGGTACTGGTTTTGAGGGTGAATACAACGCGGTCATTGTCGTAGTGGACCGTGTTCTGCAATACCGCAGCCGAAGCGGGAATAACCTCAATACCAATTTGGTCTCGAGAATAAGCGCCATCGGGCCGAGACGCTTCGACGGTGATTACCTCGCCGGGCTCTTTTACACTTATTGATGCCACGTTGCTAACGACATCGGCACGACCTGTGGTTACGTTTCGCGAAGCTTTTTTGCTGGAGCCAAATTCAGATTCGCGAATGACCAACTCGATCTCTGCATCGCCAAGACGCTTGCCAATGAATTCCCTGTCGCGTTGTGATGTCCATACGATGGCGCTACCGTTGATATTCGCCTGGCTCCAGCGGTCTTCTGAAACATCGATTAAACCGAAGCTTTGTTTTTCAACGCAGACTGTCAAAAAGTCTGAGGCTTCTTCAATCGCACTGTTCATGGTGTCCTGTATTGCGAGTGAGACACCACCCAGTAAGTCATCTGCCACGGACACTCCGTTGAGCTTTCCAGCGGGTACGCGTTTTCCAATTGCGGGCCCCCCTAGAATCGTTGCGGCAGCGAATGCATGGTTCACCACATCTTTGCTGAAATTGTGAGAGCGGCTAAAGGCCTCGGCTTTGGCATCTGTTACCTGGCCAAGCAAGGTTTCTGGGCGGTCCTCATGCCACAAAGTCGGGGTTACGGTAAACGTCAGTGTGCCCCAGTTGGAAGGCAGGAGGTCTGTCACTATTCCGTAGCTGGTTTGTAGCGCAAGGCCTGCAGCGCCCACAATCCCGGCAGCTGCTTTCACCGCGGGGTGAGGAATCAGGCCGATAGAGCCCGCAGCGGTGTTGATCGAACTGAAAACTTCATTGGCAACCGCCTGTGAGTTGGCTATGCGCATTACCGGGGCGATGTCGTCGGCTCCAGCAAAGTCATAGCTCAACGAAGGAAGGGTGATTTCACAGCTAGCGCTGCCATTGCGAAGCTGTCTTGTGCGCGTTTCGGCTTGTCCAGCCTGTTGTGTCAGAGTGAGCGGGGGAAGCATCGCGAACTGTGTGAGTTGTTCGGCATAAGCTCCTTCCAAGTCGATGGCTGTCAGAAGGCGTTCTGTCAGAAGGTCATCGTCGGCAGCGGCGTCCTGCAGAGTCGGAATAATCGCTTCTGGGCCGCCTTCAAACATAATTTGATAGAGCTTCAGCAGGTAGAGGGATTCATCCAGGTCGCGTAGCTGAGTATTTCGGATCGTTTGTGGGTCTTGTCCATATATTTCGATGACTGCTTCCAGCCAGTTCTCCAAGGTGTCCGCCAGGGCAGAGGCGGCGGCGGGGTTTGCCTCTGGCAGCGCTTGAATGACAAAGCTTTGTCGTTGGCAGTAGCGCACACCATCACCTAGCTCAAGTTCAACCGTGCCACCGTCGAGGTCGCCATTGGGGTTGATAGGAACCGAGAACTCAAGGCTTCCCTCCTCGCTAGGGATATTTCTAAGCAACGCCAAGCCGTAACTGGGTTCGCCATCTGAACTGTCAGAAATGACCCTTATCGTCGCGTGATCCATCATTTCTGGGGGAACATTGGCAATGCGGACGATATCTCCGACCGTGCCCTGGTTGTTTGATAGAGATACTGCGCAGTCGCGCTGGGTGCTACCGAAAGGCTTGCGGACCACCTCGGCAAAAAACGCCTCAGGTTCCAGCGGTGGTGAAGTGCTTTTGCCTCCGCCGCCGCCACCGCCGCCACAGGCACTGGTTATTGCGATGATGAGGATGGTCACCCATGTACGTGTCTGCATAGCGGAAATCCCTTTTTGCTAGAACGACGCTTCTAGCCTGCTGGACAGTGGTTAGGGAAGTTATTGTCGTTTAGCCGGTGCCACGAGCAAACACTAGGGCAGTCGGAGGAAGAGCCGAACTATTACAGAAAAGCCATATTTATCAGTTGGTTATACATGTTGCTAACAGTCATAACGTGGATGGTAAAAACTGGTAACAACCGAGAATGAGGCTTACTGGGAGATAAATACTCGGGGGTTGACCGAGCGCAGGGCCTCAATGCGGGCCAGCAGATTTTGCAGCTCGACCCCGGAGGCGGGTAAATGCTGCTCAACATGCCGAACGGTGCTGATAATACGATCAACGTTAGGTCGCTTTGGTAGAGAAGCGAGCGAAGTATAGCGGTCAAACGTTCTAGACCGAGCGGTACTGCCGTCAAGTTGCACACGCCACTGCCCTGATTGTTCGGCGAGCTGAATTCGACTGCGGCCATCTTCTTCCCAGCATCTAACGGCTTCTCGCATAGCGGCGACTAGCAAACTACGGGGGCTCTGTTGTGAGTGCTTGGTGGGCCAAAGCAGCAAGCGTCTTTGTCCCTGTAGAGGCAGATTCAGCTCGGCTTGCTCGCGCCCTGATGCAATGGCTTTCTTTCCTGATTCATTCCCCAGCAGCAGTTTACCCTGAGTATTAGTCACTACTACCGGGCGATCGCTCCGTAGCAGCTCGTTGATAATGTGGTCCTGCTCTTGCTCTTCCAGTCGTTGCAGCCAGCGATGACGATAGTTTTCGCGTAGCGCCAACTGAGCTTCGGCGCGGTTGCACAACTCCAAAGGCTCACACGGCTTGACCAGAAAGTCATTGGCGCCCAGCAATAAGGCCCGTTGTTGGTCGCTTTCCGCTTGGCGAGCTGAGAGAACCAGAATCGGTAAGCGACTCGGGCTGTAGTGCTGGCGCAACATTTCTACTATTTCAAAGCCGGAAACAGCGGGCATCATTAGGTCTAAGACTAGTAGTGCGGGTGGTCGGTCGTTGATCAGTGATAAGGCGTCATCTACCCGGCTTTTTGCAATAACGGGGTAGTCCAGCGAGCTTAGAACCTGTGTGAGTGTGTCGAGGATACAGCCATCATCGTCGACCAGTAATATGTAGTCAGACTCGGGCAGAGAGTCTGCTATTGGTGCACGCGTGCTTGGCGGACTGTCCTGACTCGGCGCTCTTACGGGTGCAGTTTGTTGTGTCAGTGAGGCCTGCGGGAGCAAAAAATGGCAGTCGGTGCCGATGCCTAGCGTCGAGTTAATTTCCAAGGCAGAACCATGTGCGTGCAGTATTCCATGGCTAATAGGTAGGCCGAGGCCTACGCCCTCGCTGGCGATTGAGCCTTGTTGGTAGCGCTGGCGCGCGAGCTGCAACTGCTTGCTGCCCATGCCTGGGCCAGTATCCCGCACTCCTATCCGAATTGCCCCCTCACAGGGGTATGCGTAGAGTGTTATGTCGCCCTCAGCGGTGAACTTAACGGCATTGCCGAGTAAGTTGTAGAGTACCTGGCGCAGCCGCTTGGGGTCGGCGCGAACGGCTAGCATATCGTCAGTTAGGTCGATGACGATGCGCAGATCGCGATGGCGTATCATTGGAGAGAATAATTGTTGAAGAGTTTCAAATTCGTCGCGCACTGCCAGCGGGGTGGCCTGGACATGAATACCCTGATGGCGCATACGCGTTAGGTCCATCAGGTCGTCTACTAGCAATGCTAATCTGCGTGCGGTATCGCCGATTAAAGCGGCGTTGTGCCCTCGTTGATCGTCTACTTGGCTGTCTATGCCCGCGAGCCCAATAATGGTTTGTAGGGGGGTGCGAAGCTCGTGGGATGTATTGGCTAAGAACTCATCCTTTACGGCCTCTGCCTGCTCTAGTTGCCGCACTAAATCCACCGATTTCTTATAATCCCTAGCACTTTGGCGGGCCAATAACAGGCCCTGCCAGACAAGACAGATAACCATGCCTGTAGGGCCGAGATTTCCTAAGTACTGACCCTGAAAATCCACCGCAATATCGCGCATCACGGTGATAAATAAAATGCCGTAAACCACGGTCAGTGAGAGAGCCCCTGGACGCTTGTGTTTTGCAGCTAGAAAGGTGGCGTATAGAACATACGCCGACATTAGTAGTGCTGCGCACTCCATTAACCAAAATAGTAGAGCTAACGGGCGCCCATCTACCACAATGCAGGCAATAAGAAAGAGGCCGGCAATCACTCGCCACCACTGACGGGGGCGACGGTGAAATTCATCGGGAAATAGCAGTGAGCTGAACTCGGTCAGGCCAAGAATCGCCAGAGGTATCATCGCCCATCGCAGCGCTAAGTCAGGGGCTAGTCCCCAATGTTTTAGCAATAAGCTGAGCCATTGTTCTCCACCTAAGCCAGAGAATATGGCAACAGACAGGCACGTTAGCCCGAAGAAAAGTTGCGCAGCATAAACCCGGCGTGCGGCGGCGAACTGAGCCAGTTGTATAAAAGCCATCAAGGCTAGTAACCCTGATTGAAAGCCTTCAATAGCGAGCGCGCGAGCGCGGGATTCATACATGCTGTCGGCGTTACCGATGCGAGGCGGGGAGCGCATGCCACCCGCCATAAATTGCTGATTGTAAACATCAACTTCGATAGTGCTTACACTGCCTTGAGGCTGAAACTGTATGTAGTGGGGATAGCGCTCGGCGGCCCCGTCTGCGCGGTAGTGACCTGTGGCCAGCAGCATTTGGCCGTTTACGTAAAGGCGGTAACTATCGTAGGGGCGGGGTAGACGCAGAACCAGAGGATGGGTGAGCTCAGGGTGATTCACATGCACGTAATAGCGAACAGACGCGCTGCCGGGGATGGGCTGGCCGGCTAGCTTCTTGTTGTACCAAGTGCCCGGTATCGACAGCACGCCATTGGCGTCATCATGTGTTGCGCACCACGGGCCCGCTAAGGCAACAAAGGGTTCAGCATGTCCATCCCAATCAAAATGGCACGCCGTTTCTGCATATGTCGCAGTAGAAAATAGCAGCAGTATACCGACGATACTCCCTGCTACGACGTTGGTAAGGCGGGTCGTGTTCACAGCCATCCATGGTGCCACATACGGTTTATATCACCGAAGGTTATTTATAGCAGCGATCATAGCTGAAGGAGAATTGCCTTGCTAGGTAGGTAAAACGCAGTAAAAAATATGATTCGCTGCTCAGTTTCCATAGCGCCTTGCTGGGTGGCCGCTGCCGAGATTGCACTGCTATAGAGAGTTGTTTATTGTCGCCCGGGTAGAAAACCTTCCCGACGCCCTAACAGGATCCCACTATGGCGAGTGCCTCACCTGAGTTGCCTTCACCGGCCTTCAGCCTTGCGCCGTTGATGTTTCAAAACTTTAGCTGCACCTTGGCGATCATGGCCTTTGTTGCCCTGGTGGGCCCAGTAGCGCGTATTTTGTCGCTTGAGCCCTGGCATATCGGTGCCGCCATGACGATGGGGGGATTCACCTGGATCCTGTGCGCACGTTGGTGGGGCGGCCTGAGTGACCGCCACGGCCGCAGGCCGATTATGTTGATCGGGCTAACAGGTTTTACGGTGAGTTATTTTGGCCTGTGCTTGTTTATCGACCTGTCACTGCGCCACCAATTACTGCCGATGCTAGCCTTTCTCGGTCTGGTTGTCGGGCGGGTGGTGGTGGGCCTGTTCTACGCCGCGGTGCCGGCCACGGCAGCCGCTACGGTTGCAGACAATGTCGAGCCGGATAAGCGCGCCGGAGCTATGGCACTACTCGGCGCAGCCAGTGGCGCGGGCATGGTGATCGGGCCGGGCTTCGTCGGCTTGTTGGCGCCCTACGGGCTGGGTTTTCCCATGTACGTGACCGCCGTTCTTCCCGTCTTGGCGCTGGTGCTGGTGTGGTGGCGTATTCCTCGGCAACCGCCTCAGGCGGCGCCGGTAACGCGCGCCCCCAAGCTGCAGGATAGTCGCCTGCGACGCCCCATTGTGGTGGCCTTCTCTGCGGCATTTTCGGTCTCTATTGCTCAGGTCACGGTGGGCTTTTTTGCCCTGGATCAGCTCGGGCTTCCCGCGCCCGAGGCCGCTCAGGTAGCTGGTATTGCGCTAACGGTGGTGGGCGTGGCGTTAATTACTTCGCAGAGTATTTTGCGCAAATTATCCCAGCCGCCGGCGCGGCTAATTCGCATCGGGGCACTGGTGTCGGCCTGTGGTTTTATGGTCAGCGTGTGGGTTGAATCAGTGTGGGGCTTGTGGGCGTGTTTTGGTTTGGCGGCCGCCGGGATGGGCTGGGTATATCCCTCGGTGTCGGCGCTGGCGGCAAACTCGGTTTCTTCAGAAGAGCAGGGCGCTGCTGCCGGTACGGTCACCGCGGCGCAGGGCGTCGGCGTGGTCGTCGGGCCTATGTTGGGCACGTTTATTTATGCTTTTCATGCCACCGCGCCGTATGTGATGGTCGCGGTATTACTGCTGGCGATCAGCCTCTGGGTTGAACAAAACGACTAGCATTGCAGAGCCTTCGGGGTTTTGATTCACTGTGAGCGAGCCGTGAATTGGAGCGCCGAATGTCTACTTGCGATACCTCCCACCACAATAATTCACCCTCTTGCCACAGCAAGCGGTCCTTTGATGTGTTGCTGTGGGGCTCTATGGCAATTGTCGCTGTACTGTACGCGCTGGCGCTGGTGGCCAGCGACGCCCTGCCCACTTGGCTGCACACCGCAGCGGAGGCCACCGAAAACCTGGTGAATACCATGTGGTGGGGCATGGCTCTGGGGGTAGTGATGCTCTCGCTGTTAACGCGCATACCGCGAGAGTTTGTAATAAGCGTATTGGGCGCCGGTGGCGGTTTCACCGGCATTGTTCGGGCCACCGCGGCAGGCGTGCTGCTCGACCTGTGTAATCACGGCATATTAATGGTGGGTGCCAAACTCTATGAGCGCGGCGCCAGCCTGGGGCAAGTGATGGCCTTTCTTATCGCCAGCCCCTGGAACTCCTTTTCCCTCACCTTGATATTGGTCGCCCTGATCGGGCTGAAGTGGACGGTCGTGTTCATTCTTGCATCGGTGCTAATTGCCGTGATTAGTGGCTGCTTGTTTGATGCATTGGTGCGGCGCGGGGTATTGCCCACTAACCCCAACACGCTTGCGCTGCCCGAAAATTTCGACTTTTGGTCGCAGGCAAGGGCAGGCCTGCGCGACACGCGTTTTGATAAGCGCTTTGTATTCACCATGTTTGTCGATGGCATAAAAGAGTCGCGTATGGTGATGCGCTGGGTGTTGTTTGGCATTGTGCTTGCCGTTGCCCTAAAGAGCTTTGTGCCGGCGGATATCTTTTCCAGTTATTTCGGGCCGAGCTTATTGGGCCTGGGGGCAACGATTGTGGCGGCCACGATTATCGAGGTGTGCTCCGAAGGCTCCACGCCGATTGCGGCAGACCTGTTAACCAGAGCGAACGCCCCCGGAAACAGTTTTGCGTTTTTAATGACGGGCGCAAGCACCGACTACACCGAAATTATGGTGATGAAGGAGCGCACCGCCAGCTGGAAGGCGGCGTTGTTTTTGCCGCTGCTGACGGTGCCACAAATTGTGCTGGTCGCCTTGGTGATGAATGCCGGTGGCTAGCGCGCCGAATCCTGACTGGCCACAACATCACCATCGCTGCTGGCCAAGCGCACATTGGCGGCTGGTGCGTCGCCGTTCTTGTCCTCGCCAAAATACAAGGTGGTATGCGGGAAGGGGATTTCAATGCCGGCGTCGTCAAAGTGCATTTTCACCAAGCGATTGTAGGCGCGGCCAACGGCCCACTGCATACCGGGCGCGGTTTTGATCAATACGCGAATGTTTACCGAGCTGTCGGCCAGTGCCGACACGCCCGCCACTTGCATTGGTTCGAGAATGTCTTGCTTGTGCTCACCGCTTGTCAACTCCTCAAAGGCCGCCTGTAAGTGCTCAATGGCTTTGTCGATATTCTCGCGATAGGCGATGCCGTATTCGCCAAGGTGGTAAGCAAAGTCGCGCGTATAGTTCGACACCGCATCCACCGACGAGAAGGGCACAATATGGTAGGTGCCGAACAGGTCACGCAAGGCAACCGAGCGAATGCCCACGCGTTCAACTGTGCCTTCATGGCCGCCAGCGTGCACGTAGTCGCCGGTGTTCATGGCATTTTCCAGTTGTATAAATATGCCGTTGATCACGTCCTGCACAAGTTTTTGCGCGCCAAAGCCGACCGCTAGGCCGAGCACCCCGGCACCCGCGATCAGTGGGCCGATGTCCACGCCAATTTCCGACAGCACGATCATGGTTGTCATCACAATAATGACCGCAGCAAGGGAGGTGTGGAACAGGCCAAGTAGCGTCTCTGCGCGGGCAGCGCGTGCGGCATTGGCCATGCCCGTGGGGGAAAGGCGGTGTTCGATAAAGCTGGCCAGTGCAATCCACAAGCCGGCGGCCAGGGCGAGGATGAGCAGAATATCAACCAGCGACGACACCGTGCTGCGGCCGACTTCAGTGGCATACCACTGGCCCAGGTCAAACACCGACCAGGCGTCGAGTGACCACACAACAATTGCGGCGGTCACCAGCCCTCGCAGTATCCGTAAACCGGTGGGGATGTAGGTATTCAGGCGTTTTTGAAGGTGGGGCAGTTGCTCATTGATCGACTCAGAAAGCCGCAGCTCCCTGCCGATCAACTGGCGAAGAACAACGAGCAGCAATGCACCCAGACCGGCATAGGTGGCGGTCTGCAAGGTAGCGAGTGCCACAAAGGGCAGGGCGCTTTCGGGCCGCAGCAAACTGGTAAAGACCACCACCAGTGCGTAGGCCAGCGCCAGTAAATGCCAGCTGCGCGCCAGCAGGCGCAGGGCGATGCGGCGGCTGCCCTGATAGTTGGCAGCCCTGCCGAATAGCTGGTCTCGCAAGCGTTTTCGGTTTAGTAAAACGGTGGCGGTGTAGTACAGCGCAGCGAGCAGCACAATGCTGGTGCTCAGCGCGCTGCCGAGCGCCTCCGAGGCATTGGCGTTCACAATCGGCACCAGCACCATAATGCCGTAGCCGGTAAAGCCTGTGATGTTGGCGAAAAACCGATTGCAGTACTTTGCTTGCCGTTGATTAAGCGGCAACAACCGCAGAGCCGGAAAGCGACTGGCAAACAGCGCCCGCAGCACCAGTTTTATTCCCTCAACGATCAAAAACGCATTGAGAAACAGCGCAAGGCGAGTGCTATCGGCGCCGGCCTCGGCAGACAGCTGCGAGGCAATAACGTGACCCGACGCATAGGCCAGCAACACCGTTGCTAAATCCACCAGCCCGGCGGCGCTTACCGCGGCCACGGTTCTCAGCATGGCGAATTTGCGGGACCCGCGCACCGCCCAATCATCAATACCAGCAAACAGCGACTTGGCGGCGCGATGCAGAATAAAAAACAGCGCGAATGTCGCGAATGCCAGCAGGGCCAGGTGGCTTGCGGCGCGAACAATAGCGGCCAAATCGACGCGGTGTTTGTCGTCGCTGTGAGTCAGCGCCTCGACGCTTGTTGCCAGCGTCGCCAGCTGCTGTTTGAAATTCTCGCCAGCGGCAGCGGTTAGTGTTGCAAGCTGGCGGGCAAGTGAGTCTTTACTACCGCTGGCATCGCTGTTCGAGGGCGATGTATCGTCCTCTGACGATGCTTGCTCTTTGTCGGGGGCGTCGCTGGTATTTACTGCCTTGGATGGGTTGCGCAACTGCTCAATCAACGCGTTGCGGGCGCCTTCGTTCTCAAGTAACTCTGCGAGGACCGACGAGCTATCACTGGTCGTCGGCGGTGCTGCGTGAAGGGTATGCCCGGAAAAGAGGAGTGGAATGAATAGAAGGGCGATCAAGCGCGTTGCTGGTCGCAGTGACATCACGATTATTCTCCTTATCGCTGGCGATTTTTTGTGGATACCTGCCTCCCAAGTAACGAACAATATGTTGGTGCTATTGGGGCTGTGTCAGCGGGGCGTTGAGAAAGTTCCATTGAGCAGAGCATAGGCATCTGCGCATTGTGGTTGCCGAATTGAGTCGGTTTTCACGCCGGATCTTGCGCTAGATCAATGCGCAGCCTGCTAAAGCTGCTACCTTCCGCGCCAAGTTTTTCAGCCGTAACAGTGCAGTTTGTCGCAGCAGTCCTTCGCCTTGTACAAAAGTCGAATAGTGCGTCCGCCACAGTAGGCGTATAGTCCCGGCGATTGTCGCCGGTTCAACCTGAGTTGTGTCCTTTCGTGCCCCTATTCGGCTCGCACACGCCGTGTCGCTGAGTCACGTCCACCTTGTTACCGGCGAGCGAACGCCCCGTCATCTCGACATACCCGATCGCGATTTTTCGGTCGACGGCCCGTTCCAAGCAGAATTTTTACACCATATGGGAGAACCTTAATGAAACGAGGAATAGTGTTTGCTATTGCCTGGCTAACGGCTATTGCGGCGCAGGCGTCAGAGGCGCATACCACCGCAATGGACCTTACCCAGCACTGGGTGGGCTTTGTTGCCATTGCAGTATTTGTCGCCGCGTATGTGCTGGTGATCTTGGAAGAGCAAATACACCTGCGCAAATCCAAACCCGTGCTGCTCGCCGCAGGTATTATTTGGATGCTCATTGCCGTGGTCTACAACGGCAACGGGCGACCCCACGAGGTGGAGGTGGCAATTCGCCACAACTTCCTGGAATACGCCGAGCTATTCTTCTTTCTGCTGGTAGCAATGACCTACATAAACGCCATGCTGGAACGCGGCGTATTTGAGGCGCTGCGTAACTGGCTGGTGGCGCGGGGCTTTAGTTACCGCGCGCTGTTTTGGCTAACGGGTATTCTGGCCTTCTTTATATCCCCCATTGCCGACAACCTCACCACGGCATTAATTATGTGTGCGGTGGTGTTGGCGGTAGGCGTCGGCCAGCCCAAGTTCGTGGCCATTGCCTGTATTAACATCGTGGTGGGCGCCAATGCGGGGGGCGCGTTCAGCCCCTTTGGCGACATCACCACGTTGATGGTGTGGCAAAAAGGCGTTATTGAATTTAAAGAATTCTTTGTGCTGTTTGTCCCCAGTGCGGTGAACTTCCTGTTGCCTGCCGTCATCATGCAATTTGCCCTGCCCAGCGGCACGCCGCCAGCATCGGGCGGCAGCCAGGTACAAATGAAATATGGCGGTTTGGTGATTGTTGGCCTGTTCCTGCTGACTATCGTTACTGCTATCAGCTTCCACAACTTCCTGCACATCCCGCCGGTGTTCGGCATGATGACCGGCCTGGCCTACCTCAAGTTCTACGGCTATTACCTTCGCCAAAAATCCAAAAACTGGAATCAGGGAACAGAGAACCCGCCGGGCTCGTCCGACGACCCCTACAACTTCGACGTGTTTGCCAAAATCGCTCACGCCGAATGGGACACCTTGTTCTTCTTCTACGGCGTTATTCTGGCCGTGGGCGGCTTGGGTTTTATCGGCTACCTCAGCGTCGCGTCCGACCTGGTATACGGCGGCTTGGGCAATACCGGCGCCAATATTATGGTGGGTATCATGTCGGCCATCGTCGACAACATCCCGGTTATGTTCGCCGTCCTCACCATGAGCCCCGATATGCCGCACTCACAATGGCTGTTGGTTACCCTGACTGCCGGGGTGGGTGGTAGCTTGCTTTCCATTGGTTCAGCCGCCGGCGTTGCGCTAATGGGCCAGGCAAGAGGCCAATACACCTTCTTCAGTCACCTGAAATGGACGCCAGTTATCGCGCTGGGCTACGGCGCCAGTATCTGGGTTCACTTGCTGATGAATGGTTAAGTTGAACGGGCGGTAAAAAAAAAGGCCAACCCAGATGGGTTGGCCTTTTTAGTTGTTGGAGCCGGGGGGAATTGAGCCCCAGGAAATACTCTTAAATTCGGCCATTTAATGTTCTGTGTGCCTAGCTTGTGGATTTAATGTGGCCAGCCCTGTCGACGGCGTCAAAGTAGTCGTCAAGGCTGGGTCCAGTTTTAATTCTCTTTTCAGAGTCACTTATAGCATCTTCTAAGACGTAGGTCTGCAATTGTATTTTGAAGCTATCTTTGAATTCCTCTTTATTTAGCTCAGTGAACTCTTTTTCTATAAACGAAAAACAATCGAATATCATGTCTGATAGCGTGTAATATTTAGTTATCTCGCGGTTTAGTGAGTTTCGGTCACGAGAAGTGACAAAGCAGTACCGTCTTGAGTCCTTCGTATGCCTATGCCCCATGATTTCTTTTATGTTGCTTAGGTCTTTTTTGTTTTTAAGTATTGTGTAGCTTTCGCTGTGGCGAAGGCTGAGTGCAACCAGGAAACCAAGGATAATCACATGAAACTCTTTTTTATTTTCGTTCCTAGAGAGTATGCAGGCTTCAATTTTGGAGTAGCACTGTTCGGTGTCGCGAAGAGTGAGGTCAAGCTGGTTGAATATTTCAGATAAAAAATGGATTGGGTTGTTGTCAGTTTTGGGGGTTCTGCTTTGTGTGGCCGTTACATAATGTGGAGTATGTAGTTTTTCTAGGATGTTGATTTCGCTGTCTAGATGGTCAAGGTAGAGGTCTAGGCTTGGTTTAGATAGCGTAAAGTACGAATCGAAGAAGCGATTAAGGTAAGTCTTGGCATCAAATCCTAGGCCATATATAGACTTTATGGTGTGAGCGAGTTCATTTGTATTGGTTGCAACCAAAAAATAATATCCGTCGATGTTGAATAAATGCTTCACGCATTCGAGAAGTTCTACAGCGAAGGTCGGTCTGCAACGATCCAGCTCGTCTATCATTACAAATATTGGCGGGTATTTTTTGTTTTCTTCTGGTCCGTCTACAATTGTGTAAAGTTTCTTTAGGGATTTTTTAAAATTTCCAATTACTTTTTTCTTTTCACGGTGCCTTTTTAGTAGGTCGTTATCTCTAGGGGTAATAACGCCTGCTACTGCATTGACAGTATCTTCAGAGAAATCCCTATTTCCAGTTGCGAGAGTTAACCCCATTTTTAAGGCAGACGTTCGATCAATTTTGGACGCTGCGTCAATGATTCTCCGTTTGATGCTGACAAACTCGTTGCTAGAGGGAAGCTGATCCACAAGTTCGCATATAAGGGATTCAAATGGGGTTTCAGAATAGTCATTCTCCCATGCGTTGAATTGAATGACGTAATGATTTTTAGACAGAGATTTTCCGAGCTCTTCTAAAAATACACTTTTTCCCAGTCCCCATTCGGCATCTATATTAATAACGTGGCTGGTTTTTCCGTTTGTATATAATCTTTCCAGAATCGTTTCTAGGTAGTCGCCTTCTTCCTTCCTGTTAAGTTTGTCTTTTTCCCAGGGGGCTAGCTCGTCATTCAGAGATCCATCTGCCATATACTTTCCTTATCATTCCCCAGTCGTTATGCCCCATGTAAGACGCTAGCCATATTGGGTTTTTTAGCATCTGTGAAGCAAAGATATGTCTTATCTGGTATCACTCCCTGTATTTTACGCCCGATTTATCGAGGGCAGGAAGCCATACTCGTTTTCGAAACGGTTGGTCTGAGGCCCAGCGTCTTCCGAATTGAGGGTCAGTAAATGCGAATTCATCATGTTGGTGCAAGCAGCTCTGAGCTGGAAGCGCCTCGATGGCTTTTTGAATGAAGATGGATTTTCCGCTTGCCTGATGAGGTCTTAGGCTCTTTGAGTCGCCCATGTACGAGTGCATCCTTGATTGCTGCGTAGCCTCCTTCAATGGAGACGTTTTTCATCTTAACTCAAGCCAACCCAAGGAGCGAAACCTCGCTCCAATGTCTAAAGCGCTTGTCGTTTCTGGGTGTATCGTTGGCGTTGAGTCGCTACTATGCCTGCAATAGTTGGTGACGGTTCGTAGGGAGGCGAAATGAAGTGGCTATGGATAGCGGTGGTGTTGATGGCGGGGGTTGCCCAAGCCGCTGTGTATGAATGGGTGGACGAGGCGGGGCAGAAGCAATTCTCAGATGAACCGCCGAATAATGGGTTGCCCTACAAGCGCCGCAACATTGATACCCCGCCTGTTCACGTGGTGCCGGCTACGCCTGTACCGAAGCCGAGGCAGAGCCCGGCCAACGCGCGAAGTACCGCCCACGTTATTAAGAAGACGCCTCGGTCGCAGGGTGGTGCAAGGTGTAAGCGCTATGAAGCTGAGATTGAGCGTATAGAGAAGAGAATGCGCAATGGCTATCGCGGCGATGAAGGGAATCGCCTGAAGCGTTCGCGTCGCTACTACTCGGATAAATACTACAAAGAGTGCCGTTGAGCAGGCATAAAAAAAGGCAACCTGAGATCAGGTCGCCTTTTTCAATTGGTGGAGCCGGGGGGAATTGAACCCCCGTCCGCCAGTCCGCCGCTCGGGGCTCTACATGCTTAGCTTCCGTTTATTGATTTAGCCGCTTACAGCCCAACGGTCAGGACGTAGTTGGCGATTCTGATTAAAGGTT
Source organism: Spongiibacter sp. UBA1325 (assembly GCF_002306875.1). Taxonomy (NCBI): domain Bacteria; kingdom Pseudomonadati; phylum Pseudomonadota; class Gammaproteobacteria; order Cellvibrionales; family Spongiibacteraceae; genus Spongiibacter; species Spongiibacter sp. UBA1325. The sequence continues at coordinate 18,917 of NZ_DBTD01000002.1, forward strand.
TCGCTGATCGGTCTCAGACAAACGTCACAGCTAGCTTGTTCTATCTGACGGTTGCGTCCCGTTTACAAGCATCCGGTAGCAACCGCTAACGGGGTTTAGGCCGCTAGAGCGTAGTTGTCGTCGTTGGCAACTATAAGTTAACAGCTTTGGATTTACGTGATTCGCTGTCCTCACGGCATGCACCACAGAGTTTTGTAACCGGCGTCGAATCCAAATCGGCCCCGAAATCTGCAATAGCGTATCGTACCACTTCGACTACAGCGGCACTAGCAAAGTTCATTGCTTGGGGTCTTGGGGCTGAATTTTTAGCTGGATGTTCACGCTTTTAGCAAGCAGCTCGGCTTCGTCGCAGAGGTCGGCGGCGGTGAGTGGGTTGGCGTCCAGCCAGCTTTGGGGCACGTTTAGCTCGATAAGGTCGGGTTCGGGGCTCTGCAGGGTGATATCGTGGGTGAGTTCGAAGGCCTGGCGGCGTCGGTAAAACAGGCAGGCCAGGCGCAGTAGGCTGATCATTACCCAGTCGGGCGTGACGCCGTATTCGGCAATACCCAGACTTTTGGGTTTGCGGCGGTGGTTGAGTACCAGCATGCTGAGCCGCGCTTGTTCTTGTCTGGAAAAGCCCGACAAGTCGGCATTCTTCAGTATGTAAGCGCCGTGCTTGTGGTAGCCGCCGTGGGCAATGGCCAGCCCGAGTTCATGCAATTGCGCGGCCCAGACCAGCAGTTTTTCCGCCTCTTGGTAGTCGCTGTTCATGCGCGGCTCCAGCGCGGGCAGCCAGCGTTTGCACAGTTGGGCGACGCGGTCACCCTGGAGGGGGTCGATGTGGTACTGCTCGATGAGTTGGCGAATGGTTTCGTCGCGGCGGTCTTTGTGGTGCAGCCGGCCGGCCAGGTCGTAAATAATGCCTTCGCGCACGGCGTAGCTGGAGATATGCAGCTCGGGTATGTCCATTTCTTTGAACAGGGCATAGAGCACGGCAAAGCCGCCGGGGATAACGTCGCGGCGGTCGTCGCTGAGTCCGGGCAGTTGCAGTTCGCTGGTGTGGCTGGCTTTTAGCAGCTGTTGTTTGATGGCTTGCATGGCGTCGCGGGTAATTTGCCCGGTGTCGCACAGCGCCATTTCGGCGGCGATTTTGCTGATGGCGCGTATGGTGCCGGAGGAGCCGACCACTTCCTGCCATTGGTCTTTGTACTGTTCTACATAGGGGGAGATGAGCTGGCGGGCGGCGTTGACGGCGCGCTTAAAGGCCTTCTCGCTAATGTCGCCGTTGTTGAAAAAGCGCATGCTGTAGCTCACGCAGCCCATCGGCAGGCTTTCCAGCAGCTTGGGGTTTTGCTTGCCGGCAACAAGCTCGGTGGAGCCGCCGCCAATATCGATAACCAGGCGTTTTTGCTTTTCTACCGCGAGGTCATTGGCCACGCCAAGATAGACCAGCCGGGCTTCTTCTGTACCCGAGATAATGTTGATGGGCAGGCCGAGTATGGCTTCGGCGCGCTGCATAAAGTCGCTGGCGTTGCTGGCGGCGCGCAGGGTATTGGTGCCGACTATTCTCACCTGGCTGCGCGGCACGCCGCGAAGGCGGTTGGCGACTTTGGCCAGGCTGTCGAGGGCGCGCTGCTGGGCGTCTTCGCTCAGTACGCCGTCGTCGTTTAGGCCCGCGGCAAGGCGCACCATATCTTTGTGGCGGTCGATAATGCGAAGTTTGTCGTCTTGAAAACTGGCAATCAGAAGGTGAAAGCTGTTTGAGCCGAGGTCCAGCGCAGCGTAAGAATCGGTGTTTTGTGCCATGTATTAATTCCCAATGCGAAGGCTGAGTGTAAGGCCTGTGCAAGGTAATTGCGACCGTCGTACACTGTAATACTGCTGACATGTATAACAACTAAGCTCGCGCGCGACGTTGTGTTTTATTGAAGGGTAAGGGTTGCTGATATGGCGGAGTCGAACACCGATAAAGCGTGGATAGCCAAGGAGCTGAGCTGGCTGTCGTTTAATGATCGCGTGTTGCAGGAAGCGGCCGATCCGTCAGTGCCGATTATTCAGCGCATTCGTTACCTCGGTATTTTTTCCAACAACCTGGATGAGTTCTTTCGTGTTCGTGTTGCCGATGTGCGTCGTCTGGCCGCGTTCTCCACGCCCTCTAAGCAAGAAGAATACAAGCAGCTGTTGGAAGAGATTCGCCAGAAGGTGTTGAAGCTGCAACATCGCTTTGAGTCGACCTATAACGCCAACCTTAAAGAACTGCGCCGCCGCAAGATTTACGTTATCAACGAGAAGCAGCTCGACGATTCTCAGATTGAGTATGTGCGCAATTATTTCCATGCCCACATTCAGCAAGAGCTGGTGCCGATCGTTTTGGACGAAGCCAACCCAATGCCGGAGTTGAATGACGCGTCGATCTATTTGGCGATTAAGCTGAGCTATCAGGGGCAGACGCGCTTTGCCTTGCTTGAAGTGCCCACCACGCGGATCGAGCGCTTCGTGCGCATTCCCGGGCGCAACGGTAAAAAAGGCAAGGTGCTAATTGCCCTGGAGAATATGATTCGCGTGTGCCTGCCGCAGGTTTTTCGTGGCGTGTTCCCGCTGGACTCGGCAGAGGCCTATACCATTAAGCTAACGCGCGATGCAGAGCTGGAGCTTGGCGAGGAAGTGACGCAAACCTTTGTGGAGAAAATGACGCAAAGTTTGAAGCGTCGTCGCAAAGGCGATCCGGTGCGTTTTGTTTACGATGCGCAAATGCCTAATGACATGTTGGAGTACCTTGTGCGCCGCCTGGGGCTGGGCCGTTTGGACTCCATGATTCCCGGCGGGCGGTACCACAACTCCAAAGACTTTATGCGCTTTCCCAACCTGGGGCCGGCCTATCTCGATAGCAAGTCGCTGCCGAAAATCCGCGTGCCCGAGATTGATGCGGCGGACAATATTCTCAGCTGCATGCGCGAGCGCGACCTTCTGCTGTTTTATCCGTATCACAGCTTTGACTACCTGACCGATTTGCTGAAGACCGCCGCCATCGACCCGGCAGTTAAGTCTATTCGCATCAGTCTGTACCGGGTTGCCTCCAACTCACATGTTGTGGACGCGCTGCTCAATGCGGTGGCCAACCACAAGGAAGTTACGGTGGTGGTTGAATTGCAGGCGCGTTTTGATGAAGAGGCGAATATTGCCCTTTCGCAGCGCCTGACCGATGGTGGTGTTAACGTCATTTTGGGTGTGCCGGGCTTGAAGGTGCACAGCAAGTTGATCTCTATTAGCCGCCAGGAAGGCAGCGTTCAGAAATACTACAGCCACGTGGGAACCGGTAACTTCAACGAGAAGACCGCTGAGGTATATACCGACTTCAGCCTGCTTACCTACGACCAAGCCATTGGCGATGAGGTGGCGAAGGTCTTTGACTTTATTGCCTACACCTACAAGCGGCACAACTTCCAGCACCTTGCAGTTTCGCCGCTGAATAGCCGCGATAGAGTGATTGAAAATGTTCAGGCAGAGATCGATGCGGCCAAGCGCGGCGATGAGTGTGGCATAACGCTTAAGTGCAATAATCTGGTTGATCGCGAACTGGTCGACAAGCTGTATGAGGCGAGCCAGGCCGGTGTGCCGATACGCTTGATTGTGCGGGGCATGTGCTCCTTGGTGCCGGGCGTGAAGGGCTTGAGTGAAAATATAGAAGCCATCAGTATTGTCGACGGCTTTTTGGAGCACCCTCGGGTGTATATATTCCGCAATAGCGGCAAGCCTCGTTACTATATTTCATCGGCGGACTTAATGACGCGCAATATCGACTTCCGCGTTGAGGTCACTTGCCCGATATACAGCCCCGAGCTTCAGCAGCGCATTCAGAACATTATCGATATTCAGTGGGCCGACAATGTGAAGGCGCGGGTGATTGATCCCAGCCAAACTAACGCCTTTCGTCCGCGCAAGAAGAGTTCACCAAGAGTGCGCTCACAGTTGCAGATACATAGTTATCTGGAATCGGGCAAACTGCCGCGCTTAGCTAAGCTGGACTATAAAGCGCGCCCGCAAGGCAAAAAAGCTAAGAAGAAGCGCAGCTAACGTTTAGGCTTTAATAACCAGCAATTCGCCGCTCTGCTTTTTGGGGTGGCTCACTTCCCAGTCGATCAATTCGGCGCCAAACGCCTTTTCGCATTTGCGTGCGAGCTTGTGGAAAGGTGGCCTGCCGGGGTCGGCGATAATGATGGTTTTCACGCCGGCAGCGAGAGCCGTTTCAATGGCATTGAAAAGCGGCTGTACCAGCTTTGGCCAAAAGCAAATATCGCCGCCCAGCACCATTTTTTGGCCTTTCATATCGTTGGCGGTGAGTTCTTCATAGCGAGCTACGCGCTGAGTGATGCTGACATCATTGAGCAGGGCGTGGGCATCCAGGTAGGGGAAGACGTGCTCGTCGGCGTCGATGGCTGTCACCTTGGACTTGAACTGCTGCGCGCAGAAAATACCCAGTATTCCCCAGCCGCAGCCGATTTCCATCACTTTGCTGCCGCGGCGGGGAGGGTGTTGTAGCAGGTAGTCCATGATCAAAAATGACGAGCCCCACACCTGGTAGCCGTGAATCTCTGGCTGGGCCAGTGCGCGCTGCATACGGCGAATAAGCTTGTGGCTTTTCTTGAGGATGAGAACATCGTGAACGATGCGAATATTCTTGAGAACTTCTGGCTCGCTCATGCGGCAATGGCTTCCTGGTGCAGCGGCTTAGCGCAATTGTTTGGGGCGTATAAGGTCTTGCAGCTTGGCGCTGTCGGGGCGCAGTTGGTCCCAGTACTCAACGTTGATTTCCAGCTCGACAAAGGTGCAGGTGCCAAGCTGGTCCAGTTTGCCGTCATAGAGATAATTCACTAAGTCGAACAATGCAGGGTTGTGGCCGATAATCAGGGCGTTGTCGTACTGGTTGCCCAGCTCTTTGAGCCAGGTGAGCAGCTGCTGCATGTCGAAGGTGTAGAGGTCTTCGGTGATGTGTATCTCGGCGTGGTCGAAAACATCTGATTCGGTGCGGAAGCGCTGAAGGGTTTCCTGGCAGCGATTGGCGGAGCTGCAAAATACCTGCGGAAACTTTTTATGGTTGCGCTCTAATTGGTGAGCGACCAAGCCGCAGTCTCGTTTCCCGCGGCGGGTCAGCGGGCGCTCGGCATCGTTGAGCTGGTCGTCATCCCAGCTGGATTTGGCATGCCTTAACAAGTAGAGAGTTTTCATCGGCTCGGGCGTGTGTCACTCACGAATTGTGTTGGCGCAGTATGCGCTGTTTCTGGCGGTCCCAGTCGCGATTCTTTTCAGTTTCGCGCTTGTCGTGATCTTTCTTACCCTTGGCCAGGGCGATCTCCGCCTTTATCAAATGCTTTTTCCAGTACAGGGCGGTACACACGCAGGTGTAGCCCTTTTGCTGGGTCGCTTCCTCCAGTCTGCGCAGTTCTCTGCTGTGAAGCAATAGTTTGCGCGTGCGGCCGGGGTCAGTCACAAAATGGGTGGAGGCACTGAGTAGTGGGGTAATATTGCCGCCGAGCAGAAACGCTTCACCGTCTTTTAGCAGCACATAGGTGTCGGTGATCTGCACTTTGCCCTGGCGCAGACTCTTCACTTCCCAGCCTTGCAGCGCCAAGCCCGCCTCAAATTTTTCAGTGAGGTGGTAGTCGTGCTTCGCCTTCTTATTCAGGGCGATCGTGCTGCTAGTGTTCTTGGGTTTCTTTTTGCTCATGGCGGCGATTATAGAGTGACTCGCTGGCAAAACCTATGGCGCTAAGGTAAAAATAGCGCTGCTTTGATGACTTTCGCCGGCGGTATATGGCCCTCAAGAAGAATAAAGTTCAGGGTATCTGGTCAAGTCGCTGGACATTTCTAGCGGCCGCGACCGGCCTTGTTGTGAGTTTGGGTAACTTTTGGAAGGCTCCCCAACAGCTCGCCGCCAATGGTGGCGCGGTATACCTGGTGGCTTACCTCGTCTTCTTGTTGCTGGTGGTGTTGCCGGTGGCTATCGCCGAAGTGCGTATCGCCGTGCGCGCCCGCGCCAACCCCATTCACGCGGTGGATCAAATCGCCCATTTCTCTGGCGCGTTTCGCCACTGGTCCTTGGTCACCCAGCTGGCGGCGCTAACGGCGCTGTTGTTAGCGGCAAACCTGGGGGTTGTTGCCAGTTGGTTGCTGACCTACATAATGAAAATGTCGTCAGGGGTGATGGAGGCGGCGAGCCTCGATACCATCGCGGGCGAATTCCAGCGGCTGCTGACCAGTCCCGAGGAGGCGCGCGGCGCGCACGGTTTTTTTGTGGCGCTGGCGGTGTTGCTGTCGTCGATCAGTGTTAACCGTGGCATGGCCATGGTGCTGCGTATTCTGTTGCCGGTGTTGTTATTGGTCATGCTCAGCTTGCTGTATTTCAGTTATGAGCTGGGGGATTACGGCGCGGCGTGGCGTGCGTTGTTTGATTTCCGCCCGGGAGACTTTTCCTGGCAGGCGCTGCTGTCTGCCCTACAGCAGGCGTTTTATGCCCTCGGTTTAGGCACGGCGGCGCTGATGGCTTACGGGGCGTATTTCCCGTCCGGGCGCTCGATTACCCGCCAGTTGTTGGCCTTGGCTGTTATCGATACTTTGGCGATGCTGCTCGGCGGGCTGATCTTAATCGCCCTGGTCAGCGACCAGCATATTGTGGCAGGCCAGGGGCCAGCATTGCTGTTTATTAGCCTGCCTTACAGCTTTGGCAACTTGGCCTTTGGCGATATTGCCGGTACCGGCTTGTATGTGTTGTTGAGCATTTTGGTGCTGACGACGGTTGTCGCGCTATTTGAGCCCGTAGTGGCCTATTTGGTTGAGCGCTGGGCGTTGCCGCGCTGGGTGGCGGCGGTTGCGGTGGGTTTGTCGGTGTTTGCGGTGGGTGAGCTTTCCCTGGCATCGCTGCAGGTGGCGTCACCGCTGCAGTGGTTCTCGCGAACGGCGATGGAGTGGCTGGATATCGCGGTCGCGAATATTCTGTTGCCGATGTGCGCGCTGTGTTTTGTGTTATTTGCAGCGTGGCGGGTGCCCAAGAATGTCTACGGTGGCCGGGAACACTGGCTGGAGCAGGGCTTTTTTTGGCTTTGGTTGCGTATGTTGCGGTATATTGCGCCGCCAGCGCTGCTTTGCCTGCTATCACTAGGCTTGTATCAGCGCTTACAGCTATAACCCAGTACCGGAAGCCCTCCGCATGAACGATATTCGCCGCAGCGCGCTGCTGCCATACTCAGCAGAATTGATATATCAGCTTATTAACGATGTTGAAGCTTATCCGCAGTATATGGATGGCTGCGTTGGCGCTGAGGTACTGCTGGCGGATGGGTCGATGATGGAGGCGAGGCTGGATTTGTCGCGAGCGGGGATCAAAATGAGCTTTAGTACGCGAAATCAGCTTACGCCGCCGCGCCGCATTGTGCTGGAGCTGCTCGACGGCCCCTTCGAAAAGCTGCGCGGCGAATGGGAGTTACTGGCGCTGGGTGACAAAGCCTGCAAGGTGAGCCTGCATCTGCGATTTGCGTTGAGCAATGCGCTGGCGGGTGCGGCGACGCGTCAATTATTTAATTCTGTGGCCAATAATTTGGTCGATGCCCTGGTTAAACGTGCGAAAGAGCAATATGGATAACAATCAAACAGTACATGTTGAAGTCGCCTATGCACTCGCGGATAAGCAGCGCATTGTGGCGTTAGAGTTACCCGCTGGGTCGACAGTTCGCGATGCGGTAATGCAGTCGGGGCTGGACAGCCAGTTTCCCGAGCTGGATTTGTCCAGTGCGGATGTGGGGATTTTTGGCAAGGTGGTGAGCAAGCCTGATGCGCAGGCGCTCAACGATGGCGAGCGCGTGGAGATCTACCGGCCGCTGATCGCCGACCCGAAAGAGGTTCGCAAACAGCGGGCGGCTAAAGCCAAGGCTCGCAAGCAGGCTTGACCTGCTTATTCGCTAGCGGCTTGGGCGTCGGCCTCGGCGCTGCTGCTGCTAATTTTCCCCTCGGCTGAGGGTTTAACGTCGGTAACAATGCGCACCAGTTTGTCGCCCTGGAAGTACGCGCTGAGCTGATGGCGCTCGGCGGGCTTGCCTTCTTTATTCAGCGTGTACACATAATCCCAGCGGTCGGGGCTGAAGCTGTCGCGAATCAGCGGCGTGCCCATAACGTATTCAACCTGGCTGCGGCTCATACCGATTTCAAGCTGATCTACCATTTCCTGGGTGATGATGTTGCCCTGATCGATGGGCAGGCGGTAAACGCCGGGAAACTCCAGAGAGCTGCAGGCGCCAAGCAAAATTACCAGGCTGGCGGTAGCAATACGCAAAAACATAGTCAGGGTTCCAATCACTCGCAGAGGCAGGGATAATAGCGCAAACCTAAACACAACGCTAAGGTCAGTGGTTTATGTCAAGCGAAAATCAAGAGCTCCGCAAAGCTGGGCTTAAAGTCACCCTACCTCGGGTAAAAATTCTACAACTGCTTGAGCAGGCCGAAGCTGAAAATCAGCACTTCAGTGCGGAAGATGTCTACCGTTCGCTGATGGAGTCTGGTGAAGATGTGGGCCTGGCGACCGTTTACCGTGTTCTCACTCAGTTTGAGGCCGCCGGCTTGGTGGTGCGCCACAACTTTGAGGCCGGGCATTCCGTTTTTGAATTGGCCAAGGGCGAGCACCACGACCATATCGTATGTATGGAGAGTGGTGAGGTGATCGAGTTTTACGACGATGTCATTGAAGAGCGCCAACACAAACTGGTGGAAGAGCGCGGCTTTGAACTCGTCGATCACAGCTTGGTGTTGTACGTTCGTCCCAAGAAGTAACGCTTATCTTGCGGGCGGCGCTGCCGCCCGCGTTCAGTGGCGTATGCCGAGCATTTCTCTGGCGTGTGCCAAGGTGTTCTCGGTTATCGCTATCCCGCCCAGCATTCGGGCAATTTCCTCGATTTTTTGATCTTCTGCCAGCGGCTCCAGCTCGGTTCGCAAGGCCGTCTTGTTGCCGGTTTTCTTAACGCGAATATGGTGGTCGCCCTGGCTGGCCACCTGTGCCTGGTGGGTGACGCACAGCACTTGGCTGCGTTTGCCCAGGTCGTTGAGTAGCTGGCCGACAATTTCTGCGGTCGCCCCGCCAATGCCCACGTCCACCTCGTCGAAGACGATTGTCGGGACGGCGGCAACCTGGGCGGTGACGACTTGTATGGCCAGGCTGATACGCGACAATTCGCCGCCCGAGGCAATTTTATGCAGCGGGCCCATCGCGGCGTTGGGGTTGCTGCGAATGCGAATTTCGATGTCTTCGGCGCCGTGGCTGTGCGGCTCATCGTCAGCAAGAGGAATAATGGCAAACTCCACTTCGCAGTGTTTCATTGCCAGTTCGCCCAGTTTGCCCTCAATACGTTTTTTCATTTTTAACGCGGCGGCGCTGCGCAGCTTGCTCAGCTTCTTGGCTTTGCTCTGGTAGTTGCTGAGCGCCTGCTGTTGCTCCTGGCGCATGGCATCGAGCTTTTCATCGGTTGCGTCGAGCTGCTCGAGCTGGTGTTGCAGCGATTGTTGCAGCTCGGGAAGTTCTTCGGGTTGAATCTTGTGTTTGCGCGCGGTTTGGTAGATGGCGTCGAGCCGTTGTTCAACGTCTTGCAGGCGCTGGGGGTCCAGTTCCGTTTCGTCGGTGACGCGCTGCAGTTCGCTGGCGGCCTCTTCGATCTGAATGCGCGCGCTTTCAATCAGACTGATGGCGGCTTCTTGCGCTGGGTGGCCGTGCTGACAGCCGCTCAGTGACGAGAGCGCTTGATGCAAAATACCCATCGCGTTGACCTCGCCTTCGCGGCACAGCGCCAGGCTGTGGTGGTTAGCGGCCAGAATTTGCTCGGCATTGGCGAGCTGCTTTTGTTGGATCTCCAGTTCTTCAATTTCGCCGGGCTGAATATCGAGGCGCTCTAGTTCGTCGAGTTGGTAGCGCAGCAGTTGTTCCTGGGCGTTTTGCTCATCGAGGTGGCTTTCGAGTTCGTTGAGACGTTTGCTAATGCGCTGATAGCGCAGGCAGTCTTCCCCCAGTGAGCTGCACAGTTCGCTGGCGCCGGCAAAGGCGTCGAGCAGCTGGCGTTGATAGGGCTTTTTAAGCAGGGACTGATGGGCGTGCTGGCTGTGAATATCAATGAGCAGGCCGCCGAGCTCTTTGGTGTCGTTTACGGTGGCGGGCTGGCCGTTGATATAGGCGCGCGACCGCCCCTCTTTGGTGATTACTCGGCGCAGCCGGCATTCGTTGCCCGCTAGCAGCTCTCGCTCCTGCAGCCATTGGCGGGCCAGGGGAATATCGCTGATATCGAATTCGGCGTGGATATCGGCGCGTTCGGCGCCCGCCCGCACAACGCCGCTGTCTGCGCGGTCGCCCAGTGTCAGGCCGAGTGCGTCGAGCATGATCGATTTGCCGGCGCCGGTCTCGCCTGTTAATACCGTCATTCCCGGCTGTAGCTCGATTTCCAGGGCTTGGGTGATGGCGAAATTGCTGACGCTTAAATGAACCAGCATGGTGGCGGCTCCAAAATGAAGATGTATGGTTATTTATACAGTAGTTGGCTGTGCCCGCTCAAGCCCTGGTTGCGTTCCGGGAATTAAAAATACCGACGGCCTTGAAAAACCTGGCAGAGCCCCCATACACGGGGAAGCTCACCCTCGGGGTGCGGAAGTTATTGGGCGGCTGGGCCGTCCGGCGAAATGAAGGAGGCTGCTAAGGTGGCAGAGGAACAAGATAAAACAGCCGCGGCTGAAGAGCTGGCAGCGGAGCAGGCAGAATCGGTTGAGCAGGTTGCTGAAGAGCAGGGCGCCGATGCGGGAGATGATCTTCAGGCGCAGCTGGACGCCGCGCGTGAAGAGGCGGCCAATGCCAAAGAGCAGGCGTTGCGCGCTGTAGCAGAGGCGCAGAACGTACGTCGCCGCGCCGAGAAAGATGCCGAGAACGCGCGCAAGTTTGCGCTGGAGAAGTTCGCCGGGGATATGTTGAGCGTGGCGGACAACCTGGATCGCGCGCTTGCGGCTGCCGATACCGAAGACAAGGCGCTGAAGCCGATTCTTGAAGGTGTGGAGTTGACGCGCAAATCATTGCTGGATGCGCTGGCGCGCCACAATGTTGAACAGATCGATCCAACAGGTCAGCCATTTGACCCGGAATTCCACGAGGCGATGGCGATGGTGCCTAACCCGAGTGCGGAGCCGAACTCGGTGATTGATGTGATGCAAAAGGGCTACACCCTGAACGGGCGCCTGCTGCGCGCGGCTATGGTTGTGGTCGCGAAGGCGGAGTAACTGCCAAATATTCACACCTGAGATGTTGATGGCCGGCTTGAAATTGAGAAAAACGGACCAATATCTACAGCAAGAACAGAGTTTAACGGGGCCTGGGTGCCTCTCGCAGTAAACAGCGAATGCGGAGAAAAGTTATGGGTAAAATTATTGGTATCGACCTTGGCACCACCAACTCCTGTGTGGCGGTAATGGATGGCGACAAGGTAAAGGTTATTGAGAATGCCGAGGGTGGTCGCACCACGCCTTCTATTGTTGCTTACACTGACGACAATGAAATTCTGGTTGGTCAGAGCGCCAAGCGTCAGGCGGTGACGAACCCGAACAACACCCTGTATGCGGTTAAGCGCCTGATCGGTCGCCGCTTTGAGGACGATGTTGTTCAAAAAGACATCAAGATGGTGCCGTACACCATCAGCAAAGCCGACAACGGCGATGCCTGGGTTGAAGTAAAGGGTGAAAAGCTGGCACCCCCGCAGATCTCTGCGGAAGTACTGAAGAAAATGAAGAAAACCGCTGAAGACTACCTAGGTGAAAAAGTCACCGAGGCGGTTATCACGGTTCCTGCTTACTTCAACGATTCTCAGCGTCAGGCGACTAAAGACGCCGGCCGTATCGCTGGTCTGGAAGTGAAGCGGATTATCAACGAGCCGACGGCGGCTGCGCTGGCCTATGGTATGGACAAGGCCAAGGGCGATCGCACCGTAGCCGTGTACGACCTGGGTGGTGGTACCTTCGATATCTCGATCATCGAAATTGCCGAGGTGGATGGCGAGCACCAATTTGAAGTGCTGGCGACCAACGGTGACACCTTCCTGGGTGGTGAGGATTTTGACCTGCGCCTGATTGATTACCTGGCGGAAGAGTTCAAGAAAGAAAACGGTATTGACCTGAAAGGTGACTCGCTGGCAGTTCAGCGCCTGAAAGAAGCGGCTGAAAAAGCGAAGATTGAATTGTCTTCCAGTCAGCAAACCGAGGTTAACCTGCCTTACATCACGGCAGATGCCACCGGTCCTAAGCACTTGGTTGTTAAATTGAGCCGTGCCAAGTTGGAGTCGCTGGTTGAGGATTTGGTGAAGCGTTCGCTGGAGCCAATGAAAACGGCGCTGCAAGATGCCGGTTTGTCTGCCTCTGAAGTTGATGAGGTGATTCTGGTTGGTGGTCAGACGCGTATGCCGCTGGTGCAGTCTAAAGTGACTGAATTCTTCGGCAAAGAGCCGCGCCGTGACGTGAACCCGGATGAGGCCGTTGCGATGGGTGCTGCCCTGCAAGGTGCGGTACTGTCGGGTGATGTAAAAGACGTATTGCTGCTCGACGTCACCCCGCTGAGCCTGGGTATTGAAACCATGGGTGGTGTGGCAACACCGCTGATCGAGAAGAACACGACTATCCCAACGAAGAAGTCGCAGGTGTTCTCGACCGCGGAAGACAACCAGACTGCCGTAACCATTCACGTGGTTCAGGGTGAGCGTAAGCAGGCGTCGGCGAACAAGTCACTCGGCCGCTTCGACCTTGCAGACATTCCGCCGGCACCGCGCGGCCTGCCGCAGATCGAAGTGACCTTCGACATCGACGCCAACGGTATTTTGCATGTATCGGCCAAAGACAAGGCAACTGGCAAGGAGCAGTCTATTCGCATCACTGCTTCCAGCGGCTTGAACGAGGACGAGATCGAGCAAATGGTGCGCGATGCCGAGGCGAATGCCGAAGCTGATAAGAAGTTTGAGGCGCTGGTCACTGCGCGCAACAACGCCGAAGGTCTGGCTAACGCGACTCGCAAAACGCTGGAAGAAGCTGGCGATAAGGCGAGTGACGAAGAGAAGTCAGCCATCGAGGCAGCACTGGTGAAAGTTGACGAGGCCGTTAAAGGCGACGACGTCGAGGCTATCGAAGCGGCTGCCAAAGAGCTTAGCGAAGCCTCTGCTGGCCTGGCGCAAAAGATGTACGCCGAGCAAGCGGCAGAAGCGGAAGCGGCGGGCGGTGAGCAGCCTGAAGCCTCAGCGGCCGGCGACGACGTTGTCGATGCGGAGTTTGAAGAAGTCAAAGACGACGACAAGAAGTAAGCAGTGGGCGGGGCTCTGCCCCGCGTTGCTGGCGTGAACGGGAGAAGGGAGGCGCTAAAACCTTAGGGTTTTGCAGGGCGTTTGGCCCGCTCCCGTTTCGCGTGTGATGAGAGATTGAATTTTTACTGGGCTTGCGGGGTTTGTCTGCGCCCAACACAGCGTGAAGCGAGACGATGTCAAAACGCGATTACTACGAAATACTGGGCGTGTCCCGAGATTCGGACGAGAAGGAAATTAAAAAAGCCTATCGCCGTATCGCCATGAAGAATCACCCGGACCGCAACCCGGATGACCCCAAGGCGGAAGATATTTTCAAAGAGGCGACAGAGGCCTACGAGGTGCTGTCGGATTCTGAGAAACGCTCAGCGTATGACCGCTTTGGTCACGACGCGGTAGGTGGCGGTGCCGGAGGTTTCGGTGGCGGCGCAGGTGGCGCTGGCTTCAGCGACATCTTTGGCGATGTTTTTGGCGATATCTTTGGCGGCGGTGGCGGGGGACGTCAGCGTGGCCCGCAGCGCGGCGCGGATCTGCGCTACACGCTTGAGATCGATCTTGAGCAAGCGGTGCGCGGAACAACGGCGAAAATCCGTATTCCGACTCTGGTGTCGTGTAAAACCTGTGACGGCAGCGGTGCCAAGAAAGGCTCGACGCCGCTTACCTGCGGAACCTGTAATGGCGTGGGTCAGGTGCGCATGCAGCAGGGCTTCTTTGCTGTGCAGCAAACCTGCCCCAATTGCCGGGGTAGCGGGACGATTATTTCCGACCCGTGTAATGACTGTCATGGCCAGGGCCGGGTAGAGGAAACTAAGACGCTGTCGGTGAAAGTGCCGCCCGGCGTTGATACTGGCGACCGCATTCGCCTGAGCGGCGAGGGCGAGGCTAGCCCCGACGGCGGCCCCGCTGGCGATTTGTATGTGCAAATGTCAGTGCGTCCACACCCCATTTTCAAGCGCGATGGCAAGCACCTTCACTGCGAAGTGCCCATTGGTTTTGCCGACGCGGCGCTCGGTGGCGAGCTGGACGTGCCCACCCTTGATGGCCGCGTAAAACTGAAGATTCCCGCCGAGACGCAAACGGGTAAGTCTTTCCGCCTGCGCGGCAAGGGGATTACGCCGGTTCGTGGTGGCAGCACTGGTGACTTGATCTGTAAGGTGGTTGTTGAAACGCCGGTATCGCTGAGCAAGCGCCAAAAGGAGCTGCTGCAAGAGTTCCAGTCAACGCTGGATGGCGATGACAAGCAGTCACCGCGCAAGAAAAGCTGGTTTGACGGGGTTAAAGACTTCTTTGACGACATGAAGCTGTAAATAGTTGAGGGGAGGGCGGCCTCCCCTCGACTTGCCTCGCATTTTTCTCCATCCTGAGACCCTGGTATCCGGGTTGGACGACACACTATGGAAAAAACCCTCAATCGCTTTGTTGCTGAGTCGCTTTGGTCGCCGGAGGTTGCCAATTACAGCCCTTGGCGGCGCCGGTGCGTGCATATCTTGCGTTACGTGTATGTGGTGTTGGATGACCTGGCCAAAGGCGAGCTCACGCTGCGGGCGATGAGTTTGGTGTATACCACGCTGCTTTCTCTGGTGCCGATGCTGGCGGTGAGCTTTTCTGTGTTGAAGGCCTTTGGCATGCACAACAAGCAGCTGGAGCCTATCATGCTGCAGTTCCTGGCGCCGATGGGTGAGCAGGGTGTGGAGATCACTCAAAAGATCATTGGCTTTATCGACAATGTGAAGATCGGTGTGCTGGGAACCTTCGGTATTGCGCTGCTGTTTTACACCGCGATCTCGCTGATTCAAAAGATTGAGGGAACGTTTAACTATATCTGGCGCCTGGAGCAGCATCGCAGTATTGGTCGACGCTTTGCCGACTATGGCAGTGTCATGCTGATCGGCCCTTTGTTGGTGTTTTCGGCGATCGGTCTGTCTGCCAGCGTATTGAGTGGCCGCGCGGTGCAGGAGGCGAGTGAATACCTGCCCTTTGTGACCCACGTGGTATCACTACTCACCAAGGCGGCGCCGTACATCATGATTATCGCCGCGTTTACCTTCTTTTATATGTTTATTCCCAACACGCGAGTGACATTCCGCGCGGGCGCGATGGCGGGGTTGGTGTCGGGGGTGTTGTTCCAGAGTCTGGGGTGGGGCTTTGGTAGCGTGGTGGTGTCGGCGAGCGACAGCGGTACCTATGCGATCTACTCCGGCTTTGCGATATTGATCCTGTTTATGATGTGGATGTACATCAGTTGGCTGATCCTGCTGGTGGGCAGCAGTGTTGCTTTTTATGTGCAACATCCCGAATATGTCGTCCCTTCCAAGCGCAGCGGCGATATGAGTATTCGCCAGCAGGAAGATTTGGCGTTAAATATTATGGCGGTGCTGGCGCAGCGCTATTATGAAGGGCGTCGGCCGATGTCGGCCTCGGACTATGTGCTGCGGTTGCGGGTGCAGATTCAGGGCGTAACGCGGGTGCTTCGCGCATTGACCCGGGCTGGTCTTATCACTGAAAACAGCGATGATCCGCCGCGCTACCTGCCCAATGCGCCTCTGGAAAAAGTGCGCCTGCAAGAAGTGCTGGAGGCGGTGCGCAATGAAGGGGGCGAGGGTTTTGTCTCCGCGGCGCGACCGCGTAGGGCGGTTACCGGGGTAGAGGCAGTGCGCAAGAATATTGATGATGCGGTGTCGTCGGTACTGGCCGAGAAAAGTGTAAAAGATATGGCTTTGGCAGAGGCGTCGCCAGAGCTAGAAGAATTAGGTAATCAACTGGGTAAATCATGACTGTAAAAATTGCTGTGACGGGCGCTGCGGGGCGCATGGGTAAAACCTTGATAGAGGCGATAAGCGTGGCCGAGGGCTGCGAGCTTAGCGCCGCATTGGAGCGCCCGGAAAGCAGCTTGATTGGTGCCGACGCCGGTGAGCTGGCGGGCTTGGGTAAGTGCGGCGTGCTGGTGGGCGCCGATATTGCTGCAGTTGTTGATGATTTTGATGTGCTGATCGACTTCACCGCGCCACTGGCTACCCTGGCTAATGCCGAGGTGTGTGCAAAGGCAGGCAAGGGCATGGTCATTGGCACAACCGGCTTTGATGCTGGGCAAAAAGCCGAGTTAGAGCGCCTTATTGCGCCGATAGCGGTGTGCCAGGCTTCCAACTTCAGTACCGGGGTGAATCTCTGTTTCAAGCTGTTGGATATGGCGGCCCGCGTACTGGGTGACGATGTTGATATCGAGGTTTATGAGGCTCACCATCGCCACAAAGTTGATGCGCCCTCGGGTACTGCGCTGAGCATGGGGCAGGTTGTTGCCGATGCCCTGGGACGCGACCTTGATAAAGTCGCTGTGTATGGCCGGGAGGGACAAACCGGGGCTCGCGAGCGCGAAACCATTGGCTTTGCCACGGTGCGTGCCGGCGATATTGTTGGCGATCACACGGTGATGTTTTCCGCCGAGGGCGAGCGCGTTGAAATTACGCACAAGGCCAGCTCCAGAATGTCATTCGCGCGCGGTGCCGTGCGGGCGGCGGCGTGGCTGAAGTCGCAGGCCGCCGGCCGCTACGATATGCAGGATGTGCTCGGCCTGAAAGCGGATTAAGTCAATGGCAAAGCTAGAGTTTGCGGTGCCCGAGGTCTTCCCGTTCAGCACCGATATTGCGTTGTTGCGCAGCCATATTAACGCCGGCAATCACCTGGGTAACGATGCCTTGGTGAGTTTGCTCAACGAGGCGCGCGGGCGCTTCCTGGCAAGTCGCAGTGTTCGCGAGGGTGGTCGTGACGATGGCCTGGGTATGGTGAATGCAGATATGGCGGTGCGCTACTTAAGCGAAGCTCATTACGGTGAGGTATTGCGCTTTGACGTTGCCGCCAGCGACTTTCATCGCTGCGGTTTTGATATCGCCTACCGAGTCAGCGATGTGAGCTCCGGCCGCGCGGTGGCGGTGGCGAAAACGGCCCATCTGGTGGTTTCTCCCGAGCTGGGGCGTGCTGTCGATGCGCCCGCGGAGATGGTCGCGGCTCTCAAAGGGTAATAGTTACACCGTGAGCGTGTCGGTCGCGGTGGATTCTGCTGCCAACTTCGCGTAAAATTTCTTTTCAGATTTGGGCGCCGGGTTTAATCACCCGAGACCCCGTAAAAAAGCGAGATGGGGATTCACCGCATCTCGCTTTTTTGCACGCGTATTTTCCTCTGTGGTTCCCTGGTTATCGTTCCGACGGCTGTCGGCGGTGACTCTCGGCCGCAAGTCTGATCCAGGAGGTTATCTTGACGGTTACAGCCATACTCGCCCTAGAAGACGGCAGTATTTTTCGGGGTGTTGCAATCGGTGCGCACGGGCACTCGGTTGGGGAGGTGGTGTTCAATACCGCCATGACGGGTTATCAGGAGATTCTCACCGATCCCTCCTACGCGCGTCAGATCGTGACGCTGACCTATCCCCATATCGGCAATACCGGCGTTAACTCAGAAGACGAAGAAGCGGCAGAAATTTGGTCTGCGGGCTTGGTTATTCGCGATTTGCCCATGTTGGCGAGCAGTTTCCGCAGCGAGCAAAGCCTGTCTGACTATCTGCGCGCGCGCAATATAGTCGGCATCGCCGAGATAGATACCCGCCGCCTGACGCGTATTCTGCGCGACAAGGGTGCTCAGGGTGGCTGTCTGCTGGCCGGTGATGACCTCGGCGCGGAAGATGAAGCCAAAGCACTGGAATTGGCAAAGGGCTTTGCAGGCCTGAAAGGCATGGATCTGGCGAAAGAAGTGACCACTGCCGAGCGCTATGAGTGGCGCGAAAGCACATGGCAGCTGGGCGAGGGTCATAAAGTCCTGGGCGATGACGACTTGCCTCACCATGTTGTTGCCTATGACTTCGGCGTAAAGCGCAATATTTTGCGCATGTTGGCCGACCGCGGCTGTCGCCTCACCGTGGTGCCTGCAACCACGCCAGCAGCTGATGTACTGGCGATGAATCCCGATGGGGTCTTCCTGTCCAATGGCCCGGGCGATCCAGAGCCCTGTGACTACGCCATCGCTGCGATCAAAGACATTCTCGACGCCGACTTGCCGGTCTTCGGCATCTGCCTGGGGCACCAGCTGCTATCGTTGGCATCAGGTGCAAAGACCATGAAGATGAAGTTCGGCCACCACGGCGCCAACCATCCGGTTCAGGACTTAAAAACCAAGGTGGTACACATCACCAGTCAGAACCACGGCTTTGCCGTTGATGAAGACAGCTTGCCGGCGACCATGACGGTGACCCACAAGTCGCTGTTTGATGGCTCCTTGCAGGGGGTTGAGCGCAATGACAAACCTGCGTTTGGCTTCCAGGGACACCCAGAAGCTAGCCCGGGGCCGCATGATATTGCGCCCTTGTTTGACCACTTTATTGAGTTAATCCAGGCCAAGAAGGCCGGTTGAGACTATCGGATTGCGTCCTGCGCAACCGGGGGCGGCAGTAGCCGCTCTCGCTGAGCGTAAAGCGGAGACAACATGCCCAAAAGAACCGACATAGAATCCATTTTGATCCTGGGTGCCGGCCCGATTGTCATCGGCCAGGCCTGTGAGTTTGACTACTCCGGTGCGCAAGCCTGTAAGGCGCTGCGCGAAGAGGGTTATCGCGTTATTCTGGTGAACTCCAACCCGGCCACCATCATGACCGACCCGGCAATGGCTGATGCCACCTACATTGAGCCGATTGCCTGGCAGACTGTTGAAAAAATCATCGAGAAAGAGCGCCCCGATGTACTGCTGCCAACAATGGGTGGGCAGACAGCGTTGAACTGTGCGCTGGACCTGGATCGCGAAGGCGTACTGGAGAAGTACGGCGTAGAGATGATCGGCGCCAAGAAAGACGCCATCGACATGGCCGAAGATCGCCAGTTGTTCGATCAAGCGATGAAGCGTATCGGCCTGGAAACGCCGCGCTCTGCGATTGCACACAGCATGGAAGAGGCGCTGCAAGTTCTCGACTCCATCGGTTTTCCGGCGATTATTCGTCCGTCGTTCACAATGGGCGGCAGCGGCGGTGGTATTGCCTATAACAAAGAAGAGTACGTGGAGATTTGTACCCGCGGCTTGGATTTGTCGCCCACCAACGAGCTGTTGATCGATGAGAGCCTGATCGGCTGGAAAGAGTTTGAAATGGAGGTGGTGCGTGATCGCAATGACAACTGCATCATCATTTGTGCCATCGAAAACTTCGACCCGATGGGTGTGCACACCGGTGACTCGATTACCGTTGCCCCCGCGCAAACGCTGACGGATAAAGAATATCAAATCATGCGAAATGCCTCTTGCGCGGTGCTGCGTGAGATTGGTGTTGAAACGGGCGGTTCGAACGTCCAGTTTGGTATGAACCCGAAAGACGGCCGCCTGGTGGTGATTGAGATGAACCCGCGGGTGTCTCGTTCATCGGCATTGGCCTCGAAGGCCACCGGCTTCCCAATTGCTAAAGTCGCTGCCAAGTTGGCGGTGGGTTACACCCTCGATGAGCTGCAAAACGACATTACCGGCGGCGCAACGCCTGCGTCATTTGAGCCGAGCATCGACTATGTCGTGACCAAGATTCCGCGCTTTACCTTTGAAAAGTTCGGCGAAGCACAGACCAAGCTGCATACGCAGATGAAGTCGGTCGGAGAGGTGATGGCGATTGGCCGCACCTTCCAGGAGTCTGTGCAAAAGGCACTACGTGGTCTGGAAGTAGGCTCTGCCGGCTTCGAGCACAAGATTGATGTTGATCGCGACGATGCTCGCGATGTGTTGATTGCCGAGCTGACCAACCCCGGTCCCGAGCGCATTTGGTATGTGGCTGATGCTTTCCGTGCTGGCATGTCGGTGGAAGAGGTGTACGAGCACTCGTGGATCGACCCCTGGTTCCTGGTGCAGATTGAAGACATTGTTAAGTCTGAAAACGCCCTGAAGAAGGTGGCGCTGTCGGATATTGACGAAGCGCTTATGCGTCGCCTCAAGCGCAAAGGTTTCAGCGATCAGCGCTTGTCCGTGCTGCTGGCAGTGAGTGAGCGGCAATTGCGCGCCCGCCGTCACGCACTGGGCGTATTGCCGGTGTACAAGCGGGTGGATACCTGTGCGGCAGAGTTCGCTACATCTACGGCGTATATGTACTCAACCTACGAGGAAGAGTGCGAAGCCCAGCCAAGCGAGCGCGAAAAAATTCTGGTTATCGGTGGCGGTCCAAACCGCATCGGTCAGGGCATCGAGTTTGACTATTGCTGCGTGCACGCGGCATTGGCCATGCGCGAAGACGGTTACGAAACCATTATGGTGAACTGTAACCCCGAGACGGTTTCTACCGACTACGATATTTCCGACCGCCTGTATTTCGAGCCAGTAACGCTTGAAGATGTGCTGGAGATTGTGGCGAAAGAAAAGCCCAAGGGCGTGATCGTGCAGTTTGGTGGGCAGACGCCACTTAAGCTGGCCCGCGACCTCGAAGCTGCCGGCGTGCCGATTATTGGTACCAGCCCTGAGGCGATTGACCGTGCTGAAGACCGCGAGCGCTTCCAGCAAATGATTGAGCGCCTGAACCTCAAGCAGCCTCCCAACACTACGGTGCGTTCTGAAGAGGCGGCATTGGCCGCTGCGCAGAAAATTGGCTATCCATTGGTTGTTCGCCCATCGTATGTATTGGGTGGTCGCGCCATGGAGATTGTCTACAAAGAGGAAGAACTGGAGCGCTACATGCGCGAAGCAGTGAAGGTGTCCAACGAGTCGCCGGTACTGCTGGATCACTTCCTTAATGCGGCAGTAGAGGTCGACCTCGATGCCGTGTCAGACGGCAAGCAGGTGGTGATTGGCGCCATTATGCAGCACATCGAGCAGGCGGGTGTTCACTCGGGTGACTCGGCGTGTTCGCTGCCGCCATATTCGCTCGATGCCGAAACGCAGGACAAAATGCGCGAAATGGTCAAGCGCATGGCCTTGGAGCTTGGCGTTGTCGGCCTGATGAACGTGCAGCTGGCAGTGCAGGATGGCGAGATCTACGTGATCGAGGTCAACCCGCGCGCTTCGCGTACCGTGCCCTTCGTTTCCAAGTGTATTGGTCTGTCTTTGGCCAAGGTGGCCGCGCGCTGCATGGCGGGTACCAGCCTTGCTGAGCAAAACTTTACCGCCGAGCGCGTGCCCGATTACTACTCGGTGAAAGAGGCGGTTTTCCCCTTCAATAAATTCCCCGGTGTCGACCCGATTCTCGGGCCCGAAATGAAGTCGACGGGCGAGGTTATGGGCTTGGGCGAAAGCTTCGCAGAGGCCTTCTCTAAGGCGGCTCGCGGTGCTGGCGAAGTCTTCCCAACCGAAGGTCGTGCCTTTATCTCGGTGCGTGACCCAGATAAGGCGGGCGCTGTTGCGGTAGCGAAGCAGTTGCTGGAGTTGGGCTTTGAGCTGTGCGCGACTCGCGGAACGCACAAAGTCCTGGCCGATGCGGGCCTGGCTTGCCAACGCGTGAACAAGGTAATGGAAGGGCGTCCGCATATTGTCGATATGGTCAAAAATGGCGATATTGATCTGATTATCAATACCACTGAAGGTAAGCAGGCGATTGCCGATTCATCGCTGATTCGCCGCTCTGCTCTGCAGAATAAGGTGAGCTACACCACGACGCTGGCGGGGGCGGAAGCCATTTGCCAGGCGCTGGTATTCGGCGCTGAGCGTACGGTGCGTCGCCTGCAGGATGTGCATGAGGAGTTGGTAAAATGAGTCAGCAAACCCCGATGACGGTGGCCGGTGAGCAGGCGTTGCGCGATGAGCTCAAGCGCCTGAAAACGGTTGATCGCCCTCGCATTACTCAGGCGATTGCCGAGGCCCGTGAGCACGGCGACTTGAAAGAAAACGCCGAATACCATGCTGCGCGTGAGCAGCAGGGTTTCTGTGAAGGTCGTATTCAGGAAATTGAAAGCAAGCTATCCAATGTGCGGGTGATTGATATCACCACAATTCCCTGTACCGGCAAGGTGATTTTCGGCACCACTGTGTCGCTGATCAATTGCGACACTGACGAAGAAGTAACCTACCGCATTGTTGGTGAGGACGAGGCCGACGTGAAGGCGGGTAAGATCTCTGTTACGTCGCCGATTGCGCGCGCCTTGATCGGTAAGGAAGAGGGTGATGTGGCGGTAGTTGCTGCCCCCGGTGGCGACATCGAATACGAAATCGACCAGGTGCAACACCTCGCAGAGTAGCGCCGCACAGCGCGCCGATTTAGGCGCGCAGCAAGTTTGACAGGCGCGGGTTGGGCTTTTTCGCGGCGCGGTAGACCAGCGCTATTTTACCGATAGCCTGTACTAGCTGTGCGCGGCTTCCCTCGCACAGTTGATCGATCAATTCGCGCCGCTCGCCTGGATCGGCAACATTGACTTTGACCTTGATCAGTTCGTGGTCCTCCAGGGCCCGCTCCAGTTCCTGCTCCACACCTTCACTCAAGCCTCGGTCGCCAATCATCACAACAGGGTTGAGTTTGTGGCCAATGCTGCGCAGATGTTTTTTGTCGCTGGCGGTGAGTGCTTCCATAAGTATCTAGCCGTGTTGGTTTACGGGAGCGTTATTGTACGGGAAAGGTATACTGTTAGCGATACGCCCGTTTTGGGCCTTGGCCCGTTTACATACAAAAAAGGGAAATGCGGTGGCAAAACGATCTTCTTCTAGTGGTGCATGGCTGAAAGAGCACTTTGATGACCACTACGTGAAGCGCTCCCAAAAGGAGGGCTATCGCTCGCGCGCCTGTTATAAGTTACTGGAAATTCAAGAAAAAGACCGTCTGATAAAGCCTGGGATGTGTGTTGTTGATCTGGGCTGCGCGCCGGGTGGCTGGTCCCAGGTAGCGGCCGAACTGGTGGGTGACCGGGGGCGTGTATTGGCCTCAGATATTCTGCCGATGGATACACTGGCTGGCGTTGAGTTTATTCAGGGTGATTTTACCGAAGAGTCGGTATTCAACGAGCTGCTCGCCGCGCTGGGCGATCAGCGGGCCGACCTTGTAATTTCCGATATGGCCCCCAATATGAGTGGAGTGAAGGACGTGGATCAGCCCCGCTCTATGTATTTATGTGAGCTGGCCCTTGATATGGCGGCTCATGTGCTCCGCCCTGGTGGCGATTTCGTAACAAAGATATTCCAGGGCGAAGGCTTCGAGGCGTATTTTCGAGACATGCGCAGCCGCTTTGACAAGGTGATAACGCGCAAGCCCGCGGCATCGCGGCCGCGCTCGCGTGAAGTTTATTTGCTGGGGCGTGGCCTCAAGGCCTAATGGTGCTGCGGCCATTTGTTCGTAGAGAGCGTGGAATTTCTGTAGTAGAGTGGGGTCTAGGACTGTGCGCCTGGCCACCTGGCTTTGTGCAGCGTGCGATATGAGGATCGGTTTTTGAACGACATGGCTAAAAATTTATTATTGTGGCTGGTTATCGCCGCAGTGTTGCTGACAGTATTTAATAACTTCAGCGTGCAATCGCCTACTGAGCAGCTCAATTACTCCCAGTTTATTACTGAGGTGCAAAACGAGCGTGTGCAAAAGGTGGTGATCGATGGCTTAGTCATTAGCGGCCAGCGTAACGATAATAGCCGGTTCGAAACCGTTCGTCCCTTGCTCGATGATCCCAAGCTGATTGACGACCTGCTGGAACACAATGTTGTTGTAGAAGGGCGCAAGCCTGAGCAGCAAAGCCTGTGGACGCAATTGCTGGTCGCCAGCTTCCCGATTTTAATTATTCTCGCGATCTTTATGTTTTTCATGCGCCAGATGCAGGGTGGCGCGGGTGGCGGCAAAGGCGGCCCGATGGCGTTTGGCAAAAGTAAGGCCAGACTGCTGAGTGAAGACCAGATTAAAACCACCTTTGCTGACGTTGCTGGTGTCGATGAGGCCAAAGAAGACGTTCAGGAGTTGGTTGAGTTCCTGCGCGACCCCGGAAAATTCCAGCGTTTAGGCGGCCGTATCCCTCGCGGCGTATTGATGGTGGGCCCCCCGGGAACGGGTAAAACCCTGCTTGCCAAGGCGATTGCCGGTGAGGCAAAAGTCCCCTTCTTCTCGATTTCCGGTTCAGACTTTGTCGAGATGTTCGTCGGTGTGGGTGCTTCGCGTGTGCGGGACATGTTTGAGCAGGCCAAAAAACAAGCGCCCTGCATTATCTTTATCGATGAGATCGACGCCGTCGGCCGTCACCGTGGTGCCGGTATGGGCGGTGGTCACGATGAGCGTGAGCAAACCCTGAACCAGCTGCTGGTTGAGATGGACGGTTTTGAAGTTAATGACGGCGTTATCGTTATTGCCGCGACGAACCGCCCCGATGTGCTTGACCCGGCCTTGCTGCGCCCCGGGCGTTTTGACCGACAGGTCGTGGTTGGCCTGCCCGATATTCGCGGGCGTGAACAAATCCTGAAAGTACATATGCGCAAATTGCCGGTCGGTGACGATGTGGATGCCGCGGTTATTGCTCGCGGTACACCGGGTTTCTCGGGTGCTGATCTGGCGAACCTGGCAAACGAGGCGGCGCTGTTTGCCGCGCGGGCAAATTCGCGCCTGGTGACGATGGAGCAGTTTGACCTGGCCAAAGACAAGATCATGATGGGCGCCGAGCGCAAATCGATGGTGATGTCGGAGAAGGAAAAGCTCAATACCGCTTACCACGAGGCCGGGCATGCCATTGTTGGCCGCGTTGTGCCTGAGCACGATCCCGTTTACAAGGTGAGTATTATTCCGCGTGGGCGCGCCCTGGGTGTGACCATGTTCTTGCCAGAGGAAGATCGCTACAGCCTGAGCCGTCGCCACATTATCAGCCAGATATGCTCGCTGTTTGGCGGTCGTATCGCTGAGGAGATGACGCTGGGTGCCGACGGCGTCACTACCGGGGCGTCGAACGATATTCAGCGCGCCACCGACATCGCGCGCAAAATGGTAACGAAGTGGGGCCTGTCAGAAAAAATGGGCCCACTGATGTACGACGATGCTGACGAAGAAGTCTTTTTGGGTCGCTCTGCCGCTCAGCCTGGTAAGGGTGTCTCCGGCGAGACAGCCAGACAGATCGATGAGGAAGTACGACGCATCATCGATGAGTGCTATGCCAAGGCGCAGAGCATTTTGGAAGAAAATCGCAGCAAGCTGGATATGATGGCTGAAGCATTGATGATGTACGAAACCATCGATGCCAAGCAGATCGATGACATTATGGCGGGGCGCAAGCCGCGCAGCCCAGCGGGCTGGGACGACGACCAAAATCGTCGCGGCGGCCAACAGCGCCCGGTGGTGGATGACGAAGCGGAAGACGACGCCGAGCAGCCACGCAAGCGCGGCCCCGAAGACCCCTTTGTTGATTCGGTAAGCGATCACTGATCCCGATGGCTTTATTGAAGATTCCCGAATCGCCACAGCTGAGCTGTGGCGATCGCGTTTTAGACCTCTCGAAACCGCAGTTAATGGCGGTAATCAATGTCACTCCCGATTCGTTCTCCGATGGCGGGCGCTATTTCCGTGATGGCGGTTTGCACCTCGATACCTTGCTGAACCAGGTTGATGCGGCGCTGCGCGCCGGTGCCACTATGATTGATATTGGTGGTGAATCAACGCGCCCCGGCGCGGCGCCGATTTCCGAGGCGGAGGAGGTGGCGCGTGTGCTGCCCGCGGTAGAAGCGGTTGCGCGGCGATTTGATGTGGTGATTTCGGTGGATACCAGCACGGCTTCTGTGATCGCCGAATCGGCTTCGGCGGGGGCTGGGCTGATCAATGATGTGCGGGCTTTGCGTCGCGAGGGCGCGCTAGCGGCGGCTGCCGACTCAGGCCTGCCGGTTTGTTTGATGCATATGCGTGGCGAACCGGGTGATATGCAGCGTCAACCGCAGTACGAGGATGTCGTCACTGAGGTAGAGGCCTTCTTGCGTGAACGCATAGCCGCCTGCGCCGACGCGGGAATACCAGCGGAGCGCTTACTGCTGGACCCCGGTTTTGGCTTTGGTAAGACGCTAGCCCACAACCTGGCCTTGTTCCGCCGCCTGCCGGAATTGTGCGCCTGGGGTTATCCGGTGTTGGTGGGAGTGTCGCGCAAGTCTATGGTGGGCGATATTACCGGACGAGCAGTTGCTGATCGTATGCCCGGTAGTATCACCCTGGCTGCTCTCGCCGCCGAGCGCGGCGCGGCCATCATTCGTGCCCACGATATCGCTGAAACGGCCGATGCCTTAGCCGTCGCCGCAGCGCTAAAAGGATTCTGATAATGACAAGAAAGTATTTCGGCACTGATGGTGTGCGCGGTCGAGTGGGGGAGTTTCCCATCACTCCCGAGTTTGTTCTGAAACTGGGCTGGGCGGTTGGCCAGGTGTTCGCAAAAGAAGGTCGCAGCCGAGTGTTAATTGGTAAGGACACGCGGATTTCGGGGTATATGTTTGAGTCCGCGCTTGAAGCGGGCTTGGTGGCGGCTGGCGTAGATGTGCGTTTGCTGGGGCCAATGCCAACGCCGGCGATTGCCTATCTGACCCGTACTTTTAAGGGGCGCGCAGGAATTGTTATTAGTGCCAGCCACAATCCGTATTACGACAACGGTATCAAGTTCTTTTCGGCTGAAGGCAGTAAGTTGCCCGATGCGCTTGAAAGTGCAATCGAAGCGGCGATGGACCTGCCGATGACCACCGTCGACTCGTCGGCGCTGGGCAAGGTCAAGCGCATAGATGATGCAGCGGGTCGCTATATTGAATACTGCAAATCGACGGTCGGCTCCGACCTTTCCCTGAGCGGCCTTAAACTGGTTTTGGATTGCGCCCACGGCGCGACCTATCATGTGGCGCCAGCGGTGTTTGCCGAGCTGGGGGCCGAACTCGTAGTTATTGGTGCAGCGCCGGATGGCTTAAATATTAACGCCGGATATGGCTCGACCGACCCCAAGGCGCTGTGCGAGCGCGTGGTGGCAGAGAAGGCAGATTTGGGTATTGCCTTTGATGGCGATGGCGATCGCGTATTGTTTGTCGACAGCAATGGCGAACTGGTCGATGGCGATGAATTGCTGTACATCATTGCCGCTGATCAACACCGCCGCACGGGTCGCTGTGATGGTGTGGCGGGAACACTTATGTCCAACCTGGGCTTGGAGCTCGCGCTTGGCGAGCTTGGTATTCCCTTTGAGCGCGCCAACGTCGGCGATCGTTACGTGAAGGCATTAATGAATGAGCGAGGCTTCTCGCTGGGTGGTGAAAATTCGGGGCATATTATTTGCTCGGATGTGAGTACCACCGGCGACGGCGTAGTGGCTGCGCTGCAAGTACTGAAAGCCATGCAGACACAATCCGCTTCGCTCTCCATCTTGCGCGCGCCGCTGCAAATGTTGCCGCAAGTGATGATAAATGTTCGTACAGCGGGTGCCTTTGACCTGAGTGACGCCGCGTTGCAGGCGGCAGTTGCTGATGTGGAGGCAGAGCTGGGTGATCGAGGGCGGGTATTGCTGCGTGCCTCGGGCACCGAGCCGTTGATTCGCGTCATGGTTGAAGGACATGACGAGCAGCAGGTACAGAGGCTCTGCAAGCAGTTGGCGCAGCGCGTCGAAAGCTTGGCAAGCTGATGTTGTATGTGTGTATAAGTTTATGTAAGATTGGCGCCCATTTTGCGCTAAGGGAAGTGCTATGCGGAGCAAACTGGTAGCAGGTAATTGGAAAATGCACGGAGATCGTGCGGCTATCGGTGAGTTGCTGACTGCCCTAAAAGCTGAATTACCCTCTGAGCCAAGCGTTGATATCGCCGTTTTCCCCAGCGCGGTTTATATCAACGACGCGATTAAGGTGCTCAAGGGAAGTCCGGTTGCCGTTGGTGCCCAGAATGTCTGTGAATACGCCGGTGAAGGTGCATACACGGGTGAGGTGTCGGCAGCCATGTTGGCCGATGTCGGTTGTCGCTATGTGATTGCCGGGCACTCTGAGCGCAGGGCGCTTTATGGTGAAAGTGACGCGCTTGTCGTTACAAAGGTTAAGCGCGCTCTCGATGTAGGCTTAACGCCGGTGCTGTGTGTCGGGGAATCGGAGTCTGAGCGCGAAGCCGGGCAAACCCTAGAAGTGGTTGCGCGTCAGCTGAATGCGCTTTGGGATCAACTGTCAGTAGCAGACTTGGGTTCCTTGATAGTGGCTTACGAGCCGGTGTGGGCAATTGGTACAGGTAAGACCGCCACCCCGGAGCAGGCGCAACAAGTGCATGCGTTTATTCGCAGCGTGTTTGCCGAAAAAGATGCCAATCTCTCAAATGAGATGAGAATTCTTTATGGCGGCAGTGTAAAAGCGGCGAATGCTGCTGAGTTATTTAGCCAGGCTGATATCGATGGTGGCTTGGTCGGTGGCGCATCGTTGAATGCGCAGGAATTTTCCGCAATATGTCGGGCGGCGGAGTAAATGGAACAAATTATATTAGTTGTACATGTTTTGGCTGCGCTGGCCATTATCGGTTTGATCCTTGTTCAGCAGGGTAAAGGTGCCGATATGGGGGCGTCTTTTGGTGCAGGCGCATCGCAGACGTTGTTTGGCAGCGATGGTAGTGGTAATGTGCTGACCCGCGCGACCGCGATCCTGGCAACACTGTTCTTTGTAACCAGTTTGTCGTTGGCTTATGTGGCCAAGCAGCGCAGTGTCGTTGGTGAAGATATCATCGATGTACCTGTTCTGGAGGAGAGTCGCGAAGTGGCTCCAGTGCCTGAGGGTGACCTCCCTGAGGCGGCTGCGTCGGACATGCCGGCGATGAGCGACAGTGACATGCCCCAGGGGCAGTAAGTAGTAATAAAGCCGAAGTGGTGGAATTGGTAGACACGCTATCTTGAGGGGGTAGTGAGCATAGCTCGTGCGGGTTCAAGTCCCGCCTTCGGCACCAAATACCGAAAAGGGAGTTGCAAGGCAGCTCCCTTTTTTTATGCCCCGTTGTCGCCATGATCGTGCGCCTGTATGTGGGTATTTGCCTGTGTTTATCTTGACCTGGTTCGGGCGACTGTCTATAATTTCGCCTCCTTGGAGCAGGTCAGTTCTGGTGGCGGCGAGAGTTTCCGTCATCGGGTGCGTAGGGCGACTCATCTGCTTTTATAGAAGTTTTTAAAAGCCCCTTACGTAGGGGCTTTTTCGTATCGTCGCGGTGTAGTTTGCGATGGTCGACAGGAAATTTCGATGGTGGGCCTTGGGCCCATTTTTTATTGGTGGGTAATTAATTTGTCAGCACAGCGCGACAAGCTAGAAGAAATGCTAAGGCCGGGCATCGAAGCCCTGGGGTTTGATTTGTGGGGGATTGAATACCAGTCCCACGCAAAGCGCAGCATGCTTCGCATTTATATTGATGCAGAGGCCGGTATTTCTGTTGATGATTGCGCCAAGGTCAGTCATCAGGTGAGCGGTGTTTTGGATGTCGAGGATCCGATTACTGGTGAGTACACGCTTGAGGTGTCTTCGCCGGGTATGGACCGCCCCTTGTATCGCTTAGAACAGTACGCTGAGTATATTGGCAGCGATATTAATATTCGCTTGCGCATCGCCTTTGAAGGGCGGCGCAAATTCCAAGGTCGCTTGGTAGCGATTGAGGGTGATGAAGTTGTTATTCAGCTTGATGGTCACGAGTACTTGTTGCCATTCGAGCAAATTGACAGAGCACAGATTGTCCCGAGTTTCTGACGGGCAATTAACTATAACAGCCGGCTACGGAATAGAGGCGGACGATGAGTAAAGAAATATTGCTGGTAGTTGAAGCAGTATCCAACGAGAAGGGGGTGTCTAAGGACATCATCTTCGAGGCGATGGAACAGGCTTTGGCCACTGCGACGAAGAAGCGCTATGAAGAAGACTCGGATATCCGTGTTGTAATTGATCGGGTCACCGGTGATTACGAGACCTTCCGTCGCTGGGAAGTAATGCCTGATGATGAAATGGCATTGCTCGGCACGCAGTTTACGCTCGAAGAGGCTCACGAGTGTGACCCGAGCCTTAAGGCTGGCGATGTATATGAAGAGCAAATTGAAAACGTCGGCTTTGGCCGAATTGCTGCGCAGACAGCCAAGCAGGTTATCGTGCAAAAAGTGCGCGAGGCCGAACGAGCGCAGGTTGTTGAAGAATACGCCGGTCGCGTCGGTGAGCTGATTAATGGCACGGTGAAAAAAGTCACCCGTGACAGCATTATTGTTGACCTTGGTAACAACGCCGAGGCCCTTCTGCCACGAGAAGAATTGGTGGGGCGGGAAGTTTTTCGCATCAATGACCGTGTGCGCGCCATTCTGCAAGACGTACGCCCGGAAGCGCGAGGCCCGCAGCTGTTCCTCAGCCGTGCATGCCCGGAAATGCTGATCGAACTCTTCAAAATTGAAGTGCCAGAAGTTTCTGAAGATGTGATCGAAATCCGCTCTGCTGCTCGTGACCCCGGTTCTCGCGCGAAGATCGCCGTTAAGACTAACGACGGTCGCATCGACCCGGTTGGTGCATGTGTCGGTATGCGTGGTTCGCGTGTGCAAGCCGTATCGGGTGAGCTCGGCAATGAGCGTGTTGACATTATCCTGTGGGACGACAACCCAGCGCAGCTGGTAATCAACGCGATGGCACCGGCTGAAGTTGAGTCGATCGTCGTCGACGAAGATACCAATACCATGGATGTGGGTGTTGCCGAGGATAACCTGGCGCAGGCCATCGGTCGTGCCGGACAGAATGTTCGACTGGCTAGTGAGCTGACGGGTTGGACGATCAACGTAATGAGCGTTGATGAGATGGCTGAGAAGCACGAGCAGGAATCTGGTCAGATTATCGAATCTTTCATGGAGAGCCTGGACGTCGGCGAAGATGTTGCCGAAGTTCTTGTGGAAGAAGGCTTTACCACCCTTGAAGAGGTGGCCTACGTTCCGCTTGAAGAGATGATGGCGATCGAAGGTTTTGACGAAGAAATTGCTCAGGAATTGCGCGCACGAGCCAAAGATGCGCTGCTGACTCAGGCAATTGCAAGTGAAGAACAACTGGATGCTGCTGAGCCGGCTGAAGACCTGTTGACGATGGATGGCATGGAGAAACACCTGGCCTTCATCCTCGCCAGCCGTGGCATTGTGACGATGGAAGATCTGGCTGAACAAGCTGTTGAAGATCTTCTCGATATTGAAGATATGACTGAAGAGCGGGCTGCTGAGCTGATTATGACTGCCCGTGCCCCCTGGTTTGCCGACGAAGACGAATCAGCAAGCTAAGCGAGTCGTACAGTTTAGGGAGATAATGAATGGCTGAAGTTACCGTGAGCCAGCTTGCCGAAGTTGTTGGCGCACCAGTAGAGCGTCTACTTAGGCAGATGAAAGAGGCCGGTTTGTCGCACAGCTCGGCGGAACAAAAGGTGTCCGACGAAGACAAGCAAACTCTGCTGACCTTTCTAAAGCGCAGCCACGGTGAGTCCACCGAGGGGCCGCGTAAAATTACCTTGAAGCGTAAGACCATCAGTACGCTAAAAACAGGTTCAGGTGCGGGCAAGAAAACTGTCAACATCGAAGTGCGCAAGAAGCGGACGTATGTAAAACGCGACCCTGCTGAGCTGGCCGCAGAGGCCGAGGAAGCGGCGCGTCTGGCTGCTGAAGCTGAGCAAGCGGAAGCTGCAGCCACTGAAGCGCCTGTCGAGGTTGCTGCTGAGCCGGAAGTCAAAGAAGAAGCGCCTGCAGCTGAGGTGCCCGAAACCGCAGCACCTCAAGAAACTGAGGTTGTCGAGGCGGCAGAGCCTGCACCCGTGGCGGAACCCGAGCCTGAGCCCGAACCGGAAGCTGAGCCCGAGCCAGAGCCAGTGGTAGAAGAGCCCGCGGCGGAAGCGGAGCCCGAGCCGGAAGCGGAGCCTGAGGTGGCGGCCGCCCCTGTTCAGGACGAATACGTCGAAGAGGTTGTTGAAGAAGACCCTCGTGATATCGACCCGGAAATCCTGCGTCAGCGTGCAATCCTGCGCCGTAAAGAAGAGGAAGAGCGCGAGAAAGAGCGTCGTGCTGCTGTCTTAGCGGAGAAAAAGCGCGAAGAAGAAGAGCGTGAGCGCAAGCGCAAAGAACGCGTTGAAACTGAGCAGAAGAAATCAGCCGGTCCCCGTCATTTGCGGGCCGCGCCAAGCAGCGATAATGACGATCGCGGCAAGGGCAAAAAAGGCAAAAAAGGCAAAGGTCGTCGCGACGATTTTGATAATGATCGCGGAGCGGGTCGCCGCAAGAAGAAAACGCTCAAGCTGCCAGAAGATCAGCAGCGCCACGCCTTCCAGGCGCCCACTGAGAAGATCACCTACGAGGTGTCGATCGGTGAAACCAGCACCGCCAGTGAGCTGGCGGGGCAAATGAAGGTGAAAGCGGCTGAAGTAATTAAAGAGCTGATGAAAATGGGCATGATGGTGACCATTAATCAGCCTCTGGATCAGGAAACGGCGCAACTCGTTGTCGAAGAAATGGGCCATAAGGCCAAGATCGTTTCTGAAGATGCCGTGGAAGAGGCGTTGGAAGAAACGCTGGTTGCTCAGACGGGTGAGGGCACCCTGAAGACGCGTGCGCCGGTAGTGACCGTAATGGGTCACGTTGACCACGGTAAAACGTCTCTGCTGGACTATATTCGCAAGGCAAAAGTGGCTAGCGGCGAGGCGGGTGGCATTACCCAGCACATTGGTGCCTACCATGTGGAAACTGGTCACGGCATGATCACTTTCCTCGATACTCCTGGACACGCGGCCTTTACGGCAATGCGTGCCCGCGGTGCGAAAAGTACCGACATTGTTATCTTGGTAGTTGCGGCTGACGATGGTGTTATGCCGCAAACTGAAGAGGCAATTGCCCACGCTCGTGCAGCCGAAGTGCCGCTGGTAGTTGCGGTTAACAAAATGGACAAAGAGGGCGCCGATCCCGAGCGGGTGAAAACCGAACTCTCTCAGAAAGAGGTTATCTCTGAAGAGTGGGGCGGTGATACACAGTTCTGCTATGTGTCTGCACACAGCGGTGAGGGCATTGATGCCCTGCTGGACGCCGTGCTGCTGCAAGCTGAACTGCTAGAGCTTAAAGCCGCTGACGATATTCCTGCTCAGGGTATGGTGATTGAGTCACGCCTTGATAAAGGTCGCGGTGCCGTGGCCTCTGTGCTGGTGCAACAAGGCCAGCTCAAGCAAGGCGATATTGTTCTGGCCGGTCAGTGCTATGGCCGTGTTCGGGCGATGCTGGACGAGAACGGTAAGCCGGTTAAGCAAGCCGGGCCATCGATCCCCGTCGAGATTCTCGGCTTGGATGGTACGCCTGAAGCGGGTGACGGTTTTGTGGTGGTTGAAAATGATCGCCGGGCGCGTGAAGTGGCTGACTTCCGTCAGGTGCGCGAGCGCGAGCAGCGTATCAAGCGTCAACAAGCTGCCAAACTGGATCGCATGTTTGAAAGCATGGAAGCCGGTGATCGCAAGACTCTGAACGTCGTGCTAAAAGCCGATGTGCGCGGTTCGCTCGAGGCTATCCAGGCGTCATTGCTGGATCTTGGTAATGACGAAGTAAACGTCAATATTGTGACCGGCGGTGTAGGCGGTATCACTGAGTCTGACGTGAATCTGGCGATGACCTCCGAGTCGGTGATGTTTGGCTTTAACGTACGTGCTGACGGCAGTGCGCGGAAGTTGGCAGAAAGCGAAGGTATCGACCTGCGCTACTACAGCGTTATCTATGATTTGATCGACGATGTGAAGTCGGCATTGAGCGGTATGCTCAGCCCAGAAATGCGCGAAGAAATTGTGGGTATTGCCGAAGTGCGTGACGTATTCCGTTCGCCGAAGTTTGGTGACATCGCCGGCTGTATGGTCGTCGAGGGTACGGTTTATCGCAGCAAGCCGATCCGCGTTCTGCGCGACGATGTGGTGATATACGAGGGTGAGCTTGAGTCCCTGCGTCGCTTTAAAGACGATGCGAACGAAGTGAAGAACGGTCTTGAGTGCGGTATCGGCGTTAAGAACTACAAAGACGTTCGTCCCGGCGACAAGATCGAAGTGTTCGAGGTGAAAGAAATTGCCCGGTCACTGTAAGGCATTGCAAGAGCGGGAGGCACGCTAATGAAAGAATTTAGTCGTACCGCCCGCATCGCCGACTTTTTGAAGCGAGAGCTGGGCAGTTTGATCCAGCTTGAACTTCGCGACCCACGCATTGGTATGGTGAGTGTCACGGACGCTGAAGTGAGCCGTGATTTGAGTCATGCGAAAATTTTCGTGACGGTCATGGGTAAAGACAATGCCGAGGAAGCCGCTGAGTCATTAGCGGCGCTCAACAAGGCTGCAGGTTTTTTGCGCAGCCATGTTGCCAAGGTAAATAATGCTCGTACAACGCCGCAGTTGCGGTTCTTCTACGACTCTTCTATTGATCGAGGCCAGCGTCTGAGTTCGCTCATTCAGCAGGCCGTCGACTCCGATCGCAGCCGCCAGGCCGATAACGACGACGAGGCCTGAGCTTGGGGCGTCGTCGAAAAGGCCGCGCAGTTAGCGGCATCCTTGTGTTGGATAAGCCGCTGGAGCGCAGCTCTAACTCTGCCATGATTGTGGCTCGAGCGATCTACAAGGCAGCAAAAGCCGGCCATACCGGGGCACTCGACCCGCTAGCCAGCGGCGTTTTGCCGATTTGCTTTGGTGAGGCGACGAAGTTTTCCCAATACCTCCTCGATGCTGACAAGGTTTATCGCACTACGGTTGTGCTCGGCGAGCAGCGCAGCACTGGCGATGCCGAGGGTGAGGTCGTTGCCGTTACCGATGCCAGCTGTCTTTCTGAGGCCGACGTCGAGGCAGCGCTGCCGGAATTTCGTGGAGAGATTCTGCAGGTGCCGCCAATGCACTCCGCCCTCAAAAAAGACGGCAAACCGCTCTATGAGCTGGCGCGTAAAGGCGTTGAAGTTGAGCGTGAGGCGCGCCCTGTTACCATCAGCCGCCTCGAGCTTGAGGGATTTCGGCCCGGCACGCGTGCTGAGGTCGACCTGTTGGTTCACTGTAGCAAGGGCACCTATATTCGCTCACTCGCCGAAGACATTGGCGCGGCGCTGACGGTAGGCGGCTATGTTTCCGCCCTCCGGCGTGTGCAGGCAGGGCCCTTCGACGAGTCTCAGGCCTTGGATTTCGAAGCGCTGCAGCCACTGCGTGACCGGGAGGCATTTGACGAGCTTGACGCCTTGTTGCTGCCCTTGGACACCGCCTTGACCCATATCCCGGCGGCGCGGCTCGGTGAGGTCGCCGCTGGGTTTTTGCGCAACGGTCAGGCGGTATTTGTGCCGCAGTTGCCTGCCGGGGAGTTGTTTCGCTTATACGAAACCACGCCATCTGGCCCGGTTTTTATGGGCTTGGGTGAATTGTTGGCCGACGGGCGCATTACGCCTCGTCGTTTGCTGGCAAATATGTGATAATACGCCGCTGGTTTTCGCGATGTATTGCGTGAGGCCGGTTGTAAAGTTTGACGAGGCCCGAAGGGTTTCCAAACCTGTCTGTAGATATGCACGGTCAGGCTTGCTTATTCACGCATATCAGTAAGAGGAAATTATTATGGCACTATCTGCCGCAGAAAAAGCTGAAGTTGTAAAACAGTACCAAACTGCCGAAGGCGACACTGGTTCGCCAGAAGTGCAAGTTGCACTGTTGACGGTAAACATCAACAAGTTGCAGGGTCACTTTGAAGGCCACAAAAAGGATCACCACTCTCGCCGTGGTTTGATCCGCATGGTAAACCAGCGTCGTAAATTGCTGGACTACCTGAAACGCAAAGACCAAGAGCGTTACAGCAAACTGATTAAAAGTTTGGGTCTGCGTCGCTAAAAGAAGAATAAGTGAGGGGGCCGCAGGCCCCCTCATACTTTTTGTAACCCCTGTTTAGGGAGGAAATAATTCGTGAATCCCGTTTCTAAAACGTTCCAGTGGGGCGGTCAAACCGTTACATTGGAAACCGGCCGCGTTGCCCGTCAGGCAAGTGGCGCGGTGCTCGTCACCATCGAGCAAACTCAAGTTCTGTGTACCGTGGTTGCAGCAAAGACTGCCAAGCCCGGTCAGGACTTTTTCCCCTTGTCTGTGCATTACCAAGAGCGTGCTTACTCCGTCGGTAAAATCCCCGGTGGTTTCTTCAAGCGCGAAGGTCGTCCCTCTGAGAAAGAAACGCTGACGTCGCGTTTGATCGACCGTCCGATTCGTCCGTTATTCCCCAATGGGTTTAAAAATGAGGTGCAGGTTGTTTGTACCGTCATGTCGTCTGAGAAAGACGTTGACCCGGATATCGCGGCACTGATCGGTACGTCGGCCGCGCTGGCGGTATCGGGTGTTCCTTTTGCTGGCCCTATCGGTGCAGCTCGCGTGGGCTTCACCGCAGAAGATGGCTATATCCTCAACCCGAGCTACAGCCAGCTGAGCACAAGCCTGCTGGACATGGTTGTTGCGGGCACTGAAGACGCCGTTCTGATGGTTGAATCAGAAGCGCAAGAGCTGAGCGAAGATCAAATGCTGGGTGCGGTATTGTACGCCCACCAGGAAATGCAAGCCGCCGTTAAAGTGATTAAAGAGCTGGCCGCTGAAGCGGGCAAGCCCACTTGGGACTGGCAGCCTGAGCCCGAGAACACCGCGCTGATGGCCGCTGTTGCCGATGGCTTTAAAGGTGGTTTGGGTGAGGCCTACCGCATTACCGACAAAATGGAGCGCTACGCCAAAGTGGGCGAGCTGCGCGACCAAGCCGTTGAGCAGCTGGCTTCTGGTGATGACGCCGAGTTTGATGCTGAAGACGTGAAAGCAGTATTCGGTAAGCTGGAAAAGCAAATTGTTCGTCAGCGTATCCTCAATGGCGAGCCACGCATCGACGGTCGCGATGGCCGCACTGTGCGACCCATTAGCGTAGAAGTGGGCATGCTGAACAAGGCCCACGGTTCTGCCCTTTTCACTCGTGGTGAAACTCAGGCCATTGGTGTTGCGACGCTGGGTACCACTCGTGACGCACAGCTCATCGATGCCCTGGAAGGCGAGCGTAAAGACAACTTCATGCTGCACTACAACTTCCCTCCTTACTCGGTGGGCGAGTGTGGTCGCATGGGTGGCACAGGCCGCCGCGAAATCGGTCACGGCCGCTTGGCTCGTCGTGGTTTGGCTGCGGTATTGCCCACGGCTGAAGAATTCCCTTACACCATTCGCGTGGTGTCTGAAATTACTGAATCCAATGGTTCTAGCTCCATGGCCTCAGTGTGCGTTGGCAGCCTGTCTCTGATGGATGCCGGTGTGCCGCTGAAAGCGCCCGTTGCTGGTATTGCCATGGGTCTGGTTAAAGAAGGTGAGCGCTTCGCGGTACTGACCGATATCCTGGGTGATGAGGATCACCTCGGTGATATGGACTTTAAAGTTGCCGGTACAGCCGACGGTGTTACTGCATTGCAGATGGACATCAAGATCGAAGGCATCACGCAAAAGATCATGGAAGTCGCGCTGGAGCAAGCGCAACAAGCGCGCTTGCACATCTTGGGTCAGATGAATCAGGTGCTGTCGGTATCTCGCGACGGCGTGTCGGACAATGCCCCCAGCATGCACGTGATGAAGGTCGACTCTGACAAGATTCGCGACATTATCGGTAAAGGCGGCGCAACTATTCGCGGTATTTGCGAAGAGACTGAAGCGCAAATCGATATTGAAGATGATGGCACCGTGCGTGTTTACGGTTCTGACGCTGCATCTCGCGATGCTGCAGTGGAGCGCATTCTTGCTATTACTGCAGAGGCTGAAGTCGGTGAAACGTATGTTGGCACTGTCGCGCGTATCGTCGACTTCGGGGCCTTTGTTAATATCCTGCCCGGCAAGGATGGTCTGGTACATATCTCGCAAATCTCGGAAGAGCGTGTTGAGAATGTCAGCGACTACTTGAAAGAAGGTCAGGAAGTTAAAGTTAAAGTCCTGGATGTCGATCAGCGTGGTCGCATTAAACTTTCTATGAAAGAAGTTGAAGCAGAAGAGGCCGCCGCTCCCGAAGCGGAATAAGTGCTCTCGCTGTGAACGAAACCCCACCCCGGTGGGGTTTTTTTATGCGTGAGATAAAGTCATTTTTATATAGTGTGACATAGCAGAGATTGCCGCTAGACAAGCTTGAAAGCTGTGATAACCTCGACGTGCAGTTTGATGGAATGCAAACAACAACAAGAGGAAATCCTATGAAAAAAGTAATGATGGCAACGGCTTTTTTGGCGGCATCTAGTGCAAGTTTCGCTGTCGCGCCGGGTGGCCCAAATTGCGGTTGGGGGAATATGCTATTCTCAGGCCAGTCTGGACTGGCATCTCACTTCCTGGCTTCATGGACTAATGGTACCTCCGGTAATGCGACTTTCGGTATGACCTCTGGCACCAACGGTTGTTCAGCCGACGGCACGCTGACATATGGCGGTAAGTCGATGGTGAACGTCGGTCAGATCATGGACGAGTTTTCTGAAGACGTCGCTCGCGGCGAAGGTGAGGCCCTGACGGCTGTTGCTGTGTCTTTTGGCATTGCCGAGGAAGATCGCGCAGTATTTAAAACCACACTGCATAATAATTTCGACAGCCTGTTCCCCTCGGCTGACGTGAATGCGGAATCTGTGATGAATTCTATTGTGGAATTGATGAAGCAGGATAAGCAGCTGGCGAAGTACGTTTCCTAATTGCTTGGCATTAGCGTTACCTTAACGGCCCCGAGGGGCCGTTTTGTGTTTATGGAAGAAATAAAATATGAGAGCGAAGCTAAAACAAGCTCTGACTATATTGCTGGGTATGTGCGCCAGCTCAGCGTTGTTTGCGGCCACGATGGAGTCGCTGCAGGCGTATGCCGCGGAGCCACAGTGGCGCGCGTTGCTGCACTTCCCAAAGTCATCGACAGGCCCGAGCTATGTCGACGACCCGCGGTTTTTTCTGGCTGAGACTGGCCGGAGTAGTCCACTTGCAGAACTAACAGAAACGCTTGCGGCGTTTTCAGCGGAGCCGTCGTTGCGATGCCGCTATCCAGCGCGAGAGCAGTGGCTGGTCGAAAAAAAGCTGTTGGCACCGGCCGCTCAGCACTGCGACGAATATCGGCAATGGCGTGACAAGCTTAATGTGGACGCGGTTGTTTTAGTGCTCGCCTCAAGTTATTTGAACAGCCCCTCATCGATGTATGGACATACCTTTTTGCGATTGGACCCTGCGGGTGAGCGCGGCGACAGCGATTTCCTCTCGTATGCGTTAAATTTCGGCGCGAATATCCCCCCCGGTGAGAACGATTTGCTCTACGCCTACCGGGGCTTATTTGGTGGCTACCCAGGGCTGTTCAGCATGCAGCCCTACTATCAAAAGATTCAGGAATATACCCGCCTGGAAAATCGCGATATGTGGGAGTATCGGCTGACATTAGCGGATGAAGAAATAGAGCGTTTACTCAGTCATGTGTGGGAGTTGCGCAATGTTAACTTCGACTATTTTTTCTTTGACGAAAACTGTTCCTATCGCTTGTTGGAGCTATTGGAAGTTGCGCGTCCCGGCCTGGATCTAACGAGCCCCTTCGAATATGCCGCAATGCCAGTGGACACGGTGCGCGAAGTGGTTGACGCTGGATTGGTCGGTCAGATTGATTACCGGCCGTCAAAGCGGCTGGAGTTAGATACCTTAACGGCGGCTCTCAGTGCCGAGCAAAGAGTCTGGGTTCGGCAACTGGCCGACGGCGAAAGGGAAGACTTAGCGGATACCGGCTTGGATGCCGACGCTCAGCGAGCAACCTACCTGGCCGCTTATCGATACTTGCGTTATCGACTGAACACGGCTCCGCGAACCACTGAAATGGCGGCGCGGAGTCTTCGTTTACTCCGTGGTGCGCGTAAGCCTGGGGGCTTTAGCGCGCCGGTAGTCAGCACGCCGCCGCGACCGGAGCGTGGGCACAGAACGTCAATGTTCGGCTTGGGCGTGGGTTACCGAGAATTTTCCGAGCAGGGGCCTGCGGGAAACGAGGCGTTGGAGTATGTCGATCTGAATTGGCGGATTAGTTATCACGATGCCCTGGATGCTATGGCGGGCTATCCTGAGGGAGCCAGCTTGGTAATGGGCAACTTGGCGTTGCGGTGGCAGGATCAGGAAGGCGTGCGCTTGCAAC
Organism: Spongiibacter sp. UBA1325; assembly: GCF_002306875.1. Lineage (NCBI taxonomy): Bacteria > Pseudomonadati > Pseudomonadota > Gammaproteobacteria > Cellvibrionales > Spongiibacteraceae > Spongiibacter > Spongiibacter sp. UBA1325. The sequence goes on from NZ_DBTD01000002.1 coordinate 59,266, forward strand.
GCTTCGACCTCGTCGATATCCGTTCCTTGTCTCCTCGGGGAGAGTTCTTTTCACCGATCAGCTGGCAGGTTCAGCTGGGGTTGGAGCGCTTGGATGATGCCCCCAGTCAGCCGCTTGTTGCGCAGATTAATGCCAGCGGCGGCGGGACCTGGCCAGTGATGAAAGGCGTGGCCTACCTGATGCCGGCATTGCGTTTTGAATATAACGCGGATTTTCGCGAGGACTGGCGGTTGGCGCCTGGCATCAATATTGGCCAGCTTTGGCAAGGAGCCAAGTATTCCGCCGAGATAGCAGGCCAGTGGCAGGACTTCTCCGGCGCCGGAGAAAGGAAGGTCCTTAAACTCAGCGGGAATTATGCATGGTCTGCCGATAGCAGTTTGCGCTTGAGTATCGACTATCGAGACCAGCCTTGGGGGCATTCTCACGGAGTAGCGCTATCATGGCGTCAGCATTTTTAGGCCGTGCGGCGGCGTTGTGTCTCGCCGTTGTTTTATTAAGTGGCTGCGAGGCGCTGTTATTTTTTCCTCAGCAGCAGTTGCTGCGCACGCCGGAAGATGTCGGCCTTGTGTATCAGGATGTGCGAATCCCTGTCGGAAATACAGCGCTCCACGGCTGGTGGCTGCCAGCTGAGCAGCCCCGCGCAACGCTGTTATTCAGCCACGGTAATGCCGAGAATATCAGCACCCACTTGGCGAGTGTGTATTGGTTGCCGAAAGAGGGCGTCAATGTTCTGTTAATTGACTATCGCGGCTTCGGTAAATCCGAGGGGGTGCCCAGTGTGGCGGCGGCGGTAGAAGATGTACGCGCAAGCTGGCAGTGGTTGTTGGCTGAGCAGGGGGATTGGCCCTTGTTTGGACTGGGGCAGAGCTTAGGGGCAAGCCTGATGGCTGCCGCGACTGCGCGAGAGGCCGAGGCGCTTACGGGGCATATTGCCGGGCTGGTGCTCGATGCCGGCTTTACTCGCTATTCTGCTGTGGCGAGAGAGCAGGCTGCTAAGAGCCCCCTTACCTGGTTGTTGCAGTGGCCGGTTGGCTGGGCCATGCCATCGGGTTTTGATCCCATCGATGCCCTGTTATCGCTACCGTCAGCGCCGGTGCTGATTATTCACGGCCGACGCGACCCGGTGATTGCTCTGCATCATGCGCAGCAGTTACATGAACAAGCCAAACCGCCAAAGTCACTTTACGTATACGACGGCGGTCACATTGAAAGTTTTCATCGCGCTGCCACGCGGCAGCGCCTTCTGGATTTTATTGATGAGAGCGTAGGGCGCTAAGCTGCGCGGAACCGACGCCGTCAGTGTTGGTGTCCGCCCTCACCATGAGCGTGACCGTGCTCACGCTCCTCCGCGGTGGCGGCGCGCACTGAGTCGATATGAATGGTAAAGGTAAGGGTTTTACCCGCCAGTGGGTGGTTGGTGTCCACGTCGACGGAGAATTTGCCCACCTTTACTACGGTAGCGCTACGGCTGCCCTGGTCAGTATTGAAACGCACGATTTGGCCCGCACGTAATTTACCTTCGTGCTTCAAATACTTGGCAGGAATGCGTTGCTGTTTACCCTCTTGCACTACGCCGTAGGCTTGCTCGGGCGGAAGTGTGATTTCAAAGTCATCGCCGGCTTGGCGTTTGCTGAAGGCTTTTTCCAGGCCGGGAATAATATTGTTCGCACCGTGTAAATAGAGGGTTGGCGTCTCGCCAAAATTACTTTCCAATACACTGCCGCTGCTGTCGCGCAGTTCATAGTGGAAGGCCACCACACAATTAGTATCGATTTCCATACATCCCCCTGCAATCATCAATGCCACGGCTCGCTAGAGCATTTGCCGCGTATAATAAGTGCTGATGAGGGCTTAGGGTAGAAAAACAAGAAAGGAGTTCGAGAATATGGGAGAGGTCGTTAAATTTGCGCCACGCAAGCCGCGCAAACAAAGCAGCCTGTGCCGGGAAGGCCACCATAAGTGGAAGGTGGGAAAGCGTACGCAGTTTGATGTAAAGCAGGGACGGTTGGTGAGTGTTTATAAGTGTGAGCGCTGTGGGTTGACGAAAACCCGCGCCGACTAAGCGGCGTGAGTTTAGTGTGCGAGTTCTTCGTCTAGCTCGGCGCTGATCAGTGCCAACCAGTTTTGGGCTTCGTCATGGCCTTCCACCGCTTTCACCACGCATGCGATCCCTAGCAGGTGCTCCATGAGGAGTTTTCGCATTGGAACGTTGTTCTCTGAGGCTTGTTCCTGTAGAAACAAGAACGCCTGTGCGCTAATGTCGTCGATCTGCATCTGCTGAGTGTTTTCTCGATACTCTGACAGCGTGACTACTTTTGACATTGCCATTTCGCAATCCTCTTGTGACATGGCAAAAGTATATGACGGCACCGCGGTGTAAGCGCTTCGTAATTACACGTATGGGGCATTCTGCGGGAATGCTGAACATTTGAGGAACTGGCTAAATCTATGTCTGACAATATCGTGATCGGCGCCGATGGCGTTGAGCAGATCCCATTAAAATCTTATACCGAGAAGGCGTATTTGGATTACTCCATGTACGTAATTCTTGATCGCGCGCTGCCGAATATTGCCGATGGCTTAAAGCCTGTTCAGCGCCGAATTGTCTATGCGATGAGTGAGCTGGGATTAAAGGCCAGCGCAAAATACAAGAAGTCGGCGCGCACCGTTGGCGATGTTATCGGTAAATTCCACCCCCATGGCGATAGTGCGGTCTATGAGGCCATGGTGCTCATGTCTCAGGACTTCTCTTACCGTTATCCGCTGATTGACGGTCAGGGGAACTGGGGTTCTCCCGATGACCCCAAATCGTTTGCGGCGATGCGCTATACCGAATCCAAGTTAACGCGCTACGCCGAAGTCATGCTGAGCGAGTTGGGGCAGGGCACAGTAGATTGGGTGCCGAATTTTGACGGCGCGCTTGATGAGCCTGCCATGCTGCCCGCACGGGTGCCCAATATTTTGCTGAACGGTACCACCGGTATCGCGGTGGGAATGGCCACCGACATCCCCCCTCACAATCTTCGGGAAGTGGTGAGTGCCTGCATTCATCTACTCGATGCGCCCAAGGCCACCGTTGCCGAACTCTGTGAGCACGTGAAGGGCCCGGATTTTCCTACCGATGCCGAGCTGATTACCCCCGCTGACGAAATTCGAAAAATCTATGAGACCGGGCGCGGCTCCTTGAGAATGCGGGCGGTGTGGCAGGAGGAGCACGACGACATCGTTATTACGGCGTTGCCTCACCAGACCTCAGGCTCCAAGGTGTTGGAGCAAATTGCCCAACAAATGCAGGCCAAGAAATTGCCAATGGTGGTCGACTTGCGCGATGAGTCCGATCACGAAAATCCGACTCGGCTGGTGATCGTGCCGCGCTCTAACCGAGTGAATACCGAAGCGCTAATGAACCATCTGTTCGCCACCACGGACCTGGAGCGCAGTTATCGGGTCAACATGAATATGATCGGCATTGATGGCCGGCCGCAGGTAAAGAGCCTGGATCGTATTCTCGGAGAGTGGCTGGAATTTCGGACTAATACCACTCGCCGGCGTTTGGAATTCCGTCTCGATAAAGTTCTCAAGCGTTTGCATATTCTCGATGGTTTATTGGTCGCGTTCCTCAATATCGATGAGGTCATTGCCATTATCCGTGAAGAGGATAAACCGAAGCCTGTGCTTATGGAGCGCTTCGGTTTAAGTGACACGCAAGCCGAAGCCATCCTAGAGCTGAAACTGCGTCATTTGGCCAAGCTCGAGGAGATGAAAATTCGCGGCGAGCAGGAAGAGCTGTCGGCCGAGCGGGACCAGCTCGAGCAGACGCTTGGCTCCACCCGTCGAATGAAAACGCTGGTGCGCAAAGAGCTATTGGCCGCGGCAGAAGAATATGGCGACGAGCGCCGTTCACCGCTGGTGGCGCGTAACGAGGCGAAGGCCTTTGCGGAAGAGGATATCGTCTCCGCTGATCCAGTAACCATTGTTTTGTCGGAAATGGGTTGGATTCGCGCGGCCAAAGGCCACGATATTGACCCTGTTGCTCTTAGCTATAAGTCGGGCGACCGTTTCAATTTGGCGGCGAGGGGGCGCAGTAACCAGTCCGTATTGATCTTGGACAGCACCGGGCGCAGTTACAGCGTCGCCGCTCACACACTGCCATCGGCTCGAGGACAGGGGGAGCCCCTGACTGGGCGTATTAACCCGCCGTCGGGCGTGAGCTTTTGCGGAATGATGATGGGGGGCGATGACAGCTATTACCTGTTGGCCTCCGATGCGGGTTACGGCTTCGTTGCCAAGCTGGGGGATTTACACAGTAAAAACAAAGCCGGTAAAGCGACCCTGACCCTGCCTAAGGGTGGTCAGGTGATGTCGCCGGTTGCGGTTGCCGGGCTTGAAGAGCATTTTGTCGTGGTGATCAGTAGCGAGGGCCGTATGTTGGTTTTCCCCGTCACTGATTTGCCGATTATGGCGCGTGGCAAAGGCAACAAGCTGATTGGCATTCCCGGCGCTCGCGTCGCCAGCCGAGAAGAGTATGTGGTGGCAACGGTGGTAATGGGCAGTCGCGACAGCATTAAGGTGCTCTCTGGCAAGCGCCACCTGTCTTTAAAACTCTCGGAATTGGAGCACTATTTGGGTGAGCGCGGTCGCCGTGGCCACAAATTGCCGCGTGGCTTCCAGAAAGTTGATGGCGTTGAGCTGATTAGTGCTGAGCAGTAGCGCCGCCATTGGGGCGACGCTGCAGTTGCTCCAGGTCGAGCGACTTCAGCTGGCTGTGCTGGCGCTCCAGTAACTCATTGTAGGGCGACTTGAGGCTTCCCACGCGGTTGCCTCGACAGCTTGCCCAGGCATCGAGGCGCTCGTGGTTGCAGCAGTTGTTGTCCAGCCAGATCCCTTCGCCTTCGGCGGTGGTGATATGCAGCCGGTCAATAGCCGCACATTCGTCAGCCTGGCAGTGCCAGTCACTGCCCTCGCTGCAGACGCGGGCGATACCCGGGCGAATTTTTAAACTGCGGTCCAGCTTGTGGAGTAGCTCTGCGGCGCACAATGCGCGAAACAGTGGGGCGTCGCAGCCGTCCAATTGGAAGAAGCGCAGCGTGACGGCGTTGTGCCGAGTCAGTATGAGTTCGCCGTGGTAGAGGCGAGCAATGGCCTCGCTGCGGGCAAACGCCGTCTGCAGCTGCTGCTCAAAGCGTTCCGCGGTCATTTTTTCTTTCAGGTCGTCATAGGCCTGCCAATGGCAGTGCAGTATGTAGTAGTCGCGGTAACGTTTTTCACCGGCCTGCATCAGCCGAATCTGGGGATTATGTATTTCATTTAGCAGCTCGCCGAGTGCATCTTGGCCGGGGTAGAGGCTCTCATCGTCTTTGATCGGTTGGGCAAGGCGCGCGCGGGCCCTATCCAAATGGCGCTCGATGCCGAGCATGGGTACGGCGATCAGCGCATAGCTCAAGCAGCAGAGGATGGCGGTGAGCAATAACAGCGTTTTACCGAGATCGCGTATTTCATTGCCAATTAGCTCGCTGCTCAACGACAGTTTGACTTGCCCGAGACGCCCGTCTGCAGCGACGGCTGACTGGTAGTTCAGGTGGTCGTCCCGCCAGGTTCCGGCTTCCGCGACGGCTTCGCCGCGCGCATTTTGAATGCTGCCGTACACGATGAGCGGGCTTTCGATATAGTCCTGCAATATGGCCTGCAGGCTGACACGGTCATTGCGCAACAGCGCTTGCTGGCTCTGGGAGGCAAGTTGGTTGGTCCACTGCTGGCCGATCAAGCGGGTGGTTTCTAGCAGGATCTGCTTGCTGGCGGTCATGCTGGTAATTAGCAGGGTAAGGCCGGCAATACCGCATATCAGCGCAGCGATAAGGCCGCATTTCGACGCTAGGGGTAGGCGCAGAAGCTGTTTTAGCATGTTTGTTTATCCGCTGAGAGAGTGGTTGCCTGGCAGGAGTATAACAAGGCTGTTAGCCGGTAAAGTGCATTTTCCTCAGATCTCGTGCAAAAGCGCTGGCAGAAAGTCACCTCAGCTGTCAGCAGTGCTTGGGCAGGCGCGGCACTCCCGCTACAATAGCGCCAAACCAAGGGGGCAGTGTGAACGAAATTATCATGATCAATATTGCTGGTGACGACCGTCCCGGCGTAACCAGTTCCATTACCGGTATTCTGGCTGACCACGATGTGGCGGTGTTGGATATTGGTCAGGCAGTGATCCACGACACGCTGTCACTGGGCCTGCTGGTGTCCCTGCCCTCGGGAACGGAAGCGGCGAGTATTCTCAAGGATGTATTATTCCGCTGCCATGAAATGGGGCTGCAAGTGCGATTCTTGCCAGTGAGTGCCGACAGTTATCAGCAGTGGGTAGCCGGGCAGGGCAAGCAGCGCCACATTGTGACCTTGCTGGCGCGTAAAATCAGCGCCCAGCATATCGCCCACGTCACTGAGATCGTTTCACGCTATGGTTTGAATATCGACCGCATTGACCGCTTGTCTGGACGGGTGCCGCTGGAGGGTGTGGACGAGCAGTCGAAGGCGTCGGTGGAGCTCTCTGTGCGAGGCAATTTGGCTGATGCATCCGATTTTCGCGGCGAGCTACTTACGCTCGCCAGCGAGATGGATATTGATATCGCCTACCAGGAAGACAGCATGTTCCGCCGCACGCGTCGCCTGGTCGCCTTTGATATGGATTCGACGCTGATCGAAGCTGAGGTGATTGATGAGCTGGCCAGCGCAGCCGGCGTTGGTGAAAAAGTGGCGGAGATCACCGAGCGCGCGATGCGCGGAGAGATCGATTTTAAAGAAAGCTTTGCTGCCCGGGTCGCGCTTTTGAAAGGCTTGGATGAATCGGTGTTGGAGGGTATTGCCGAGAGTTTACCAATCACCGAGGGTGCCGAACGTCTGGTATCCACCTTGAAGAAACTGGGCTATAAAACCGCCATTTTGTCCGGTGGTTTTACCTACTTCGGTCACTACCTACAAAAGCGTCTTGGCATTGACTATGTCTATGCCAACGAGCTGGCAATTGAAGAGGGGCGTGTTACCGGCGAGGTCAGCGGGGTAGTGGTTGATGGCCAACGCAAGGCCGAACTGCTGCGCGAAATTGCCCAGCGAGAAGGTATCGACATGGAGCAGGTGATCGCGGTGGGGGACGGTGCCAATGACCTGCCCATGCTGAGCATTGCGGGCCTGGGGATCGCATTCCGCGCCAAGCCGATTGTGCGCGAGAACGCTAAACAGTCGATTTCTACCCTCGGCTTAGACAGCATATTGTACCTGCTGGGAATCAGTGACCGCCTAAGCAGCCCTTCCGCTCAACCGAAGGCAGCAAATTCGTAAGACATCTCCGTGGATGGGTCTTGCACATAACTGCCCTGAATAAAGTCAGGGCCGAGTTGCCACAGCACGGCCAGGCTGGCGGCACTGCTGACGTTGGGAATCAGTACGCGGCTATTCAGTTGGCGACCACCCTGGATGATCTCTCTGATTTCATCGGCGCTCAGGCTGTCGGTTTTACGCACGCCGGGTTTAATCAGCGCGGGCTTAATGTGTTCCAGGAATTTATTGCCGTCTTGGCTGCGGCCGAAGTTGCGCACGGCTAGCCCAATTCCCAGCGACTCCAACTGGCGACAGCAATCCAGAGCAGGCTTCAGCGAGCTGGCAATGCTCTCTTCGCTAAACTGCAGTATCAGCGCACTACCGGGAAGGCCGGCGGCTTTCATGGCGACGCTCAGCCATGAGCAAAACTCGCTATCGTGAAAGACATTGCCGCTGAGGTTGATGGTTAATTTTGTATCCTCGCCAGCGGCGCGCTTTTTCGCCAAGACCTTGGTTGTTTCAACCACAATCCATCGATCGAGCTTATTGTTGTTCGGCTCTTTCTCTACAACGCGCAGCATTTCCCCTGCGGTCACTTCGCCTTCTTGCCAATCTCTAATATCCAGCGAGGCTTCGTAGTAATCCCCCTCGGCATCGCTGAGATTAATAATGGGTTGAAACAGAATTTGCAGGCGCTGGTCGGCGAAAGCCTCTTCAATAAGTGTGCTTATCTCATCACTGCGCTGCAGCTGCTGGCGGTCGCGGTGATAAATTTCGGCAGCGTTACCACCGTTGGCCGCGATGCTTTGCACCGTCTCAAAACACTGGTCAAGCAACGTCGCAGCGTGGGGCGTGGTGAGGTGATTAATGGGCATAATCGCTGCGCTAAAGTGACATTGCAGCGACTGTTTTTTTACCTCAATAATCTCAGACTCGATGGCCTTTAGTGCTTCTTGGCTGGTTTCTAAGGCCCGTTGACTGGGAACATGGTGGGCGATCACTGCGAACAGATCGTCGGCGATGCGACCGTAGTACTGCGCCGGGATTAATGCTTGAAGACGCTCGCTCAAGGCCTGAATTAGTGTTTCGGTATTGTGCAGATTTAAGTCGCGCCGGAACTTGTCGAAGTTATCGAGTTGCAGCACGATGAGTGAGCTATTGCTGTTTCGCTGCGCGTCGACGAAGTCTTGCAGTAGTTGTGCAAAGTGCTTGCGATTTGCCAGCCCGGTTGTCGCGTCGAGGTGGCCGGTGGCGGCGCCGCTGCCAGCTTCGTGCAGGGTTAGCTGTACACAGGCCTCACCGTCGTAGCTGGCGTTATTGCAGGTGACCGAGCTTTTTAGCTCTTGCTCGTCGCTACTTAAAAAACTAATTTCCAGCGTGCTGCCGTCACTGTTGCCTGGCTGCTTTTTTAGGGCGTTTTTAAAGCGATCTTGATCTTTGTTGCAAATCAAATCGACGATAGGAAAACCGTCCAGGTCGTCGTGGCCGACTTGCTGACAGAACAGCGCATTGGCATAAATAATCATGCCGTCAGTGATATAGCAAACCGCATCTTGGTGCGAATCCAGTAGCAGTGCATTGCGTTGCTGCTCTTCAAGCAACGCCGCTTTGGTGGCATCGAGCTCTCTGCGGCTTGCCAGTGCTTCAAGTTCTCGCTGCGCAAAAAACAGCAGGCGCGCGCGGTTTTGGTTGCTCAACACCAAACTGACTGAAGTGTCGGGCAGTGGGATGTTTTCGTCGTCACTGAGGTAGATAAATGGCAGATCGACGTTGGCGTGTCTGAGTATCTGGCCGCACTGCGCAATCGATAATTTGGAGTGCACGGCATCGAAGAATGCTAAGTCCCAGTGGCTATCACTGAGTTGCTCCTGCAGCTCTTTGCCGTCGTTAATCAGCTTGCTATGGGCGACCTTGCCGGCGCGGCGAAATGTGCTGATGATGTCTTCAGCATTGTCGTCATTGAAGCCGATAAGCAGCAATTTTATCGCGGAGGTGCGGGCCATAATTCCTCAACATTGACGTCGCCGGGTACGGCGCTTACAAAATATCCCAGAGCTTGTTGAAGTCGCCTTCATTGTCATCGTCGTCATCGCGTTTTGCCACAATACGGTCGACACTGCTTGTTTGTTGCCGGTTGGTGTCTGTGTACGCGAACAGCTTGTATGCCGTTGAGCTGTCGACGATCTCATCGAGTTTTATACGCATAACGTGGCCGGGGCGAATCAGTTCTACCGTCTGCCCCGTTGCGAAGCCAGTGATGTTGGTTAGCATCACCAGGGGGCCGCTGTCCCGACCGGGAATGAGCAGGGCTCGCTGGAAATCTCCTGAAGCCAGGCCAGATTGCATCGCTCTGGCACTGTAGGCCGTTGCCGCGCTCGCAATCACTTCAACGCCCATTTGATGGCTTTCGTCGCTTCTGAGCCAGCGAACAACGGCTATTCGCCAGTTTTCATAGTCGTCAGTTTTTACACCGATAACTTCTCCAGTACGAATCCGGGTCTCAATAGTATCCGGCCACTCAATACGGTATCCGGAGGTGCTGCTGTCCATTAGGCGAGCGCGCTGGTAGTGATAGTGGCTCTCGCTCTTGCCGGTGCCATTTTGGGTCTGGGGCAAGGTATAGGAAATGTCTTCGACCGCGGCCCGCTCGCTGCGCCCCTCGTGCCAGTGGTCATTGATATCGTAGTCGCGCGTGTCGCGGCCGCCGCTGCCTGCCCACGGGTCGGAGTTTTGGGGTTTGTTGTTGTACGGGTCTGCTCTCGAACTGGCGTCACTGCCCTCAAGCTCGAACAGCTCAAAGTCTGACTGATTTGCCGCGAAGTAGTGGGTTGGGTTCATTCCCACGGTAATGAGCGCCGTCTCATCGCAGGGAATACGCTCTGCGGCTCGCAGGGTCGCGGCGCTCCAGGCCATGCTCAACTGGCTGAGCACGTGCTCAGGTAGCTTAAATTCAACGCTGAGTTTGCTGCCAGGGATTTTGCTGAGCAACTTGGCGCTGCCGCCTTGCAGGGCGGAGGTGTCGATGCCCAGCCAACCGGGGCTGGGCGCTTTGTCGGCCAGCTCGCGATAGACCGGGGGAGCGTCTTGCTCGGGGTCGAGTAAGAAAACGCAGCTTTCAAGGCGTTTACTGCGCAGTTCAATCTCGCTGCTCCAGTATCGCAAGCCGAAAAAGACTTGTTCGATATAGCGCTGGGAAAGCTGCGAGCAGCGGCTGCAGGCCAAAATGAGTGGTCGTAAATAGGCCTGCTCGACGGTGCCGCCGCCTTGGCTGCGATCATCAATGCGCTGCTTGGTGAGCTTTTGCAGTTGTGCGCTGTGGTAGATGTGGTGGAGGTTTTGCCAAAACCGCCGTGGTGGTGTGCGGTATAGCTGGTAGCTGCGAACCAACACACAGCTGTACTCGGTTAACGCGCGATGCAGGCAGGTTGCCAGCGTCTCTTTAGGTTTGAGCAGTCTGGATTCAAGTTCCAAATTTACAAAGGCTTGGCAGTAGCCGAGTGCCAGCAAGGTATTTAGCGTGTCTGCCAACTGAACGATTTTTTCAGACTTCTCGGGCAGAACAATGGGCTTGTTTAAATAGTGTTGCGAGAGGCCGCGGGTAATGTAATGCACATGGGGGCGAATTTTTTCGAGCACTTCAAAGCGGTCACGACCCTTGCAGCGAACATGGCTGAGCTCACTCAGCGCTTGATACAAACGGCGAGTGGTTTCGCCAAGGTTGGCGCGCGGCAGAGTCTCCAGCCACTTTCCGGCTGCCGATGCCGTCAGGCTGAAGAGGCTGTGTTGGTGCCGGTTAATTTCCGGCAGCGGTACCAGCAGGCTTGGTGTGCTGTTCATGGCATTCCGTTATCAATCGCGATACATCACTTCTGCGATGGTAAATAAGTATATGTTTTTACGCGTTTAATTAGCGTAGCGCAAGTGGCGTCTTGCTGCGCTGGCCGGGCTCCTCGCGAACCAGTCGCGGCACTAAGTAGCCGGGCAGCGAGGCCAGTAACTGCCGCATAATTTGTTGCGCTTTGGCATCGTCAACGTGAAAGTGTCCTGCGCCGTTAACCTTGTCCAACACATGCAGATAGTAGGGGAGAACCCCGCAGTCGAACAATTGTTTGCTCAGGCTAGTCAGTGTTTTTGCGCAGTCGTTCACTCCTTTAAGCAGCACGCTCTGGTTGAGAAGCGTGAATCCGGCCCGCTTTAATTCTAGCAGTGCGGTGACAGTGTCGCTGTCGACCTCATTGGGATGATTGGCGTGCACAACGATGACGGTGTGTAATTGCGGCCGCGTCAGGGCATCAATCAGCCCGTGGGTTATTCTCGCTGGTAAAACCAGTGGCAGGCGTGTGTGCAGCCGCAGGGTATTGATTTGTGGCAGGGCCGCCAGGCGGTCAACAAGCTGGTGAAGGTAGTCATCCGGCGCCGACAGGGGGTCGCCGCCGCTTAGAATAACTTCATTTATCTCCGGGTGGGCGCTGATATAGTCCAGCGCCGCGCGCCAGTCGTCCTGACTTGCGCGATTGTCGTTGTAGGGAAAGGCGCGGCGAAAGCAGTAGCGACAGTGAACGGCGCAGGCGGGGGTGGTCACCATCAGGACGCGGCCGCGGTATTTGTGGATAAGCCCGGGTACTGGATTGCTGGCCGCTTCCTGTAAGGGGTCATTGCTGTAGCCGGGCTGCTCATTCAGCTCTTGTGCTTGTGGCAATATTTGCAGCAGCAGAGGGTCGTTCCAGTCGCCTGGCTGCATTTTTGCGACAAAGGCCTCGGTGACGCGCAATGGAAAGTCGGCAAGCGCAGTCTGAATATCCGGGCGGTCACCGGGATCGAGCGCTAACCGCTGCCAGAGCTGTTCCGGGCTGCGGATCATGTCGCGGTACTGCTGTTGCCAATCTGTAGTCTGCCAATGTGGCGCGTTAAGAGGTATCATGTCGCCCTTTTAAAAATACGCTAAAGCCCAGTCGCTGAGGATAATCATGGCCAGCTATTCTACCAATGAATTTCGCTCTGGATTGAAAGTGATGCTCGACGGTGAGCCCTGTTCAATTCTAGACAATGAATTTGTAAAACCCGGAAAGGGGCAGGCGTTCAACCGCGTGAAGCTGCGCAACCTTAACACCGGACGGGTGTGGGAGCGTACGTTTAAATCGGGTGAGTCCCTTGAGGGCGCCGACGTGATGGATCATGAAATGGAATACCTCTACAGCGATGGTGAGTTTTTCCACTTTATGGACCCCACCAATTTCGAGCAGGTACAAGCCGATGAGAAGGCTGTTGGGGATGCCGCTCAATGGTTGAAAGAGCAGGACGTTTGCACCGTGACTCTGTACAACGGCGCGCCCCTGTCGGTGACTCCGCCAAACTTCGTGGAGTTGGAAATTGTCGAAACCGATCCCGGCCTGAAAGGCGATACCGCGCAGGGTGGTACCAAGCCGGCCCACCTGAGCACCGGAGCCGTGGTGAAGGTTCCGCTGTTCATTAGCCAGGGTGAAGTGATTCGCGTTGACACCCGCAGCGGTGAATACGTTAGCCGGGTGAAAAGCTAATTGAGAGACTGGCGCCCCAGTGCGTCGATGGTGGCCCTGCGCAGCAGGGCCGCGCTATACGCCGCGCTACGCACCCGCTTTGCCGAGCGCGGGGTGATGGAAGTTGAAACGCCACTGCTGGCCTCTTCGCCGGTAACCGACCCCCATATTGACGCCATTGCCACAGCAAATCCGCTGTCGGGCGACCATCCTTTCTACTTACAGACCTCCCCCGAATATGCTATGAAGCGTCTGCTCGCTGCTGGCAGCGGCGCGATTTTTCAAATCTGTAAGGCGTTTCGTGGCAGCGAGCATGGCGCTCGTCACAACCCTGAGTTCACGATGCTCGAGTGGTACGAGCCGGGTGTAGCGCTCGAATCACTGATGGATGAGGTCGCTGCGGTTATTCGCTTGGCCGTTGGCGATAAAGCCGTGGAGCACATGACTTACCGGTCGGCGTTCTTAAGCGCGGTAGGCCTGGACCCGCATACCGCCAGCCTCGATGCGTTGCGAGACTGTGCCTCACAGCATATGGATATCAACTTCGAGAGCGATGAGCGTGATACCTGGCTGCAGTTGATTATGTCGGCGGTTGTCGAGCCGAGCTTTGACGGCGAGGCTATTACCTTCGTGGTGGATTTTCCCGAGTCGCAAGCCGCACTGGCCAATATCGCCATTGATGCTCAGGGGCAATCGGTAGCGCGGCGCTTTGAGGCGTTCTGTGGCGGTTTAGAGTTGGCGAATGGTTACGACGAGTTGCGCGACGCCGGTGAGTTGCTGCGGCGCATACGTCGCGATCACCAGCAGCGTAAGGCAAGCGGTCAAACATTGCCGCCGATTGACCGCAACCTGCTGTCGGCGATGCAGGCCGGTTTGCCCGAATGTTGTGGTGTTGCCGTGGGGCTGGACCGCTTATTAATGCTGGCGACAAGCAGCTCGCGCATCGACGAGGTTGTGGCTTTTCCGCTGGACCGGGTGTGATCCAGCGGGGCTTTACACGGGCGCGAAAGCCGACTCGTTGGTTGGGGGCGGGTTTTCTAGCGTCGACGCGCCAGGGCCTCGCCAAGTCGCGTGGGGGTTAGGGCTTCATACTGCTCCAGCCAATCCACTTGGTCTTTGCCGAATAGCAAAATCACCGTTGACCCCAGTTTAAAGCGCCCCATTTCTTCGCCTTTTTGCAGTACGGGTGCGGCTTCAGTTTCCTGGTACTGGCGGGTGGTAATTTCCCGTGGAGGGGGGGCAACCTGGCCCGCCCCTACCGTCTCAATGCCCGCGACAATCATGGCGCCCACCAAAATCATTGCCATAGGGCCGGCCTCGGTATCAAAAATACACACCGCCCGCTCGTTACGAGCAAACAGGCTGCGCACGTTTTCAGCGGTAGTGGTGTTTACTGAAAACAGCTTGCCGGGGATGTAAGTCATGCTGCGCAGGGTGCCGGTGATCGGCATGTGAACACGGTGGTAGTCGCGGGGAGACAGATAAATAGTTGCAAAGCTACCATCGCGAAAGGTTTCGCTGAGCGCCTCGTCGCCACCGAGCAGGGTATTCAGGCTGTAGTCCTGGCCCTTGGCCTGAAAAATACGGCCGTCGTGAATGCGACCTAACTGGCTGATGGCACCGTCCGCTGGGCAGCACAGGGTTTCCGCTTTGTCGTCGATTGGGCGCGCGCCATCGCGCAGCGCGCGGGTAAAAAAGTCATTGAAGTTGGCGTAGTCCTGCGGGCTGTCCGCCGCGGCTTCCTCCATGTTGACCTTGTACTGCCGGATGAATTGGCTGATCAAGATGTTTTTTAGCCAAGGGCTGCGACACTCCGCCAGCCGCCCGACAAGGCGCGACAATAAATGCTGGGGAAGCAGGTGTTGCAGAATAATAAAAACAGTGTTCACGATGTCGCCTCTACATTGGCAGTGTATAAAAGAATGTTCTAGGGAGCGTCGCCGGTGTTGATTGGCGTGTCGTCGCGATTACCCCACTCTCCCCACGAGCCGTCATAGGCCTTGATATGGGGGTAGCCAAGTATCTTCATCAATAGATAGCTCAGGCCCGAGCGGTGATGGGTTTGGCAGTGGGTGATAACGGTGCGGTCACGGGTAATGCCCAGTGACTGCAACTGGGCTTCCAGTTCGCCAAGGTCTTTCAGGCGGAAGTCATTGTCTTTGTCCATGAGTGCCAGCCAGTCTAGGTTGACGGCACCGGGAATGTGGCCGCCCCGCGCAGCCAGTACTTTTTCACCGCGATACTCCTCGGCGCTGCGAGCATCCCATATGGCGAGCTGGCTATTGCCAAGAAGGTTGATAAAGCCTTCGATCTCCGCGATTGGCGTGCTGTCAATATGGATGCTGATGTCGCTGCTGGGCACGTCGTGTTCGCCGTTTTCGGTTGGGTGGCCACCGGCTAGCCAGGCGTGCAAACCGCCATTGAGGTAGGAGTAGTTGTGATGGCCAATAGCATCCAGGGTCCAGATCAGGCGTCCAGCCCAGCCGCCGCCTTCGTCGTCGTAGGCAACAACATGGTGTTCGGGGCGGAGCCCGATGCGCGAGAACAGCGCCTGTAGGTCCGCTTCGCGGGGAATTTTACCGACGGCCGGCTTTTCGCCGCGCTGTAGTTCCGAGGGGGCAATATGCACGGCGCCGGGGATATGGTGGCGGAGGTAGTTGTCGCGGCTACTGGTATCAACAATCAGCAAATCTGGCTGGTCAAGCGCGGATACAAGCGCTTCGGTCTCAATAAGTAGTGGTAAGTCACTCATAGCGTTCCCTCCTGTTTCGGCGGATTGTAACAGCTAGCGCGGCGGTGCTGCGATGCCTCTGTCGCAGCAGTTCCTGAGCTCGCCGCTGCCGTTAATCGCCGCTTATGCTGGCAATAATTTGTTGGTAGCTGGCGAAGCGCTGCGCAGTGATGTCACCGCCCTCGACAGCCTCGCGAAGCGCGCAGCCCGGTTCCTGTTGGTGCTGGCAATCTCGAAAACGGCACAGGCCGATAAACGGCCGGAATTCTTTAAACCCTTGCAGAACCTGCTCTGGCTCAAGGTTCCACAGCGCAAACTCACGAATTCCCGGTGAGTCGATCAAGCTGCCGCCGCCGGGAAAGTGGTAAAGCCGCGCGGTTGTGGTGGTGTGGCGCCCCTTGGCTGTGGCCTCTGAGAGTGCGCCGACTCGGCTGTCAGTGCCGGGTAATAAGGCGTTGACGAGCGAGGATTTGCCGACACCAGACTGGCCGACAAAGGCACTGATATGGCCGTCCAGCAGCGCTTTTAAGTCGCTGAGGCCGCCTTCACTGGCGCAGGACGCGGTGAGCACGTCGTAGCCGATGTCGCGATAGCGCTGCACCATGTTGAGTAAGCTGGCGTTGCCCTCCGGGTCGATGAGGTCTGACTTATTAAGCAGCAGTACCGGCGTAATATCACTGTGTTCTGCCGCGACAAGGTAGCGATCGATCAGATTGGCGTGGGCCAGCGGCTCGGGCGCAATTACGATAACAATACGGTCAATATTGGCGGCGACAGGCTTTAAACGATTGAAGTTGTCGGGCCGGGACAGTAGTGACCGGCGAGGTTCGCGAGCAACCACCACGCCAGTGGGCTTGCCCGGCCGCCAGATGACCTGGTCACCAGTGACCAAACCGTCGATGTTGCTGCGGACGTGACAGCGCTGCTGTTCGCCGGTTTGTCCTTCAACATCCAGCTGTTGGCCGAAGTGACTGACAACAATGCCGGTTTGTTCGTCACCCAGCTCGCCCTCGCTCAACGCTGCCTCAGTATCGGCGGCCCTGCGGCGTGCGCGTTCGCTGCGTTCAGATTGAATTTTTTCTATGCGCCATCTCTGCTGGCGGCTTATTCGGCGTTTACTCATGCCCGACCCTGCGTGAACAGCGCTCATATTAACGTATGAGCTGGTACAATCCAGCAGATACTGCCCGGTAAGGGAGATTTCTGTTCTGTGGAGGTGAGGCAATGTCCAAGGCGATGAATTTAATCTGGATTGATCTGGAAATGACCGGTCTGGATACTCAGAACGATCACATTATTGAAATTGCCACAATCGTGACCGACCCGGAGCTGAATACGCTGGCCGAAGGGCCGGTATTGGCGATCCATCAAAGCGATGAAGTGCTGGCGGGTATGGATGAGTGGAACACGACTCAGCACGGGCAGTCAGGGCTTATCAAGCGCGTGAAGGAAACCTGCATGACGGTGGCGGAGGCCGAGCGGCTGACGCTGGAGTTCCTCGATAAGCATGTCGATAAGGGCGCCTCGCCGATGTGTGGCAACAGCATCTGCCAGGACCGGCGCTTTCTGGCGCGTGAAATGCCCAAGCTGGAGGCGTATTTCCACTACCGCAATCTCGATGTCAGTACGCTCAAAGAGTTGGCGCGGCGCTGGCGCCCCGAGCTGATGAGTGGCCTCAGCAAAAAAGCCAGCCACTTGGCGCTGGATGATATTCGCGACTCAATTGCCGAGCTGAAATATTACCGGGAGCATTTTCTTCGTCTTCAGTAATTGCTGGAAAATCCCAGCTTCTCAATACTATTTCGAAGCTTTTCGAACCCGTTTAAGTAAAACCACGTATTAAATAATGTATGTCAGTCGCGTTGACTGGCAACAGAACCAAGCATCGTTGAAAAGCTCTGCTATGTTGCTATTAGTGCAGCGAATTGTCGGGCGCAACAGTGTTGGTGAAAACAATAATACGTGGGGACCACAATGAAAAAACTCCTTCCTTTAAGCATAGCGGCTGCGCTGGCGTTGCCGGTGCATGCTGACGTCAGCTACAGCAATTTATACATCTTCGGCGACAGCCTGTTAGATAGCGGCAACCTCGGGTTGCGATTTACCAACCGCGTGGGCGATGGCAATGGCGACTTCACCGTCGGAGACTATGCGCGTATTGCGCCGCAATATCTGGGCGAAGCCTTAACGCTGCTCAGTGCGCCGGCCGCTGCGGGTGGCACAAACTGGGCGGTCGGTGGCTATGAAACCGCAGATATACTCAACTCAATTAACGGCACGGGTCTGGCGCTACCGGCCGGCGGTGCGGTTGCACGTCAGGCTTTTCTCAATGAGACCCCGCGTATCGACCCCGATGCATTGGTGCTAATTGATGGCGGTGGTAACGACTTTTTAAACGGCACGGCCACTGATCAGGCGTCTATTATTAATTCAGCGCGCACGCTGCTTGCGGCTGCACAAGCGCTGAGTGACGCCGGGGCGAACTATATTCTGTTCGCGAACTTGCCAGACCTCGGTCAGACGGCGGCATTGCAGGCTCAGGACCTCGGTGCGCCGGGCAGTGCGGCGGCCGCCTCGGCAGGTGCTGCCGGCTATAACAGTGCGCTGGAGGCATTTTCTGCTTTTGGCAGCGCGAACCTCGTTCCCGTCGATCTTGCGGGGTTGATCAGCTACGTTTCCGATAATGCCGAGGCCTTTGGCTTCGTCAGCGGCACCAACCCCGCGTTTGGGCCGCTGGCTGGCTTCGATCAGCGTTATATGTGCTTTGACGATTCAGGCAATGACTGTGTTGAGCACCCGATATTCGGCATTGATGGCAGCAACCCCAACCCGGATGTGCTGATCTTCAATGACGGCGTGCACCCCACGGCGCAGATGGGGGCAATTACGGGTGACTACCTCATTAGTGTAGTGAATGGCCCGCAAGACGTTGGCCTGATTCCGGAGCTCGGTTTGGACATTGTGCGCAGTCAGCGCGGTGCAACAACGGAATTGCGGCGCCAGCAGCAGGCCTCTCCGGGCGAATCGCGGTGGACGATCAGCGGTGTCGGCCTGGACGCAGAGCGCGTTGCTGAAAATGATAGCCGCAGCTTGAATATCGGTTTTAGCAGCCCCTTGAGTGAGCAGCTCGACTCTGCGGTGGTGCTCAGTTTTGGCGATCACGAGTCAGAATCCGCGCGCACGGATTTTTCGGCGACGAGTGTTGGGCTTAGCGGCCTGTTGAGCTATCGCGATGGCGGTTGGTTGTTGCAAGGTGCCGCGGGCTTGAGCGTGGTGGATTACGACAGCCTCGACCGGGACGTCAAGCTGGGGCCGCAGACCTTAACGGCCAAAGGTGGCACGAATGGTTTCGGCTGGCATCTCGATGGCCTGCTTAGCTACGAAGTTCTTGGCGACAGTAGTATCTCACTGCGGCCCGCTGTTGGCTGGCGTTGGATGAAAGCTGAAGTTGATAGCTATCGTGAATCGGGTGCGGCGGTGGCCAATACCGAGTGGGGTGAGCAGCGCCGCGACAGCCAGGTATTCCGAGCCGGGCTGTTGGCAGGGGTGGCACTGGGCGACGGTGTGCGCGGCTTTGCCGAAGTGTTTGCAGCGACGGAAATGGAAGATCATGACGAGACGGTAACCGGGCGCAATCGCAATCTCGGTTTCGGTGATTATCAAATGCCGTCGTATCGTGAGGATGGCGAAGATTACGTCGAGGCCAGTGTCGGCATCAGCGCGGCACTGGGTAGCTCCCGTATTGCGGCCAGTGTTGAGTACAGTGACGAGGCAGAAGGTCGGGAAGCACTGATCTTCAGTTTCTCGCGCCCGCTATAAACTCAGTGTGAGTGGGCCAGGGTGTCGGTGTGTTGTTGCCGCGCCAGGGCCCAGTCGATATGTTCAGCGGCCATGGGTTCTGCCTGTGGCCGCTGTTTTTTTAGGCCGGCAACAATGTCAGGGTTGAACGGTGCATTGCCAAGACCGACAGCGAGGTTGCGCAGCCAGCGTTGGTAGCCGATGCGCCGTATCGGCGAGCCCGCTGTGCGGCTCAGAAATTCCTCTTCGGTCCAAAGAAACAGGTCGAGCAGCTCGCGGTCATCTAATTGATGGCGAGGGGCGAAGTCCGGCTCGCTGGTTGGCTGGGAAAATTTATTCCACGGGCATACCAATTGGCAGTCGTCGCAGCCGAAGACGCGGTTGCCCATCGCGGGTCGCAAGTCCTCTGGAATGGCGCCCTTTAGCTCGATAGTTAAGTAGGAAATACAGCGTCTGGCATCGACTTGATAAGGGGCGACGATGGCCTGTGTTGGGCAGTCGTCCAAGCAAGCTTGGCAGCTGCCGCAGTGGTCGGTTTCCTGCGGCGGATCGATGGGAAGGGCGAGATCTGTGTAGATTTCTCCCAGAAAGAACCACGAACCTGCCCGCGAATTAATAAGCATTGTGTTCTTGCCGATCCATCCCAGGCCGGCCTGCTCAGCGAAGCCGCGTTCCAACACCGGCGCACTATCGACGAAGGCCCGCTGTTGCTGGCCTCCTAAGCGGTCAGCGAGCTGTGCCAGTCGTTTGCGAATCAGCTTGTGATAGTCGCGGCCCAGCGCGTAGCGAGAAATATAGGCCTTGTCAGCTTGCTTGAGTATTTGCAGTGCATCGCTGGCCTCCGGCCGGTAATCCATGCGTGCACTGATGACGCGCAGTGTACCGGGGAGCAGGGATTCAGGGGCGCGGCGCAGGGACTCCCGCTCTGCCATGTAGTGCATCTCTCCGTGAAAGCCCTTTGCAAGCCACTGCGTCAGCCGTTCAGCGTGGTGTGAAGGCTCCGCCGGGCCAATGCCGATGTGGGCAAACCCCAGCTCCTTCCCCCACTGTTTTAGCTGTGTGGCGAGGTCGGCCAGGGCCTCTGGGCTGAGTACTTTGCTCATGGGCTGCCTGCAAAATGGATGCGCGCTATCATGGAAGGATATTCTACACGCCTGGGAGCGGGAAATGGATCGATCAATGCGTGCGGCGGCTGGGTCTTTGGCTCTGTACACAGCGGAGCAGGTGCAGGAGTTTGATCGAAAAGCGATCGCTGCCGGTACGCCGGGCTTTGAATTGATGCATCGAGCCGGGGCGGCAGCATTCGCCTGTTTGCAGCAGCGCTGGCCTCAGCATAGTCCTATCGATATTTTTTGCGGTGGCGGTAATAACGGTGGCGATGGCTATATCGTGGCCGCGTTGGCGGCCCAGTCGGGGATGGCGGTGCGCTGCTGGGCCTTCAGCGAAACCTCTCGGGGAGACGCCAATATTGCGAGGGAGTTGGCTTGCGACGCCGGGGTGAATGTACAGCTGTGGGACGGGCAGTCGCCGGCAGCCGGTGCGGTGGTTGTGGACGCCTTGCTCGGTACTGGATTTTCAGGGCCGCTGCGGGGGCAGTACCGGCACGCAATCGAGGCGATTAATGCCGCTGGCTGCCCCGTGCTGGCAATCGACGCGCCCTCGGGCCTGAATTGCGATACCGGGATGCACGAAGGTTTAGCGATCAAGGCGTCGCTAACGCTGAGTTTTATCGCCTGGAAGCAGGGCTTGTTTACCGGGCTGGCCAGTCAGCATTGCGGCGCGTTGCGTCTCGATGGACTCGGCATTGAGGCGCGTATATTTGAGCACACTGAGCCGTCAGCCTGGCGCACAGATGTGGATGCCGAATTGCGCCAGTGGGGGCAGCGCCCCGTCGCCGCGCACAAGGGGATGTATGGCCACGTCTTGGTTGCGGGTGGCGACTACGGCACAGCCGGGGCAGTGGTGTTGGCTGCCTCGGCGGCGGCGCGCTGCGGCGCGGGGCTGGTCTCTTGTGTAACGCGACCAGAGCACGTGGCGCCGCTGTTGTCGCAGCGCCCGGAGGTCATGGCATACCCGGGGGCGGATGCACAGGCATGGGCTGAGGCATTGGGGCGAGCTTCGGTGCTCGCTGTTGGGCCCGGCCTTGGGCAGCAGGTGTGGGGCAAGACCTTGCTCGATGATTGTCTGCAAGCGCAGGCCCCCTTATTGCTTGATGCCGATGCACTCAATATTCTCGCTGCCGATGCTACCCGCTTCGACGAGCAATGCGCCCAGCAGCCAGATAGAATTCGCGTCATGACGCCTCACCCAGGAGAGGCGGCGCGCCTGTTGAAATGCGCTGTTGCTGAGGTGCAAGCAGACCGGTTTAGCAGTTGCAAAGCCCTGGCCAAGCGCTATCGGGCGGTGGTGTTGTTGAAGGGGGCGGGCACGGTTATTAGCGACGGCGTGACCTGCTGGGTGAATGAAGGGGGAAATCCCGGAATGGCCAGCGGTGGAATGGGGGATGTGTTGAGCGGTATGATCGCGGCCCTGCTCGCCCAGCACCTCGACGCCGTTACTGCTTGCCGACTTGCGGCGGCGTTGCATTGCCGCGCTGCCGATCGAGCGGCACAACACGGTGAGCGAGGCTTACTGGCGATGGACTTAGTAGCGCAATTACGCGGAGTGATGAATGGACATTGAAATTCAGCTGGCAAACGAAGCTGAAACCGTTGCCGCGGGTGAGCGTTTGGGTCGCTGTCTGGAAATGGCAACGGTGGTTTATCTCGACGGCGATCTCGGTGCGGGTAAAACCACCTTTTGCCGGGGTGTCCTACATGCCTATGGACACACCGGGGCCGTGAAGAGCCCAACATATACACTGGTTGAGCCCTATGAGCTTGCCACTGTCACGGTTTATCACTTTGATTTATACCGTTTAGGCGACCCGGAAGAGCTCGAGTATATGGGGCTTCGAGACTATTTTTCCGACGACAGCATCGCGTTAATTGAGTGGCCGGAGCGCGGCGCCGGTGTTTTGCCAAGCCCGGATATACAGGTTAACATCAAACAACAGGGAGTCGGTCGCCGCCTTGTTGTGCAAGCTCTCAGTGAGCGTGGCCGTCGCATCGTTACGCAGATAAAAGCGCTATGAAACCCATCCATATTGTTGTTCTGTTCTGGACTATGCTGGTCGCCACGCTGAGCAGTGCAGCAGAGGTGCGCGACGTTCGCTTTTGGCGGGCGCCGGACCATAGTCGAGTGGTCTTCGATCTGTCTGCTCCCGTTAGTCATGAAGTCATTACCCTCGATAAGCCCGACCGGCTGGTTGTTGACCTATCTAAAGCGCGGTTCAATGTGGGCGGCGCCATTCCTGAATTCGAAAACAGCCCCATCGTGCGCTTGCGTCACGCAGAGAAGCCGGACGGCAAGCTGCGGGTAGTGTTCGATCTGAGTAAAAGTGTGCAGGTCCGCAGTTTTCTGCTGCCCGCCAGCGCCGGTCAAAGTGACCGCTTGGTTGTCGATTTTCTCGACCAGCAACGCGGCACTGAGCCCACGGTAGTCAAAAGTGTTGAGCAAAGCTCCCAGCGCGATGTGGTCATTGCCATTGATGCCGGGCACGGCGGCGAAGACCCGGGCGCCATTGGGCCAGGTAGGCTGCAGGAAAAAGATGTGGTTTTCCGCATCGCCAAGAAGCTTGAAGCCAAGTTTAAAAGCAAGCGCGGTTATCGCGTCGTGATGATTCGCGACGGCGACTACTATGTGGGCTTGGCGAAGCGGCGGCAGCTTGCGCGCAAGGCGCAGGCGGATTTCTTTGTATCGATTCACGCCGATGCGTTCACCCATTCTAGCGCCAATGGCAGTTCGGTGTATGCCCTGTCCAAGCGCGGGGCTACCAGTGCGTCGGCGCGAATTCTCGCCAAGCGCGAGAACCAGGCTGACTTGGTGGGTGGTGTCAGTTTGTCTGACAAAGATCATGTGCTGGCCGGTGTGCTGACCGACTTGTCGATGACTGCGACCCTTGATGCGAGCCTGAGTGTTGGCGCGCAACTATTGGGCGAAATGGGCAAAATTTCCCGGCTGCATAGCAAGCGCGTTGAACAGGCGGGTTTCGCGGTGTTGAAGTCCCCCGATATTCCGTCCTTGCTCGTTGAAACCGGGTTTATTTCCAACCCCGGTGAGGCCCGCAAGCTCAAGACCAGCCGCTACCAGAATCAAATGGCGCAAGCGATATTCGAAGGTATCGACCGCTATTTTCGCGAGAGCCCGCCGCCCGATACTTACTTTGCTGCGGTGAAGCGTGGCGATGCCGCCAAGCCTAAAGGGGCGAGAGAATACGTGATTGCCAGCGGCGACACACTGTCGGCCATTGGCGCGCGTCACAACATCAGCGTTGCTGACCTCCAGCGTCACAACGGTTTATCCGGCAGCAGTATTCGCGTCGGTCAAAAAATCCAAATACCAGCGACAAAATGACCCATATCAGATTGCTCGACCCTCGCCTGGCAAACCAAATTGCCGCTGGCGAGGTGGTAGAACGCCCAGCCTCTGTTGTAAAAGAATTGGTGGAAAACAGCCTCGACGCTGGTGCGCGCCGTATCGACCTTGAGGTTGAAGATGGCGGCGTTAAGCTTATCCGCGTTCGCGATGACGGTAGCGGCATCGCGAAAGACGATCTGCCGTTGGCGCTCAGTCGCCACGCCACAAGTAAAATAGCGGAATTAAGCGACCTGGAATCTGTGGCGAGCTTGGGATTTCGCGGCGAGGCCTTGGCGAGTATCAGCTCGGTGTCGCGGCTATGCCTTAGCAGTGCCACCGAAGATGCAGAGAGCGCGTGGGCGGCGCGATCGGAAGGGCGTGATATGAGCGCGGTGCTTGAGCCAGTGGCCCACCCGCGCGGTACCACCGTTGAAGTGCGCGACTTATTTTTCAACACGCCCGCACGGCGTAAATTCCTGCGCACCGAAAAGACGGAGTTCGGGCACCTGGATGAGGTGATGAAGCGGCAGGCGCTGGGGCGCTTTGACGTGGGCTTTTCGCTGCGCCACAACGGCAGGGCCGTGCACAGTTTAAAGCCAGCTGCCAGTCAGCTGGAACAAGAGCGCCGTTTGGCGGCAGTCTGTGGCCCGGCGTTTATGGAAAATGCGCTGTTCATCGACCGCTCTGCGATCGGTTTGCGCCTGTGGGGCTGGGTCGCCTTGCCGGGATTTTCGCGCAGTCAGGCGGACTTGCAACATTTCTATGTGAACGGTCGCTATATTCGCGATCGCCTTGTCGCCCATGCGGTGCGCCAGGCATACCGCGACGTGCTGTTTCACGGTCGTCACCCTGCTTTTGTGCTCTACCTGGAGCTCGATCCCGCATTGGTCGATGTCAATGTGCACCCCACCAAGCACGAAGTGCGCTTTCGCGACGGGCGCAGTGTTCACGACTTTATTTTCCGCACCTTACATAAAACCCTTGCCGATGTGCGCCCGGATACCGTGGCACAAAATGCCGCGCTGCCTGGCAATACTGCCGAACCCCTGCGGGATATGCCCCAACAGCAGTCGGCGATGCCCTTGCGCGAAGCGGAGGGTGGTGCGCCGTCAACCGCGCCGACCCCGCCAATGCACAGCGGCGGCTATCAAAGCCAAAATGCCTTCGCGCCGGGCAGGGTTGCCGATCAGGTACCGGCCTACCAGCGCTTGCAAGAGCCGATGGTGGAGAACCCGGATGCGGAAATTCCGCCCCTGGGCTACGCTTTGGCTCAGTTAAAAGGGGTGTATATCCTGGCCGAAAACGCCGAGGGCATGGTGTTGGTGGACATGCATGCAGCGCATGAGCGCATTACCTACGAGCGCATGAAAGCAGCCCGAGAGGGCGAGGGTCTGCGTAGTCAGCCACTGTTGGTGCCGCAGAGCCTGGCGGTCAGTGAGCGCGAGGCCGACTGCGCAGAACAGCACGCGGCGGTTTTCTCCGAGCTTGGTTTGTCGGTGGAACGGGCGTCGACAGAGTCCCTGGTGGTCAGGGAGTTGCCGGTTATGCTGGCAAACAGTCAGGTGGAACAGCTGGTGAGAGATGTGATTGCGGACCTGTTGGAATATGGCAGCTCTGACCGCATTGCCGCCCATATCAATGAGATCCTCTCCACGATGGCCTGTCACGGCTCGGTGCGCGCGAATCGTCGCCTGACTATCCCGGAAATGAACGCTCTGCTTCGCGACATGGAAGCCACCGAGCGCAGTGGCCAGTGTAACCATGGGCGTCCCACTTGGGTGCAAGTGGGATTGGCTGAACTCGATAAGTGGTTTCTGCGTGGCCGTTGATCATTTACCGCCGGCCCTGTGTTTGATGGGGCCGACCGCCTCCGGCAAAACCGATCTTGCAATGGCGCTGTGCGACGAGTTGCCCTGTGAGTTGATCAGTGTGGACTCGGCATTGGTTTATCGCGGCTTGGACATTGGCAGCGCTAAGCCTAGTGCCGATGAGTTGGCCAGATACCCCCATGCTCTCATTGATATCTGCGAGCCCAGTCACGCCTATTCGGCGGCGGAGTTTCGTCGCGATGCGTTGCGCGAAATGCAGCGAATACAGGATAGCGGGCGCATCCCCCTGCTGGTTGGGGGAACCATGTTGTACTTCAAGGCCTTGCTCGAAGGGCTCGCCGATATGCCCGCCGCTGACGCTGCAGTGCGCGCCGAGATAGCGCTGATGGCCGAAGAGGGAGGCTGGCCGGCTGTGCACGCCGAATTGGCGAGAATCGACCCGGAAAGCGCGGCCCTTATTCACCCCAATCACAGTCAGCGCCTAAGTCGAGCTCTGGAGGTTTATCGCGTCAGCGGGGTTACGATGACTGAGTGGCGCGCGCGCCAGCAGGCGGTCGCCCTGCCTTGGCATTGTCATCAGTTTGCCATCGCACCGTCCGATCGGCTCGAGCTGCACCGCCGTATAGAGCTGAGGTTGCAGCACATGTTCGAGCACGGTTTTGTCGATGAGGTGCGGGCCTTAATGGCGCGCGGTGACCTGACAGATGACTTGCCAGCCATGCGCGCGGTGGGTTATCGGCAGGTTTGGCAGTACCTGCGCGGTGATTTCGACCTTGATACGGCCTTTGAAAAAGCGTTGATCGCGACCCGGCAGTTGGCAAAACGTCAAATGACCTGGTTGCGCGCGTGGCCGGAGCTGTGTTGGCTCGATACAAATGCCAGCAGAGACCAGCAATTAAAAACGGTTATAAGGGCGCTCGGCAATGCTATAAGCGATTGACTTGCGGTATACTGCCAACTAATTACTTTGATGCGCGAACTTGTTCTATCCTAAGTAGTCAACAACTTGCATCTTTTCTCGATTTTTTTGGCCCACGTTGGGCGACAAGGAGGCTTACCATGTCAAAAGGGCATAGCTTACAAGACCCTTATCTGAATATTCTTCGCAAGGAACGGATTCCCGTATCCATTTACCTCGTAAATGGCATTAAGCTGCAGGGACAGATTGAGTCCTTCGATCAGTTTGTTGTCTTGCTGAAGAATACGGTAAGCCAGATGGTCTACAAGCACGCGATTTCCACCGTCGTGCCCTCTCGTGTTGTTCGCCTGCCGATGGCTCATCCGCCAGAAGACGACGAGCAAGAAAGCGAATAATTCGCGCGGTATTATTGAGGTTCATTCTTGCTTTTTGAACGACCCAACTCAGGTGAGCGGGCAATACTTGTTCACCTGAACCTTAATAGTGAGGATGAGCGCGAAGACGCCGACGAATTTGTTCAGCTCGTTACCTCGGCGGGCGGTGATCCCGTTGCGTTCATTACGGGGCAGCGTCAGCATCCCGACCCCCGATCTTTTGTGGGGTCGGGAAAGCTCGCGGAAATTCGTCAGGCCCTGCAAGACCACGACGGCGAGCTGGTACTGTTTAACCATGCGCTGTCGCCAAGCCAAGAGCGAAATATTGAGCGCGAACTCCAGTGTCGCGTTCTCGACCGCACCGGTCTGATTCTGGATATTTTTGCCCAGCGGGCCCGTACCCACGAAGGGAAACTCCAAGTCGAGCTCGCTCAGCTCGAACACATGTCTACCCGCTTGATTCGTGGTTGGACTCACCTTGAGCGGCAGAAGGGCGGTATCGGCCTGCGTGGCCCGGGCGAAACCCAGCTCGAAACCGACCGACGCCTACTGCGTGCACGTATCAAAAGCATTCAATCGCGCTTATCGAAGGTTCGGCGTCAGCGAGACCAGGCGCGCCGGGCGCGGCAGCGCGCCGATATTCCTGCGGTATCCCTGGTCGGCTACACCAATGCGGGCAAGTCCACTTTGTTCAATGTGCTCACTGAGTCAAAGGTCTACGCCGCGGATCAATTGTTCGCCACCCTGGATCCTACGCTGCGTCGCATTCAAGTCGACGATGTGGGGCCGGTCGTGCTGGCAGATACGGTGGGTTTTATCCGCCACTTGCCGCATAAGCTGGTGGAGGCATTTCGTGCAACGCTGGAAGAGGCGACGCTGGCGGATCTGTTGGTTCACGTGGTCGACTGTGCCGACCCGGAGCGCAGTGACAATGTCCGGCAAGTAAAGAATGTATTGGAAGAGATTGGTGCCGACAGCATTCCTGTGCTGGAGGTGTATAACAAAACCGATCTATTGGGTACAACGCCGCGTATCGAAAGAAACGAGCACGGTGATGTGACACGGGTGTGGCTGTCGGCGCAGCGCCAGCAAGGGCTGGAGCTGTTGGGTGACGCGCTGGCAGAAATTCTCAGTGGCGATATCGTGGAGCCAGAGCTTGTGCTCAATGCCAGCGACGGCCGCTTGCGTGCCAGGCTCTATCAACTCAATGCGATTCAGTCTGAGCAGCTCGATGAAGCGGGGCGCTTTCACCTGAAATTGCGCTTACCGTCGGTCGATTGGCAACGTTTTTTAGCCGCTGAGTCGCTGAGCGAGGCGTCGCTCAACACCCAGCAAAGCAGTGACGAAATGTCGCCTACACGGCGTTAGCAGGGCAGGGTAAATCTGCTAGACTGCCCCTCTAATCAACAGCTTGGCGTCTTAATCTGCCATTGGCTTTCTTCGGAAAGCGGGCAATGACATACGGACAGGAGAAAACTATGGCCTGGAATGAACCGGGTGGTGGTCGCGATAACGACCCTTGGGGTGGCAAAAATCAAGGGCCGCCGGACTTAGACGAGGCGCTGAAAAAGTTGCAAGAGCGGCTCAATAGCCTCTTCGGTGGTGGCAGTGGCGGCCAGGGTGGAAATGGCGGCGGCGTAAAACTGGGAATGGGCAGCATTGGTGCCCTCGCGGTGTTGGCCGTTGCAGTGTGGGCGCTATTTGGTTTTTATCAGGTAGACCAACAAGAGCGCGCGGTGGTGTTGCGCCTGGGTGTCTACCAACAAACGGTGATGCCGGGTCTGCGTTGGGCGCCGCCGATTATCGACGATGTGAATATTATTAACGTCACCAAGGTTCGTGCGGCCGCGAGCCGCGGGCAAATGCTGACTGAGGACGAAAATATTGTCGATATTTCAGTCTCTGTGCAGTACACCGTTTCGGATCCCGCTAACTTTTTGCTGAAAGTGAAGCGTCCTGAATTGAGCTTGGAACACGCGCTGGAAAGTGCGCTCCGCCACGTGGTGGGCAGCTCGAAAATGGATCAGGTGATCACTGAAGGGCGTGAGCAGGTCGCTGTTGAAACGCAGGCTCGTATGCAGAACTACCTCACTGCCTACCAGAGCGGCATCCAGGTGGCGAAAGTGAATATCGAAGACGCTCAGCCGCCGTCGCAAGTACAGGACGCGTTTGACGATGTAACGCGGGCGAAGGAAGACCGTGAACGACTCAAGAACGAGGCTGAGGCCTATGCCAACGGCATCATTCCTGAGGCGCGCGGTGCGGCACAACGTCAACTAGAAGAAGCTCAGGCATA
Organism: Spongiibacter sp. UBA1325; assembly: GCF_002306875.1. Lineage (NCBI taxonomy): Bacteria > Pseudomonadati > Pseudomonadota > Gammaproteobacteria > Cellvibrionales > Spongiibacteraceae > Spongiibacter > Spongiibacter sp. UBA1325. Next base: position 88,489 of record NZ_DBTD01000002.1, read on the forward strand.
TAAAGAGCAAGTGATTGCCAAGGCCGAGGGTGAGGCCCAGCGCTTTAGCGAGTTGGTGGCAGAGTACAAGAAGTCACCAAAGGTAACTCGTGAGCGCTTGTACATCGATGCTTTGCAGGCGCTCTACGCAGATTCAAGCAAGGTGATGGTCGACGTAGAAGGTGGCAACAATATGATGTATCTGCCCTTAGACAAGCTGGCCAACCAGCGCGCGGCCTCTCGCCCTATGCGAGACCAAGAGGTGGATATTCGCCAGCTGACCGACAAGGTTGTAGAGCAGTTGCGCCGGGACAGTCAGTTTAGCCGCCGGGAGGGACGTTGATCATGGCAAATCGTCAATTTACGCTATTACTGTTAGCGCTGGCGGTATTGGTCGTTGGCTATAACTCCCTGTTTATTGTGAAGGAAACCGAGCGAGCGGTAATGCTCAAGTTCGGTGAGATTGTCGACCCCGATGTGGCGGTCGGTTTAGGTGTTAAAACCCCGTTTGTGCACGTGGTGCGCAAATTTGAGCGTCGGATTTTAACCCTGGACGCCCCAACTCAGCGTTTTCTCACGAATGAGAAGAAGCCCTTGGACGTAGACTTCTATGCCAAGTGGCGTGTTGCCGACACGGAAACGTTTTACACCGCCACCAACGGCGAGGAAATTCGCGCCGAGGGCCTGCTGGCTCAGCGTATTAACACCGGCCTGCGGAATAAATTCGGTGAGCGCACCTTCCACGAGGTGGTGTCCGGTGAGCGCGACATGCTGATGACGGATCTGACCACTGAGCTGAACAAGATTACGATGGCGGAATTCGGGATCGAGTTGGTCGATGTCAGGGTGAAGCGTATCGACCTGCCTTCGCAGGTAAGTCAGTCTGTATTTGATCGGATGAAGTCAGAGCGCGAGCGCGAGGCACGCGAGCAGCGCTCAACAGGGCGCGAGCTGGCCGAGAAAATTCGCGCCACAGCGGACCGCGAGCGCACCATCATTGCAGCCAACGCCTACCGCGATGCGGAAGTCATTCGCGGTGAGGGTGACGCCCAGGCGGCACAAATTTACTCGTCTGCCTACAATGCCGACCCCGAGTTTTATGCCTTCGTCCGCAGCCTTACAGCGTACAAAGCGTCATTCTCTGGTGATGGCGACCTGCTGGTACTGGACAGTGACAGCGAATTCTTCCGCTATCTGAGAAAGGGCAGCGTAAAGTAATGTGACTAGTTGGCAGCGGCGCGTCGAAAGCGCCCTGCCAATGCCGCCATTGGCGGCGATTGTGGTATCATCCGCGAATCCGGGCAGGGGACATGCAAGCAGCACGTTTCCTGGCGCGGATTTTTTGTTTTTAGCGGGTGGGATCAATGTGGCAGGAATTGGCAGTGGCCCTCAGCTTAGTGCTGATCATTGAAGGCATTTTGCCCTTTCTGAGTCCTGACCGCTGGCGCATGCTGGCCTATCGCATGGCTGATTTAGAAAGCCGTTCTGTTAGGTGGGTGGGCCTGCTGAGTATGGTGACCGGCCTGCTAATGCTGAGCGTCTTGCGCTGACTTCAAGAGATTGTGGATTTATGACCCTGGTTGATCGTTGGCTGCTCCCAGATGGAGTGGAAGAACTGCTGCCTGAACAGGCTCAGCAGGTAGAGAGCCTGCGCCGCAAACTGCTAGACCTATACCAGCGTTGGGGCTACGAGTTGATCGTTCCGCCCATGTTGGAATACACCGAGTCACTGCTGGTTGGCTTGGGCAGCGACATTGACCTGATGACCTTCCGGGTCACCGATCAGCTGACCGGTCGGCTGATGGGGCTGCGCGCAGACATTACCCCCCAGGCGGCGCGTATTGATGCTCACAGCTTAAAACGTGAAGGCCCGGTGCGTCTCTGTTATGCGGGCAGTGTGCTGCACACCCGGCCGAAGAAGCCACTGGCTTCGCGCTCGCCGATCCAGCTCGGTGCAGAGTTATACGGCGACAACAGTCAGGCCAGTGACCTGGAAATTATTTGTCTGATGCTGGAAACGCTGCGCGTTGCCGGCCTCAGCGAGTTGACCTTAGATATCGGTCACGTGGCGGTCTATCAGGCGGTGGTCGATGCCGCTGGTCTCAGTGACGAGCAAGAGCAGCGCTATTTCGACATATTACAGCGCAAGGCCGTTGCCGAATTAGGGACCTTTATTGATGAGCTGGCGGTTGATGGCGAAACGGCTAAACAGCTCAGTGGCCTGAATGCCCTGCACGGCGGCGATGATGTATTGCAGCGCGGCCTTGAACTGTTCGCCAATATTCCGGCTGCGGTTGATGCCATCCACGCTCTACAGTCGTTGCAGCAGCGCCTCACGGCGCGCATGCCGTCCCTCAGTTTCTACTTCGACTTGGCCGAACTCCGGGGTTTCCACTATCACACCGGTTTGGTGTTTTCGGCGCTAGTGAGTGAGCACGGACAGGCGCTGGCCTCCGGTGGTCGCTATGACGATATTGGCAAGGTATTTGGTCGCGCGCGCTCGGCTATCGGTTTTAGTCTTGATCTAAAAGCCCTGCTGTCATTGGTTGCGGCACCGGCTGAAGTGAAGGGAATTTTTGCGGCGCACAGCGACTCGGCTGAGCAGTGGCAAGCAATACAGCAGCTGCGAGACGCGGGCGAAAAGGTCGTCGCGGGTTTGCCGGGGCAGCAGCCTAGCGAAGCGTGTGATCGCCAATTAATTGAACAGAACGGCCAGTGGCACGTACAGCCACTGGGTTAAGTCACAACCTGTTATCCAGAGATGCGGATATGAGTAAGAATGTAGTGGTATTGGGCACCCAGTGGGGTGATGAAGGCAAAGGCAAGATCGTCGATCTGCTGACAGATCAGGCCAATGCGGTCGCCCGGTTTCAGGGTGGCCATAACGCCGGCCATACTCTGGTTATTGACGGTGAGAAAACCGTTCTTCACTTGATTCCATCAGGTATCTTGCGCGAAGGCGTCACCTGCCTGATTGGCAACGGTGTGGTGCTGTCGCCAGAAGCCCTGCTCAAAGAAATGGCCGAGCTCGAAGAGCGCGGTGTACCGGTTCGCGAGCGCCTGCGTTTAAGCCCCGCTTGCCCGCTGATTCTCCCTTATCACATCGCTTTGGATAATGCCCGCGAGATAGCGCGTGGCGCTGCCAAGATTGGTACGACCGGCCGCGGTATCGGCCCGGCTTACGAAGATAAAGTGGCGCGCCGAGGTTTGCGCCTGGGTGATGTGTTTAATGCCGAGCGCTTTGCCGAAAAGCTGAAAGAAGTGATGGAGTATCACAACTTTACTCTGACGCAGTACTACAAGGCAGAGGCGGTTGATTATCAAAAAACCTTGGAAGAAGCCCTGCAAATGGCTGAGCAGCTTCGCCCGATGGTTGTCGATGTTACCAGTGCCTTGCACGCCTACCGCGAAGAGGGCGCCAACATCTTGTTTGAAGGTGCTCAGGGATCATTGCTGGATATCGACCACGGTACCTACCCCTTTGTCACCTCGTCCAATACCACCGCGGGCGGCACGGCGACCGGTAGTGGTTTTGGTCCGCTGTATTTGGATTACGTGCTGGGTATCACCAAGGCCTATACCACGCGTGTGGGCAGTGGTCCGTTCCCGACGGAATTGTCCGACAGTGTGGGCGAGCACCTGGCCAAGCAAGGGCATGAATTTGGTGCAACCACCGGTCGTGCCCGCCGCTGTGGTTGGTTTGATGCGGTCGCCCTGCGTCAATCAGTGCGTATCAACAGTGTAACCGGCTTGTGCCTGACGAAGCTGGATGTGCTCGACGGCCTGGATATCGTGAAGGTATGCGTGGACTATCGCAACGCTGCGGGCGAGTCGATTTCTGCGCCATTTGATTGTGAGGACTACGATCAAATCACGCCAGTGTATGAGGAACTGCCAGGTTGGTCTGAGTCGACAGTGGGTGCCAAGTCGCTGGATGAGCTGCCCGAAAATGCCCGCGCCTATATCAAGCGCATTGAGGCGTTGTTGAATGTGCCCATCGATATCGTGTCCACCGGCCCAGACCGCGTTGAAACTATCGTACTGCGCCACCCCTTCGCCTAAGTAAGCGGCGGCGATCTCAGGCTTTGCTGCCAAGATCGAGTGATAAAAAAAGGCCATGCATTGCTGCATGGCCTTTTTTGTTTCCGGGGTCGTTAGCTTAGAACGCCCACTGTGTGCGGATAGCAAAGCTGTCTATATTGTCAGCAACCTCGCCTTTATCGTTCTGGATCGCGCCGCCGTCCAGGTCGTAGCTGCGGCTGTAATCAAACAGCACGCGCATGTTGCGGCTCAGATACCAGTTCAAGCCCAGGGTAAAGCGCTTGGCTTCGCCGCCACTGATATTGTCATCTTCCAGATCAATTTGATCAAAGCGTGCAGCGACTTCCAATGCGCCCCAATCGCCGGTGCTGGCATTGAATGGCGTGTTCACATTGAAGTACTTAAATTCGCCTTCAGACGCTTTGTAGCGGCGTTGACCACCAAAGATACTGTAGCCGAGTTGCACGTAGTGCGCGGAAAAGCTCAGGTCGTCGCCACTGTCACGGCTAACATTGTTCGCTGCAATCTCACTTTGTACCGACCACGCACCGTGCATGGCGGCAAATTCGAAAACGCCTATCTCGACCTTGTCCATGTCGGCAACGCTGGCGTTCACGGGCTTAAGGTCAGAGAAGTTAGTGGTTTTATATGAGAACGAGGGGCTCTTGCCATTCGCCAAACCGTCGTCGCTGGTTTTGCGCAGGCCATACGATGCACCCACGTGGACAACGGTATTGTCATTCAGAACCGGGGCGAAGCTGGCGCGCGCGCCGAAGCCGTGGCCTTCATCGGCATCATTATTAGAAATGCCGTCGCCGAACAAACCGGCTTTGGCGTGCCAGTTGCTGCCACCGCTGGCTGCTGTGATGCCAATGGCGCGGTCAAAGTAGGGCGTGGTGAGTGCAGCAACCAGTGAGCGCTCGGTGAACATAATGTCGTTAGAGCTTTCTTCTACTTCCATGCTGACCGCATGCTTTTGGTTACCGACAGTCAGTGTGATCGGGGCAGAGGTCAGCTTGTAACTCAGATTGGCGTCTTTAACGCTGACCTTGTTGCCCGCGAAGTCACTTTCCAACACGTACTTCCAGCGACCGTTCAGTTTGCCTTTAGCGTAGAGACGAGCGCGGCGGATTTGTGTGCCGTCAATTGCATCTTCCTGGTTGGCGAACGCTTCGTGGTCGTGTGTGGCGTAGTCGGCGTGCAGGCGACCGCCAATTTGTATGCTGGCTTGCTTGTCCGCACTTTCAATCTTCAGGCCTTTGCTACCCATGCTGACGGTCGCTTGCTGTTGTGCGCGTCGCGCTTGTTCGGCCTGCAGTGATTGCGCTTCCTCGGCACTGATAATGCCTTTTTCTTGTAGAAGCTTCAGTAGGGCGGAGTCCTGCTGGTTATCGGCGAAGGCGTGGCTGGTTGCAAGGCAGGCTGCAATTGATGCGCTGCATGCTAAAGAAGAGATCGTTTTCATTGTTTAGGCACCCAAAATGAAAGAAGTGGCACTTATGTTACAAACCGGAGACAAGTGTATTTCTGTTTTATGACATTTTTATGACTTGCAGGTGGCATTACTCCCTGTTTTTTACAACGCAGGGGCTCGCTTAGCCCCTGCGTTGTTCTCTAAGGCCTTGTTATTCAAATACAAATTAGCTCCTTATGGCAGCTTTGTCTAAAAAATAAGCAAAAAACACCGGCTGAAACATTTTCGTCATAGTTTATTCACTGAGTTGTCACTTTGCCTGCCTAACATACGCCTCAACGACAACAAGCTATGCCCTATTTAAAAGGTTCCGGAGATAAGTTCCCATGAAAAAGCTTTTCGCAATGACAGCAATGGCCTCAGCGATGGCGCTGGTAGGCTGTGGTGGTGGCGGTGATATTAATATCAACGCCCAAAACAACTCTGTAGACAACAGCACTGGGAATGGTGGCGGTACGCCTTCCAATGCCTGTGCGTCTTACAGCGATAACGGCGTAACCCAGCAAGGTAGCCTGGACGGTGTGAACTGCATCTACGGTCCTGACTTCGTGAGCCTGACCAACCCGATCGAAACGCCTGCCGGCAACCCGGTTGTATTTGCCAAGCTGAGCAACGGCGGTGTGCATATCTTCCGCGATAGCCTGGTAGTGGGTAAAAACTACGATAACGATGCAGACTTGAATGCAGCAGGCATCACCAAGGGTGGTGACGGTGCAAGCATTCAGATCGAAGCTGGCACTACGTTGGCCTTCCAGTCTAGCGACGATTACATGGTAATTAACCGCGGTTCACAAATCATTGCAGAAGGCGAGATGAACGCGCCCATCACTATCACGTCAGTGTCAGATGCTGTGGAAGATTCCGTTGGCGCTGAGGACGTGCAACAGTGGGGCGGTTTGATCATTAACGGCTTCGGTGTCACCAATAAGTGTTCTTACACCGGCTCTTTTGCGAACAACAACTTGGCGACCAGTGACTGTCACGTTGCTGCAGAAGGTAAAGCGGGCGCTGGCCAAACGCATTACGGCGGTGACAACAACGAAGATAGCTCGGGTACGCTGGAATACTTCATTGTTAAGCACACGGGTTTCGAAGTTGAGGAAGACAACGAGCTGAACGGTATTTCTTTCAACGCTGTTGGGTCGGGCACCACGGTTGATTACCTGCAAGCCTACTCAACTTACGACGACGGCATCGAGTTCTTCGGTGGTGCGGTAAACGTGGGTCACTACATCGGCATGTACGTGCGTGACGACTCTATCGATATCGATGAAGGCTACCGCGGCACGATCGACTACGCACTGGTTATTCAGTCTGAGAACGATGGCAACCGCTGTGTAGAGTCTGACGGTATCGGCAGCTACTCAAGCAAAGACCAGGCAACCATTGATGACTTCATCGCTCGCGGCTTGAACTCGCAAGCAACCATCAAGAACCTGACTTGTATTGTGTCAGCGACAGAGGTGAGTGGTCAGCCAAACGGTACTGGTACCCATGATCCCGGTCAGGGCATGCGTATTCGTGAAGCGCATTTTCCAACTATCCAAAATGCCTTGATCACCACCGCTTACAAAGGCGATGTGAAGCTGGCGGATGACGACTACAACTACTGTGTGCGCATCGATAACGAAGGCCTGAAAGCGGCTCAAGATGGCGATCTGAAAATTGAGAGCAGCATCATTGCTTGTCAGGATCTGACCGACGGTGATGATCTGCCCAACGGCACCACACAGCTGCAGTTCTTGCAGGCCAGCAACGACACATACCAGTCGCTGGAAGCGGGTGAAGATCCCACTGCAGATGCGAATGCCAATCTGGAAATCCTGAAAGGCTTCTACTCGCTGCCACTGGCCGACATGAAAGTGAATGGTGCTGCCCCAACAGTAACACCCGCTGATGGTCGTGCCTTCATCGGCGCAGTCACCGAAGACGATGACTGGACTGCGGGTTGGGCCTACGGCTTGGACCCCGCTAACCGCGGCCAAGGCCTGTGGTTCGAATAAGCGAACGCAGAGTCTAACGCCAGAGCCGTAAAACAGAGGGCGCCTTACGGCGCCCTTTCTGTTGAAGACAGGTCAAATACGAGTAGGTCTTTACTGATGAAAAAGCAGATGATTAAAAAAGGGTTGCTGCCGGCATTTAGCCTGAGCGCTCTTAGCCTCGCCGTTTCGGCGGTGGCGCAAGAGGCCGACAGCGACCTCAGTTTTAACAAGCCACTGGAAGAAGTGGTTGTTGTTGGCCGCCTTAAGAGCACCGCCGAAAACCTGGTGATTGAACGGCTGGAACAAGAAGTCGCGGTGGATTTTCTCGGGGCTGAGGCGATTGGTCGTATCGGTGATTCAACCGTTGCTGCCGCGCTGCGCCGCGTGCCCGGTGTTACCTTAATTGATGACAAGTTTGTTTTTGTCCGCGGTTTGGGTGAGCGCTACTCAAGCACCTTGTTAAACGGTGCAGTGGTTCCCTCTCCAGACCTGACGCGCAGTGTTATTCCGCTGGATATTTTCCCAACGTCCATCGTTGAGAGCCTGGCGGTTCAGAAGGTGCATTCCTCTGATATGCCGGCCGCTTTTGGTGGTGGTAATGTGGACATCCGCACCAAAGGCATTCCCAGTGATCTGGTGTTTAGCCTTGAGATTGGCACGGACTACAACAGCGCCTCTGACGGCCGGCTGCTGACCTACAAAGGCGGCAGTGACGATATTTATGGCAACGACGATGGCACGCGAGCGCTTTCTTACAAGCTCAAGCAAGCGCTGCGTCAATACGGCGGTAGCCTTGATCGCAACGATATTCTCGCCGATATGCGCCAGTCAAACCCCAATTCAACACTGGCCGATGCTGAACAGCTCAACCGTGAGTTGGCGTTGAACCTATATCGCAATATCGATATTTACGAAACTGATGACGACGATAACTTCTCTGCTGAAGTTAACGCCGGTAACCGTTTCTATCTTGGCGATGCCGAAGAGATTGAGTTTGGCGTGTTGGCTGGGCTGTCCTATGACCGCAGCTGGCGCAATAAGTCGTCGGAAGTGCGTTCGGTATCTGACGAGGACGAAGCCGAGTTCAAAAACGAGACAACGCAGAACACATCGATTGCTGCCAACCTGAATTTTGGTTTGCGCTTGAACGAAGATCACTCGCTGGAAACAACCAGCCTTTATCTTCGTAACACCGACGACAAAACCTCAGTCACCGATAGTTATGACAACGATCAGCCTGTGGGCGGGGACATCTCGGACCGTCAATTCAGAATTCGTTTTGAACAGCGCGAGCTGGTGGTGAATCAAATTCGCGGTGAACATACTTTCGGTGAGTTGAGCCGCGAGCAGTTGGGCTGGGATCAATTGGCCTTTGCCGAAGGCTTGAGCTTTAACTGGTTCTACTCCGACAGTGAATCGACAACTGAGATCCCCAACGAAGTTGCGGTGCAGACACGTCATGTAGAAGGCCCGAATGGCAGCACCACCGTTGCCGCAAACGCGACGGCTGCCGACTACCGTTTTACCGATCTTCAGGATGAAGTTGAGAGCTACGGTTGGGAAGTGAAAATGCCGTTCTCCAGCATGGATTGGAAAGTTGAGCTGAGCGGTGGTAACGAGTATTGGGAAAAGGCGCGTACCTATCGCCAGACCCAGTTCGGCCTGGGCTCAGTGGACGCATCGGATGCAGTGCGCAGCGGCCCACTGGATCGCGTCTACAGTGACGCGAATATTCTCGACCCCAACAATGGCTATCAAATCCAGGTGGCTGGCAGTAACTCCGAAAGTTACATTGCCGCCAACCGCGTCGATGCCTACTACGGTAAGCTCGACGTTACCTGGCAGGATACCTGGCGCGTTGTTGCTGGTTTGCGCTACGAAGACTATCAGCAGGTGGGTTTGACCTGGGATCCGCTCGACTTTGATGGTATTCCTGTCGTGAGCAATGAGTCCGGTGGTCAGCAGGCGATCATCGACGAGCTCGAAAATGCCGTCTTCACCGACGACGATACCTTCGCTTCGCTCGCGGCAACGTACATGCTGCCCGGCTTCTGGGCCGAGGACTTCCAGCTGCGCTTTGGCTACAGTGAAACGACGGTTCGCCCGGACCTGCGTGAGATTGCTGACTCCAGCTACGTGGACCCAGTGACTGGCGCGCTGGTGTTCGGTAACCCCGATGTTCGCCCTGCGCAGTTTAAAAACTACGACCTGCGTGCAGAGTGGTTCTTCAGCAACAGCGACAGCTTCACCGCATCGTTGTTCTACAAGGACATCAGTGACCCGATTGAGCTGTTCCAGGCTGCGGCGGGTGACACCAACACCGCTGTTGAAATCGTCAATGCCGAAAGCGCGACGATTTTGGGTGCAGAAGTGGAGTTTATGAAGAGCCTCGGTGACTTTTCCGATGCGCTTATCCCCTTCTTCCTTCAGGGTAACTTGACTCTGCTGGATACCGAGCTGGTTGCCGGCAGCAATGCCGATGCGCCCACCAACGCTAAGCGCGACCTGGTTGGTGCCTCAGACTATGCGGCGAACTTGATTCTCGGGTTTGACTCGGCAGACGAAATGCACGCGGCAACACTGTCTTACAATGTGTTCGGCGAGCGTCTTTACTTTGCCGGCCGCAATGGTGAGCCCGACGCTTTTGAGCAGCCTTTCCACTCATTGGATGCCACCTATTCTTTCTATCCGAACCAGTCCGTTATCGTGAAGGTGAAGGTGAAAAATATTCTGGATGAAGAGCTGGAAATCGAGCGCGACGGTAAGACCACGTTCCGCGAGGAAGTGGGTACGACCTTTAGCGCTAGCATTGAATATGAATTCTAAATAAAGTCAGTAACCTTACTAAGGCGCCCCTGAGGCGCCTTTTTTATGCCCGGAATTGCTATACGGTATTAATACGCGACTCGCCGATGTCCGACTATTTGCCCTGCTTGAGTTTGGCGTGAGCCGCCTTTAGGCCGTATTCGTGGTACTTGTCGGTGTTGCCCTGGCTGCGAAAAATAATGGCCGCAAACTGATAAAAGCGATACTCGTTTTTGTCCAGTCGAATGGCGCGTTTGATGGAATTCAAGGCTTGGGGATAGTCGCCTCTTTCAAAAGCTGCGCGGGAGCGGCTGTAGTGCCAGAAAGGGTTGTCGCGCTGTCGAGATTCAATGACTTGCTCAAGTTGCTTAGCGCGATCCTTGCGGCCACTGCTGCGGTACAGCCGGGCCAAGTTGGAGAGTGATGCGGACTCCTCCGGGTCCAGACTCAGCGCCTTTAGAAAGGCAAGCTCGGCTTCGTCGTTATGCCCTTCTCGGCGGAACAGAACGCCTAAGTTACCCCAAATATAGGCTTCGTCAGGGCCGAGGTACAGCGCCCGGCGCAGGTAGAGATAGGCGTCGCCGTAATTTTTGCTGTTCAGTGCGCCAACGCCCAGGTTGCTGTAATACTGCGCGGCGGCGATATCGTCGCTAACTCGCTTTTGCGGATAGCGATAGTCGTAAATATCTACGCTGAAGTCGATAACTTCGCGTTGGCCATTGCCGAGGTCGACAACGGCATTGATGTGTTTATAAATCGCTGAACTGCTGTTGCTCAGCATTTCCCAGCTTGGCGGCACGCTGACTTCATTAAAATAGACATCCAGCTTTGCTTCTCGCGCCAGTGCTATAAACAATAAACTCAGCGACAAGCAGTCGCCCTGTGGGTCGTCAAAGGTGTCCGCGGCACTTTGGGTAATACCCGGTTGGTAGCGAATGCCCAATTGCTGGGGCCGCACCATGGCATCGACTAAGTAGCGGAGTCTGGCGCGCGGGGTGAGTACCGGCGGTACATGCTCGTTGACGAAGTAACGCATCTCTGCGGTCACCGCGAGAATGTGTTGGTCCGGGGTGTTGAGGGGCGCGGGTTGCCGGTTGAACAGCGCCTCCTGGTGCAGCAGTTGTGCAACCGCATCGCTATCCGGGGCAGCGATAAATTGCTCGAGTTGCGTGGGCTGTGTGCTGCAGGCGCTGCTCAAGAGCAATGTGGCGCTCAGTATTATTGTTTTTGCCGGGTGCTTCATTATAGGGGCTTGCCTATACCACTAAAGGCCGCGTCGGCGGCTGTTACGTTTCACAGTAACGCCGATCGCGGCAGTCAGCAAGACGCTTAGTATTGCGAGGCGGGCAGGCGTACTTCCATTCCTTCTAGGTCGTCGCGCACCTCAATTTGGCAGCTTAAGCGGCTGCCCTCTTCGGGCTCGAGTACGCCGTCGAGAATGCCTTGTTCCATATCATCGGCTGCGGGCAGTTTGCTGCGCCAGGGTTCGTCAATGTAACAGTGGCAGGTTGCGCAGCTGCACGAGCCGCCGCACTCGGCCAGAATGTCATCGATACCGCCGTCGAGTGCGGCTTGCATCAGGCTGTGACCGCTCTCGGCCTCGACTTCGCGGGCCTCGCCAAAAGTGATTAGCGGCATAAAACGCTCCAGTGGGTTATTTGTGTCGTCTGCTGCTGGGGGCAGGTGGCGCAATTTTACCCTCTAGAAGGGGTGATGCCAGTCTTGAATGGAAATGTTGTCAATTGTGATGCTATTGGGCGATGTGTGTCGCTTGCTGCATGGCTATATTGCCTGTTGCATAAGCTGAGAGTGGGGAAATACGGTGACTACAGGCAAACACGAGCTAAGCCTGGCTGACCGACTGGCGCTACATGAACTGCCAGGGCGGTACGGCGACGCAGTGGACGATCGGGATTGGGCGCAAATGGATTCCATCTTCACCAAGGACGCAGTATTTGAAGTGCGCGGCCTGGTGACGTTGCGAGGGGTTGCAGAGATAAAGCGTTATATGGCGGAGGAGGGGCAGCATCCGCTCGCCCACTTGATGTGTAACATCCATGTCCGGGAAGACGGTGATGGCGCGCGGCTATTTTTTCGCATTATTGCGCCGGTGCCGCGCGAGGATAAAAGTCGCGATGGCTACTGTATACACTTCGGCTCTTATTACGACTGGCTGGTGAAAACCGCACAGGGCTGGCGGGTGAGGCACCGAATTTTCTCGGCGAAACGACTAACAGAGTATGAGGAGGCCCGAGGTGAGTGAGATAAAAGTAGCGCTGGTCACGGGGGCGAGTCGCGGCGCTGGTGCGGGCATCGCTCGTGCGCTGGGTGCTCACGGTATGACGGTTTATGTTACCGGTCGCACCGTTGAGCCCGGCGATGCCAAAGCCTGGGATGGCTCGGTATTGCCCGGCACGGTTGCGGAAACTGCTGCTGCGGTAACGGCTGCGGGTGGCAAGGGTATTGCCGTGTTATGCGATCACGGTGACGACGAACGCGTGGCCGCGGTGTTTGAACAAATTCGCCGTGAGCAAGGGCGGCTTGACCTCTTGGTCAATAACGCGACCTATATGCACCCGCAGCTCATTGAGCAGAAACCCTTTTGGCAAAAAGACATCTCGGCCTGCGAGATACTCAACGTAGGATTGCGCTCGGCCTATATTGCCAGCTGGCATGCAGCGCCGATGATGGTGGAGCAGGGGCGAGGCCTTATCGCTTTTGGCTCATCATTTGGTGCCTCCTGTTATATGCACGGCCCCGCCTATGGCGCGCAGAAAGCCGGGCTGGATAAGTTTGCCCACGATATGGCCGTAGACTTGCGGGGATCGGGAGTGAATACCCTGTCGGTGTGGATGGGGCCGCTCAAAACTGAGCGCGCCGCTGTTGCCAGCAAGGTCAATCCAGCGCAATACGAAGCCTTCAGCAAAACTGCCGAGAGCCCGGAGTTTACCGGTCACATTCTCTATGCCTTGGCCACCAGCAACCAAGCAGAGGCCTTGAGTGGCCACACCGTGATCGGGGCAGAGTTGGCGCGGGAACTTGGCGTAACCGACGAGGGCAGTGTCCGCCCCTCCTACCGGGAGACTTTAGGCGAGCCGCCGAAACCCAATCCGGCGGTGGTGTATTAGGATAGTGGCGTTATTCCTTACCGATAATTATGGAGTTTAATTTTTAGCCGAGGGAGGTGTATGGTGAAAATATACAGGTGTGGAAATAAAAGTATTGGGCTATGCACCCTTCATTCCGTTTTTTGGGTAGAAGGCCCTACAGCGACGGCGTCAATCTAGACCTCTGGGATTATTTATTTATGGGGTGGGAATAAATGAGAGCTCTCAATGAGCGCGAGCAGCTTACTGTACCGCTTTGGACATCACTTTTGCCATTATTTTTTCGATCAAATGATATAGAGGTTGTATTGCTCGGGGGTATATTTTTTATATTTTTAATGGCGCTCTACTCAAAATATTACTTTCCTGGCAGGAAGCCGAAGCTGGTGGCATTTTTGTCGGTATTTTTACTGGCTGTCTATGGGATCTATTCGTGCTCGATTGGCTATTGCTACGGGAAGTATGAGTCATTGGTCTCAATGAGGCCATTTGATGTTATTTATTTGATATATATGGTTTCTAATTGCGCTTATATGTCCATTAAATATGAGGCGCTGGCAGATAGCGGGAAGCTGGCAGAGTGATTTCGGACCTTAGTCAATAGAGTGACTAATGCATAATTAATGAAGCCATGACAAAAAAAGGGGCCAAATAAATACACGAGGTTGGGGTTATTGATTTTATGAAGCCTTACTTCAATAGTTCCCGCTATAGTCTCCACCGATAATGGCTTTGCCGGCCACGAACAGCTAGCTGTCATTGGTGTGACCGCACAGTGCGGATGTGCCACGCCGAGGCCGGGCGCTTTTGTGCAAGATGCTAGCAGCCAGCGAGCGTTGAACCGTTCCCTTGACGCTTCGTCGCTATTTTTGCGTCCTCGCAGTCGCAGGAAACCCCTACTTTTTCAATTGTAAGTTCTCACCCCCTTTCAATTTTTCTTGCTAAGCCAGCGACAAGCATAGTGGCACATGCCTATAATCCGGCGGCATGTTGCCGTTGCCCACGGTGGATGAGTGGGGGCAGTAAATGTTCAATATGGTATCGACCCAAGCGTCATGGATGAGCTGGCAGGTCTGATGACGGGACGCTATAGCAGGCATTACGCAAGTACTTGGGATGCAATCACTACCATTAAGCAACGAGCCAGCGTTGATTCAGCACCTTTACGGTGCCCTGATTGATCCGGCGGGTTTTCATCACTTTCTCGAGACGTTGACGCTGTCTATTGGCGGTGAAGCCGCTGAGCTGTTGGTTATTCGCCGCAACCCCCTGCGGGTGGAGAATGTTTGGTACTACGGCCTTTCTGAGGAGTTGTTGCAGTGGTACATCGGCAGCGACATGATTGCCGTGGATATCGTCATCAATACGGCAATTCGTCAGGCGCCAGGCGCTTTTCAGACCGCGCTTACCTATGTCGAAGAGACTAACCCCGATGAGGGCTCTGTGCGCTGGGAAGAAGAGCAGGGCATGCTCGATGCCGCTTGGCTGGTTGTTGAAAGCTCAGCGGATGAATGTGTGCTGCTGACAATTCAAAGAACCGTGGAACAGGGTGCATTTCAGCCGCATGAAATTGGCGCTCTGAACCGTCTTGCTCCCTATATTCGTCAGGCTGTGGGCCTCAATCGGCAGTTAGCATCGCGTAGCGACGCGTCGTCATCGCTGGCTGCGATCATCGATGTATTGCCCGATGCGACGTTAGTGCTGGACAGCTATTCCACGGTGTTGCACTCCAATAAGGCCGCGCGAGCATTGCTTGACCGCGAGCGTAACCTGGCGATACGTGATGAGCGTCTGAGTTTTTCAGAGACGGCGCTGCAGTCCGCGTTTTTTCTCGCTTCGACACAGGTTGTGCGCGCCAGTATTGGTCGCGAGGGGCATTACACCGAGACCTTATTCTTAAAACGTACTGGTCGCCAGCCGCTGATATTTGTTTTGCGGCCGATAGAGAGCAGCGAGTTGTTGGCGGGCGGAGCGCTGCTTACCATTTATGAGCCCGGTCACCGGCAGTTGCCAAATGCCGAGCAAATTGCCGGCTATTTTGAACTTACGGTGGCGGAGTCACAGGTGTGCGAGCACTTGGTAGCGGGCATGGATTTGCAGGCTATTGCCGACCACTTGGGGCGCAAGATAAGCACTGTGCGTTACCAGTTAAAGCAGGTTTTTCAGAAGACGGCATGCACCCGGCAGGGAGAGTTGGTGAGCAGTATTTTGGCGGCGCTATTGCGATAGCGCCTGTTGCAATGGGTGTCTGCGGGCAGTTTATGCCCGCAGGAGATTGAGCTTATTTTGCGACGACCTCTCCGACCAGCTCGCTGATAAAAAAGGCACTTTCATGGGAGGTGGTGCCGTCCTTATGCGAAAAGCTAATCAGCGCCATGTCACGTCCGCGGCTGTCTTTGATCGGCGCAAAGAGCCAATAGCCTGTTGAGTCGTCGTCCATGGTTTCGTAGTAATCGAGGCTGCCCGCCGCATTGACCTTCCAGCTGTGTTCGATCGTGCTTGACTCATCGGGGCCAAAATCCACCCTGCCTGAGCCGTTTTCGTAGAGCCTGACCGAAATTTTATCGGCTTCATCGGGGAAGGCGTATGTAAAGGCTTTGCTCTGGTTCTCGACAAACAGGCGCTCTGCGCTGCGCTCAACGGTAGCAGTTTTTCTATAGATGGCGCTGCCGTTGTCATCTTCTACTCGCAATTTTACCGTGAAGCGGCCCACGCGCATGAAGCTGAATGCCTCCTCGGCGTCGCTTTCGCAGTTGAAATCTCCCCATTTGGTGGTGGTGCATACATCGTCACCGTCGGATAAGCCGCCGTCTCCGTCGGTTTCTGAAACGATGTCAGTCACGCTGAACTGTTTGCCATCAATGCTGTAATTTCCCCATTCGGAGGTAGGTGCGTCAGCGGGGAGGGAGGCGTCACCTTCGTCGCGATAGCTGTGGGCTACGTTGTAGCTGCCATCCTCAAGTACCGTAAGAACGTGGAACTCGTCTGTCTGATCTTCAATCAGCCAGCTACCTACAAAAGCATTGCTGCTACTTTTGACGCTTTTAAACGCTGCGGCGGCATCCGCCTCGCTACCAAAATGTAGCTCATCGTTAACTAAGCGAACCGTTTCCTGGCCGCAGCCTTCGCCCAGCGTTTCACAAAAACCGCCATCGGTGTTGGACTGTGCCTGGGCGCTGAACGTGATTACGCCATCGGCAGGGTTCCACTCGTAGTAGCCCCACTCTGCAGTGGCGGTACCCTGATCATCGTTGCCGTATTTGTGGCTGACAATGTAGCGATTTCCGCTTAGGAAAGTCAGCACGCTGACTTCTTCGCCATTTGGCCCTTTACCGTTACTGCTCTCGCCCGCCGGCTCGACAAATAACCAGCTGCCGCGCAGGTCGGCCTGTTGTGAACGGCCAAAATGGGCTTCGGCCTTGTCCGCGCTGACTAAGCTTTTGCCGGTGGGGGGCGCAACTTCGGTGTCGAATTGCGTTTCAAACTCTGACTGCGGTAAGCCGAGATTGAGCTGTGCATCGGCAAGAAGCCCGTGAATCTCGCCGTCAATGGTAATGCCATTGTCAGGATTGCCGTCATCGTCCAGTGACTGCAGTAAGCGCAGAATATTGGTGACCTGGTTGGGCGTGCCGCCGTCCATGTCGGCTGGGGTGACTCGGCCGCTGGCGGGAACCTCGGGCAGTGTGATTCCACCAATACTGAAGGTGACGCTATCGCCCTCGACAAATTCGTACTCACCCAGCTCAGTCGTGCTGCCTGATTGGCCGCTGGGCGCGGTTTGATAGCGGATGCCGGCAACGGCGCTGTCGGTAAAAATGCCTCGCTGGACCTCTGGCTCGGAACTATTGCTTCCGCCAGACGAGGAACCACCGCCACCGCAGGCGGTGAGTGTAAAGGCTAGGGCGAGCGGCCCCCAATGAGCTGATTTCATGGTATCTCCGATTTTTGTACCGAATGTCTAAAGTCGCTAGAGGACCATAGAGCCAGGTACAGCTCATCTCCCAAATTGGGTATGTGTTACTGGGTAGCGGCGGGAATCGGTAATATTTCTATAATTACCGGGAGCGCGTCTTACTGTTTGCCTGTTTGGGGGGGAGGACGTAAGTGAAATGGTGGGGTATAAAAAAAGGCCTTCGCTGATTCAACGAAGGCCTTTTCAAAATATGGTGCCCAGGAGAGGACTTGAACCTCCACGGCCGTGAGGCCACTAGCACCTGAAGCTAGCGTGTCTACCAATTTCACCACCTGGGCAGGGGGTAAAACGAGGCAATTGCTGCCGAGGCGCGCAATTTACTGATATCGCGCTTTTTTGTCAACGCTTTGCGTTACACTAGGCGCAAATTTTCTAGCTATTCAAGAGGAACTGCCACTGCATGCCAAAAGGCCGCAAGCAACATAACGACCCCCATGCCGCTCGTGAAGCCGAGCGCTATGAAAATCCTGTACCTAGCCGCGAGTACATCCTCGACCAGTTGAGGTCTTCAGAGCAGGGGATGACGGCAGCGGCGCTGCGCAAGCGTCTTGACGTTGTCGGAGAGGAACTGGAGGAGGGCTTGCGCCGCCGTATCAAGGCGATGTTGCGTGACGGCCAGTTGATTGAGGGCCGCCGCGGTAAGCTGATGGCCCCTGTTGTGGGTGACGCGATTAAAGGGCGCGTGCAAGGGCATCGCGACGGCTACGGTTTTGTGCTGGTCGAGGATGAAGAAGACGTATACCTGCACAGCCGGCAGATGCAGCAGGTCTTTGACGGCGACACGGTTGCAGTAGAGGTGACGGGCAGCGATCACCGTGGACGGCGGGAAGGCATTATTGTCGATGTGCTTGAGCGCAATACCCAGCAATTAGTGGGTAAGCTGGTTGACCACCGTGGCCGCTGGGTTGTGGTGCCGGATAATAGTCGAATCCAAAATTGGGTCGCGCTTGAGGATGATGACACGGCGGGTGCCAGCGAAAATGACTTTGTGATGGTGTCGATCACGCGTCAGCCCGGGCTGCGCCAGCAGGCGCGGGGCAAAATAGTTGACGTGCTCGGTGACCGGGCGACAGTGGGCGTTGCCACCGAGCTGGCACTGCGCAGCCATGAAATCCCCTTCGAGTGGCCCGAGGCGGTAGAGGAGCAGGCTCGGCAGTTTGGTACCGCGCCCGCTGAGGTGGATAAAAAGCGCCGTGTCGACTTGCGAAAGCTGCCGCTAGTGACGATTGATGGCGAAGACGCGCGGGATTTCGACGATGCCGTCTACTGTGAGAAAAAGCGTTTCGGTGGTTGGCGGCTGTGGGTGGCCATTGCCGATGTCTCGCACTATGTGACGCTGGGCTCCGCGCTGGATGAAGAGGCCCAGCGCCGCGGAACCTCAGTGTATTTTCCCGATCGAGTGGTGCCGATGCTGCCGGAGGCACTGTCCAATGGTCTGTGCTCGCTAAACCCGGATGTCGACCGTCTGTGCATGGTGTGTGAGATGACCATCAGTGCGCGGGGGCGGCTGAGTGGCTACCAGTTTTATGAGGCGGTGATGCGTTCACATGCCCGCCTTACATACAACGAAGTGGGCGCCATGCTCGGCGTGGAGGGCGCTGACCCCGCCAAAGACACCGGCAAACACCGCGATCTGCTTCCTCAGTTAAGCGAGCTTCACAATTTGTACACAGCGCTGCGTGAGGCGCGCTCTAAGCGCGGTGCCATCGACTTTGAAACGGTTGAGACACGCATCGTCTTTGACGACGAGAAGCGTATCGATGCGATCGTGCCCGTGCACCGCCACGATGCACACCGAATGATTGAGGAGTGCATGCTGATCGCCAATGTGGCGACGGCAAAAACGCTGGAGAAGTCAGGGCTTGAAGCGCTGTTCCGCGTGCACAATGGCCCGTCCGAGCAAAAGCTGAGTAACTTGCGAGAGTTTTTGGCGGAGATCGGGCTGGGGTTAAAAGGTGGCGACGACCCCTCGCCCACCGATTACCAAAAGTTATTGGCGAGTTTGAAAGACCGGCCCGACGGCCAGATGATTCAAACGATGATGCTGCGCTCGCTGAGCCAAGCCGTGTATCAGCCGGACAACGATGGCCACTTTGGCTTGAACTACACCGGCTACACCCACTTTACCTCGCCGATACGGCGCTACCCGGATTTGATGGTTCACCGGGCGCTGCGGTATTTGTTGCGCAATGGTGGCGGGAAAGCCCCCAAATGCTTCCGGCCTGTGAAAGGCGCACCTGATCTGCCGCGCGAAAAGATCTATCCCTACGATATGGCGGCGCTGCTGGGTCTGGGTGAGCACTGCTCGATGGCCGAGCGTCGTGCCGATGATGCCAGCCGCGATGTAATGGCGTTTTTGAAATGCGAATTCCTGCAGGAGCATGTGGGCAGTGAATTCGACGGCATGATCGCCGCGGTGACCGGCTTCGGTTTGTTTGTTGAGCTGCAGGACCTCTACATAGAAGGGCTGGTGCATATTTCCGCGCTGCCACAGGACTACTATCAGTTTGACCCGGCCCATCAGCGCTTGGTGGGTGAGCGCAGTCGCCGGGTATACCAGTTGGGTGATTCGCTAAAAGTGCAGGTGCTCAGTGTCGACCTAGACGAGCGCAAGGTCGATCTCGGCTTGGTGCAAGGCGAGACCAAGCGCCGCCGTAAACCGTCGCTGCGCGAAGCGCTTGCCAAGGGGCAGGTGCCAAAGTCCAAGCCCGGTAAAGCCCCTAAGGCAAAGCGCGGTGCTGCTGGCAAGAAGTCGGGCGCAAAGAACAGCTCTGCCAAAAAGGGAGCGGCTAGTAAAAAGCGCCGCCGCTAACGCAGTGATGAACCCCGCCCGTGAGGAATACGGGATGCTTACAAAAGGTTAAAGAGTGAAAGAGCAGATTTTTGGCTTGCACGCCGTTACCACTGCGCTGCAACGCCGCCCGGAAAGTATTAGTGAAATGTGGGTGCTGGAGGGGCGTCGAGACAAGCGACTACATACCGTGCTTGAGCTGGCGCAGCGACATGGCATTACTCTGCATGAATGTTCTCGAAAGGTGCTGGATGAGCTCGTCGACGGACGGCATCAGGGGGTGGTTGCCAGTGCCAAAGCGCCGACGCAAACCCATGAAAAGCGCCTGCCCGAGCTGGTTGCTGAAGCGGGCAAGCGCGCTTTGGTACTGGTCCTCGACGGTGTGACTGACCCCCATAATCTCGGCGCTTGCTTGCGCAGCGCCGATGCGGCGGGGGCCACGGTAGTGATCGCGCCCAAGGATAATTCTGCGAGCTTAAACGCGACCGTACGCAAGGTGGCCTGCGGGGCTGCCGAAGCAGTGCCATTTGTGCAGGTAACCAATCTGGCGCGCAGCCTGCGCCAACTCCAAGAGGCGGGGGTGTGGATTATTGGCTTGGCGGGAGAGGCGTCGCAGTCGCTGTATGAATGTGACCTGGCGGGGCCTGTTGCGCTGGTGATGGGCGCCGAAGGGGCAGGTATGCGGCGCCTAACCCGAGAGCAGTGTGATTACTTAGCGCACCTGCCAATGGCCGGGGAGGTCAGCAGTCTCAATGTATCGGTTGCCACCGGGGTGTGCTTGTTTGAAGCGGTGCGCCAGCGTCTTTAATACCCGAATTTGATTAAAAAATGCACGAATTGCTTGCATCTGTCAGGGTGCTTGCCTAGAATTCGCGCTCTTGTTTTAACGGTAAGCTCGTCCATAGCGGCTGGTTTGCCCTCCTTGCCACACCATAAAGGGTGGCTTAACCCGTAAGGAGCATACAATGCGTCACTACGAAATCGTGTTCCTGGTCCACCCGGATCAGAGCGAGCAGGTACCTGGTATGGTCGAGCGTTATACCCAGGCTATCGAAAAAGACGGCGGTAAAGTTCACCGCTTGGAAGACTGGGGCCGCCGTCAACTGGCTTACCCCATCAACAAAATCCACAAGGCTCACTACGTGCTGATCAATGCTGAAGCAAGCGCTGATGCGATCGACGAGCTGACCACAAACTTCCGCTACAACGACGCTGTTCTGCGTAACCTCATCATCCGTCAGGATGAAGCGGTTACTGAAGAATCTCCGATCATGAAGGCGGAAAAAGAAAGCCGTGAGCGTCGCAGCCGCAGTGAACAGCGCAGCGAGCGCCGTGACAGCGAGCAGCCTACCGAGAAGCGTGAAGAAGCATCAGAAGCCGCTCAGGCTGCTGAGCAGAACGCTGAATAATTGCGGACAGAGTGAGGATTTAAAAGATGGCACGTTTTTTCCGTCGTCGTAAGTTTTGCCGCTTCACCGCGGAAGGTGTTAAGCAGATCGACTACAAAGATCTGGACACTTTGAAAGCCTATGTTTCAGAAACTGGCAAGATTGTTCCCAGCCGTATTACTGGAACCAACGCCAAGTACCAGCGCCAGCTGTCTACCGCGATTAAACGCGCGCGTTTTCTGGCTCTGCTGCCTTACACCGACAGCCATAAATAAGCTGAGCGGATAGTCATGCGCCCCCTTGCAGAATTTATTATGAAAGGGCGCCTCCAGGCGGTGGCAGTTGCCGGTCTGGGGATAGGTAGTTTGATGTTTGCCTGGGTAGGGGCTTCAGCCGCTGCCTTGGTTACCCTGAGAAAGGGAATGACCGAGGGCGCCTTTGTTGTATTTTGGGCGCTTTTACCGGCCATCGCCGTTGCGTTATACGGCCAGGATGTCGGCCCGCTTTGCATGCTGTTAACCACAGCCGCAGCAGCAGAAGTACTGCGTAGCAGTCGATCCTGGTCTTTAGCACTTGCCAGTGCTGTGCTGGGTGGAATGCTCAGCGCCTTTGCCCTGTATCACGGGGCACAGGAATACCTGGCGGGAATTTTGGCTACCGTGCAGCCGATGTTGGATCAGCTTCAAGCGCAGTCCAGCAATGCGTTGCCCCAGATACTGACCGGCGATATTGCGGCAGTGATTGGCGGCAGCACAGTGTTGTGGAGCGTGTTAGCGCTTATGCTGGCGCGCTGGTGGCAAGCACTGTTGTACAACCCGGGTGGGTTTCGCGAAGAGATGTGGTCTTTGCGCCTGCCAGCGGTACTGACCGTTGTGTTCGTGGCAGTGATGCTACTGGTGAGCCAACTGGGCGAAGTGTACCGCTTCTGGGGCGTTATGTGTTTGCTGCCACTGATTGCTGCGGGGCTGTCACTGGTGCACGGGGTGGTGGGTCGTCTTGCCTTAGGGCGTGTATGGCTAGTGGTGTTTTATATCGCGCTGCTGTTGTTAGGGCCGCTGTGGGCGGTGCTGATTTTGGCAGCGATTGTAGATAGTTGGATTGATATCAGACGGCGTTTGCCGACGGCCCAATAGGCCTCGAGACAGACGCGCAGAAGAGGGTTAGAACCATGCAAGTGATTCTGCTTGAGAAAATTGGCAAGTTGGGTGACCTGGGCGACCAGGTAAATGTGAAATCCGGTTACGGCCGTAATTTCCTGATTCCCTTCGGTAAAGCAGTTCCTGCCACCGAAGACAATGTAGCGACATTCGAAGCGCGCCGCGCCGAGCTGGAAGCCGCTGCTGCTGAAAAGCGTGCAGAAGCTGAAGCACGCGCAGCGAAACTGGCTGAAGTGGCTGTTAACATCGAAGCGAATGCGGGCGAGGGCGGCAAACTGTTCGGCTCTATCGGTACTCGCGATTTGGCTGAGGCGATCACTGCTGCTGGCGTTGAAGTAAGCAAAAGTGAAGTGCGTATGCCTGAAGGTCCCATCCGTGAGATTGGTAGCTACGAAATCGCTATCCAGGTTCACAGTGATGTGATTCAAAACGTTGCCGTAACGGTTGTTGCTGAGTAATAACTCGCCAATCAATGGTAGCAGCGGGCGGTGAGCACTGCCCGCAATGCTGTGTCCTGTTAATGGGGTGCGGTGAAAAAAGCGCGCGTGGCCTTGCTGGTCGGCGCGTTTTTTTTTTGCCACAATGGCCAACCAACCTGAGCAGTGAGTGTGGCTGTGCAAGCTGACGCCTATCCAGAATCTGAATCGCCGCCGGAATTTGAAGACGGTGACTTCGCGAAATTGAAATTGCCTCCGCACTCTCTGGAAGCGGAGCAGTCGGTGCTGGGCGGCTTAATGATTGCCGGTGAAGCTTGGGACTCGGTTGCCGATATGGTTGGCGAGGGCGATTTCTTTCGCCCCGAGCACCGTCTGATTTACGCCTGTATGAGTCAGCTGGTCGAGCAAGAGCAGCCGATTGATGTTGTCACCTTGGCGGAAACCCTGGCGCGCAACGGGCAACTCAAAGAGGTGGGTGGCACCGCCTACCTTGCCGAAATTGCCACCGGGACGCCGTCGGTCGCGAATATTCGCGCCTATGCGCAAGCCGTGCGCGAGCGCTCGATCTTTCGTTCGCTGATCTCTGCGGCCAACTCCATTGCCGATACGAGCTTTAACCCCGAGGGGCGAAGCAGCGACGAAGTACTGGACGAAGCCGAGCGTCGCATTATGCAGATCGCTGAGGAGCGCCCGAAAGCGGGCGGCTTGGAGCCGATCAATCCACTGTTGAAGGAAGCCGTTGATAAAATTGACGAGCTATTCAACAACGACGATGCAATTACCGGTTTAAGCACGGGCTTTGAAAAACTCGATGAGATGACCTCTGGCTTGCAGAAGTCGGACCTGGTCATCGTCGCTGCGCGACCATCGATGGGTAAGACGACGTTCGCCATGAACCTGGTGGAAAACGTCCTGTTGCGATACGAGCAACCGGTACTGGTGTTCAGTATGGAAATGCCAGCCAGCCAGCTGATGATGAGGATGTTGTCGTCAGTGGGTAAGATCGACCAGGGCCGGGTGCGCAGCGGCAAGCTGGAAGAGGAAGATTGGCCGAAGCTGAGCGCGGCGGTAAGTAAGTTGAAGGATCGGCCGCTGTTTATCGATGATACCGCCGCATTGACCCCCACCGAGGTGCGCTCGCGGGCGCGCAAAGTGCTCCGCGAGCATGGCAGTATCGGCATGATCATGCTCGATTACCTGCAGCTGATGCAGGTGGCCGGCAAAGGAAGCGAGGGGCGAACTGCGGAAATCTCCGAAATATCGCGCTCGCTCAAAGGGATAGCAAAAGAATTCGACTGCCCGGTCATCGCGCTGTCACAGCTTAACCGGGCACTGGAGCAGCGGCCCAATAAGCGCCCGGTGAATTCCGACTTGCGGGAATCCGGTGCGATCGAGCAGGATGCCGACGTCATCATGTTTATCTATCGTGATGAGGTCTACAACGAAGAAACGCAAGATAAAGGCGTTGCGGAAATTATTATCGGCAAGCAGCGTAACGGCCCCATCGGAACCGCGAGATTGAGCTTTATTGGTAAATTTACGCGCTTCGAAAATCTCGCCTTTGGCGATTACGACGACCCCGGTTACTAAGCCCAGCCTATCAGGTGACACTGGGCCAAGCCCCGTCTCCGTTCATAGAGACGGGCGCTGGTCTTCCCCGTTCGTCGCAGGCCGCGACTGAATAAAGCGGCCAAAGAATATTCCCACTTCAAACAGTAGCCACATTGGCAGCGCCAGTAGCATCTGCGAGATAACGTCTGGCGGTGTTAGCAGCATACCCACGACAAAACAGGCCACCACCACGTACGCACGCTTGGCTGCGAGCTTTTCAGCGCTGGTTACGCCGGCGCTAATCAGTAAGACCGTGGCGATGGGGATTTCAAAGGCAATGCCGAAGGCCATAAAGAGCTTCAGTGCGGTGTCGAGAAAGCGCGAAATATCGGGTGTATAGGACACGCCTTCCGGTGTGATACTGCTGAAAAAGCCAAACACCAGTGGGAATACCACAACATAGGCAAAGGCCAGCCCGAGATAGAAGAGCAGCACGCTGGAAAACAACAGCGGCGCGGCAATACGCTTTTCGTGGCGATACATGCCGGGGGAGATAAAGGCCCATATCTGGTGAAGAATCACCGGGATGGCCAGGCAGACCGCCGACACAAGTACCAGTTTAAAGGGGGCGAGGAAGGTGGAGGCAACCTCGGTGGCGATCATGCCGCTGCCTTCTGGCAGGTACTGTTGCAATGGCTGCGAGACGAAGGCATAGATCTCGGAGGAAAAGGGCATAAGCCCCAGTGCGCAAATCAGCACTGCCAATACGATTCGCAATAAGCGGTCGCGCAGTTCAGTGAGGTGGGCAATCAGGGGTTGGCCTTGATCTTGGTCAGCGTCGATACTCATGGCGCGGGGTCGCTGCCTTTTTCTTTAGTGGGGGTGTTATTACTGGCGTCGGGGGCTGCTTCTGGGGCGGCCTCTGTCGCTTCCGGGGCAATGGAGTGCTCGTCCAGCGCGGGCTCGGACGTGTCGTCCTCGGCGTCCTGCTTCGCATTGGCGCGGCTTAGCGAGCGCTCAACAGAGCGGATGTCGTCGGCGGCACTTTCAAGGCCGTCTCGCAGGGATTGCTTGCTGTCTTCCAGCGAAGCCATTATCGACTCATTGTGGAGCTGTCGGCGGATTTCATCGGCGCCGACCTCTCGTTCGATTTCCTGTCGAATGCTGGTAAAGCTTCTGCGCAGCCGTCCTAGCCATAAGCTGATTGTTCTCACTGCGGTTGGCAGGCGCTCGGGCCCTAATACCAGCAGACCGAGTACAGCGATCAGCAGCAGTTCGGCAAAGCCGATGTCAAACATGGTTTATTTTGACTCGCTTTTTTGTTCGCTTTGCTCGGCTTGAGCACTGTTGGCTTCGCCGTCGGCCTCTTTTTGCTCAATGTTTTTGGCCTTGTCGTCTTCGCCATCAAGGCTGTCTTTAAAGCCTTTTACGGCGCCGCCGAGGTCGCTGCCGATATTTTTAAGCTTCTTGGTACCAAACAACAGCACCACAATTGCCAGAATGATCAATAGTTGCCAGATACTAATACCACCAAGTCCCATTGCTACTTACCTCACTTATTGTTTGTTGTTGCCGCGCTGTGCTTTTTCATCATGGCCGGAAAGCCCAAAGCGCCGCGCAAGTTCATGTAAAACATCGCTGTGGTCGATGCCCAGGTGTTGAAGCATAACCATCGTGTGGAACCACAGGTCTGCGGTCTCATAGATTACGTCTTGATGGTTGCCACTGTGCTCGGCATCCTTGGCGGCGATGATCGCTTCCACGGATTCTTCGCCGACCTTTTCCAGAATTTTGTTGAGCCCCTTGTGGTACAGGCTGGCTACATATGAGCTGTCGGCGTCAGCGCTTTTACGCTCGGCGAGCACCGCATCTAACTCACTGAGTATCGATGTATCCGCGGCATCAGAATTACTTGTCATAGATCTCTTCCGGGTTCTTTAGTACCGCTTCCTGGGTTTGCCACTGCGCCTCTTTCAGGCTGCGATAGAAGCAGCTCTGGCGCCCTGTATGGCAAGCGATGCCGCCTATTTGTTCAACCTGCATAAGAATTGCGTCGCCGTCGCAGTCTAGCGCGATGTCATGAAGCGTTTGTGTATGGCCGGAACTCTCACCCTTGCGCCACAAAGCCTGGCGCGAGCGCGACCAATAAACGGCGCGTTGCTCGCTCACGGTCAGTTCAAGCGCTTCGCGATTCATCCATGCCATCATCAGCACGCGACCGCTGTGCACGTCTTGTGCAATGGCAGCGACCAAGCCAGCGTCATTCCATTTGACCTGGTCTAACCACTGTTTACTGTCTTGCCGCTGCATAAACATACTGCCTTCGTTTTCTGCGTGCGCCTACTTTACATTAGCGCGAGCGAATTAAGAAATATAAACCGGCGCCTAGCAAGGCGAGGCTCGCGGTGGGCAGTGACTGCAAGCCAAGGCTGATTTCCGGATCGGCGATCAATGCGGCGGCCAGCAGGGCGACGATACCCAGTCGTTGGTTTCGCGCGCGCCTGTCGCGTTGCTCAGCCTGTTTTTCCGCCTGTTGTAATTGCAGGCGCAGTGCGTCGTTTTGCGCTTGCTGCGGCGGTTGGCCGCGCTCAAGCAGCGTCTCGGGTAATTGCGGAAGTTGCTCCAGCCAGCCGGGCAGTCGGTGGCCGACGCGCTTCAGCATACTCTGGGGCGAATAGCGGTCGCGGATCCAGCGCTCCAAAAAAGGCATGGCGGTTGCCCACAGGTCGAGCTGCGGATACAGCTGGCGCCCCAGGCCCTCTACATTCAGCAAGGTCTTTTGCAACAGCACCAGCGAGGGTTGTACTTCCATATCGAAGCGGCGAGCAGTTTGAAACAGGTATACCAGCAACTGGCCGAAGGAAATTTCTGACAACGGTTTTTCAAAAATCGGTTCGCTGACGCTGCGGATGGCGGCTTCAAATTCGTGAACTTTGGTGTGCGGAGGCACCCAGCCGCACTCGACATGGAGCTCTGCGACTTCGCGGTAGTTGCGCTGGAAGATCGCCAGTAGGTTGCGCGCTAAATAGTACTGATCGAAGTCGCTGAGGCTGCCGATAATTGCGCAATCAATAGCGATGTACTGCGGCGACTGAGGGCGGCCTTCGGCAACGAAAATATTGCCGGGGTGCATGTCCGCGTGGAAAAAGCTGTCGCGAAAAACCTGGGTGAAGAAAATTTCCACGCCGCGCTCGGCGAGCTTCTTCATATCCGTGCCCTGTGCGTTCAGGGTCTCCACATCGGTAACGGGGATGCCGTGAATGCGCTCAATGACCAGCACGTTGCGGCGGGTATAGTCCCAGTAGACCTCGGGCACATAAAGAATATCTGAGGCGGCGAAATTGCGGCGCAGCTGCGAGGTATTGGCGCCTTCGCGCTGTAGGTCCAGCTCGTCATAGATGGTGTGACGATAGTCTTCAACGACCTCCTCGGGGCGAAGGCGGCGGCCATCGGGGAGGTGGCGGCGGACAATGCGAGCAATGCTCTGCATTAACTGGATGTCTTTGCCAATCGTGGTTTCGATGCCGGGGCGAACGACTTTAACGACGACCTGCTCGCCGGTCTTCAGCGTTGCGCAGTGCACCTGGGCAATGGAGGCCGAGGCCAGCGCGTTGCGATCGAAAGAGGCAAACACGTCATCGACGCTTTGGCCCAGCGCTTTTTCAATTACGGCGACCGCCTGGTCGCTGGGAAAAGGCGGTACGCGGTCTTGCAGTAATGCGAGTTCTTCGGCGATGTCGTCGGGCAGCAGGTCCCGCCGGGTAGAGAGCAGTTGGCCGAATTTGATAAAAATCGGCCCCAGCGACTCAAGGGCTAAGCGCAGTCGCTGCCCTCGGCTCAACGCCGGTGCAGGGCACAGGCGCCAGGGGCCGCAGCGCAGAAGTAGGCGCAATCGCAGTGGCAGTTTGTCCTGGGGAAGCAGCAAGTCGATGCGATAGCGACAGACGATAATGAGTATGGCAAGCAACCGGCGCAGGCCCATTCGGTATTCCTTTGTTACTGAGTTTTCAGGCGCTGCTGTAGGCGACGAAGTTTCGCTTCGAGACGCTCACTGCGGGCGTTCAGGTCGTCGATATCTTTGAACATCGCTTCTGCCTGCAGGGGGTGGGGCAAGAGTCGACTCTCTTCTAGTAAAAAGTCTTCAAGCTGGCGGCGCAGGTTTTTCCCGGTCCCGCTCAGCCAGCGATGCCCGGCGCGCAAGCCCCGGCCAATTTGGTGTGCGGCAACGTCGCCAAAGGCCTCGGCCAGTGGGTGTTCCCAGTCTAGTTGCAATTCGGCCAGTAGCTTGCGCAATGCCAGCAGGGGGGCGGTGTCGCCGCTGACTTGAATATTGCCGTTAATCAACGCTGCCGCCGGATCGTCAGCGGAGGCGACGGCGGCGAAGTCTCGCCAGTGCCCTCTCAGTGCGGTGCTCGGTGATTGTGGTGCGTGCAGCCCCAGTTTTAGTCGCTTGCCGTTAATGCTGAGCCCGATATTCAAGTCGGGCTCGCGCAGTTCCAGGGCAAAGCTTTCGCCATCGAGCTCGGCGAGTTTGGCGGCGCTACTCGGGTCGAGCTGCAGTGCTCGGTTGACCGCGTCCTCCAGCCCTGAGAGGGCTGCAGTGCTGATCATGGGGGGGATCACGGCTTGACGCCCCGGTGAACGGCAACCACGCCGGCCGTCATATTGTGGTAGCGGACCTCGGCAAAACCGGCTTCGGCCATCATTTCCTTAAGGGTTTCCTGGTCCGGGTGCATACGAATGCTCTCGGCGAGATAGCGGTAGCTGTCTTCGTCATTGGTGATGAGCTTGCCCATGCGCGGCAGAATGTCGAAGGAGTAGCGGTCGTAGACCTTGCTCATTAATTCATTGGTCGGCTTGGAGAATTCCAACACCAGCAAGCGCCCGCCTGGCTTCAGTACGCGCAGCATAGAGCGCAGCGCGGCGTCTTTGTCGGTGACATTGCGCAGGCCAAAGGCGATGGTAATGCAGTCGAAGCTATTGTCCGGGAAGGGCAGGCACTCGGCGTTGGCCTGCACATACTCAATATTACCGACAATGCCGCGATTGGTTAGTTTTTCGCGGCCCACCTGGAGCATTGAGTCGTTGATGTCGGCAAGCACAACCTTGCCTTCACTGCCAACTAAACGGCTGAATTTGGCCGCCAAGTCGCCGGTGCCGCCTGCGATGTCGAGCACGCTATTGCCGCGTCGGACGCCGGAAAGTTCAATGGTGAAACGCTTCCAAAGTCGGTGAATGCCCCCGGACATGAGGTCGTTCATTAAGTCGTATTTGCCGGCTACCGAGTGAAATACGCCGGCTACCATGTTTACTTTTTCACCGCGGTTGACGGTTTTAAAACCGAAGTGGGTTGTTTTGTCGTCTGCCATAGTCTTTGTCCCGAGGGGCGTGGGGCGCTGATCGCGCGCGTGCGGCGATATTGTATCCGCTGCGACGGCGGCCTGCACGGCCGTTGTTAGATATTCAATTTACTGCGCATTTCCCGCATACGACGGCGCTGTTCTTCCGGTTCCAGAGGCTTTGCCTCCGGTGCGGGGAGCGCCTCTGGATGCGGGGGTTCTAGTGTGTGACCGCTGCGCACCTGCTCGCACAGCGCCTGGTAGTGGCGCTTGTAAACCGGGAAGGCCTGCTGCTCGGTATTGTTTGCCAGAAAATACCAATCGCTTTTGCGTCCAGCGTGGTAAACCGCAGGGTGGGACCAGCGGTATTCATTTTTGGGTGAGGGCGCTCTGCAAGCCTCTACATAGGCGCTGTGGGGGTCTGGCAGGCCCAGTGCTTGGTCGTCGGGTTCGCAGTATTTCAAAATGCCTTTGATCGTCGGCAGGAATTCAGACTCGCGAATAGCGCGATGACAGGCTGCGGTAATTTGCTCTGGTGGAATATGGCAAAGGTTGCTGAACCAAAGCTTCTTGGCATAAGAGAGCTTTTCGGCGTTTGCGAAGGCTTTGTTGTATTGGTTGTGATAGACGAGCTCAAACTCCGCAAACATGCGGTTGATGGCGTCGATAACAGCGCTCTTATCCGGCAGTGGCTTAGAGGCCGTCGGCCCAGCTTCGGTCGGTGTGTTTGTCGATGAAGCCAGTTGCCGCTTGGCTTGATCCAGAAGCTTTTTGCTGTCGTGCATCGTATTTGTCCAGTTGGTGACTGTGTGCCCAGCGATATTTTACATGCTGTAGAAACTTTGTATTCCAGGAGCGTTGGGTCTGGCCGCTGTCACGCCAGAACAGTATAAACTCGGGAATCTGCTCGCGGGCAAAGTCGGCATCGATCCTCGCCATGCGCAAAATTTCAAAGACTTCCGGGCTGGGCTGCCAGTCGTTGCGAATCGGCACATGGGCTTGTTCGTGGCTGACGGCATTCGTGTATCGCGCCCACTGCAATCGAATATGTTGTAGGAATCGAGAGTTCCAGTTGCTATCTTGCGTGCCGCGCTCGCGCCAGTAAAGAATGAACTCGGGAATGGCGTCTTCAATGAAGTGCTCACTGATGCCGTCGCGCAGCAGGATGTCGAGAGCGTCTCGGCTGGGGCGCCAGAGATTGTCGATGACTTGGTGCCGGGCTTGCTCTATTTCAGCGTATTGCTGTTTTTTCCAGCGGCGGCTGACGTACTGGCTAAATGTGCTGCTCCAGGAGCTTCTGGCTTCGCCGCTTTCGCGGTAGTGGGCGATGAACTCCGGTATACACGCTTCGATAAAGTGGTTGCTCACCCGGTTGAAGCGGGTGAGGTATTCCACGGCGGCGGGGTCGGGGCGCCAATCGGCACTAATAAGCTGGCGTCCGGGAACGGCCTGGGTGGGTGCGCTGCTGCGCACTGCCGGTTCGGGCCGTGTTGATGCCGGCCGAGCTGGGGCGTTTTGGGGCGCGCCGGTTTGCTGAGCGGGCATGGCAAAGCGAATGTTGCGGGCATTGCTGATCAGCGCGCCGCCGATAATAATGAGCCCCTGGTCGTGGAGTTGTTGAAGCAGGCGGTCAATATCGGCGCTTTGCCAGAACGGCAGTTGTTCTTCGAGCCGCTGGCGGTCAATAAGCAACCAGTCTTGACCCTGGCGTGGGCGGACTTCCAGCAGGGGCTGCCAGTCGGCGAGCAACTGGTATAGCAGGGCGCACTCCAGGCCAATGGTTGCTGCCAGAGTGGGCGATACCAGTAGGGGTCTTTCCAGTAGTGGCGCCGACATGAATCATTATCCTCGCTTGGCAGAGTATTGTACGGGCTAGTCGCCTGTTCTGTCAGCACAGCAGCGGAGCACAAAGTATGGCGAAGGCCAAAACAGCCTATGTTTGTAGTGATTGCGGTTCCGACCATCGCAAGTGGCAAGGGCAGTGTCAGGACTGTGGCGCCTGGAATACGCTTACCGAGGTGCGCTTGGCTGCGGCAGGTGCCGCCTCGGCGCCTGCTGGGCGCCAAGGCTATGCCGGCGCTGTTGGCGAACTGCAAAGTCTGTCGAGCGTTCAAATAGAGGATTTACCGCGAATTGCTAGCGGCTTTGAAGAGCTGGACCGGGTGCTCGGCGGTGGTTTTGTACCGGGTTCGGCGGTGCTGCTTGGCGGTCACCCCGGGGCGGGGAAGAGCACCTTGTTGTTACAGGTGCTGTGCCGCTTGGCGACGCGCAGCCGCTGTTTGTACGTCACCGGGGAGGAGTCACTGCAGCAAGTGGCCTTACGTGCACGCCGTCTTGGTTTGTCGGCAGAGGAGTTGCAGTTGTACTCCGAAACCAGTCTGGAGGCGGTATTGGCGCAGGCGAATCAGCACCGGCCGTCGGTGTTGGTGGTCGACTCGATTCAGGTATTACATAGCGAGCAGGTGAGTTCGGCGCCCGGCAGTGTTTCCCAGGTTCGAGAGTGCGCCGCGGCGTTAACGCGCTTTGCCAAGCAGACCAATACGGTGTTGATTATGGTCGGCCATGTGACCAAAGACGGTGCGCTGGCTGGCCCGAAGGTGTTGGAGCACATCATTGATTGCTCGATTATGTTTGAGGGCGGCAGTGACAGCCGTTATCGCACCCTGCGCGGCCATAAAAACCGCTTTGGCGCGGTGAATGAGCTGGGCGTGTTTGCCATGACTGAGCAGGGCCTGAAAGAGGTTAAGAACCCGTCGGCGATTTTCCTGAATCGCGGTGATGTGCAGGCGGCGGGCAGCGTGGTGATGGTGGTGTGGGAGGGCACTCGCCCTCTGTTGGTAGAGATCCAGGCGCTGGTTGATGAAAGTAATTACGGCAATCCCCGTCGGGTTGCGGTGGGGTTAGAGCAGAACCGCTTGGCGATGTTGCTAGCGGTGCTCCACCGTCACGGAGGATTGCAGCTCGGCGATCAGGACGTGTTCGTCAATGTGGTTGGTGGCGTCAAGGTGCTGGAGACCGGGGCTGACTTGGCGCTGCTGTTCGCCATCGTATCGAGTTTTCGCGACCGCGCCTTGCCCGAAGACTTGGTCGTTTTTGGCGAGGTGGGCTTATCGGGGGAAATTCGCCCTGTGCCCAGTGGGCAAGAGCGCCTTCAAGAAGCGAAAAAGCACGGCTTTAGCCGCGCTATCGTGCCTAAGGCGAATGCTCCCCGCGGCGATATCGCAATGGATGTCGTCGCGGTCAGCACGCTTGCCGAGGCCATCGAGGCAATGTAACGCTGCCTCGCTGCGGCGCCTTTAGAACAGTTCTATCGGCTCGCCGCTGTCTTCTCCATAAGGGTTGCTGCCACCGCTGCTTGTGTTCACAGTAGTGGGCGCATTCTCTGCCCGGAAGTATTCAAAGATTGCATTGCTCTGCCCCGGCGCGGCCAGGGTGCCGGTTTCCGGGTCAATACGCACCGACACGATACCCTCGGGTTGTTTTAGGTAGCGCTCCTGGCGGCCCTGCAGTGCGACTTTCATATAGTCGATCCAGATTGGCAGGGCAACAGAGCCACCGTACTCGCGGCGGCCGAGCTTCTGGTTTTGGTCGAAGCCGACCCATGTGGAGGTGACCACGCCGCTGCTGTAGCCAGAGAACCAGGCGTCGGTTGGCCCGTTTGTGGTTCCCGTCTTGCCGGCAGCATCGCCGCGTTTTAGGACTCGGGCTTTGCGCCCGGTGCCGCGTGATATAACGTCCTTGAGAATGCTGTCGATAAGGAAGACAACTTCCTCGTCGATCACTCTCTCTGCCAGATCCTGCTGGCCGGCGGCGGTGTCGGCATGGAGGTCATCCAAAGAATCTGCTTCCACCATGCTATCGATGTCGTCGAGCCTGTCCAGGCCAGCTTCGCAGTTGCGGCAGGCGACTTTCGGTTCGGCGCGGTAAAGGGTGTTGCCATCGCGGTCGATGATTTGTTCTATCAGCCACGGCGACACCTTATAGCCACCGTTGGCAAACGTGGCGTAGCCGGTAACCACGTCGAGAGGCGTCAGTGAGTGGCTGCCCAACGCAAGAGAGAGGTCTCTTGGGAGGGTGCGGCCGTCGAAGCCAAAGCGGGAGACGTAGTCGATGGCGGTATTGATTCCCAGCTCTCGTAAGAGTCGAATCGATACCAGGTTCCTGGACAGGTACAAGGCTTTGCGCAGTCGCATTGGGCCGTTAAATTTGCCGTTGGAGTTGCTCGGGCGCCACGTTCCCCCCAGTGAGGCGTCATCGAATACGATGGGGGCATCATTGATGATGCTTGCTGGTGTAAAGCCATTGGCCAGTGCAGCGGTGTAAATAAAGGGTTTAAACGCTGAGCCTGGTTGCCGGGCAGCCTGAGTGACGCGGTTGAATGAGCTTCGCTGATAGCTGTAGCCGCCGACCAAACTGAGAATGGCGCCGGTGTCTGCGTCCAGTGAAACCAGCGCTCCCTGAATGGCGGGTAGCTGTGAAAAAATCCAGCGCTTGGGGAGTGATGAACTCATGCGCAGTCTGACAACGTCGCCAGGGGCGATAAGTTCATCTACGGATTCCACTTCGTAGCTATTTCGGTCTTCATTAATATACCGAACGCTGCCGGCAAAACCCTGTTCCCAGTCGAGGGTGGTTTGCTCGCCGGTGGCGAGTAAGAATGTTGCGCTCTGACTCTCTATGTGGAGAACAAGGGCTGGGTGCCAGGGGCCGATGGCGCCAATGTCGCGAAGCTTGTCGCTAAAGTGCTCGCGCTGTTGTTCGTTGAAATCGGCGGGGAGCGGCCATTGTTGTTCAGGGCCCCGATAACCGTGGCGACGATCGTATTCGATAACGCCGTTTATAACGGCCTGGTTTGCGGCAGTTTGTAGGGTGCTGTCGACGCTGGTGATGACGCTGTAGCCGTTTTCATAGGCATCGCGGCCATAGCGTTTCAGCATTTCGACGCGGACCATTTCGGCGGCGTACGCGGCACTGACGTCGAGTTGTGTACCGTGTCGGCGGGCGGTGATGTTTTGCTGTTTAGCCGCTTGGTAATCGGCTTGGTTGATATAGCCCAGCGCAAACATTCGGCCGAGTATCCAGTTTCGGCGAATCCGGGCTCGCTCTGGGTTGGCAACAGGGTTGTAGGCCGATGGGGCTTTGGGTAGTCCGGCGATCATTGCCATTTGGGCAAGGCTGAGTTCCTTAATGGACTTGCCGTAATAAGTTTGCGCGGCGGCCTCGATGCCATAGGAGTGGTTGCCGAGAAAGATTTTGTTGAGGTAGAGCTCGAGGATGTCGCCTTTGCTGAGTTTGCGCTCTATTTCGATGGCGAGAAAAATTTCGGTGAATTTACGCGTGAAGGTGCGCTCTTGGCTCAAAAAGTAGTTCTTTGCGACTTGCATGGTAATGGTCGAGCCGCCGGTTTGAATGCTGCCGCTGGTGATCAACTGCGATGCCGCGCGCAGCAAACTGGTGAGGTCGACGCCGCGGTGTTGGTAGAAGCGGTCGTCCTCGGCGGCCAGAAACGCCTTGATGAATGTGTCGGGGACTTCTTGAATGCTGACCGGTGAGCGGCGTTTTTCGCCGAATTCACCGATAATCTGGCCGTCTCTGCTATATATACGCAGAGGTGTTTGCAGCTCGACATCGCGTAATTTTTCCGCCTCGGGGAGCCGTGGCGCTATGTACAGGAAGGCGGCGCAGAACACCATGACAGCGCCACAGGCACCAAGGAGTGCCAGAAGGCTAAAAGAACGTAACAGCGAAGTAGTGCGAGCCATATTTTTCCAGTTATGCCAATGGGCTTTTAAAACGCGGACAATAGGATACCCAAATCTGTGACACTATCCGGGTATTTTTTTCATAACTATTTGCGCAATGGTATACACTGGTATTTAATCTTGCATATAAGAATTCGCCCTAAGTCCACGATGTAAATAGGAAAATAACAGTGCTAGATGGCTTGTTAGGCGGTCAAAAATCTCGCAATTTGCTCGGTGTAGATATCAGTTCCAGTGCGGTAAAAGTGCTGGAGTTGAGTCGTAGCGGGGAAAAACTTCGCGTTGAAAGCTACGCCGTAATGTCGCTGCCGCCTCAGTCCGTGGTTGAAAAAAATGTGGTTGAGGTCGAAGCCGTCGGTGAAATCATTAAGGCCGTATACAACCGCTCTCGGAGCAAGGTGACCAAGGCCGCGGCCGCTGTGCCCGGGTCTGCGGTGATTACCAAAATGCTGCGAATGCCCGCTGATATGAATGATAACGCCATGGAGGCGCAGATCTCCCTGGAAGCTGATCAATACATCCCCTATCCGCTTGATGAGGTGGCGCTGGACTTCGAGGTTGTTGATGTTGCCGAGGACGAGCCGGATCAAGTTGAAGTCATGCTGGTGGCCTGTCGCCGAGACAACGTCGATAGTCGTGTTGAAGCGCTGGAGATCGGTGGTCTGGAACCGAAGGTGATGGACGTTGAGGCCTACGCGGTGGAGCGCAGCTTTGAGCTGATGGCGCCGCAGATTGGCGTGGATGAAAATACCGTTGTCGCGATCGTCGACATCGGCGCGAGCATGACCTCGCTAAGCGTGATCGTCGATGGTGAGACGGTATACACGCGCGACCAAGTGTTCGGCGGTCGCCAGCTCACCGAGGAAATTCAGCGTCGCTACGGCTTGAGTGCCGAAGAGGCGGGATTGGCGAAGAAGCAGGGCGGCCTGTCGGATGACTACGACAGTGAGGTGCTGGCGCCCTTTAAAGAAGCCGCCATTCAGCAGGTTTCGAGGTCTTTGCAATTTTTCTTTTCGGCGAGTCAATACAGTGCTGTTGATACTATTTTACTCGCCGGCGGCGTTGCCGCGATGCAGGGTTTGGCTGAAATGGTCGAAGAGCGCCTGGGCGTAAATACGGTGGTTGCGAATCCCTTTGCCAATATGGCGATTGCCTCAGGAGTCGATGCCATGCGCTTGAGCAATGATGCTCCTGCCATGCTGGTGGCTTGCGGTTTGGCGCTGAGGAGTTTCGACTGATGGCGAATATTAACCTTTTGCCCTGGCGTGAAGAGCGCCGCCAGCTAATCAAGAAACAGTTTCTTATTATTCTGGGTGCCTCAGTGGCGGTTGCCGCACTGCTGATCATGCTGACGATGAGTATTTTTAACAGCGCCATCAGCGGCCAGGAAGGCCGTAATCAGTATTTGCAAAGCCACATAAAACGCATAAACAAAGAGGTGGCTGAAATTCGTGATCTGGAGCTGCGCAGGCAACAGCTGCTCGACAGAATGAATATTATCCAAAACCTTCAGGGCACACGCCCGTTAATTGTGCGGGTTTTTGATGAGATGGTTCGCACGCTACCTGACGGCCTGTTCTTTACCTCTGTGGTTCGCTCCGGCAATCGCATCGATGTTGAAGGCATTGCAGAGTCGAATAACCGGGTGTCGAGCCTGATGCGTAAATTAGACGCTTCCAGCTGGTTTTCCGAGCCAAACCTTACGGCGGTGAAGGCAGCAGAGGAATACGGTGATCAGGCGAGCAACTTCAAGCTTTCCTTCCGTATCAGCGCCCCTTCCCCTGAGAAGGAGAAATAAGAGATGGCCGTGCAGTGGCAGGAGTGGGTTGACGAGGTCAAACAGTTTGATATCAACGATATCAACGAGGGCAATATTGGTGCGTGGCCGGTACTGGTTCGCACTGCGCTTTGGGTGCTGGCCTTTGTGCTGGTATTGGTGGGCGGCTATTTTTACGTGATTGCCGACTTGCGGGTGGAGCTGGACAACGCCGTTGCCAAGGAAGCGAAGCTAAAAACAGAGTTTGAGAAAAAAGCATTTAAAGCGGCGAAGCTCGAACCGCTTAAAAAACAAATGGCGGAAATGGAAGAGTCATTTGGTATTTTGCTGGGTCAGCTGCCGGCCGATACCGAAGTGCCAGGCCTGCTTGAGGATATGACCGAAAAAGCCGTGGATAACGGCTTGGAAATTGACAGCATTAAGCTGCAGCCGGAGCGTACGCAAGAATTTTATATTGAGCTACCCATCGCCATCGAAGTGGAGGGCACCTACCACGATTTGGCGGCCTTTGTGAGCGGTATTGCGAGCTTGCCGAGAATCGTGACGCTCCACGATTACAAAATCAAAACGAACAAGCAGCTTGGCACCCAAAGCATGTCGATCACCGCGAAAACGTATCGCTACAAAGAAATTGACGGGGGATCGTAATGAGATATTTACGGCTCGCCATACCTGTGCTGTCCACGACGCTACTGGCATGCAGCAACAGTGGGCAATACGCCGATATTGATGCCTTCGTCGCCGAAAAGCGTGCAGCGCCCAGTGGTGTTATTGAGCCG
This sequence comes from Spongiibacter sp. UBA1325, assembly GCF_002306875.1. Lineage (NCBI taxonomy): Bacteria > Pseudomonadati > Pseudomonadota > Gammaproteobacteria > Cellvibrionales > Spongiibacteraceae > Spongiibacter > Spongiibacter sp. UBA1325. Next base: position 126,831 of record NZ_DBTD01000002.1, read on the forward strand.
ATTCCCGCCCTGCAGGCTTATCGTGCCTTTACCTACACCGCATCTGGCTTGCGTGGCCCCTTCACGCAGCCCGTGGACGTAAAAGAGATTGCGCGACTGGAAGCATCCTCCAATGTGAAGCCCAATCTAGAGCGTGAGCGCGAATATTTAGAAAGCTTCTCTATCGATGCGTTGAAAATGGTCGGCACGGTGCGCTTGAACAAGGTGCTGTGGGCGCTGATGAAAACCCCCGATGGCGGTGTGCACCGAGTCAAAGAGAATAATTATTTGGGCCGCAACCACGGCAAGATTATGAAAGTTGGCGACAACTTTATTTCGGTTGTTGAAATTGTTTCCACCGGCGGAGAAGGCTGGGTGGAACGGCCGCGCTCATTAGAGCTGAGTAGCGGTAAGTGAGAATTCGAGAGGCGGAGAGATTCATGAAAACCCGAACGCAGAAGCACCTCGCCGTGCAGTACATGGCGCGAGGCCATCGCGCACTTATGGGCCAGTGTTTACTGCTGATATCCCTGCTCGCGTCGGCCGCTGTGTCGGCATCGAATCTGACTGATGTGGAATTCAATGCCCTGGAGGGCGGCCGCTTTGAGGCGCGCTTCCAGTTTGATGGCGCTGCGCCCGAAGTGAAGGGCTACACCATTGAAAAGCCTGCGCGCATTGCATTGGACTTGATTGGTGCAAAGAATCAGCTCGACCAGAAAAAATTTCCGCTGGCGTATGACAATGCCAGCAGTGCCATTGTGCTGGAGGGGCGGGATCGCACCCGCGTGGTACTGAACTTAGTCAGCCTGGCGCCCTACGAAACGCGAGTGGAAGGGAACGAGTTGGTCGTCGCGGTAGGTGGCGGCGGCAGCAAGGCCTACCTCAAGGAAAAGTATAACAACCCTGTTTTGTCGATGGCTGAAGCCGCTCCTGAAGCGAGCGGCAATCGCATCACTGACCTGGATTTTCGCCGCGGCGATGCTGGTGAGGGCCGTCTGGTCATTAAGCTGGCTGACGACAAGGCGGACATTAATGTCTTTGTCGAAGGGCCGCGAATCAAAATTGACTTTAGTGGTGTTGCACTCCCAGAGAGCCTTCAGCGACGTTTCGACGTGGCTGATTTCGCCACGCCGGTTAAGTTGATAGACGCGCGCATGGGGGAGAAGGGCGCGAAGTTATCGCTGGATGCGCGTGGAGAGTATGACTATCTCGCCTACCAAACCGACAATGAGTATGTGGTTAGCGTCAAGCCGCTGACAAAGGCAGAGGTGGAAGAGCGTCGCAAAGAATTTGCCTTTGTCGGCGAAAAGCTGTCGCTCAACTTCCAGGACATTGAGGTGCGCTCGGTTCTGCAGTTGATTGCCGACTTCACTGAACTCAACCTGGTGGCCAGTGATACCGTAAAGGGGAATATCACCCTGCGCTTGCAGAATGTGCCTTGGGACCAAGCGCTGGAGTTAGTGCTGAAAACAAAGGGCTTAGACAAGCGCCAAGTTGGCAACGTGCTGATGGTGGCGCCTGCTGCGGAGATCGCCGAGCGTGAGCGTCAGGAGATTGAGGCGCAGAAACAGGTCGAGGAGCTGGCCCCGCTACAGAGTGAATTTATTCGTATTCGCTATGCGGATGCCTCAGAACTCTTCAAGCTATTTAAAAACGAAGGTGATGGCGACGGTGGTAGCGGCGAGGGTTCTGCCAAGAGCATTTTGTCGCCGCGCGGAAATGTTATTGTCGATGAACGCACCAATTCTCTGTTGATTACGGAGACCGCGGATCGACTTGAAGAGTTTCGCCGTTTGGTGGCGCTGATTGATGTGCCGGTGCGCCAAGTACAAATTGAGGCGCGTATTGTTCGCGCTTCATCCGACTTCGATCGCGCTCTGGGTGTGCGTTGGGGCGGCGCCTACGTGAAGCAGAAAGGCAATGAAATTTATTCTGCAAATGGTGATTTGGAGAGTGATCAGGCCACACGAAATAATTTTGTCGACGCCTTGGTGAGCGGCTCAAATAGCTTTGACGCCGTCCCCGGTTTGGTGACAGATCTGGGTGTTGCCGGTGCAGCGGGCTCCTTTGCCCTGGGTTATATCGGCTCTGATGTGTTGCTGAACTTGGAGCTTTCTGCACTGGAGTCGAAGGGCCGCGGTGAAGTTGTCTCCCAGCCGCGCATCGTCACCGGCGATAAGGAGCCCGCCATTATCAAAGCGGGTACCGAAATTCCCTACCCAGAAAGTTCGGCCAGCGGTGAAACAACGATTGCCTTCAAAGAAGCGGTGCTGAAGCTGGATGTCACGCCAATTATTACGCCTGACGACCGAATTATTATGGATTTGATCATTAATCAGGATACGGTAGGGGATCTGGTGATCGCGACCGGTCTTGGTGGTCAGGTGCCGACCATTGACACTACCGAATTGCAGACGCGCGTTTTGGTCAGCAATGGTGAAACCGTTGTTTTGGGCGGCGTCTACGATCAGCTGGATGTTGAAACCGTAACGAAGGTACCCTTCCTGGGCGATATCCCCTTCCTGGGGCGTCTGTTTAAATCTACCAGTGTGACTCGCGAGAAGCAGGAAACACTTATTTTTATTACTCCTCGGATACTCGCGGACAGTTTGATAGATTGATGGAGCAATGCGGAAAACGGAAGTTATATATTTAGTCGGGCCAATGGGGGCAGGGAAGAGCACCATTGGTAAGCTGCTGGCTGACAGCCTGAACATGGAATTCTACGACGTCGATCGAGAGATTGAAGAGCGAGCCGGGGTAGACATACCCTGGATATTCGACATGGAAGGCGAGGAAGGCTTTCGCGAGCGTGAGGCGCAGATGCTTAGCGACCTCAGTGACAGCCCCGGAGCGGTAGTTTCTACCGGTGGTGGTGCGGTGCTGCGCGATGATAATCGCGCATTGATGATGACGCGGGGTACGGTTGTTTATCTTCGCACCTCGGTTGACGAACAAATTCGGCGCACAGCGAAAGACCGCAAGCGGCCCTTGCTTCAGCAGGGTAATCCTGAGGAGACGCTTAGGCGCTTAATGGCCGAACGAGAACCTCTCTATTTACAGTTGGCTGACTACAGTATTACCACTGATCAGCGAAGCCCACGCACAGTCGTGCAAGAGTTGGTCGAAAAAATTCGCAGCGGCGACCTGTCGTCGTGATGCTGATATAATTTCCCGCCTACCTCTTTCCACTAACAATATCGGGCAATTCCATGAAGCAGCTTCAGGTGTCGCTGGGTGAGCGCAGCTACCCTATTTTCATTGGTCGCGATTTACTGGCCGGCGAAGGCCTGGACTGGCAGCGCTACATAGGCGGCAAGCAGGCCTGTGTTGTTAGCAATGATCGCGTGGCTCCCCTCTACCTCGATGCAGTTGCTAGTCAGCTTGAAGGCAAGCAACTCTCCACGGTGGTTCTGCCCGACGGCGAAGCGAATAAGACGCTGGATGTTATGGCCACCGTTTTTGATCGCCTGCTCACCGATAACCACAACCGCAGCACTACGCTGATCGCCCTGGGTGGCGGTGTCGTAGGAGATATGTGCGGTTTCGCAGCAGCGAGTTACCAGCGAGGCGTCGCTTTTATTCAGCTGCCAACTACGCTGTTAGCGATGGTTGACTCCTCTGTTGGAGGGAAGACGGGCGTTAACCATCCGCTCGGTAAAAACATGATTGGTGCCTTTCACCAGCCTGAGTGTGTGGTGGCCGATCTGAGTTTGTTGGACAGCTTGCCAGAGCGCGAATACGCGGCGGGTATCGCTGAGGTGATCAAGTACGGGCTCATCTGCGACGCGCCTTTCTTTGAGTGGTTAGAGCAAAATATCGATGCACTGATGGCTCGCGATGGCGAGGCCCTGGCTGAGGCGGTGTTTCGCAGCTGTGAAAACAAAGCCAAAGTGGTCGCTGAAGACGAGAGAGAAGGCGGGCGTCGCGCTATCTTGAATCTCGGGCATACTTTTGGCCACGCAATAGAAACCGCCGAAGGTTACGGAAGCTGGCTGCACGGCGAGGCGGTTGCCGCGGGAATGTCGCTGGCAATGGCCTTGTCAGTATCGCTGGGGTGGTTGGATGCAGAGGTATTGCGCCGTGGCAATGCGCTAATGGTGAAAGCCGGTCTGCCGATATCGCCCCCGCCAGCGATGAATGTGGCGCAGTTCCTGCAACTCATGGGCCGCGACAAGAAAGTGATAGATGGGCGCTTGCGCCTGGTGCTTTTACAGGGCCTGGGTGAGGCGGTAGTTACCGAGGCGGCGAGCCCGGAGCAAATCGCGCAGATATTGGTCGATGCAGGTGTCCAGCCATAAGATTTTTGGCTGAAATTTGAGCAATTTTTGGCCGGCGTTTGTCCGGCTTGCTGCATACGTGTAGAATGTCCCTCCTTTTTTCGGGTACGCAAGCGTGCGCCGAGCTGTCATTTCGACTATCTGCTTGTTTTTCTTATATATTTTGTGAGAGTCGTTTTATGAGTACAGGCCTGTACAGACCTGAAGATGTGCGCGACAACTGTGGTTTTGGGCTAATTGCCCACATGCAGGGCACTGCTAGCCACGAATTGTTGAAGACTGCCATCGAATCACTGACCTGCATGACTCACCGCGGTGGTATCGCGGCAGATGGCAAAACCGGTGATGGCTGTGGTTTGCTGTTGAAGAAGCCGGACAGCTTTCTGCGCCAAGCGGCCCGCGACGCCTTTGGCGGCGAGCTGACCGAGTTATATGGTATCGGCCAGATCTTTTTAAGCCAGGACGAAGGCAAGGCGGCGGCTGCGCGAGCGACTCTTGGAAAGATTCTTGGTGAAAACGGCCTGCAGCAAGCGGGCTGGCGCCCTGTGCCGGTCGATGCATCGGTGTGTGGTGATATCGCCTTGGCAAGCCTGCCACGCATTGAGCAGCTGTTTATCAACGTTGAAGGCCTGACTGCCCAAGAGCTGACCACGCGCCTGTTTATTGTGCGTCGTCAAGTCGAAATGGCGCTCGCTGATGACAGTGAGTTTTACATTTGTAGCCTGTCCGCCGATGTCGTGTCATACAAAGGCTTGGTCATGCCGGTGGATTTGCCCCATTTCTACCTCGACCTTGCCAACCCCGAGTTGGAAACGGCGATTTGTGTTTTCCACCAACGCTTCTCTACCAACACCATGCCGCGCTGGCCCTTGGCTCAGCCATTCCGCATGCTGGCTCACAATGGTGAAATCAATACCGTTGAGGGCAACCGCAACTGGGCGGACGCGCGCACCAAAAATTTCAGCAGCCCCCGCATTCCCGATGTAGAGGCTCTGGCGCCGCTGGTGAATCGCACGGGCTCTGACTCGTCAAGCCTGGATAATATGCTTGAGCTGTTGGTGGCCGGTGGTATGGATCTGTTCCGTGCCGTTCGCATGCTGGTGCCACCTGCTTGGCAAAATATCGAACACATGGATGCCGACTTGAAGGCATTCTACGAATATAACTCCATGCACATGGAACCCTGGGATGGCCCTGCGGGTTTGGTAATGACCGACGGCCGTTACGCGGTATGTATGTTGGACCGCAACGGTTTGCGTCCGTCACGCTGGGTCATCACCAAAAATGGTTTCATCACCGTTGCCTCGGAAATCGGCACCTACGGCTACCAGCCGGATGACGTCGTTGCCAAGGGGCGCGTTGGGCCAGGGCAGATTCTGGTTGTTGATACCGAGACCGGCGAAGTCCTGCACACGAAAGATGTCGATGAGCGGCTGAAAAGCGCCCACCCCTACAAACAGTGGTTGCGTGATAACGCGAATCGCCTGCAGGATCAGCTCGGCCAGGGCAATCGCCCGGCGTTGCCCGAAGCGGATCACTTGGAAAGCCTGCAAAAATATTTCCAGGTAAGCTTTGAAGAGCGCGAGCAAGTGCTGTCGCCTCTGGCAGATAGCGGCAACGAGGCCGTTGGTTCGATGGGTGATGACACGCCAATGGCTGTGCTGTCGCGCAGCGAGCGGTCGCTGTACGACTACTTCCGACAAAAATTCGCTCAAGTTACCAATCCGCCCATTGACCCACTTCGTGAGTCCATCGTGATGAGTCTGGAGACGTTGCTGGGCGCAGAGCAAAATGTCTTCGAGCAAACGGCCGATCACGCTGATCGCTTGATTCTAAGCAGCCCGGTTTTGTCGCCAGACAAGTTTGACCGATTGATGGCGGTAGATTCGCCACGTTATCCGCGGGTAACCATCGACCTTTGCTACGACCCTGCAGAGAAGAACCTGCAGCAAGCCGTTCGCGATGTGGCGGCGGCGGCAGAAGACGCCGTGCGCGGTGGCGATGTGATTCTTGTGTTGAGCGACCGTGCTGTGGAGCCCGGCCTGTTGACCGTGCACAGCTTGCTGGCCACCGGTGCGGTTCACCACCACTTGATCAAGCAAGGTCTTCGCTGTGATGCCAACCTGGTGATTGAAAGTGGTAGCGCTCGCGATTCTCACCAAATGGCTTGTCTGTTCGGTTTTGGCGCCACCGCCGTCTACCCTTATATGTCTTTTGCTGTACTGAGCGACATGCTGAGCAGCGGAGAAATTCTCGGTGACGAGCAAACAACCTACGAAAATTACGTTAAAGGCATTAACAAAGGCCTGCTGAAGATCATGTCGAAAATGGGGATTTCATCGATCTCCTCATACCGTGGTGCCCAGCTCTTTGAAGCCGTTGGCCTCGACGATGATGTGATCAATAGCTGCTTTAAAGGTGTGGCTAGCCGCATCGCCGGCGTTAACTTTGCTCAGCTTCAGCAAGATCAGGAAGCCCTGGCGACCATCGCCTGGTTGCCGCGCAAGCCAATCGATCAGGGTGGCTTGCTCAAGTACGTTCACGGCAAGGAATACCACGCCTTTAACCCAGACGTTGTGATGCGTCTGCAAGAAGCGGTTAAGAGTGGTAACTACGCTGACTGGAAAAAGTACGCGGAGCTGGTGAATACTCGCCCGGTTGCTACCCTGCGCGACCTGTTGGATTTCAGCGGTGACGTCACCCCCATCCCGCTTGAGGAAGTTGAGCCTGCAGAGAAAATTCTCAGCCGCTTTGACTCCGCCGGTATGTCGCTGGGTGCATTGAGCCCCGAGGCTCATGAAGCACTAGCGGCGGCGATGAATCGCCTGGGTGCGCGTTCAAACTCCGGTGAAGGTGGTGAAGACCCTGCCCGCTTCGGTACCGAGCGCGTTTCAAAAATTAAGCAGATCGCATCGGGCCGCTTTGGTGTTACGCCTCACTACCTGGTGAATGCCGAAGTACTGCAAATTAAAGTCGCTCAGGGCGCCAAGCCCGGTGAAGGTGGCCAGCTGCCGGGTGGCAAGGTCAATGCGTTGATCGCGCGCTTGCGCCATTCAGTACCGGGTGTAACGCTGATTTCACCGCCGCCTCACCACGATATTTACTCTATCGAGGATTTGGCTCAGCTGATTTTCGACCTCAAGCAGGTGAACCCGCAGGCGCTGGTGTCGGTGAAGCTGGTATCTGAGCCCGGTGTGGGCACCATCGCCGCTGGTGTGGCGAAGGCCTATGCGGACTTGATCACTATTTCCGGTTACGACGGTGGTACGGCGGCGAGCCCGATCACGTCCATCCGTTATGCTGGCTCACCTTGGGAGCTCGGTCTGGCAGAAGCCCAGCAAACGCTGCGTGGCAATGGCCTGCGCGGTAAAGTGCGGGTGCAAACCGACGGTGGCCTGAAGACCGGCCTGGATGTCGTGAAAGCGGCTATCCTCGGCGCAGAGAGTTTCGGCTTTGGTACCACGCCGATGGTAGCTCTGGGCTGTAAGTACCTGCGTATCTGTCACTTGAATAACTGTGCTACCGGGGTTGCGACTCAGGACGAACGCCTGCGTGACGACCACTTTATCGGCACTGTTGAAATGGTGATGAACTTCTTCAAGTTCGTCGCAGAAGAAACGCGTGAGTGGATGGCGCAGATTGGCGTACGCAGCATGGATGAGCTTATCGGTCGCACCGACTTGCTTGTTCAAAAAGCAGGCGAGACGGAAAAGCAGGGACTGTTGGACCTGTCGCCCATTCTTCACAAAGATGCCGATGCTGAAGGTCAGCCAGAGTTTTGCCAGGTTGCCCTCAACGAGCCCTTCGATAAAGGCGAAAAAGCCGAAGCAATGGTGGCGGCTGTATTGTCGGCCATCGAAGCAAAATCGGGCGGCGAGTATAGCTTCCACGTCAATAACTGTGACCGTTCAATTGGTGCGCGGATATCCGGTGAAATTGCCAAGCGTCACGGCAATCTGGATATGGAAGATGCACCGATTGTGTTGCGCTTGGAAGGTACTGCCGGCCAGAGCTTTGGTGTGTGGAACGCGGGCGGCCTGCATATGTACCTCGAAGGCGATGCCAACGACTACGTGGGTAAAGGTATGGCGGGCGGTAAGCTGGTGATATATCCCCCGCGTGGCAGTGCCTTTGCCAGCCAGGAAACCTCTATTGTCGGCAACACCTGCCTTTACGGCGCGACCGGCGGTAAGTTGTTTGCGGCAGGTACGGCGGGTGAGCGTTTCGCAGTGCGCAACTCCGGGTCTCATGCTGTTATCGAGGGTGCCGGTGACCACTGCTGTGAATACATGACCGGTGGCAACGTCACCGTGTTGGGCAACACCGGGGTGAACTTTGGTGCGGGTATGACGGGCGGTTTCGCCTACGTACTCGACGAAGAGAACACCTTCGTAGATCGCTATAACAGTGAACTGGTGGAGATCTGCCGGATCACCTCTGAGTCACTGGAAGCTTACCGCGCTCATTTGCGCGGCAATATCGAAGAGTTTGTTGAGGAAACAGGCAGTGCCTGGGGGCAGCATATTCTCGATAATTTCGACGACTACATCGGCAAGTTCTGGATGATCAAGCCAAAAGCAGCAAGCCTCAGCCGCCTGCTGGAAACCACCAGACGGCGTCCGGAATAAGTAGCCGCGTAGCGAAGAGGTAGAAGATATGGCTGAACGTTTGCAGAATACATTTCAGTTTCTTGATGTGGGTCGCCAAGACCCCAGCAAGAAAGATATGGTGCAGCGCCGCGAGGCTTTTGTAGAAATTTACGAGCCTTACAAAGAAGAGGAAGTTCAGCATCAGGCGCACCGCTGCCTGGGCTGCGGCAACCCTTACTGTGAGTGGAAGTGCCCGGTACATAACTTTATTCCCAACTGGTTAAAGTTGGTGAGTGAGGGCAATTTGTTTGAGGCGGCAGAATTAAGCCATCAGACAAACAGCTTGCCGGAAGTGTGTGGGCGTGTGTGTCCGCAAGACCGCCTGTGCGAGGGTGCCTGTACCCTGAACGACGGCTTCGGCGCGGTAACCATCGGCTCAACGGAAAAATACATTACCGACACCGCGTTGGAGCTGGGCTGGCGCCCGGACATGTCCAAGCGTGTATGGACCGACAAAAAAGTTGCCGTCATTGGTGCGGGGCCTGCGGGCATTGGTTGTGCCGACGTTCTGGTACGTGCCGGCGTGAAGCCTGTAGTGTTTGATCGCTACCCTGAAATCGGCGGCTTGCTGACCTTTGGTATTCCTGAGTTCAAACTCGAAAAGTCCGTGGTGCAGCGTCGTCGTCGCGTGCTGGAAGAAATGGGCGTGGAGTTCCGCCTGAATACCGACATCGGCACCGACATCACCATGGAGCAACTGCTGGCCGATTACGATGCCGTGTTCATGGGAATGGGTACCTATAAGTACATGAAGGGCGGTTTCCCGGGCGAAGACCTCGACGGCGTGTACGACGCACTGCCGTTCTTGGTGTCTAACGTCAATCGCAACATGGGTTGGGAAAAGGATGCTGGCGACTTCATTAGCGTCAATGGTAAGCGCGTGGTTGTGCTCGGTGGCGGTGATACCGCAATGGACTGTAACCGCACGTCGATCCGCCAAGGTGCGCAAAGCGTAACCTGTGCATACCGCCGCGACGAAGAAAACATGCCTGGCTCGCGTCGCGAGGTGCAAAATGCGCGTGAAGAGGGCGTGGAGTTCTTGTTCAATCGCCAACCTGTTGCCATTGTTGGCAACGGCAAAGTTGAAGGCGTAAAAGTGGTAACCACTCAGCTTGGTGAGCCCGATGAGAATGGCCGCCGCCGCCCGGAAGCGATTCCCGGTAGTGAAGAAATTATCCCTGCCGATGTGGTCTTGGTTGCCTTTGGTTTCCAGCCGAACCCGCCAGAGTGGTTAAAGGATCAGCAGGTTGAGCTGGAGTCTTGGGGCGGCGTTAAGGCGCCCGAGCAACAATTGTTTAAATTCCAGACCACAAACCCCAAAGTGTTTGCTGGGGGTGATATGGTACGCGGTTCCGATTTGGTGGTAACTGCAGTCTGGGAAGGTCGTCAAGCTGCAGAAGGTATTCTCGACTACCTGAAAGTATAGCCAACGACGGACGCCGAGCCCGGTTGTAGCAGCATTGCTGTGCCGACCGTGCTCGGCGTCGTCGTGTTTGAAGCAAGGTGATGGTGCCATGAGTGAATTGAAAAACGATACGTTTTTACGGGCGTTAATGCGCCAGCCGGTGGATTACACGCCGGTATGGATGATGCGTCAGGCTGGCAGGTATTTGCCTGAGTATCGGGCGACACGCGGTAAAGCGGGCGATTTTCTGTCGCTTTGCAAAAACACAGAGCTGGCTTGTGAAGTGACCCTACAGCCGCTGGAGCGCTACCCGCTCGATGCCGCTATCCTGTTCTCGGATATATTGACGATTCCCGACGCCATGGGCCTGGGGCTGTATTTTGAAACCGGAGAGGGGCCGCGCTTTCGCAAAACGGTGCGCAGCATGGCTGACGTAGAGGCGCTGCCGGTTGTCGATGGTGAAAACGACCTGACCTATGTCTGTGACGCCGTGCGAGCGATTCGCAGCGCTCTCAATGGTCGCGTGCCGCTTATCGGCTTTTCTGGCAGCCCGTGGACACTGGCCACCTATATGGTAGAAGGCGGCGGCTCTAAAGATCACGGGCGCTGCAAGGCGCTGGCGTTCGATGAGCCGGAAACCATGCACGCCCTTCTGGACAAGCTGGCGCAGAGCGTTACCGCTTATTTGAATGACCAGATTCGCGCCGGTGCGCAAGCGGTGCAGATATTTGATACCTGGGGCGGTGCGTTGGGGCACCGCGCCTACCAAGAGTTTAGCCTGCGCTATATGAAGCAGATCGTCGATGGCTTGATCAAAGAGCACGACGGCCGTGCCGTACCCGCAATTCTGTTCACGAAAAATGGTGGCCAGTGGCTGGAGAGTATGGCCGATACCGGCGCTAATGCACTGGGCCTGGACTGGACGACGGATATTGGCGCGGCGCGCAAACGGGTTGGCGACAAAGTGGCGCTGCAGGGCAATATGGACCCCGCTATGCTGCGCGCCTCACCCAAGCGGATTCGTGAAGAAGTGGCGACCATTCTCGCCGAGTATGGCAGTGGTGTGGGTCATGTTTTCAACCTGGGCCACGGTATCACGCCGGAGGTCGACCCCGAGCATGCGGGGGCCTTTATCAACGCGGTGAGAGAGTTGTCGCCGGAATACCACCGCTAAACAACGCATAAAAAAACCACGCTAAGCGTGGTTTTTTTATGGCTGCCTTGTGCCGGCTCAGGGCATAACCTCAACAAAGTGCCGCCAGCGGTTCTGCAAGCCGATTACCCATGCCGGAGCGCCTTCCCCGGTCCCGGAGAATTCCAGCTCGGGGTAGTGTGCGGTCACGCGGTTCAGGGCGCTTTGCTCACGACTGCCCGCATCGATCATTAGCAGGTGTCGCCCGCTACTCAGTGCTTGTTCAAAGCGCTTGAAGTCGTGGTGAGGCTCTTGAATACCGAATAAGCCGCCTTCCCAGGTGAAAAAGCCCAGAACCACGATTGCCAGAAAAACAAAGGGTGTCCAGCCGGCAATCTGCGTCACCCCAGAATAGTGAGCGCTCGCTAACACTAGGGCGAAGCCACCTAGGCCGATGAGTGCTCCGCGCTGCATGGCAAACACAACATCTTTGCGCAGTACCGCCTCCACCTCGTTGAGTTTACGCTGGGCGACACCACTATCATCGTGGCTGAGTACATGAATTTGAGGACGGGACAGGCCGTTCTCTTCCAGATCGTGTTCAATGGCGGCTAACTTGTCGAGATTGTCCGCCAGAAAGAAATATCTTTTCATTGACTGCTCCCAATCTTATCCGCGGCGAGAACGCCGAATGTGTTAAACCGCTGACACCTCGCTTGTGCTCAATGTAAGTGTAGCAGTACCTACATTACGCGCTTGGCACGCAGCTGGCTCTGCTTATGGCGAATCCGTCTAGCGCGGGTTGGCCAAATTTCGATCAGTTATATTACGACGGGCCGGGAGGTATACTGGCGGCCTGAACACTAGGAGAAAAGCACATGTCGGACGTCGCGGCGGGTAAGGCGCAAATAGTGGCTGAAGTGAGTGATTGGCTGGACTCAGTAGTGATTGCTCAGCAGTTGTGCCCCTTTGCGGCGAGGCCCAGGCAGCAGGGAAGCATTCGCATTGCTGTTGCCGATGAGCAAGATCCGCAGGCGCTGCTCGAACGGTGTTATGCAGAGCTGATGAAATTGGCCGACACCGACCCCGGCACACTGGAAACCAGCCTGCTGGTGGTGCCAGCACTGCAAGAGAGTTTTGACGATTACTGGGAGTTTGTTGGTATTGTTGAAGACCTGCTGGAGAGCAGCCCTTGGCGCGGGCAGTTTCAAGTGGCCAGTTTTCACCCCGAGTACTGTTTCGAGGGTTGCGAGGCAAGCGATCCGGCAAATTACAGCAACCGGGCGCCGTGGCCAATTCTCCACCTCTTGCGCGAGGACAGCGTAGCCGCGGCGGTGGCCAGTCACCCTGACATCCACGGCATCCCCGAGCGCAATATGACTTTGCTACGGGAAATGTCAGCAGAGGCGCTGGCAGGCTTGTTTCCCTGGCGCAATCGCTAGCGCCGCAGCGTTAGCGCGGCGGAAATTGCGACCAAATTTCGCCAACGGCACTGTCTATTCGAGCTTGGTTAACCTTGGGGTCCTGGTCGTCCAGTTCAATGACCAGTGAACCGCGCCAGCTCAATGCTTTGCTGGACCCGTCCAGTAAGTCGATAAGAATTTGCACATTGCGATTGACTTTGTCCTTGCCGAGCGGCACGCCGACAGAGGTGCTAAGGCCGAAATTTCCGGAGAAACTGCCCAGTCCAATCCCCAGCCGCGGGCTGCGGTCAATGGTGTTGGCCGCCTGGGCAATGTAGTAGCGCACCAGGAAATCTGCGCCGTCAGGACGCAGCTTATACAGGCCGGCATCCAGTCGGGTTTTCAGCGCGCTTTTGACTTGTTCGGCGATAAACGGTGAGACACTTTTGTCGGCGCCGCTGTCTTCAGACCAGCTGTACTGCTGATAGCTAGCGAAGTTCGCGCGAGGATTGTAGTCGGTGCGTACATCCGTGCTGCTGCAGGCACTGACTAGCAAGGCAGTGAGCAGGCTGAGTGCAATTCGTATGGTTGTCATGTGGAAGCCCCTTGTCGCGCTGTGCCGCGCCTAAATAGAGTATACGGTAATTAGTCCACGCTGGAGGCCATTAGTGCCCGAGCCAGCATCAGGCCAGGGCGGCACATTGTTGGTGAGCCGGGCAGCTGACTATATGGTCATTAACCAAGCCCATCGCCTGTAAATAGGCGTAACAGATCGTGCTGCCAAAAAAGCGGAAGCCGCGCTTCTTCATATCTTTGCTAATGCCATCTGAAAGCGGCGTAGTGGCCGGGACATCGGCCAGGCTTTGCCATTGATTTTGAATCGGTCTGTGTTCAACAAAGCCCCACAGGTAGTGGGCGAAACTGCCATATTCCTGCTGTACTTCAAGAAAGCGCTGGGCGTTATTGATCGCGCTTTCTATCTTCATGCGGTTTCTAATAATCGAGGGGTCGGCCATTAAGCGTTCAATATCGGCCTGCGTAAATGCCGCCACATGCGGCGCGGAGAAATTGGCGAACAGCCTGCGATAGCCTTCGCGCTTACGCAGTATCGTTAGCCAGTTGAGTCCGGCCTGAGCGGACTCGAGAATCAAAAACTCGAATAATTTGTGGTCGTCTCTGCAGGGTCTTCCCCACTCGTCGTCATGGTAGCGTCGATATTGTTCGTCACTGCCACACCAGTCACACACTTCGCTCACGGGGCGTCCTCAGTTAAGGTGATTGCCAGCCAGGCTGGAGCCTGTGCCATAATGTACAACGTATCAAACGTACTCATAGATTGCCGCTTTTTGGAGAGAAGGAATGAAAACAATACGGATTGTCGCCCTTGCTGCCGCCGTACTTACCCTGCTTGCCTGCGTTGAGTCTCCGACTGGGCGGCGACAAATGATGTTGTTTTCTAACGGCGAAATGTCGCAGATGGGTGTCGCGGCCTTCGATGAAATGAAGCAGAAGATGACGGTCAATCGCGATGGCAAGGTCAACGGCTATGTCACCTGTGTTGCCGATGCAATCACGGCGCGTTTACCTGCACAGTGGCGCGGCAGCTGGGAAGTGGTGGTGTTTGAGGAAAAGTCTGCCAATGCCTTTGCGCTGCCCGGTAAGAAAATTGGCGTGCATACCGGCATCTTTAGTGTCGCGAAAAATGCCGACCAGCTGGCAACCGTGCTCGGACATGAAGTTGCCCACGTCTTGGCTCACCACAGTGCAGAGAGAATGTCGTTGCAAAGCGTTACCGGCACTGGTGCTCAGCTGCTGGCGGTGTTGCTGGGCGACAGCCCACAGAAAGCCACGGTAATGGGTATGCTGGGGCTCGGTGCGCAATATGGCTTGGTGCTGCCCTACGGCCGCGCCCAGGAGTCTGAAGCCGATGTATTGGGAGTAGACCTGATGGCGCGAGCCGGCTTTAACCCGGCAGCCAGTATCGATTTATGGAAAAACATGAGCGCCGCGGGCAATGGCCAGCCGCCCGAGTTTATGTCGACCCACCCCTCTCACCAAACCCGGATTAACGACTTGCAGCGCCAACAGAAAAAAGCGGCGCCGCTGTATCAGCAGGCGCGCGCTCAGGGCATTCGCCCTAACTGTGGTTGAGCAGTCGTTGTCGCAGCAGACTATTTGTTTTCGCGTACAAGCCTTAATCGTCACAGCAGGCGCTGTGATTCATGGATAAGGCCGGTGCCTCGGTATCGGGTTTGCCAATCACCTTAGCGGGCACGCCAGCGACGAGGCTGTGCGGCGGTACGGCTTTTAATACCACGCTGCCGGCCGCTACATGGGAGCCTTCGCCAATGCGAATATTGCCGAGGATTTTTGCTCCCGCGCTGATCAACACGCCGTCTGCCACTTTGGGATGGCGGTCGCCATGTTCCTTGCCCGTTCCTCCCAGTGTCACCGACTGCATAAGTGAAACATTGTTGCCGACAACGGCGGTCTCGCCGATCACGATACCGGTGGCGTGATCCATCAATACCCCGTGTCCCACCTTTGCGGCAGGGTGAATATCGACACCGAACTCACAGCTTATGCGGTTCTGAAAAAACAGCGCCAATGAGCTGCGCCCCTGGCGCCACAGCCAGTGGGCAACGCGGTAGGACTGCAGAGCGTGATAACCCTTAAAATACAGGAAGGGCACTGACAACAAGCTGCAGGCAGAATCGCGCTCCAGCACGGCGCACAGGTCGGCGCGCAATGCTTTGCGAATGCAGGGCTCAGCGGCAAATGCCTGATCGATCACTTCTCGGACCAACAGGCTCGACGCTGCGGGGCTGTCCAGCATATGTGCCAAGTGATAGCTCAGGGCATCTTCAAGGCGGTCGTGGTTGAGTATGGTGGCGTGCAGGAAACTGGCGAGCACAGGCTCGCGTTCAACTTCTGCGGCGGTTTCCTCTCGGATACTTTGCCAAACCTTGTCGTCGTGGGCGGAGCTGCTCATGGTGTTGTCATCTGTATTCATCGCTCGCCGAGTATAACGCCTACGTCTGCATTCAGCATTGTTTTGCGCTTAATTGGAGCTGGTGCATCGCCACAGCGTTTGGCCAGCAAGCTGGTACTTTCTTTCAAAAGGCGTGAGCGGGTGTTCAGCAACAAAGGTACCGAGTTCTGCGGTTCTGCCCGCGATTTTCAGCGCGTGGGCAAACTCTTGTACGTATACCGGCCAGTTGCTGCGCAGCTCAATTTGTCCGCCCAGGGTTAACAGACTGGGAAATAAGGGCGAGCCATGCACCCGGTAACTAAGCTGCCCGGGTTTGGGCCACGGGTTGGGATACAACAAATAGTGGGCGTCGGCCTGCCAACCGGCCTCGCAGGCCAGCCGCCAGAAGTCGTCCACATCCGCGCGCACTAGCAGGTAGTTGTCTCTGGCGTGCTGGCAGTGCGAATTATGCTTGTCGAGGCGGGCTGCGGATTTGTCGATACCGATAACGGCGCAATCAGGATAGCGCTCAGCCAGTCGCCAGGTACTTTCACCGACACCGCAGAATGAATCGATAATAAGAGGGCTGCGCTGTTGTTGCAGCCACGTATTCGCTTCGTCAAACGCCTGCTGATTGTGCTTTGCATAGGGCTTTAAAAAGGCGTGGTGAAGGTGTTTGCGCACTACCTCTTCCAAGCGCTCGTGAATGGCGGTCTGGCTGCTTTCGATGCGCCGTGACTGCCGGCCATCGCTGGTTTTTTTCATGAATTGGTAACCTTGTTGGAATTGCTACCCTCATCAAGCCCTGCGACACTGTGCGGCAATAACAACAGTGCGAGTTCGCTATGCGTCAGGATCGGCGCCCCTACTGGGTGAAGAAAAATTATCTGCGTTTCAGGCATTGGTACACCCTGCATTTTCTGCGGCCCGCCTGTGACGCGTTGGGTGATTATCCCACGTTTATGAAACCCTGGTATATCTCCATATCGGGGCCCAACGTGTCCATTGGCCGCTGCGCCACCGTGATCGCAGAGCCAGAGGCGCGGGTGAAGATCGGCGTGTGGGGGCGCGAACCCGACCAGGGGCGCATCAGCATTGGCGACTATGTATTAATCAGCCCCGGCGGGCGGATCTCCGCCAGTGATGAAATCGTGATCGGCGACAGCGTGATGATGGCGAATGGCGTCTACATTACCGACAGCGATTGGCACGACATTTACGACCGCACTGCGCGCAGTGAGGAGGTCAAGCCGGTGCATATTGGCAACAATGTGTGGCTGGGTGACCACAGCACCGTTCTAAAGGGCGTGACGATTGGTGATAACAGCGTGGTTGCCGCCGGGGCGGTGGTTACTCGCGACGTGCCGGCCAATGTGGTGGTGGCGGGGAATCCTGCCAAAGTGGTCAAGCAGCTCGATCCCGAGCGCCCGATGAAAACCCGTGCCGATTACTTTGCCGATCCGCAGGGGCTGCAAAAATTCTTTGATGGCGTGGACAAAATGGTGCTCGGTAAAAACGGCACCTTGAATTGGCTGCGCTGTTTACTGAAACCGGGGCCCAATGATTAGGGCACCTCAATAACGATAAATCACTTAATCAATCGCTAAGGGGAAAACAATGACAATAGCACTATGGTGTGTACTGATTGCGGGAATGATGTCACCGCTGACCGGCCTGTTGGCTAAAGGGGGCAAGGTTGGTGGCAAGTCCTACGACAACAATCACCCGCGCCAGTGGTTAGCGCAACTGGAAGGGCGCCCAGCGCGAGCCGTTGCGGCAATGAACAACAGCTTTGAGAGTTTTCCGCTGTTTGCGGCGGCGGTGATCATTGCGCACTTTTCCAATGCGCCAGCGGATACCCTGAATTTACTGGCCATGGCCTATGTGGCGATTCGTGTGCTTTACACCGCTTGCTACTTACTTAACTGGGGTGCGCTGCGCAGCTTGGTATGGTTTGCCGGTGCCGGCGTCGTCATCACCATGTTCTGCATTATCCCCTAACGGGCCGAGGCGCTGGGGCCTTGCTGCCAGCGCCTGTTAATCGCAGTTTACGAAGCTAGCGCCTCCAGCATCTCTGCCATTTTTTGGTGTATCAAATTAATCGCTTTGAGTGGTCGCAGCATCACTTTAAAGTCAGTGATTTTTCCCTCTGCATTCCAGCGAATCATATCCACACCGTTGACCTGAACGCCGTCGATGACGACCGCGAATTCCAGCACTGCGTCATTGGCGCCCTCGACCTCGCGTACGTAGTGAAAGCTGTCATTAACTAACACTTGAAACGCCGCGGATAAATACAGTGCCGTCACGTCCTTGCCGCGCTGCGGGGTGTGGACGATGGGTGAGTGAAATACTGCGTCATCGGCGAGTAAATTTTCCAAGCCGGTTGTATCGCGGCGGCTTAGTAGTTGGTGCCAATTTTTTATTGTGGGGTGCATAGGCAGAGGTCCTTTTACTGTGCGAGCCCTGCGGGGCTCAATGCGATGTAGGCTGAAAGCTTAGCAGCTTTGTCGGAAGGCCTTCGCTACCCAGTAATATTGTGTTGCCATCGCGGCTAATGGCGATCGATTCCGCTTGCCGCAATGGCGGTGCCCCCAGTGCTTGGGGAGACGTGTTCAACACACTTAGCCAGCTTTGCCGATTCTGCCGCACAAAATAGTAACTCTCGCCGAGGGTACTGATTACCGCCGCGCTACCATCGGCGGCGAAATCCAGGCCGGTGGGGGAGTGCTGGGTAATGCCACCCTTTCTTTGCGGGGTGTGTGACTCAGTGGTGGGTAGGCTTTTGATCTCGCCCAGTGCGCTGAGTAACACGGGTTCGTCGGGCAGGCTGTCCAGCGAAAAACGGTACAGTTTCGGGTGGCGCTCTCTCTTGCTCAGCAGGTAGACCATACGTTGCTCAGGGTCCACGGCAAGCCCTTCCACATCGCGGGGGCCGCCATCGAAAACCAGGGTATAGCGCCGCAGTAGGGTTAGTGATGGTGCCTGTGGGGCCCCGCCCTCTCCCAGCAGGTAAATGTCGGTCATCGGTCGAATCGCCAGGTTATCTCCGATGTCTCCAACGAGAAGATAGTGGGCGTCGCCCTCACTAAAGCTCGCCATGTCTTCCCAGTCGGCGGCGCTGGCACCGCGCACGCTCACCGACTTCAGCTTGTCCTCGCCGGGCTTAATCAGATACAAGGTGGGGCGGTCGCCGCTGTCATTGTGGGCCCAATAGTAACCGGGGTGGGCGCCGCTCGCCGCGAGCCCGCTCAACTCTGACAAGGGGCGCTGATTCAGCGTATATTCTTGGGTTTGCCAGTGGCGTTCAGCTGCACTGCTGGCAAGTGTTGTCAGCAAGAGTGGCAGGGTCAGTAAAACCGGCAGGAAACGAGACATAGAATGACCTGGGTAAAAGTGTCAGTGTGCCGATTATGGATGAATAATTTGTGACGGCATAAGCTGTCGAGTTTCGCCAATTTGCATGGTGTCGAAGCTGCCGGGTGACAAGCCAGCGTCTTCAACCGCCCTGCGCAAATCGTGCTGCGGCGCATCGATATCTTCTGCCGACAGCTGAAACGTCGCCCAATGTATACCGATACTCTGTGCTGCACCAATATCTCGATGTATCTGCACTGCCTCAGCGGGGTCGACGTGTTGTTCTTTCAGGAAGCTTCTTGGCTTATAGGCGCCGATGGGAATCAGGGCCAAGTCGATACCGGGGAAGCGCTCGCCAATGCTTTTGAATTGCTCGGTGTTGTACCCGGTGTCGCCGCCAAACCACAGCTGCATATCGTCTATGCGCAGATGCCAGGAGGCCCACAGCGACTTGAAGCGATCGGTGATGCCCCTGCCAGACCAGTGTTGCGACGGTGTGGCGGTGGCGGTGAGGGAGTCAAGTTGGAAGGTTTGCCACCAGTCGCGCTCGACGATTCTTGTCGCGGCGATGCCAAAGTCTTGCAGGGTGTCACCGAGTTTCAGCGGCACCAGATACACCGGCTGGTTGCCAAGTGCGCGAATGCTGCGCTCATCTAAGTGGTCGTAGTGATCGTGGGAGATAATCACCACATCAATCGGTGGCAACTGGGGTGGGCCAATGGGCTGGGCAACCAAACGCTCCGGGCCGAGCCATTGTACCGGCGACGCGCGCCGAGAAAAAATGGGGTCGGTTAGAATGGCTAATCCCCGGTATTGCAGCAGAAAGCTGGAGTGCCCCAGCCACGTTACTTGCAGGGGGGCTGATGGGGAAATATGAAGATCGGCGACCTCAGTGACAACGCGAATGCGCTGGCGTTGAGAGGCTTGGTCGGCAATGGTTAAGTCAGAGAAAAAGCGCAGTCGGAGTAATTCCCAGAGGCTCTTGTTGAACGTTGGCCAATAAGGATTGCGGAACTCGCTCTCGCCATGATGGGCCGGCTTTGCCGTCTCGGCATGCAGGGGGGTTACGATTGCCAATGTCAGGCTGATAAGTAGCAAAACGGCGCAGCGCTGATGGCGCCCCGCTGTGTGGTTTTGTATGCGCATCGTGCTTCCCCCTTCCTGCGCAGTATACGCAGGAAGGGGGGCGAGGCGATGATTACAGGCTGGCGGCGAGGCGAGTGCCCTGGTCGATGGCGCGTTTTGCATCCAGCTCGGCGGCGACATCGGCGCCCCCGATCAGGTGAACGGGCTTGTTCAAGCCGTCGCAGAGTTCGCGGCGAGGCTCCTGGCCGGCGCAGACAATCACGTTGTCGACGGCTAAGGTTTTCTCCTCGTCACCGACGCGAATACGCAGGCCCTGGTCATCAATACCGAGATACTCACAGCCGGCGACCATATTCACGCCTTTGTGCTGCAAGCCAGCGCGGTGAATCCAGCCGGTCGTTTTGCCCAGGCCGTTGCCCACTTTGCTGGTTTTACGCTGCAGCAGGTGAACCTGACGCGGTGAGGGCGAAGGCTGAGCGGCTACACCCTCGATGCCGCCGCGCGCTTGCAGCGTCATATCAACACCCCATTCTTTCATGAAGGTTTCAATGTTCTGGCTGGCATCGCTGCTGTGTGTCAGTGCTTCGGCAACATCAAAACCGATGCCGCCCGCGCCGATAATGGCGACGTTCTTGCCAACGGGTTTGTCGTCGCGCAGGACGTCCAGGTAGCTCATTACCATGGGGTGGTCGATGCCGGGAATGGCGGGGGTGCGCGGCACAATGCCTGTCGCCAGTATGACTTCATCGAAATCGCCGTCATTTAGCATATTGGCGTCCACGCGTTGGCCGAGTTGCAGCGTTACGCCAGCCAGTTCCAGGCGGCGGCCGAAGTAGCGCAGGGTCTCCGCAAACTCCTCTTTACCCGGCACTTTGCGGGCAATATTGAACTGCCCACCGATAACCGGCTCAGCATCGAACAGCGTTACATTATGGCCGCGCTCCGCGGCGGTGCAGGCAAAGGCCAGGCCCGCAGGGCCGGCGCCGACCACTGCCAGACGCTTGGGTGAGTTTGTTGCGGCGATGTTCAGTTCGGTTTCGTGACAGGCGCGTGGGTTAACCAAGCAGCTGGTCATGCGGCCGGTGAACACGTGATCGAGACAAGCCTGGTTGCAGCCGATGCAAGTGTTGATTTCGTCACTGCGGCCTTCGGCGGCCTTGACGATAAACTCGGGGTCGGCAAGGAAGGGGCGGGCCATCGACACCATGTCGGCGTCGCCTTCGGCGAGGACGCGCTCAGCAACGTCAGGAGTGTTGATGCGGTTAGAAGTAATTACCGGAATGCTGAGCGCTTCGCGGAAACGCTTGGTTACCCAGGTGAAGGCAGCGCGAGGCACCTTGGTGGCGATCGTTGGGATGCGCGCTTCGTGCCAGCCGATGCCGGTATTGATCAGCGTAGCGCCGGCTTTCTCAATGGCTTTACCCAGTTGTACAGCCTCGTCATAACTGCTGCCGCCCTCTACCAGGTCCAGCATCGACAGGCGGTAAATGATGATGAATTCTTCGCCCACCGCTTCGCGTACGCGGCGTACCACTTCAACGGCCAGGCGCATACGATTCTCGTAGCTGCCACCCCACTGGTCGTCGCGCTGGTTGGTGCGAGCGGCCAGGAATTGGTTAATGAAGTAACCCTCGGAGCCCATAATCTCAACGCCGTCGTAGCCGGCCTTTTGGGCCAATGTGGCGCTGCGAATAAAGTCTTGGATTTCCTGTTCGATATCGTCTTCAGTCGCCGCCTTGGGAGTGAAAACATTGATGGGGGCACGGATCGCTGACGGCGCGATGGGGTTTTCGTTAAACGCGTAGCGGCCAGTGTGCAGGATCTGCATGCAGATCTTACCGCCCTCGGCGTGGACGGCGTCGGTCACAATACGGTGGCCTTCGCAGTCTGCTTCGGTTTCCAGCATTTTGGTGTGTTCGTGGGTCGAGGCGCGCTTGTTGGGGCCAAAGCCGCCGGTCACGATCAGCGCGACACCGCCGCGAGCGCGCTCAGCAAAGAACGCCGCCATGCGTTCGAAGCCGTTTTCAGCTTCTTCCAGGCCGGTGTGCATGGAGCCCATCAGGACTCGGTTTTTCAGCTGAGTGAAGCCCAGGTCCAGGGGCTGCATTAATGTGGGGTAGGCGCTCATGGTGGTGTCCTCTCATTGACGTAACTTGACGCTGTCCAGATGCCAAGGCTAGAGACAAATGTTGACGCTGTCAAGATGGACGCTATCGCCGGTGGCTGCTATATTGCCGCCATGTCCCAAGCCCCTGCCAACAAGCCATCCGGCGCCTACCATCACGGTGATCTGCGTGCGCAGCTTCTGGATGTTGCCGCGCGTCTGCTGCGTGAGGAAGGTGAGGAAGGACTGTCGATGCGGCGTCTGGCGCAGGAGTTGGGGGTTTCTCGCACCGCCCCCTATCATCACTTCAGCGATAAGCACAGTTTGCTCTGCGGGATTGCCGAAGAGGGCTTTCGTCGTTTTCGGCAAGTCAATGCGGACGCCGAACTTTGGAATGTCGACACCTTCAGCGAGGCGAGTTTGCAGGCCTTTGTTCGTCGCTACGTCAATTTCGCGGTAAGCAATGCCGAGTATTACGACCTAATGTTTGGCGGCAAACTGTGGAAGTCGGCGGCGCTCACAGCGAGTCTCAAAGCGGAGGCCTACACGGCGTTTCGCGAGTATGTTGACCACTTTCGCCAACTGCAGGCAGGCGGTATTTTCGCCGCGAATTTCGACCCACTGCGTTACGCGCAATTAAGCTGGTCGACCCTGCACGGTATGAGCCGCTTGCTGATCGATGGTATCTATCTGGACAGCTCAACCGTAGAAGAAATGTGTAACACGGCTGCCGCTATGTTTTGGCGACAGTGTCGGCCGTTGAACACTAGCGGTTGAACGTGCCGCTCAGCTGGGCGACACTCTCGCTCAGTGTGTGAAAACCTCAATGATAACCCCGAATCATTCCGGCTTTGCCTCTGCGCCTGCCATCCGCTCCCACTGTTATAGCTGGGCGGCGAGGTGCGCATCGAGTGTGCTGTGAAAGGAGGGCTTTGACCTCGCGGCGAGCACGGTTCGCCGCATTGCGGGTAAATTAGGAGCATTTGTGTCCTCTGTTATTAGTGTGAAAGACGTTAGCAAAGTCTATGACTCAGGCTTTCAAGCGCTGCGCGGCGTCAACTTGGATATTCGGCGCGGCGAGATCTTCGCGTTACTCGGCCCTAACGGGGCCGGTAAAACCACCTTGATCAGCATTATCTGCGGCATTGTGAATGCCACGGCCGGGCAGATTCACGCCGGCGCCTTCAACATCGTTTCCGATTACCGGCGTGCCAGGCAGCTTATTGGCTTAGTTCCTCAAGAACTGTCGACCGACGGTTTTGAGAGCGTATGGGCCACGGTGACCTTTAGCCGGGGCTTGTTCGGCAAGCCGAAAAATGATGCTTATCTGGAGCAAATACTTCGCCAGCTATCGCTGTGGGATAAAAAAGACGAGCGGATTATGGCGCTATCTGGCGGCATGAAGCGGCGCGTAATGATTGCTAAGGCCCTGTCTCATGAGCCTGAAATTTTGTTTCTCGACGAGCCCACGGCGGGGGTGGATGTCGAACTGCGGCGCGATATGTGGCAGATGGTTCACGGCCTGCGCGAGCGAGGTGTGACGATCATTTTAACCACGCATTACATTGAAGAGGCCGAGGAAATGGCCGATCGCATCGGTGTTATTCGCCGCGGCGAAATTGTGCTGGTTGAAGAAAAGAACCGCTTGATGGAAAAGTTGGGGCAAAAGCAGCTGCGCCTGCAATTGCAGCAACCACTTAGCGAGCTGCCCGCCGATCTTGGAGGCTATCCGCTGAGCCTGACTGACGATGGCCACGAGCTGGTATACCACTACGACAGCCAAAGCGAACACACCGGCATTGCCGAATTGTTTCGTCACTTGGAAATGCACGGCATCGATTACAAAGACCTGCATTCAACCCAGCGCTCGCTGGAGGAAATTTTTGTCAGCCTGGTTGCCGACAGCGATCAGTCGTCAGCAGCGGTGGAGGTGGAGCAGTGAATTTGCATGCAGTGCGCGCAATCTATTTGTTTGAAATGAACCGAGCCTGGCGGACGCTGCTGCAAAGTATCGCGTCGCCGGTGATTTCGACCTCGTTATATTTCGTGGTATTTGGCTCGGCAATCGGCTCGAAAATGGTCGCTATCGACGGCATCAGCTACGGCGCGTTTATTATTCCTGGGTTGGTGATGTTGGCGCTGCTGACCGAGAGTATCTCCAATGCCGCGTTTGGTATTTTCTTCCCTAAATACAACGGCACCATCTACGAGCTGCTGTCAGCACCCGTTGCCCTGCCAGAGATTCTACTGGGCTATGTCGGGGCGGCGGCGAGCAAGTCGGTTATCATCGGGTTGATTATGCTGGCGACCGCTCGGCTTTTTGTCGACTACAGCATCGCGCATCCCTTTTGGATGCTCGGCTTCTTGGTGTTAACTGCGGTGACCTTCAGTTTATTCGGTTTCATTATTGGCGTCTGGGCCGACGGCTTTGAGAAATTGCAGATAGTGCCGATGCTGATCGTGACGCCGCTGGCGTTTTTGGGCGGCAGCTTTTACTCAATCAGCATGTTGCCACCGCTGTGGCAGACCATTACCTTGGCGAATCCGGTGGTCTACCTGATTAGTGGTTTTCGCTGGAGTTTTTACGACGTTGCCGACGTGAACGTCGGTGTCAGTCTGGGGATGACCGTATTCTTTTTGCTGTTGTGCCTGGCCTTGATTACCTGGATGTTTCGCAGCGGTTATCGGCTTAAGCAATGACGGTGTAACTGCCGCGACAAATACGGTAGTCACACCATCAGGTGAGTGTCTTAACAGGGGCCGCCTGCGTTCACCCATTGCTCCAAAAGTTCAACAAAACTGGTGTGGTCCACGGGCGGGAGTGTTCGGCCCTCGCCGGGATCAAAGCCCCACAGCACCAGAGGGTCCTCCTCCATGTGTTTGAGCAGGGCTTGCAGGTCTTTGCCGCCATTTTTACTTTGGTCTTTCAGCACCGTGCAGAGTTCTCTCGGCCCCATACCTTCCCAGCCCATGCTCAGTGGTGCCAGGCCCCAGTGCGGCGCGCCAGGCACTTTGTCTTCCGCCACGTTTTGTTCCTGGTGGCAGGCTGAACACTGCAGGGTCGGCGCGCCGTGATTATCTTCACCGCGCATAACCAGCTGGTCGTGGCGGCGGCGTTCATCGCCCTGACGCGGGAAGTCGGTCAAGGTGTGGCAGTTCAAACACCGCGGGTGGGTAAGCACCTCGTAGATCGGTGTAAATAGCGGCGACTGTGCCAGAGCGCCGCCGCTGACCAATAGGGCCAGCGCCGCGCTCAAGCCGAGCCAATAGTTGCGTAGTAATAGCATGCTCCGGCTCCTGTTAGGCGGGGTGTTGTTCGGCTAGGGTATAGCCGAGGTTTTTAAGCGGTAATTCGCGAATTTTCTCGCCGGTTGCCGCAAAAATAGCATTTGCTAACGCTGGGCCCAGCGCCGGTACGCCCAGTTCGCCGACACCGCCCGGCGACTCGTTACTCGGCAATACAACGGTATCAATTTGCGGCACTTGGAACATGCGCAGCATTTTGTAGTCATCGAAATTGCTCTGCTGAACCACGCCGTCCTGCAATTCGATCTCGCCGTAAAAGACGCTGGTCAGCGCAAAGATTACCGCGGACTCAACCTGGGCCACCACCAAGTCAGGGTTGATGGCCGTGCCGACATCAATCGCGCTGACAATCCGGTGAAGGGTAATGACTTTATCGTCGGACACGCTGAGCTCCACAACTTGAGCGACGTAGCTCATCCAGTGGTTCAGCACGGCGATCCCCTGACTGCGACCGCCCCCTGTGCTGCCCCAGTTCGATGCTTGCGCGGCGGCGTCCAATACCGCTAACAGGCGGGGCTTGCTAGCGAGCATGCCGCGTCGATATTGATAGGGGTCGCGGCTGTAGCTGACGGCGATATCGTCGATAAAGGTTTCCTGGGCAAATACATCGGTGAATTTGTTGACCGAGCGCATCCACAGTGAGGGCATCTGCGGCTTGAGCGTCAGGTGGGCGTCCATCAATACATTGTCGATGTCGTAGGGCATGCCGGTCTCAAGGTCTGTTAATTCCTTAAGGGGCGGCAACTGGCCCTCGGCCAGGGTGTCGAGCAGCTCTTCGGCATACAGTGACGCCGTGACATCCTGCGTGACCGCGCGGTGCGTCCAGGCAGTGATATTGCCCTGATTGTCCATGGAGGCGCCGACGCGCACGGCCGCGGCGGGCCGGTAGTAGCCCCCCTTCATGTCGTCTTCGCGGGTCCACATGACCTTCACGGGTTTTTGGGTTGCCTTCGCCACGTGGCAGGCGTCGCGCACGTAGTCAGCCAGCGGGTTGCCGCGGCGGCCAAAACCGCCGCCAGAGGACATGGTGTGGAAGGTGATCTGGTTGGGCAGTAAGCCGAGAATCAGCGACGCAAAGGTCTTATCCAGCGTTGGTGATTGGCTGCCCGTCCAGATGTCGGCTTTGCTGCCGGTGTAGTCCACCGTAACGTTTAGTGGCTCCATTGCCGCGTGGGCCTGGAAGGGGAAGAAGTAATCAGCGCTGCGATTTTCCGCTGCGGCGAGTTGAGCCACCGGAACCAAACCGTCAACACGAATCGGCAGGCCGGGTAAGTTGAGCTTAAAACTATACTCACCGCGCGTGTCATTGGAATCTGTGCGTCCGGCCAACAGTTCATTCCAGCTGACTTCAAGGGCTTGGCGCCCTTTCTCCGCCGACCAATAGTCGTCGGCGACCACGGCGACGCCAGAGGGGATGGTGTGTACTTCGCGCACGCCGGGCACCGCCATAGCGGCATTGCTGTCGACACGCAGTGCCTGACCAAAAAAGCGCGGCGGGCGGGCAATTACGGCCGTGAGCATGTCGGGGATATCGACGTCGATACCGTAAATATGCGAGCCGTTGACCTTCTCCGCAGCGTCTTTGCGCTGTTTGGACTGGCCAATAATGCGGTAGCTTGCCGGGTCTTTTAGCGGCGGATTACTCGGAACCGGCTGGTTGGCCGCTGACTCGGCGAGTTCGCCGTAGCTGGCGCTGCGGCCATTGAGGTCGTCGTAGACCACACCGCGCTCTGTGCGCAGGCTGTCTGCGGGCACCTCCCAGCGCTCGGCAGCAGCGTTGACCAGCATTTGCCTAACCGCGGCGCCGACTTGGCGCTGATTGTCGAAATAGCCACGAGTGGTGGCACTGGCCACCGTGAATTGCAGCAGGCCGCCAAAATAGGGGTTGTTAAAGCGCGCGGCAACAGGTGAGTGTTCGGCGGTAACAAGGTCCCAGTCGGCGTCGAGTTCTTCGGCGACGATCATTGGCATCGATGTCAGCGCGCCCTGGCCAATTTCTGAGGCGCCCACCAAAATGTGTATACGGCCATCGCTGCCAATGCGCATAAACTCACTAACGGTGAACTGCTCTGCATCACTGGGGCCGCCATTACCGGGGGGCTGCGGGTCTTGCGGGTTGGAACCGCCCCCGCCACCACCGCCTCCACAGGCAACAAGTAAGCCGCCCCCTGCGAGAGCGCTGACGCGTAAAAACTGTCTGCGGGTATATCCTGAAGTGCTCATGCGCGCCCCCTTACAGTTGTTCGTCTGCGATCTTGTGAATGGCCTTGCGAATGCGGGCATAGGTGCCGCAGCGGCAGATATTGCCAGACATGGCTTCGTCAATATCGCGGTCGCTGGGCGAGCGGTTTTCGGTGAGTAAGGCGGTGGCCGCCATCACCTGTCCGGACTGGCAGTACCCGCACTGGGGAACGTTTAGCTCTTGCCAGGCCTGCTGAACCAGCCGACCGATCTGCTGTTGGTCAATCGCTTCCACGGTGGTGATGTTGTGGCCCTCTGCGGCGCTAATTGGCATGACGCAGGAGCGGGTGGGCTGGTCGTCAACATGCACCGTACAGGCGCCACACAGGGCTTGTCCGCAGCCGTACTTGCTGCCCGTGAGCTTTAAGTCTTCGCGCAAAACCCACAGCAGGGGTTTATCTTCGGGTACGTCAACGGTGTGGTCTTCACCATTTACTCGGATTGTAAACATGACTTCTCCTGCACTCTTATTATGTGTGGAACGGTGGAGTGCTTTGGCAATTGTAGAGTGTTTGATCGCGCTGCGCTTGCACCTAGCGCACAGTCCAGCAACGTTGCCGCGATAGTGTAAACTCTATCTTTACGAACGTTAATCTGCTTTGGATCACGCGGTGAAAATTTACACACTCAGCTTGAGGGCGGGTTCCTGAACCAGTGCCAGTTGTTCGCGCAGCATCAGTATGTGCTCGCCCCAATAGCGCTCGGTGTTAAACCAGGGGAAGGCGCGGGGAAAGGCGGGGTCGCTCCAGCGCTGCGCTAGCCACGCCGCATGGTGCATGATGCGCAGCCCGCGCAGGGCCTCCACCAGCACTAATTCGCGGCTGTCGAAGCTGCGAAATTCCTCGTAGCCCTCGACCAGCTCCATCAGCGCTTTTTGGCGGGCATCGGTATCGCCGGAGAGAAACATCCACAGGTCTTGGATAGCCGGCGCCATGCGGCTGTCGTCAAAATCGACCAGCTGGGTGTCGCCGTCGCGCCACAATATATTGCCAACGTGACCATCGCCGTGGCAGCGAATATTGCGCGCTTGGCAGTCGCTAAAACGTTGTTCAATTAACGCCAATAAGTCGCGGGCCAGGCTCTCGTAGGCCTGGCGCAGGCTGTCTGGGATAAAGTCATTTTCCAGCAGATAGTGGCTGCTGTGCTCGCCAAAGGTTTGTGGGGTGAGGGTCGGGCGATGTTGAAAGTCTTCCGTTTCGCCTACTAGGTGAAGGCGGCCAAACAGGCGCCCCAACTGAAACAGGTTTTCCATGTCATCCAGCGCCGGGGCGTGACCGCCGCGCCGGGGGTAAAGCGCGAAGCGATAGCCTTCGTGCTCGAACAGACTCTGCCCATCGTCGTTTTGCCAGGGCGGGATCACTGGGATGTCTGCATCATAAAGCTGCTGCGTGAAGCGATGTTCCTCGCTGATTTGGGCGTTGCTCCAGCGCTGCGGGCGATAAAACTTAACCACGAGAGGCTCGGCGTCTTCGATGCCGAACTGATAAACCCGGTTCTCGTAGCTGTTTAGCGGGAAGACGCGTAGGTCGCTGACAAACCCCAGCGACTCGACGGCGTCAATAACGCGGTCGGGGTCGAGAGCGGCAAAGTTTTGCTGGTCGGTATTGTCGTTGGCCTTCATGGTATTCCCATTGGCGAGTCATTGACCGGGCGCGGGAGTCCGGGCCAGGCACCAGACGTCTACTCGCGTTGCGCCGGCGCGCAGCAGTATAGCGGCCGCCGCATTGGCTGTCGTGCCTGTGGTCAGTACATCGTCTACCAGCGCCAGGTGCTTGCCGCGAATGCGTTCTGGGTGAACCACGTCGAAGGCATTTTTCATATTGCGGCGGCGCTCTGCCGCCGTTAGTCCCTGCTGTGGTGGTGTTGCATGCTGGCGGCGAAGCAGATCCGCGACCGGAATCGTCAGGGCGTTCCCCCAAAATTGACTGACAAGCAGCGACTGGTTGTAGCCGCGTTGCCAGCGCCGCCGCCAATGCAGGGGTACGGGCACGAGCGCATCGGGAAGCGGCTCGGCAGCCGCCGCCGAGCAGCGCTCTAACCAAAGTTGTGCCAACAGGCGGCCGCTGGGCGGCTTGGCGTGATGTTTAAAGTCGGCGAGCAGGCTGTCCACCGGGAAGCGGTAATTCAGCGCACACAGGCATTGATGAAAGCGCGGCGGCCGTTGTAGGCAGCGGCCGCATAGCTCGGCATTCGCCGTGGCTAGCGGCAGCGCGCAGCGTCGGCAATGGTGGCCCAGCCAGGGCAGCGTGTCGCGACAGGCGGGGCAGATCTCCGTGGTGGCGCCGCTGTGATCCAGGCACAGCAGGCACTGGAGTGGGAAGAGGCGTTGCAATGAGGCGCGAATCGACTTGTAAACCATGGCGTCCTGCGTTGGTTGACAGCGAAGGGGCTGCCTGTATCATTATAGCCTTTCGATCAGCCCCTAGAGATTGTCAGATATGAGCAGTATGGAAGCGTCTTCAATTCGTCACGACTGGAGCCCTGAGGAAGTTCAAGCCCTGTTTGAACAACCCTTTAACGACCTGCTGTTTCAAGCACAAAGCGTTCACAGAGCGAATTTTGATGCCAATAGCGTTCAGGTAAGCACGCTGCTGTCGATCAAAACGGGCGCTTGCCCGGAAGACTGCAAATACTGCCCGCAGAGCAACCGCTACGACACTGGCTTGGAAAAAGAAAAGCTAATGGAAGTGGAAAAAGTGCTGCAAGAGGCACGTGCTGCCAAAGCGCAGGGGTCGACCCGGTTCTGCATGGGGGCAGCGTGGCGCTCACCCAAGAAAAAGGACATGCCCTACGTGACCGCCATGGTGAAGGGCGTGAAAGAGATGGGGCTGGAAACCTGCATGACCCTTGGGATGCTCAGCGGTGAGCAGGCTGCGGAGCTGGCTGAGGCGGGGCTGGATTACTACAACCACAACCTCGATACCTCGCCGGAGTACTACGGTGAAATTATCACTACACGCACCTACGGCGACCGCCTGAACACGCTGGCGAATGTGCGCGATGCGGGCATTAAAGTGTGCAGCGGAGGAATCGTTGGCATGGGCGAGTCCGTGAAAGACCGCGCCGGCCTGCTTATCCAGTTGGCCAACCTGCCGGAGCATCCTGAGAGTGTGCCCATCAATATGTTGGTGCGCGTTGAAGGGACGCCCCTGGCTGAAGAAGTTGACCTCGATCCCTTTGACTTTATTCGCACCATCGCGGTGGCGCGTATCCTGATGCCCAAGTCCCACGTGCGCCTGTCGGCGGGGCGTGAAGAGATGAACGAGCAAATGCATGCCCTGGCGTATTTTGCCGGTGCCAACTCCATCTTCTACGGCGAAAAGCTGCTTACCACGCCAAACCCCGAAGCCAACAAGGATCTGCAGTTGTTCGAGCGCCTCGGTATCAAGCCCGAGCAGCGCTGCGCTGAGGCCGATGATGAGGCGACGGAAGCGGTTCTGCTGGGTGAGATGGAAAAAGCGCGCAACGACAAATTTTTCTACGACGCAACAGCATAAACGCCGTGACAACGCCATCCATGGAGCTGCACCTACAGCAGCGGCTGGCGGAGCGTCGCGAGCAGTCTTTATATCGACACCGCCGAGAGCTGGGGAGTGCACAAGGTGCGCGAATCCAGCTCAACGGCCGCACCATGCTGCAGTTCTGCAGTAATGACTATCTCGGACACGCCGGCCACCCCAAACTCGTTGAAGCCATGCAGGCCGCCGCCAAAGACTATGGTGTGGGCGGTGGCGCATCGCACCTGATCTGCGGCCACTCCAGTCTGCACCACGAGCTGGAGGAGCGCCTCGCCGAATTTACCGGCCGGGAGCGCGCGCTGCTTTTTTCCACCGGCTACATGGCGAATTTGGGGCTTATTGCTGGCTTGATGCAGCGCGGCGACCACCTGCTAGAAGATCGTTTGAACCACGCCTCGCTGCTGGATGGCGGCTTGCTAAGCGGCGCAAAAATGCAGCGCTTTCAACACAGTGACACGGCGGATCTTGAGCGCCGACTAAAAAAACTCCCCCATACTGGCCAGCGCCTGATAGCGGTAGACGCGGTTTACAGCATGGACGGTGATCTGGCCCCTCTGGTTGAGATGGCCGACCTGGCCCGCGGGCACAATGCCTGGCTGATGGCCGACGACGCGCACGGCTTTGGTGTACTGGGCGAGCGCGGTGCAGGAACGGCTGAAATGCTCGGCCTAGATACCCAGCAATTGCCAGTGCTCATGGCCACACTCGGCAAGGCGCTGGGCAGCTTTGGCGCCTTTGTCGCCGGAAGCGCCACATTGATCGAAAGCCTGATCCAGTTTGCGCGCCCCTATATTTACACCACCGCCATGCCCCCCGCAGTCGCGGCGGCAACGCTGGCATCGCTGGACCTCCTGCACAGTGAGGGTTGGCGTCGGCAGCGCTTGGCTGAGCACATCAGCTTTTTTCGGGCGGAAGCGAAGCGCCTGGGGCTGCCGCTAATGGCATCGCAAACCGCGATTCAGCCGCTGATGGTGAATGACGATGCCCTGGCATTGGCGCTGAGTCGTGAGTTGGAAGCTCGCGGCGTATTGGTTTCCGCTATCCGCCCCCCCACCGTGCCGCTCGGTACCGCGCGGCTGCGCATCACCTTGAGTGCCGCGCATAGCCGGGAAGATATTGAACAGCTGTTAACGACGCTCGAATCAGCATGTTGGGATGTGGCGCCGCAATTGCTGGAATTTCATTCGTGAGTGCACTCTACCGAGAGCGCCTGCCGTCAAGCTCAGATGCCTCTGCAGAGCTGGTGCTGCTGCACGGCTGGGGTAGCTGCAGTGAAATTTGGCGGCCGCTGTTGCCAGCACTGCGAGCGAATTTCTCGGTGACGATTATCGACCTGCCTGGCTGCGGTCGCAGCCCGCTACTGGCCGATATGTCGGTTGAATCTGTTGTGCAGGCGCTGCTGGCGCAGCTGCCCGCCCGCGCCTTATATGTGGGCTGGTCGCTGGGAGGGCTGCTGGCAGGCGAGCTGGCGCTCGCTGAACCGCAGCGAGTGAGCGGCTTGGTTCGCCTTGCCAGCAATTTGCGTTTTGTTGCCAATGAGCAGTGGTCGCTGGCCATGCCCGGAGAAGATTTTGCCGCGTTCTACACTGGCTTGCTGGAGCAGCCAGAAAAAACACGGAAGCGTTTCAATACCCTGCAATTGCAGGGCGATGTCAGCGCACGCGCGCTGCGTCGACTGTTGCCGTTGTGCCACGCGGAGCCGGAGGCGCTGCGCTGGGGGTTGGATTGCCTGCGCGAGCTGGATCAGCGCGAGACCTACGCGGGCTTGTCGTGCCCGGTGATGAATATCTACGGCAGTGACGATGCGCTGGTGCCAGCCGCCCTGGCAGAAACGGTGCCCGCTGCGCGCAGCCTGTGTTACGCCGGAGCAGGGCATATCCCTTTTTTGTCGCAGCCAGAGCAGTTTGTTAGCGACATTATCCTCTTTGAAAAAGACTATATTGCCGAGGCGACGCCACCGGGTATTGAGCGTCATTTTGAAAAGCGCGATGTCGCGCGATCCTTCTCCCGGGCGGCAAACAGTTACGACCGTGCCGCGACCTTGCAGCGCCGGGTCGCGGACGAACTATTTCGCTTGCTTGCCCACCAACGTGCACCACAAACGCTGGTCGACCTGGGCTGCGGCACCGGCTACAGCTTGCCGGCGTTGCGTCAGCGCTTTAACGATGCCCAGCTTGTTGGTGTCGACCTGGCTGAGGGGATGCTTGCCTATGCCAGCGAGCATCACTCTGAGGACTGCCAGCAATGGGTCTGCGGCGATGCTGAAGACCTGCCGCTGGCCGATGCCCGTGTCGATCTGCTGTTTTCCAGCCTGTCTTTGCAGTGGTGCGAAAATGTATCGGCGCTGTTTTCAGAGATTGACCGGGTATTGGCCCCGGGCGGCAAAGCCTTCATCGCAACCCTTGGCCCCGAGACATTGTTCGAGCTTCGCGAGGCGTGGCAAAACGTTGATGGCTATGCCCATGTGAACCGCTTTATTCCCCGACAGGCGCTGGACACGGCCATTGCCGCGTCGGGGCTGCGGGTGCAGTGGCGGGAGGCTACCGAGGTGCTGTATTACCCGACGGTGACCGCCCTAACCCGAGAGCTCAAACAGCTGGGCGTGAGCAATGTGAATCGCGACCGCCCTCAGGGGCTGGCTAGTCGCAAACGCTTGCAAGCGCTGCAGCAGGCCTATGAGGCATTTCGCCAACCGGCCGGGCTGCCTGCCAGTTATCAGGTGTGGTACCTGGAACTGGATAAACAACCCTAGAGGAGCACCCTGATGACGCGCCGCCAAAAGCTGTTTATCGCTGGTACCGATACCGATGCGGGCAAAACCCTGATCGCCTGTGGCGTGCTCGAAGCCGCCAGGCAGCAGGGCTTGCGCACCCTGGCGCTGAAACCGGTAGCGGCGGGGGCGGAGTCGGTCGATGGCGAGTTGCGCAACGACGATGCGCTGGCGTTGATGTCGGCGATGTCTGAGCCGATGAGTTACGAGCAGATAAATCCGGTGGTTTTTGCAGAGCCGATTGCGCCGCATATCGCGGCCGAGCGGGCTGGGCGGCGTTTGAGCGCTGCCCAATTGGCGGGCTA
Organism: Spongiibacter sp. UBA1325; assembly: GCF_002306875.1. Taxonomy (NCBI): domain Bacteria; kingdom Pseudomonadati; phylum Pseudomonadota; class Gammaproteobacteria; order Cellvibrionales; family Spongiibacteraceae; genus Spongiibacter; species Spongiibacter sp. UBA1325. The sequence continues at coordinate 161,337 of NZ_DBTD01000002.1, forward strand.
TTGCCGCGGCGCGATGATGCGCCCCGCTGACCTGTTGTTGGTAGAGGGTGCCGGAGGCTGGCGAGTACCATTAAACCAGCGCGAGACCCTGGCGGACTTGGTCATCGAGCTAAATTTGCCGGTGGTTCTGGTGGTGGGAATGAAGCTCGGTTGCATTAACCATGCGCTGTTAAGCGCGGAGGCAATTCGCGGCGACGGCTTGCCGCTGGCGGGCTGGGTGGCAAATAGGGTCGACCCGGAAATGGCTCGGTTTGACGAGAATCTTGAAACCTTAAAAGCGATGCTTCCTGCGCCTTGTCTCGGCGTGGTGCCGCACCTGGGCAAGGGGGCAAGTGGTGTGGATGTGGCACCGTTTATCGACCTAGCGGCGCTGCAAATCCCCTGATGCCTTGGCGGCGCGCGCCAGTGCGCGTCGACATTTCTCTACGGCTTCTTCCATCGTGGTGGCTTCATCGCGAGCTTGGCTAATATCCTCAAACATGGCTTTCACCGTATCTCGCTGCAGGGCATTGGAATAGATGTAGCAGTGAAAGGCGCAGCCGTTGTCTGCCGCCCACGCGGCAAACTGCTTACCCATTTCTATGACTTCGGGGGTGTGTAGCTCATAACTGCGCAGGTCGATGATCCGCGCCCAGGGACGGCCATTTAAACGGCGAATGTGCGCGCGTAAATCGCGGCCATAGTGCTCGGCGGCTTCGGCGTTCCAGGTACCTAATAGCTCAGCGGTGATAATGTCATCGTCGCAGTGGAGTCTGTGCTCACCGTGGGGGCGGTAATTCATAGGTTTTCGTCTATGGTTCTTAGTATCTGGGGCCAAGATTAGCGTCATCCATCTTTTTGGCTAAATCCGTAGAATTCCCTAGCAAAGCGTCATAATTATGTAAGTTTATGTTTTTGCTGGGTTTAGTGCTTATTTTATTGGCCGAGATGACAAAATCCTTGATCTTTTCGGCCTTGCGCAACGTAGATAAATCGATATAGTTGTCACCGTCAACATTGCAGCGATTCATCGCTCGCAGTAACTAACGTGAGGTTTCATCATGCCGCAATATAAAGCGCCACTACGCGATATCAATTTCGTACTCAAAAATGTGCTCAACGCAAACGAGCATTTTGCGAGCCTGGCCGGCCGTGAAGAAGTGAGCGAGGATCTGCTGGACGCCATCCTTTCTGAAGGCGCCAAGTTTTCTGAAAACGTACTGTCACCGCTGAACCAAGTGGGTGACCAAGAAGGCTGTGTATGGTCGGAAGACGGCGTAAAAACGCCAACCGGCTTTAAAGAAGCCTACCAACAATTTGCTGAAGGTGGTTGGCCATCAATGACCGCCGACGCCCGTTTTGGCGGCCAGGGCCTGCCCAACTCACTCGGCCTGGTTGTGACCGAAATGGTTAGCTCAGCGTGTTGGGCGTGGGGTATGTACACCGGCTTGTCTCAGTCGGCTGCGCGCCTGCTGGAAAACTACGCCAGCGAAGAGCTGCAAAACGAATACCTGCCTAAAATGACCGACGGCACCTGGGGCGGCACAATGTGTCTGACCGAGCCACATTGCGGTTCGGATCTGGGCATTCTGCGCACCAAGGCCGAAGCCAATGCCGATGGTAGCTACAACGTGACCGGCACCAAGATCTTCATCTCGGGTGGCGAGCACGACATGATGGAAAACATCATTCACCTGGTACTGGCTCGCATTGAAGGTGCGCCAGCGGGAACCAAGGGCATCTCCCTGTTCCTGGTACCGAAATTCCTGCCCGATGCAGACAACAACGTCGGCGAGCGCAATGGCGTGAGCTGTGGCAGCATCGAGCACAAAATGGGCATCAAAGCCTCTGCAACCTGTGTGATGAACTTCGACGGTGCCAAGGGCTTCCTGGTTGGCGAAGAGAACCGCGGTCTGCAGGCGATGTTCCACATGATGAACTCTGCCCGTCTGGGTACTGCTCTGCAGGGCTTGTCTGCCGGTGAAGCCTCATTCCAAGGTGCGCTGGAGTACGCTCGCGAGCGTCTGCAAATGCGTTCACTGAGCGGCCCGAAAAACCCAGAAGGCCCCGCTGATCCGCTGATCGTACACCCCGATGTGCGCCGTATGCTGCTAACTCAGAAAGCACTGGCTGAAGGTAGCCGAGCGTTTATCTACTGGGTGGCGCAACTGGTCGACACGTTCTACTTCAGTGGCGACGAGCAAGCGCGTAAAGACGCAGAAGAGCTGTCTGAACTGCTGACGCCGATCGCCAAGGCCTTCGTTACCGAAACCGGCCTGGAGTCTGCCAACTACGGTATGCAAGTGTACGGTGGCCACGGCTACATTTCAGAGTGGGGCATGGAACAGATCGTTCGCGACCTGCGCATCTCTACACTGTACGAAGGCACCACCGGCATCCAAGCCCTCGACCTGTTGGGTCGCAAAGTAATGGGTACTGGCGGCAAGCAGTTGATGGTCTTCACCAAGATCATTCACAAGTTCTGTGAAGAGCAGGCGTCACGCCCAGAGCTGGAGCCGTTCATCAGCAAGCTGGCTGAATTGAACAAAGAGTGGGGCGAAGTCACCATGAAGCTGGGTGAGAAAGCCATGCAGAACCCCGATGAAGTCGGTGCTGCATCGGTGGACTACCTGATGTATTCTGGCTACATCTCACTGGCTTACATGTGGGCACGCATGGCCGCTGCCGCCGTAGACGGCGCTGCCGACGACGAGTTCCTGAAAGCCAAGCTGCAGACTGCGAAGTTCTATTACGATCGCCTGCTGCCGCGTACTGAATCGCACAAACTGTCCATGCTCAACGGCGCTGACAGTTTGATGGAGATGCCCGAAGAGGCATTTGCGTTCTAAATTAGCAAGGTCCCAAACGAGCAACGCCCACCCTTCGGTGGGCGTTTGTGCATTGCGTTATGGATAGCGACTGATCGTCGCGAAAGAATGTGGAGAATCAGATATGCCCGAATATAAAGCGCCGCTGCGTGATATGCAGTTTGTCCTGCACGAGGTATTTAAGGCCGAGCAGCTTTGGCAAAACATGCCGGGAACCGAGGAAGTTAACCGCGAGCTGGCGGATGCGATCCTTGAAGAAAGTGCCAAGATCAATGAAAACCTGATCGCCCCTTTGAGCCAGTCTGGCCATGAAGAGGGCGTGAAGTGGGACGACGGTGTCGTCACCACACCCAAAGGGTATCCAGAAGCGTTTAAGCAACTGGCCGAGGGCGGCTGGGGTGGTCTGGCGGGTGAGCCGAATTACGGCGGCCAGAACATGCCCAAGATGCTGGTACTGTTGTTCGAGGAAATGCTGTACTCCTCCAATATCGCGATGGGTCTCTACCTAACCCTGACGTCAGGCGCGGCGCTGGCCATCGACAACCACGCCTCCGATGAGCTGAAGGAAAAATATCTGCCTAACATGTACTCCGGTCAGTGGGCCGGCGCCATGTGTTTGACAGAGAGCCACGCGGGTACTGACCTGGGTATGATCCGTACCAAGGCCGAGCCACAAGCTGATGGCACTTACAAAATCACCGGTACCAAGATCTTCATCACTGGTGGTGACCACGATCTGACCGAAAACGTTATCCACCTGGTGCTGGCAAAACTGCCCGATGCTCCAGCGGGTTCTAAAGGTATTTCACTGTTCTTGGTACCCAAGGTAAAAGTGAATGACGACGGCAGCCTCGGCGAGCGCAACGGCGTGAATTGCGGCAGCATCGAACACAAAATGGGTATCAATGCCTCGGCAACCTGTGTGATGAACTTCGACGGTGCCGAAGGCTACCTCGTTGGTGAAATCAACCGCGGTCTGCAAGGCATGTTCACCATGATGAACTACGAGCGTTTGTCAGTCGGTATTCAGGGGCTGAGCGCTGCGCAAACCGCTTACCAGTGGTCTTGTGAATACGCACGTGAGCGTCTGCAAAGCCGTGCACCGACTGGCCCTGTTAACCAAGCCGGCCCTGCCGACCCAATCGTTGTACACCCCGATGTTCGCCGCATGCTGCTCACCCAGAAAGCACTGGTTGAAGCGGGTCGCGCATTTGCTGTGTATGTGGGCAAACAGTTGGACGTGTCTAAATTTGGCGACGGCGATGCCAAGGCGCTGGCCTCGGGCATGGTTGAATTGCTGACGCCTGTTGCAAAAGCCTTCCTGACCGATAAGGGCTTCGAGGGTACCGTATTGGGTCAACAGTGTTACGGCGGCCACGGCTATGTGCGTGAGTGGGGCATGGAGCAGCTGGTGCGTGATGTGCGCATTGCGCAGATCTACGAAGGCACCAACGGCATCCAGGCGATGGATTTGATGGGGCGTAAGGTTGCCGCCAATGGCGCGAAAAACCTTCAGGCACTGATCGCTGAAATGCGCGCCTTCAGCGCCGACTCTGCATCGGTTGCGGGCATGGATGAATTCCTGAACCCGCTGAACGACGCGGTCGACAACCTCGAGTCGCTGACCAAGTTTGTACTTGAGCAAGCGGGCAGCGATGCCAACGCGATTGGCGCAGCCGCGAACGAATACCTGCACGTAATGGGCTTCACACTGTTCAGCTACATGTGGGCAATGATGTGTCGCACTGTGCTCAGGGGTGAAAGCCAGCAGGGTGAAGAGTTCGACAAAGCCAAGCTGCAAACCGCTCGCTTCTTCGTTCAGCGCCTGTTGCCACAGGCCAGCGCACTGAGCGCATCAATCCGCAACGGCAGCAGCACGTTGATGGATATTGCGGAAGAAGCGTTCGCGTAAACGCGGATATCCCACAGCCTGCCGTGCCCTGCACGGCGACGGCTGGAGTTGAAGGCGGCATCCTGTGATAATGGGGCCGCCTTTTTTTATGGCGATGTATTTATATTGGGGCGGTAATTGATGGAAAACGAACACAATAAGCTGTATCCCGAAGATCAGCTCAAAGTCGATGAATTTCTGAAGAAGGGTTATAACGACGTCGAGCGAAAGCCCTTTAAGCCGTTTAAATTGCTGCTGATTCTGGCTGCCTCGGTCACCTCGATGACCCTGCTGAGCCTTTGGCTGGCAACCTTTGTGGGTATTGGCTAAACGCTGCTGAACAACAAGCCGGAGGCGCAATGCCCCCGGCTGAATCCTTACTGAGTGTGAATGGGGAGCTGTACCGTGCCATTCACGCTAACCGGCAGAGGCGGTTGCACCAGGCCCGCAGGATACAAGTAGTATGGATGAATTCCATAGACCATCAGTCCCAGCTCATCGCCCACCTGTAAGTCTTCGTTCACACCCACCAGCTCCAATTGCTTGGCACCGATACCGCGCACCGGCCGTACCTGGTCGTTAACCAGCGCCGCGTCGCCGCCCCGGCGTTTACCCAGGCCAACATACAGCAGGTTGCCGTCACCGTTGCCGCCTTCCAATAGCAGGTTGGCGGTGGGAATGCCGGCCAGTAAGCCGTCCTTGTCTACCGTAATTAGCGGAATAAACTGACCCGCCGCGAGGGTTTTGTTGATCACTTCAGCGGGAATCAGATTCAGGATGTCATCGAGGGAGTCGGCGATGGAGGCCGGGTCCTGCAAGCCGCCCAATACGGCCTGCAATACGCCAGCGGTTTCGCCGGGTAGGCCCGCTAGCACCTCTAGCAAGGTGCCCAGTGGCAAGGCCTGTAAGAGGTTGATGACGTAGGCGGCACCGCCGGGAATTACCTGGCTGGCCGGCAGCAGGGTTGTGGTGCCACCGCGAACCACGCTGCTGAAACTGCGGCCCTGCTGAGACGCTGCGTGGCTGAAGCACACGTCGGGCAGGTCTTGTTGCGGTTCGCCCATCAATTTATTGGCGAGGAAATCCAGCGCGATGGTGGTGGTGTCGAACTGCTGGTCGTCGCAGTACAGGGTCTCGTCGGTGCCAAACAGGATCATTTCACCGGCATCTTGCAGCAGCGGCAAAATATGTCCCTCGCGCTGCACAAACAAGTGGGTGTCCCGGCCTTGGCCGGTCCAGCATTCGTAATTCTCAACAGCCTCGTTGGCATTGAATAAGATATCGTTAGCGCCCTGAATAAACAGTGCGTCTGCTTTGGATAAGGTGCCGCCGTCGCTGCGCTCACCCAGGCAGTAGGACAGCGGGCCGTGCCCGGCGAGTTTATCGATGACCGACTGGTCGATGTTGCCGGTGGAGTTGGCCTGCAGAAACGCCGGCCACAGGTAGTCTTCCAGGTTGCCCATCGAGGCAATGCCGAGTACGTCCAGCCAGCTGGTTTTGGGGCTGCTGTCGGCGTACAGGCTATAGGGCAGGTGGCTCCAGGTTGCCAGCGGCACAATAGCGTCGAAGCGTTTATCTACGCTTGAGCACACGGTCTGGAAGCCGCCGCCGTAAGAGAGTCCCACCGAGCCAATCAGCGGATCGCCATTGTCGCGCTTCAAATTCGGTAGATTGATTTCGGCCCAGTCGATGATGGAGGAAATGCTTTTGCAATCCACATCGGGGTCCATCACACTAATTTTCCCGGTGCTGTCACCGAAACCGCGCTGGTCGAAGCTGATCACATAGTAGCCCTTGTCCAGCCACGCTTGGCGAGCCACATCACCGGAAACATCTTTGGTTGTAAAAGCTTCCA
>NZ_DBTD01000011.1:0-100844 GCF_002306875.1 Spongiibacter sp. UBA1325
CAGCAGCAATTAACGATCAAAACAGCAGCAAGTTGATCAGCGAATCACCAGCAGCTGGTACTTCTTCTTCCCAAGACGCACTACATAGTAGCCATCGCCCAGCGCCTTTTCCGCCGCAAAGACCTCTGCAGCCTTCATATTGTCATCCATACCCGCAGCGACAGTGTTCACCCACACTGCATTTCGCCCCAGCGCATCCTTTACCTGCTTGCCCGCCGCCATTCCAACATCGGCAAGCAGCTGCGTGAGCGGTCGCTCCAGTAAGTCACCTCGCGACAACTCAGCCGAGGGCAAGCCATCCAACCGTAATTGCTCCAGATCGGCCACCGAAAGATCTGCCAGTTCGCCGGAGAACAACGCCTCCGTAATACGCTGCGCCGCCGCGAGCCCGTCATCGCCGTGAATCAGCGCCGTCATCTGCTCTGCCAATACGCGCTGCGCTTGAGGGCGACCTCCCGCCTGCGCGTCTTCGGCTTCTATTTCAGCAATCCGCTCAACACTCAGGAACGTGAAGTAACGCAGGAATTTGTATACATCGGCATCGGCGGTACCCAGCCAGAATTGATAGAAGGCGTAAGGCGATGTCTTTTCCGGATCCAGCCAAATCGTGCCGGACTCCGTTTTACCGAACTTCGTACCATCAGCTTTGGTGACGAGCGGCATTGTCAAACCGTGCACAGCACCGCCATGCATTCGGCGAGTCAGGTCGATACCCGCTGTGATATTCCCCCACTGATCTGAACCACCCAACTGCAAGCTGCACCCATGCCGCTTATGCAACTCTGCAAAATCCAGGGCCTGAAGCAGCGAGTAGCTAAACTCGGTAAATGAAATCCCAGAGCCCTCACGATCGATTCGCTGCTTCACAGACTCCTTGGCAATCATGCTATTCACCGAGAAGTGCTTGCCGACATCACGCAAGAACTCAAGCGCTGTCATGGGCCCAAACCAGTCCAGATTATTCGCCATCTCCGCGGAATTATCACCGCAGTCAAAACTCACGAAGCGCGATATTTGGGAGCGCAAACGCTCAACCCACCCCGCCACCACATCAGGCGTGTTCAACTGCCTTTCCTGTGCTTTAAAGCTGGGGTCACCAATCAAACCGGTCGCACCACCCACCAACGCTATGGGTTTATGACCGGCATCCTGAAAACGCTTTAGCGCCAATAGCGGCACTAAATGGCCAATATGCAAACTGTCTGCAGTGGGATCAAAGCCACAATACAAGGTCCGAGGAGCTTCAGAGAGGTACTCCGAAAGACCGTTTTCGCCGGTCATTTGCGCGATGAGCCCACGCGCCTCCAAATCGGCCAGTAACCGAATATCGAGCCTTGTCATGTTTAAAGAACCTTAATTCACTATTTCTGTCATACCAAACGCAGGGTACTGCGTCGACGCGAAAGGCAGGGACTGCCTAGGGCCGAGCACGATACAACAAGCCCTGTAAAAATGGAACGCGGCCCCCAGACCGCAGGCGCCACAAAAGCTAGAAATTACGTTAACATTCGGTAAATACGCCTTATAGCACCACAAGTCTTTGTTATAATGGTCAAAAAAACGCCAAATGACATTTACCCGGAACCACGATGCTTGACCGCCAAAAAAAACGACACGCAGCCTTCCGGGAAGGCCCTCGCTTCCCACGGCGGCATTTAGCTATTGCCGCGTCAACGCTGATCGCCTTGGGGATCTCCCTGCTGATGCTGCCCGGAGAAAATGCCGAGGCCAAACGCACAGCGATTCCTCTTAACCTGGAACTCACGCCGATCAGTCCGAGCGAACAGGAACCGGAGCCCCTCTCACCCATAGAACCGCAGCGCGAGTGGCTGGAGATCGAGGTTCGGCCAGGCGACTCGCTCTCAAGCATTTTCAATCGCGCCAAGCTGAGCCCGCAAGACCTACACGAGCTGATAAGCACCGCTAAGAAAACCAAGGCATTGAATCGCATTCGCCCCGGCCAGAAACTCGGCTTTCAGATTAGCGACCAAGGCAAGCTGGACGCGATGAGCCTGCAAGTTGATAAGCTCAACAGCCTGATATATGAGCGCGGCGTAACCGGCTTTTCTACGACAGAAGTCAGCGAAACCCCAGAGGTTCGACAACGCGTCGCGAGTGCGACCATTACCAGCTCTCTATATAAAGCAGCGCAAGAAGCCGGGGTCAGCCAGAGCATCATCATGGAGCTTGCCAATATATTTGGCGGGGTTCTGGACTTCGTCTACGATGTGCGGAAGAACGATTATTTCATCGTCATCTATGAGGAGCTCTACCTCAATGGAGAACACCTTGGCAGCGGCCAAATCCTCGCGGCCCAGTACTTTAATCGCGGCGACTCCTTCCAAGCGTACCGCTATGTGAACAAACAGGGTGAGATCGACTACTTCTCGGAAAGCGGCGAGAGCATGCGCAAGGCGTTTTTGCGAGCCCCACTCGATTTTACCCGCATCAGCTCCCGCTTTGACCCCAAACGCCTTCACCCCGTCTTTAAAACGGTGCGCCCGCACCGAGGCGTTGACTACGCAGCCCCCCGCGGCACACCGGTATATGCGGCAGGCGATGGCAGAGTACTGGAGGCCGGCTACTCAAGAGCAAACGGCAACTACGTTTTTATCAAACACGGCGAAGCGTACGTGACCAAATACCTCCACCTGCACAAACGCGCCGTGTCTCGCGGAGAACGAGTTCGCCAGCGGGAGACTATTGGCTGGGTAGGCTCAACAGGCTATGCCACGGGGCCACACTTGCACTACGAATTCCTGATGAATGGCGTGCATCGCAACCCCGCCACGATCGTCGACAAACTGCCGCCGCCCACTCGCGTCGGGCGTAACGATATGCCGGACTTTTTACAACAGATCAGCGGTCTGCAGTTACAGCTGCGCACCTATGCCGCACAGCGCAACTACAACAGCCCCGGCTCCGAAGGGTGAGCAGCTCGCTATATATTGGGCTGATGTGTGGCACCAGCCTCGATGCAATAGACATTGCCCTGATTGACACCGCGAACCAGTGCGAACTACTTGCCGCCGCCGAGGCACCACTGCCCAGTGCGCTTCGCAACGCTCTACTCGCACTGTGCAGTGCTGGCGACAACGAAATTGAGCGAATGGGCCAAGCCGATCGCGAGCTTGCCCTCGCCCTTGCGCAAGCGGTGAATCAGTTTCTGCGCTCCCAAAGCTTAAACGCTCAACAGATCGCCGCCATCGGCTCCCACGGCCAAACAATACGGCACCGCCCCACAAGCCCGCAAAGGCCTGTCGAGCAGGCATATACACTGCAGATTGGCGACCCAAACACAATTGCCGAGGAGACCGGCATAACCACCATTGCCGACTTCCGTCGCCGCGATATCGCCGCTGGCGGCCAGGGCGCACCGCTCGTCCCCGCCTTCCATGCGGCCGTCTTCTCCCGCGCGGGCAGCAATCGGGTGATCGCAAATATCGGTGGTATGGCCAACATCACTGTATTGCACAAGAACGGCAGCGTTAACGGCTATGATACCGGCCCTGGCAATGTCCTTATGGACAGCTGGGTTCAACATCGCAGGAATATTGAGTTCGACCGCGATGGCGACTGGGCCCGCAGCGGAACCGTAAACACCGGCTTACTCGAGAAGCTACTCGACAACCCCTATTATCGGCAAACCGGCCCCAAAAGCACCGGCCGAGAGCACTACAACCTTGGCACCCTGAAGGCGCTGCTAAATACACTCCCGCCAATACCCGACAACGACGTTCAGGCAACGCTGCTTGAAGCAACAGCGGTAACATTGAGCGATGCAATTAAAGCTGAAAACTTGGAGGGCGAGGTATCGCTATTTCTTTGTGGCGGAGGAGCATATAACGGCGCATTGCGGCAGCGGCTTGAAGAAAAACTATCAGAGATGGTCGTTGAAAAGACAGATGCTCTCGGCATTCCGGCCAACGCAGTAGAGTCTGCCGCATTTGCGTGGTTGGCCTATGCCGCGCTCAACGGCAAGCCCGGCAATGTGCCAAGCGTAACGGGCGCCAAAGGCGCCCGCATACTAGGGGCTATCTACCCCGGCTAAGTTAGCGTTTAAAATTTGTAACCCACGCTAATGGTGTAAACCATCGGATCCACATCAATATCTGCGGTGAACTTACTGCCACCGTCAGTGCGAATTTCGGCCTCAGTTTCCAGGTCGAGCCAACGCGCCGACGCATTCACCAACCAACGCTCGTTCACGTGGTAGTCAGCACCCACTTGCAAGGCGATACCGAATGAGTCTTCAAGGTCGATACTGCCCTTGTCTACCGCGCTTTCGAATTCAGACGTCAGGTCCTCGTCAAACAGCACTGTATAGTTCAAACCCACACCAGCGTAGGGTTGAAAGCCGTTCACCGATGCAAAGTGATAAACCATGCTCAAGGTGGGTGGCAAATGTTTGAAGGTAGCGATATCAACACCGGCTAACGCACCGCGACCTGTCGCCGTATGTTCGAACGGTGTTGCCGCTAACAACTCGACCCCCCAGTTCGCATCCAGCATATACTCGGCGGTAATACCCAGCTGCGTGTCGCTGTCCAGGCCCACTTTCGCGGCCATCGGGCTTCCATTCGCAACGATATTATCGCTACTTTCCCGCGGGTCAGTCGTGGTAACACCACCACGCACCACCCAATCACCAGCTTCGAAACTGTGTGCGGCAATTGGCGCTACCAAGCTACCAAGAAGAAGGGGAACCCATGCTTTCATCTGTTTCATATCGTCATCCTCATGAGGAGTTATCTTCGTTCTGGATTCCATTAGAACGAATTTTCTGAGGGCGACTCTTGATCTAGATTAAGCCTTACTAAAAATAAGGGAATTTAGCGATTGCATAAAAAAATACTGTCTGGCGCCAGTATCTTAAATGCGCGTCAGCGCAGATTTACTCAGACGAGAGTTAAATAGAAAAGGACGAACCACAACCACAGGTGGTACTGGCATTTGGGTTGCTAACAACAAAACGCGAGCCTTCCAAGCCTTCGGTATAGTCGAGCTCAGCACCTTCAATATACTGATAGCTAAGCGGATCGACCAATACAACGACGCCCTCTTTCTCAACCAGCGTATCGTCTTCCTCTGCCAATTCGTCGAAGGTAAAACCGTATTGGAAACCAGAGCATCCACCACCGGTGACAAACACCCGAAGCTTGAGGTCATCATTCGCCTCTTCTTCCATCAGGTGTTTAACCTTCGCCACAGCACGCTCCGTTAACTGCAATACTGACGGCGTATACTCTTCTACTACTGACATACCTTACCTCACTGCTTTTACCCAAAGGGCAGGACACAATTATCCTCTTATCCGAGTAAAACAGTCAAGAATGCCAGACACTAGGGCAACAGCGCGACACCATCCAGGCCCGCAGACTCATCCAAGCCGAACATCAGGTTCATATTTTGGATGGCCTGGCCCGAAGCACCTTTTACGAGGTTGTCGATCACTGACAGCACCACCAGGGTGTTGCGGTTTTGCGGGCGATGCAGCGCAATGCGGCAGGTATTTACACCGCGCACTGTCCTTGTTTGCGGCAGACTTCCCAGCGGCATTACGTCGACAAAGGGCGCATCGGCATAGCGCTTTTCGTACATAAATTGCAGCTCGTCCAAACCCACGGCGGGGTCCAACAGCTCTGAGTACAAAGTGGCGTGGATACCGCGCACTTGTGGTAACAAATGCGGTGTGAAGGTCAACTGCACGGGCTTACCAGATGCCGACGACAACTCCTGCTCAATCTCAGGTAAATGGCGGTGGCCCGCCACGCCATAGGCTTTAAAGCTACCATCTAACTCGGCAAACAAGGTATCCACCTTCGCCTGCCGGCCAGCGCCACTCACCCCAGACGCCGCACTAGCAATAAGCCGCTGATCGTCTATTAGCTGCTGCTCAAGTAGTGGCAAAAACCCTAACTCCACCGCCGTTGGGTAACACCCCGGGCAGGCGATCAAGCGTGCGCCTTTTATCGCGTCGCTGTTGCGCTCTGGCAATCCGTACACCGCCTCGGCGAGCAACTCGGGGCAGGCGTGCTCTTCGTTGTACCATTGTGACCACAACGCGGCATCGCGGATACGGAAGTCGGCCGACAAATCAATCACCCGCGTGCCGCCAGCAAGCAGCTCGGGCACCAGCTGCATTGCGACGTTGTGGGGGGTCGCGAAGAACACAACGTCACAGGAAGACAGTGCTGCCACATCAGGCACTGAGAAGGCGAGATCACAAACACCGCGCAAACTTGGAAAGAGCTGATCAACCGGCACGCCGTCTTCGGCCCTTGAGGTAATCATTGCCACTTCAGCATTGGGGTGGGCGGCAATAAGGCGCAGCAGCTCCGCACCGGTATACCCCGTTCCACCAACAATCCCAACCTTTAACACGGGCCTATCTCCTATTCACTTATCTGTCGTCGATGAAGTATTGCTAGCGACCTCATCATCTTGCTTGCTTTTGAGCAAATGCTCCCAACTGCGAACTAAATCCTGTGCGAGCACGTGGTATACCGGCTGCGGCATTACCAGCTTTGAAACGACCGTTGCCGCTAATGCACTCACCATTAAGGCCGGTAGTATATCGTGATTATTCCCTGTTAACTCTAAAACAATCACGAAGGCGGTGATTGGCCGCTGCACCACACCAGCGAAATAGCTCGCCATGCCGACGAGTATCAATGCTGTCGCCTGCACATTGGGGAAGAGGCTCGTCATCGATGCACCCAACTCCGCCCCCGCCGCCAAGCTGGGCGAAAAGATCCCGCCGGGAATACCACTGAAATAGGTAAGCATCGTCGCCAGAATCCGGCCAAACGCTGTCCACCAACTGCCCTCGGCTTGCTGAGCCAGCAGCGCTTTTGCCTCCACGTAGCCACTACCCATGGTCGCGCCGCCGGATACCAACCCCATCAGCGCTAACACCACGCCAATCACCATTGCCACTCGCATTGGTCGCGCTCGCACCAAAGGCGCCACCGCACGACTTCCTTCGACCAAAAAGAAACTGAACAGACCACCGAGTAATCCGCAGACGACACTGGCAGCAATAATGAAGGGATAGTCTTCAAACGGCATCGCGGTGACATCTGGCACGCCGAAGTAACTGTAGTGACCAGCAAACATGAGCACGACAACACCCGAGAGGATGATTGCCATAATCAACGTCCCCGTTGTGCGCGCCTCCATCGACTGCTGCAGCTCTTCGATGGCAAAAACGATACCGGCCAACGGTGCATTAAATGCAGCAGACACTCCAGCGGCACCCCCGGCCACAATCAGGCTGCTTTCAATTTGTTTTTGCTTCAACTTTGCCCAATGACCAAATTGATACATTAGCGCGGCGCCAACATGTACGCTGGGACCCTCACGCCCCACTGTTGCCCCCAACAGCAACGCGGCACAGGTTAGCAGTACTTTTAATATCGCGACCGGCAGCGATAGGAAGGGGCCTCGAAGCCAGTGATAACTCTGTTTGTGCACCAACAGCACCTGCGGTATCCCACTGCCTCGCGACGCCTTGGCCAAACGGTTCATCAACCACACAATCGCCATCAGGCCGAGTGGCGTTATCACCAGAAACGCATACGGATACTGCGAGTGCGCGTGCTCAAAAAGAGAAAAACTCTCCTCAGAGAGCCAGGCGAACCCCTGTATCACCAACCCCACAGTTAAGGCGCCAAGCCAAAACACTGCACGCATTTTCCAATCTTCCAGCGTACCGAGCTGACGCCGAGTGTGACGACGGTTCAATATCCACCACAAACGCAAGCGACGACGAGCGCGAGCAATGATGCTGTATTCCATGCCAATAAAGCCTGCGGGTAATTGCGAGAAGTGAGATAGCAGCCTAGCCAGACTGCCCAATAAGCGCGCAACTATTGTATGCTAAAGCCACCTACCGCCCAACTGCTGAGTAACATAAGCGAGCCCCACCCCATGCTCTGGTTTAAAGCCCTGCACATTATTGCCGTTGTTTGCTGGTTTGCCGGCATATTTTACCTCCCCCGCCTGTTTGTTTATCACGCCATGGCTGAAGACGCCGCCACGCAGCGTCATCTCTCGACCATGGAGCAAAAGCTCTACCGCTTCGTTAGCCCGTTTGCGATGTTGACCGTCATCTTTGGCATCGCCATGATTGCGTACAACCCCAATTACTACCTGCACGCTGGCTGGCTGTGGCTTAAGCTGGCCTTTGTCGCCTTCTTAATCGTTTACCACCTATACTGCGGCAAACTCGTAAAACGCTTTGCGAATAACGAGAACCAACGTGGCCACGTGTTTTACCGCTGGTTCAACGAAGCGCCCGTTATTGCGCTGTTCGCTATTGTATTTCTTGTTGTACTCAAACCCTTTTAAAACCCGTATACCCAGTGAAGCCGACGACAAGATGTCGCGCTTCCCTAGGAAAAATCGCCCCAAGTCGGGATAATACCCGGCGCTTATCTGCCCAATATTGAGGTTCTCGCATCCACCATGAGTCGTTCAGAGCAGCTATTCCAGCAAGCCCGCCAACACATCCCCGGCGGTGTAAACAGCCCCGTCAGAGCCTTCAAAGCCGTTGGCGGCACCCCGCGCTTTATTGAGCGCGCAGAAGGGGCCTATGTCTTTGATGTCGATGGCAAACGCTATATCGACTACGTTCTCTCGTGGGGGCCTATGCTGCTCGGTCACGCCCACCCCTCAGTGATTACTGCGGTAACGGAACAAATTCAAAAGGGCCTCAGCTTCGGCGCGCCCACCGAAATAGAAACACGACTGGCAGACCGTCTTTGCGACATCGTTCCCGGCATGGACATGGTGCGCATGGTGAACTCTGGCACCGAGGCGACGATGAGCGCGATACGCCTGGCGCGAGGTGCCACGGGGCGAGATAAAATTATCAAATTCGAAGGCTGCTACCACGGTCACTCCGACTCCCTGCTAATCAAAGCTGGCTCTGGAGCACTGACCTTTGGCGTACCCAGCTCACCAGGGGTACCGGCCGCACTCGCCGAGCATACCGTCACCCTCAGTTACAACGATATTGAGGGCGTACAAAAGGCGTTTGCTGAGTTTGGCGACCAAGTTGCCTGTGTGATCGTTGAGCCCGTCGCGGGCAACATGAACTGCGTTCCCCCGCTGCCCGGCTTCTTAGAGTGCCTGCGCGAGTGTTGCGACGCTCACCAAAGCCTGCTGATTATCGATGAAGTAATGACCGGCTTCCGCCTTGGCCTCCAAGGCGCTCAAGGCTATTACGGCGTAACAGCAGACATCACCTGCCTGGGCAAAGTGATCGGCGGCGGCATGCCGGTGGCTGCCTTCGGCGGTCGACGCGACATTATGGAGCAGCTGGCACCCAGCGGCCCCGTCTACCAAGCGGGAACCCTGTCCGGCAACCCCGCGGCCATGGCCGCCGGTCTGACGATGATTGACGCCATTTCTCAGCCGGACTTCTACAACATACCCTTCGCTCGCACTGACATGCTTATTAATGGCTTACATGCACGCGCTGAAGCGGCTGGCATTCCCCTGAGCAGCAACCATGTTGGCACCATGTTCGGTGTGTTCTTCACCGAAGAGAAACGCATCAGCAACTACCAGCAGGTGATGGCCTGTGACACCGACCGCTTTAACCGCTTCTTCCACGGCATGCTGGAGGGCGGCGTATACCTCGCCCCAGCGTCCTATGAAGCAGGCTTTATGTCGGCGGCCCACACTGAGGCCGATATTCAGGAAACGCTGGATGTTGCTGAGCGCGTGTTCGCCAACCTTCGCTGATCCCACATTACAAGGATGCAAATCATGACGACCTCCCTGCAACGCGGTGCTTTTCCTGCCACGCGGATGCGTCGCTTACGCGCAGCTGATTTCAGTCGCCGCTTGGCGCGCGAAAGCTCACTCACGCCGGACGACCTGATATACCCGATGTTCGTCCACGAGGGTGAGAATCGGCGCGAGGCCGTGGCGTCCATGCCCGGAGTCGAGCGGTTGAGCATCGACCTGCTTGCCAAAGAAGCGAAAGCCCTGGTCGAGCTAGGCATACCGGCGATTGCCCTGTTCCCTGTTGTCGGCGACGGCGGCAAATCTCTTCACGCCGAAGAAGCTTACAACCCCGACGGTTTGGCGCAGCGAGCGATCAGAGCCGTCAAAGATGCCGCGCCCGAACTGGGCGTGATTACCGATGTCGCCCTCGACCCTTACACCACGCACGGCCAAGACGGCATCATTGATAAGCACGGCTATGTACTCAACGACATCACCACCGAAGTACTGTGTAAGCAGGCTCTCGCACAAGCGGATGCTGGCGCCGACGTCGTGGCCCCCTCTGACATGATGGACGGCCGTATCGGCGCCATCCGCCAGAACCTCGAAGCCGCGGGGCACATCAATACCTGCATACTCAGCTACGCCGCCAAATATGCATCGAGTTACTACGGCCCGTTCCGCGACGCCGTCGGCTCAGCGGGCAACCTGGGTAGCGGCAACAAGTACAGCTATCAAATGGACCCCGCCAACAGCAACGAAGCACTTCATGAATGCGCTCTCGACCTTGCCGAGGGTGCCGACATGATCATGGTGAAGCCCGGCATGCCCTACCTGGACATTGTTCGCCAAGTGAAAGATGAGCTGCGTGTCCCCACCTACGCCTACCAAGTGAGCGGGGAATACGCCATGCACTGCGCAGCATTCGACAATGGCTGGCTGAATCGCGAAGCAGTAATTTTGGAATCGCTACTGTCATTCAAGCGCGCTGGCGCCGACGGTGTTTTGAGCTACTTTGCCAAAGAAGCGGCAATATTACTGAACCGCTAGTCTTTACCCTGTAACAGGGAGGACTTATGGTTCTAAAACAATAGTTACGCACAACAAGAAATAACGACCACAACAGGGGAAGAGCATGATCAACAAAAAATTGATGACCGCAGCAATGCTAGCGACATTCGCGGCCGGCACACAGGCCGACATTCTCGGTGCCACAGCAGGTGCCTATCAGTGGAAGCAAAGCTGGGAAGGTGACGTTCAATCAGGCCCAGACGCCATCGACATGAACGACGACCTGGGCTACGACGACGAGACGGGCACCAGTATTTACGTCGCCCTGGAACACCCCATTCCGGTACTCCCTAATATCCGCCTGCAGCGCACCGACCTGGATATTTCTGAGCGCAACAACCTGTCTCGTACTTTCACGTTCGAAGGAGACGTCTACACCGCGGCTGATACCGTTGACTCAACGACCGACCTCACGCATACCGATGCCACGTTCTACTACGAAGTGTTGGACAACTGGGTAAACCTGGATGTCGGCCTGACGGTTCGTATGTTCGACGGTGAGGTTCGCCTGGCCACTACCGGCCGCGAAGGTTCGATCGAGCTGGATGCGCCGGTACCGATGCTCTACGGTAACGCACGTTTCAACCTGCCCTTAACTGGCTTGTACGCACAGGCAGTGGGCAATGTGATTAGCTTTGGCGACAACAGCGTGACCGACATGGCAGTAGGACTGGGCTACGAAGTGGCTATCGTGTCTCTGGAAGTCGGCTACCGCAACTTTGACGTCTCGCTGGAAGATGACGACGAAGAAGCCAGTGTGACTGTCGATGGCATTTACTTTGGCGTTAATATCGACATCTAAGCCCCGCGGTAAATAGAGGCTTCACAAACGCGCAGTACGGGGAACCGCTGCGCGTTTTTATTTGTCTGATGATCACATAGCCCCGCGATAACCCGAGTACGACAACATGCTCCGATTATTCGGCCCACTGCTACTCTCATTGCTAAGCCCATCAGTCCTCGCCTGCGACTGCCTGTGGCAGGGCCCCTTCAAAGCCGTATACGACAACGCCGACCTGCTCGCGCATGTGCGTGTTGAGGCCACCAAAGGCAATAGCGCCGACCTCAGGTTATTAGAGACCCTATCCGGAAAAGAGTATCGTGAGAACATTCGCTTGTGGGCAGACACTGGCGAACTCTGCCGCCCGGAAATCGACCAGTTCAGCGAGGGCAGCGAATGGGTAATTGCGGCGCAGCGCATCGACACCCCGCCCGAAGATAGCTTTAACCCCTTCAAGCCCAACATCAGTTTTGGCCGCCGAGGCGATTACTTTTTGTCCAGCTGCGGCGTATATTGGCTCCCGGTCAAAGGCGGACGCGTCAGCGGTAACATATTAACGGCAACCCGCTGGCAGTACCTCGACCCAAAAAAAACGCCTGTCATCATGCCCTTGTTTTACCAGTGGCTAAACGGCGAAGTCAGCGACGCCACGCTAAGCGAAGCCGTTCGCCCGCAGCCAGCCTCTCGCCAACTGCTTAACGATACAAAGATATTCCTATGGCAGCTTGAGCGGGAACGGAGCGAGACCGAGTAACTCGTCCAGCATCGCCAGGGACATTCCCCATATCCGCCGACCACCATAAAAGTAGCAGGGTAAATTCAACGCCAGCTTTCCCCTGCGCCACTCCATTCGCTCGCGGTTACTGTGGTCCATTAAAAATGCCAGCGGCACCCATACCGCTTCGGCCACTTCGTGATTGGGGGTAATGCCAACCGGCGTATGCAAGCGGTAAACGTAGGGCGAAACCACCATTGGCCGGCGCCCGGAATGAGGCCTGCTGACCAAGTCCGACAGTCGGCCAATGCAATGACCGGCCTTTTCCAAATCGACACCCAGCTCTTCCAAGGTTTCGCGCTCTGCAGTGCGAATGCCCGTTATGTCATCTGGATCCATGCGCCCACCGGGAAAACCCATGTGACCGGACCAGGGGTCGCCCTCCCTTTCGGCCCGCTTTATCATCAAAACCTCTAACTCATCAGCATGCTCGCGAAGCACAAGCGCCACCGCCGAGCGCTTAACCCAGCGACGCCACCAGCGGCGGCGCGGGCGCGATGCGCTGAGTGCCAACATGAGATGTTTCAGGGTTAATTTGCTGCCTTTCACCGCTTTCAGCCTCGCGTTTCCCAGAACTTAGCCATAAAGACGTTGCAAGCGATCTACCGCTTTTTCCAGTTGCGCCATACTGGTGGTATAGGCAAACCTAACATGCTTCTCTGCACCGTAACGGCCGAAGTCTGCCCCCGGTGTTATTGCAATGCCGTGCTCCTCGAGCAATTCCAGGCAAAATTGCTGGCTGTCCTTGGCAAACCGGTCAATGCCCGCGTAAAGGTAGAACGCCCCAGCGGGACAATGTGGAATCGAAAAACCGAGGTCGCGCAGCGCTGGGTACAAGAAGTCGCGGCGACGGGCAAACTCGTCTCGACGCGCATCCAGAATCACTCTGCTTTCAGGGGCAAACGCTGCCAAAGCGCCGTACTGCCCCATCGTCGACATGGAAATAAATAAATTCTGCGCGAGCTTCTCTAAATGAGGCACTGCCCACTCCGGCGCCACCAGCCAGCCCAGCCGCCAGCCGGTCATACCAAAGTATTTTGAGAAACTGTTGATCACAAAGGCCTCGTCGGTAATCGACAAGACACTCGGCGCCGCCTCGCCAAAACTCAGGCCATGATAAATTTCATCAACAACGAGGTGGCCGTTGCGCTGTTTGCAGAGCGTATGCAGATCGCGCAATTGGCTGGCGCTCAGTATCTCGCCACTCGGGTTGGCAGGCGAGGCCACCATCACCCCGCAGGTATTGGGACGCCAGTACTGCTCGGCAAGTTGCGCATCGAGCTGGTAACGCTGCTCGGGACCAACCGGCACCAATTGCCCCTCACCCTCGACCAAGCGCAGGAAGTGACGATTACAGGGGTAGCCTGGGTCGGTCATCAACATTCCCTCACCAGGGTTGACCAGCAGGCCCGCCAGCAACATCAGCGCTCCACTCGCGCCCGGCGTGATCATGATGCGCTGCGGATCGATGTCCAATCCGTAGTCACTGCGGTAATAGTCTGACAGCGCCTGGCGCAGCTGAGGAATTCCCGCAGCGGGACTGTACTGAGTCTCGCCCCGCGCCAACGCCTGCTGCGCAGCGACAACGATGGGCTCTGCCGTTGTGAAGTCAGGCTCACCGGCCGCCATGTGAACAATATCCTCACCGGCCTGCTGCAAGGCCTTGGCGCGAGTGAGAACCTCTACAACACGAAACGGTTCAATATCAGCGAGACGATCCGCGAAACGCATTACCACAACGACCTCCAGTCCGTTTTTCAGCCCCCTAGTGTAACAGCGCCCCTCACCCACCGGCAGCGCTACATCGCTTTCTGCGCGTTTTTCTGTAGCACCAACTACACTTATCTGGTAGTTTTGCCGGTTTGGCGGCACAGCGTCGCGCGCACATCCGCGGTCTGCGGTTAACGGCTTGTTAATAAAGAGGGCCAAGCATGCCTGCAAAGGACACAGCACAAGAAAGCCTTAAGTCATTTGTTCCCTACGTCCCCAAAAAGGGCGAGGAATACATGAACGAGGCGCAAAAAGATCATTTCCGTAAAATCCTGTTCAGCTGGAAGGCCGAACTGATGGAGGAAGTTGATCGCACGGTAACTCACATGAAAGACGAGGCGGCGAACTTCCCGGACCCCGCCGACCGCGCCACCCAAGAAGAAGAGTTCAGCCTGGAACTTCGCACCCGTGATCGCGAGCGCAAGCTGATCAAAAAGATCGACGCCACGCTCGACCTTATTGATGAAGACGACTACGGTTTCTGCGATACCTGCGGTATTGAAATCGGCATTAAACGTCTAGAGGCACGCCCAACGGCGACACTGTGCATTGATTGCAAAACCCTGGACGAAATTAAAGAGCGCCAGGAGCGCGGTTAAACGACAGGGCGGCCACCGCCGCCCCATAAGTCTCTGTGTATGGCCCACTCCCACGCTGGCTATGTCGGCCGCTTTGCACCTTCGCCCACCGGCCCCCTGCATTTCGGCTCACTGTGTAGTGCGCTCGCAAGCTATTTAGATGCCCGCGCTCACAACGGCCACTGGCTGCTACGTATAGAGAACCTAGATCCTCCTCGCGAACAAGCCGGCGCCGACCACGCCATTATCGAATCATTAAAAGCCCATCGATTGCTCTGGGATGGCGAAGTGCTCTGGCAAAGCGATCGCCTGAGTGCCTACCAAGATGCACTGGACCAACTCCTGACAGCCGAACACGCCTTCCTTTGCAGTTGCTCGCGCGCCCAGCTGGCAAGCCGTAATGGCATTCATCTCGGTAGCTGCATTGCCCCCCTGGACCGCAACGACGCGGCCGTCAGGCTGCGCACAAACCGCCAAACCTATACCATTGAGGACCGACTGCTAGGCCCACAGCAACATCGCGTCGAGGACGGCGGCGATGTCGTGCTCAAGCGCCGCGATGGTCTGTTCGCCTACCAACTTGCCGTCGTCGTCGACGATGCCTACAGCGGCATTACCGATGTCGTTCGCGGCAGCGACCTGCTCAGCTCCACAGCCTGGCAATGGTTGCTGCAAGAGCGCCTGAACTACGCGCACCCAAGGTACCTCCACCTCCCCCTGCTCACTGACGACAAAGGGGATAAACTCAGTAAACGCAGCCACGCCCCAGCACTAGACAACAGCTGCGCCGAGGACAATATTCGCACTGCGTTGCGCTACCTGGGTCAGCCATCGCCACCACCACTAGGGAGCCTTGATGCGGTGCTAACGTGGGCGGCTCAGCATTGGTCTGCCGGGGCGATTCCCCACAGCGATATCGTCGTGCGCTAATACAGGCTTTGCAGTTTGCCGATGCGGCAGTAATAATTCGCACCATTACCTCTGCACACGGCTCACTCATGCGCTTACAAGCCCCACTGCTATTGCTGCTCTGTTTCATGGTGGTGTTCACCCCCACGCTGAACCACTGGATATACAGCGGTGGGCAGGCCTGGTACCGACTGCATCTATTGTGGCTGGCCGTTATTGTTTTTGTTTTCCTGGCCAACTATCGGCGCAAGCGCGATGTTTGAAGCCAATGTTCTGCTGCTCTGCGCGCTCGCCTATCTGCTCACCTTGTTTGCCATCGCTTATGCCAGTGAGCATCGCTGGCTGCCGAGCAAGTTAATTGATCACCCGGCGGTCTATGTTTTGTCGCTCGGTGTCTACGCCAGCGCTTTCGCTTTCTACGGCGTAACGGGCATGGCCAAGGCCTATGGCCTGGGTTACCTGAACTATTACCTTGGCATTTCAGCTGCACTGTTTTTGTTACCGATCGTTATTACCCCGCTGTATCACATCTGCAAAAACTACCAGCTGCATTCGCTGGCCGACTTGTTGAGCTTCCGCTATCGCAGCCAGTGGGTAGGCTCTTTAACAACTGTTTTCTGCAGCATCGCCATGTGGCCGCTGCTGGCGATGCAAATTCAAACAGTCTCCGATGCCACGCTACTACTTACGCCCTCAGCATCTGAGACTGACAGCAGCACGTTCAGGCACCTGTCTGCATTTATGTTCTGCCTGATCATTAGCCTGTTTACCATCCTCTTTGGTTCTCGCAATTTATCCTCGCGCGATAGCCACCAGGGGTTAGTCGTCGCACTGGCATTCGAGTCGCTGGTTAAACTTGTCGCTTTTATTTGCCTGGGCGCTGCAGCGATATTTGGCATATTCGGCGGCTTCAGCGACATGCAAAATTGGTTGCAAACTCAGCCTGAATTAATTGAAAAATTACGAGATGCCAGCCAGCGAGAAAATGCCCGCATGATGCTGGTGCTGTTCTTCTCGGCATCGCTGTGCATGCCACATGTCTTCCACATGCTCTTCGCGGAAAACCCCAGTGGCAAAAAACTCTACGGCGCAGGCTGGGGCCTCCCCCTTTATTTATTGCTTATCAGCCTGCCCGTACTGCCACTTTTGTGGGCAAGCACGGCAATTGGCGGCGGGGAAAGTAGCGGCGACTATGCCGCACTACACGTGCTGAGCGCGCTTGATAGCCCTTTACTCACATTGCTTGTATTCATTGGCGGGATCTCCGCGGCCAGCGGCGCAATTATTGTCGCCACCCTGGCAACCGCCTCCATGAACCTCAACCACATTGTCCTGCCGTTACACAGTCCCCAGCGCCGCCCAGGCGATATTTATCGCCAATTGCTCTGGTCGCGACAGCTGCTGATATTCACCACTATCATGCTGGGCTACTTGCTATACGTCCTTATCCCTGAGCGGCAAGTGCTCAGCTCACTGGCCGTCATTTCCATCGCCGGTTGCGCGCAGTTTCTACCCGGTTTGCTGGCGGTCATGTACTGGCCCTCTGCAAACAGAAACGGCTTTATCGCCGGACTGCTTACCGGCTTCTCTGTCTGGCTACTCGGCCTACTGATACCAGCATTTGGCCTGGAGACCCCCGCGCTAATCCTTGCCCTGCCAGGCATCGACCCCAGCCGAGGCCCGCAGTGGATGGAGATCGCCACACTCTCACTCGGGCTAAATGCCTTTGTAATGATCCTCGTCTCACTATTAAGCGAAACCTCCAAAGAAGAACAAAGCGCCGCAGAAGCCTGCGCCATTGACGACTTAAACCGCCCCGGCCGCCAAGCACTTACGCTCAAGAGCGCTCACGAGATGCGCCACCGCCTTGCCGAGTCGCTCGGCAGCGCCGTCGCGAAGGAAGAGCTGGATCGGGCTCTGGAGGAACTCCAACTCGACGACAATGAGACCCGCCCTTACGCCCTGCGACGTATTCGCGACCGCATAGAGGTCAACCTCTCAGCGTTACTCGGCCCGACGATCGCCCGCAGGGTCATCGACCGCAGCCTGCCTTATGCCAGCAATTTGATGGGCGAGGGCGAAGACATCAATTACATCGAAGATCGCTTAGAGCATTATCAGGCCCACCTCACGGGGCTGGCCGCCGACCTCGACGCCCTGCGGCGGTACCACCGCCAAACCCTCGAAGATTTACCCACAGGCGTCTGCGCCTTGGCCGCCGATCAGGAAATCCTGCTGTGGAATAAAAGCATGGCGACCATCACCGGCGTGGCCAGCGGCGATATCACCGGGTCCAGCCTCAGCGGGCTCCCCGCCGAGTGGCAAACCTTGCTGCGAGATTTCAGCGCGAGCAAAGACCAACACTGGAGCAAGGCAGGCATTGTTGTCGACGGCGCGCCCCGCTGGCTAAATCTCCACAAAACGGATTCCGAGCTGCCCGGGCGCGACGAGCTGATTATCGTCGTTGAAGACATCACTGACACCCAGCTGCTGGAAAAAGAACTCGGACACCAGGAGCGGCTAGCCTCTATCGGCCGACTGGCCGCTGGCGTTGCTCATGAAATCGGCAACCCGGTCACCGGTATCGCCAGCCTGGCCCAGAACCTGCGCTATGAAACCGACGACCCCCTACTACTGGAAAGCGCCGAACAAATCGTCAAGCAGACCCAGCGCATTAGCAGCATTGTGCAAAGCCTGGTCAACTTCGCGCACAATGGCCGCGAACACCCAACGCGAGCGAAAGAGGCGGTTGCGATACGCAGCTGCATCGCCGAGGCCATTCAGCTACTCGAGCTCGATCGCGCCGCCGAGCAGGTCCGCTTCGTGAATCAATGCCCCACTGACCTCGACGTCGCCGGCGACCAGCAACGGCTAATGCAGGTATTTATTAATTTGCTCACCAACGCCCGGGATGCCAGCCCCGGCGGCGGCCAGGTGACTATCGATGCCAATGCAGACGACCACCGTCCCTGGGCACATATTCGAATCAGCGACCAGGGCAGCGGCATAGATGCAGATTTGATCGAGCAGATATTCGAGCCATTCTTTACCACAAAGGAACCCGGCAAAGGCACCGGACTAGGCCTTGCCCTGGTCTATCGAATCATCGATGACCTCGGCGGCGAAATCAGCGTAGAAAGCCCCTACAACGACGGCGCCGAACGCGGCACCCGCTTCCATATTCGGCTGCCTCTGGCCTGTCACCTCAGCGGCGACTGCGCTCCCCCAACACCCTCTGAAAAGTAGAAATATCGAGCCGGACGCGTTATGTTGTTCGGCTGAACTCAGGCAAGCAAATGTAGCGATGGAGTCCTCAATATGCCTCGTATTTTGATCGTTGAAGACGAAGATGTCATTCGCCTTGCGCTGCGGCGCCTGCTTGAACGCAACGACTATCAGGTAGATGAGGCCGGTTCGGTTCAAGAGGCCCTGGAGCGCTTCGACCTCAATAGTTACCAGCTACTGATCAGCGACCTGCGGCTGCCCGGCGCACCGGGCACGGAGCTGATTAGCAAAACCGAGCGCCCGGTTCTTATCATGACCAGCTACGCCAGCCTGAAGTCTGCGGTCGACTCGATGAAACAGGGGGCAATTGACTATATTGCCAAACCTTTTGACCACGATGAAATGCTGGAAACCGTCGCGCGCATCATTGCCGATAACGCCAGCAACCCGCCGCCGATGCCTGGCCAGCAAAAAGCCCTGCAGGTAGACACCAGCGGCATGATCGGTAGCTGCAAACCCATGCAGCGATTATATGAATACATCAACCGCGTAGCCCCCACCGACACAACCGTACTGGTACATGGTGAAACCGGTACCGGTAAAGAGCTGGTGGCCAGAGCCATTCACAGCCAGAGCACCCGCGCAAGCAAACCCATCGTTTGCGTGAACTGCGCGGCAATACCTGAGACTTTAATTGAGTCAGAACTTTTCGGATACGAGAAAGGTGCCTTTACCGGGGCGAACGCCAATCGCATCGGCCTTATCGAAGCCGCGGATGGCGGCACGCTCTTCCTCGACGAAATTGGCGAGCTGCCACTGGAAGCGCAAGCGCGCCTGCTGCGCTTCATTCAGGAAGACGAAATCCGCCGCATCGGCTCCGTGGAGTCAAACAAAGTCGATGTACGGCTGATTTGTGCCACGCACCGCGACCTCAAAGACATGGCCCATAATGGCCGCTTCCGCGAGGATTTATATTACCGCATCAATGTGATGAAGCTGGAACTCCCCCCTCTTCGCGAGCGCGGTAAGGATATCCTGGAAATCGCAGAAACACTGCTTAGTCGTCGCTGCGAGGCACTGGGGCGGGGGCCACTCAAATTCAGCCCCAAAGCCATCCAAGCAATTACCACCTACGTCTGGCCCGGCAATATTCGCGAGCTGGAAAATGCTGTGGAGCGCGCAGTGATTCTCTGCGAAGGCGATGAGATCGACAACGAGCTATTGGATATCGATCTGGAGCTGGTAGACATCAGCCAAATTCGCGGCCGCAAACCCGAGCGCAATCGCAGCAGCAATAATCTGGGAAGCGATCGCAAAGACAGCCGCCCCAGCAGAGTGCGAAGCTCGGATCCCGCGGAAGACCTGTCACTCGAAGATTACTTCCAACGCTTTGTACTGGAACATCAGGACAGCATGAGCGAAACAGAGCTCGCACAGAAACTCGGTGTTAGCCGAAAGTGCCTGTGGGAAAGAAGACAACGCTTGGGCATTCCGCGCAAGAAGAGCTCGCGCTCCAGTAGCAACTGACACCGTTACCCAAACCAGCTGCGCGTAACAAACGCCGTTTACTAAGGTAACAACCGGCCATAAAAATCACGTCACCACCAACCCCGGAAAAACACAACCCATTGATTTATATACAAAATAAAAAGTTGGCACAGGCAGTGCATTTATAAGCGACAAAGAAGAATAACAAATACAATAAAAATAATAAGAACGCGGAAAAATAAAAATAATAGACGTAGTAAAAAGACCTGGGTGGGGAAGACATTGTTTTCCCCTTCTTCATTTCTGGCCCCTCGAAAACCTTTCCCTTTCCAAAAAGCGCCTTCAGTTCTGCTTGTGCTAGAATACTCGCTTTGCCCTTCCAGGCTGACATCGAGAGCAATGAGCGCAAACACCGTTTCAGGACTTTGGAAAAAACTCGCTGGCAAACTAAGCCGTTCCAACAAAGGTTCGCATAGCCCGACTATTATCCCCCGCGACGACCACGGCGTGTCGCGCAGCATGATCAGCGACAGCGCCTTAAAGGTCATTCACCGCCTCAACCAATCAGGGCACGAGGCCTACCTTGTAGGCGGCGGCGTCCGCGACATTCTGCTGGGCGGCGACCCCAAAGACTTTGACGTTGCCACCGACGCCACCCCCGAGCAAGTAAGGGGCTTATTCCGCAACAGTCGCATCATTGGCCGGCGCTTTCGCATAGTCCACGTCCGCTTCGGGCGCGAAGTTATCGAGGTGACCACCTTTCGTGGCAGCCACGATGCTCCCACTTCGCAGAGCAGCCCGAAAGGCAAACACTCTGCACGCAATGAAGCCGGCATGCTGCTGCGGGATAATGTCTATGGCAGCATCGATGAAGATGCCATGCGCCGCGACCTCAGCATTAACGCGCTGTACTACTCCAGCCGGGACTTCGCCATCTACGACTTCGTCGGCGGCATCGAAGATTTGGAACGCAGACTGATACGCGTAATCGGCGACCCCGAAACACGCTATCGAGAAGACCCTGTGCGCATGCTGCGCGTTGTGCGCTTTGCCGCCAAGCTAGACTTCGACATTGAGGCCGCAACAGAGGCGCCTTTGCGGGAACTCGCGCCACTGCTTGGCGATATCGCCGCCGCCCGTATGTTTGACGAGGTGCTAAAACTATTCATGGGTGGCCGCGCTCTGCAAACGTATGCCCTGATGCAGCGCTACGGGCTATTCGCCCCACTATTCCCTGCCACTCAGCGCTTGCTTGATGAAGAGTGCCCGGAAACGCAAGAACTCATCCATCAGGGCCTGGCAAATACCGACGCGCGCATTGCCACAGGCAAGCCAGTCACCCCGGCCTTCCTTTACGCGGTACTGTTATGGCCGGTCGTAAAGAAGCTGCATAAAGAGGTGCTGGAGGATGGCGTCCCGCCGATTCCGGCCCTTCATCAAGCCGCCGAGCGCTGCCTCCACAAGCAGCAGCAACGCATTGCTATTCCCAAGCGCTTCTCGCTACCTATGCGCGACATTTGGGAGCTACAGCTGCGCTTTGAGCGCCAGTCCGGCAAACGCGCCTCGCAATTAGTCGAGCATCGCTATTTCCGCGCCGGTTACGATTTCCTGCTATTGCGTGAGCAATCCGGCGAGGTCAGCGAGCAGCTCAGCCAGTGGTGGCAAGCATTC
Organism: Spongiibacter sp. UBA1325; assembly: GCF_002306875.1. Taxonomy (NCBI): domain Bacteria; kingdom Pseudomonadati; phylum Pseudomonadota; class Gammaproteobacteria; order Cellvibrionales; family Spongiibacteraceae; genus Spongiibacter; species Spongiibacter sp. UBA1325. Next base: position 22,007 of record NZ_DBTD01000011.1, read on the forward strand.
TATGAGGCGCAGCCAACAACTCGCAGCGATATGCAGAAGCACACCAACGACGCCGCCGAGCGGGAGCGCAACCGCCGCCCCAGACGTCGACGCAGAGGTCCGCGCAAGCCATCATGATTCGCTGTTATATCGGCCTGGGCAGCAACCAGGCCTCTCCGCTCGCACAAATTTACGGCGCCCTGAACGCACTGCGGCGGCTGCCGGGCAGCCGCTTAGTGGAGAGTTCACGGTTCTATGGCAGTCGCGCTATCGGCCCTGGCGAACAGCCCGACTACATCAATGCCGTCGCCGCGCTAGACACCGCGCTCTCCCCTGAAGACCTGCTCGCCGCCCTGCAACGCATTGAGCATCAGCATGGTCGCAAACGTGATGTACGCTGGGGGGCGCGCACACTAGACTTGGACATCCTGCTGTACGGCGAACAACACATAGACAATAGCACGCTGCAGATCCCGCATCCGCGCATGCCCATGCGCCCCTTCGTACTCGCCCCACTGGCAGACCTGTCTGAGGAACTTGCCCGGCAACACAGCCAGCTCAACGCGCCGGCCGACCAGTGGGTAGGCAGCGAAGAACTCTGGCTTATAGGCACTGAAGAACTGTCGCAATATGCAGAATAGACCGCTGTTCAAGTCCGACGCACCACCACGCCATATCGCTATAGAAGGCCCGATTGGTGTGGGTAAAAGCACACTGATGCGGCGCCTTGCTGAATCATTAGGCTACGCAACCCTCGAAGAGAAGGCGGACGAGAACCCCTTTCTGGAGCGCTTTTACAGCAATCGCCAGCACGCCGCTCTCGCCACACAGCTGTTTTTTCTGTTTCAGCGCGCCCAGCAGCTCAGCGATCTGCAACAAAGCGACCTCTTTGCTCAGGGCTACGTCGCCGACTTCCTCTTTCAAAAAGATCCGCTATTTGCACAACTCACCTTAGACGCCAACGAACTTGAGCTATACCAAAAGGTTTACCAACAACTTGCCGTCGACCTGCCACCGGCCGATCTTGTGATTTACCTACAAGCGCCGAGCAAGGTACTCAAGGATCGCATCCAGCAGCGCGGCGTTCGCTTTGAGCGCAATATCGACAGCCATTACCTGGAGCAGGTAAACGAGGCGTACAGCGAATATTTTCTTCATTACAGCGCCTCGCCACTCTTGATCGTGAACGCAGAAGATATAGACTTCGCCCACAACGACCGCGATTATCAGCAACTACTCGACTATTTGCTGGAAATTCCCAGCGGCCGCCATTACTTTAACCCCACCTTCTTCTGAGTCTCCGCGAGGCCCACTATGAGCAAAATCAGCATCCCCAGCCTGATGCAGAAAAAACAGCGTGGCGAGAAATTTGCCGTTGTCACCTGCTACGACGCCAGTTTTGCCCGCCTGGTGGAGAAAGCCGAGATTGAAGTCATTCTTGTTGGCGACTCCTTAGGAATGGTCCTGCAAGGCCACGACTCCACCATCCCCGTGACCGTCGATGGCATGGCCTACCATACCGCCTGCGTGGCCCGCGGCTGCTCAGCACCACTCATCATCGCCGACCTGCCGTTCGCCAGCTACCACAGCACTCAGCAATGCCTCGACAATGCAACGCAACTGATGCGTGCCGGCGCACAGATAGTCAAATTAGAGGGCGGAGACTGGCTCTGCGACGACATCCGCCTGCTAAGTCGTGCAGGCATTCCGGTTTGCGGACACCTTGGGCTTACGCCTCAGTCGGTGAATGTGCTCGGTGGATACCGCGTACAGGGGCGCGACGATGACCAGGCCCAGCGCATCATCAACGATGCAAAAGCACTAGAAGCTGCCGGCGCCGCAATGCTGGTGCTGGAATGCGTACCCCGCCAACTGGCCAAACAAATCAGCCAAGCCCTTGCTATCCCCGTTATCGGCATTGGCGCCGGTGCTGACACCGACGCTCAAGTACTGGTGCTGCACGACCTGCTTGGCATCACCGAGAAAACCGCCCGTTTTGTCCGCAACTTTGCCCAGGACAGCTCCAGCATCGAACACGCCCTGCAGCGCTATCGCAGCGCAGTGCTTGATGGCAGCTTTCCCGCCGCCGAACACGGTTTTGACTAAGCGGCTGAAATCCCTGAAACTGTTACCCAGCGAAACACTTTTGAGCGGTAACAATGCCATGAATTTTTTGTTACCAAGGCATTGAACGGCCATTGCTCTTGGGGCATACTTGCCCGCCACCGTAGAACTGGTCAGTTTGTGACCAATGTAAGCAGTGTAAACGCACCGCGGTGGAAAGGTCGCCAGCCCGCAGAATCAGCGGACTGACTTCACAGCAAACTGCCTTTACGCAAAGCGCGTAAAGATCGAGATTGGGAAGTTAGGTGGTATGAAAACATACAGCACAACCGCAGCGCTCAGGGCAGCACTTTCCGCCGCTCGCCGCGCAGGTAAAACTGTTGCCTTCGTTCCCACTATGGGTAATCTGCACGAAGGCCACTTATCGCTGGTGAGACGCGCGGCTCGCGAGGCCGATGTCGTTGTCGTGAGTATTTTTGTCAACCCGCTGCAGTTTTCCGCTAGCGAGGATCTAGGCAATTACCCGCGCACCCTGGCGGCTGACAAAGAGAAACTGTTCGCTGAAGGCGTCCAGTTCCTGTTCCAACCTCAGGTGGAAGAAATCTACCCAGAAGGCATGGAGCAGCACACCAAAGTTTCCGTTCCCGCCGTGTCGGAACAGCACTGCGGAGCCAGTCGCCCAGGTCACTTCACCGGTGTGGCGACTATTGTGAACAAACTGTTCAATATGGTTCAGCCAGACACTGCGGTGTTTGGTGAAAAAGACTTTCAGCAGTTGAGCGTGATCCGCAAGATGGTTAAGGATCTCTGCATGCCCATCAACATTATTGGTGTGGCAACTGCCCGAGCTGAAGACGGCCTGGCTCTAAGTTCGCGCAACGGCTACCTAGACGATAGCCAGCGCAATACCGCGCCCCTGCTGCACCGGGTGCTGCAAGAAATGCGCGAAGCCATCGCCTGCGGCTACGACAGCTACAGCGACCTTGAACTCTACGCCAAACTGGCGCTCAAGGACGGCGGCTTTGAACCCGATTATGTAAATATTTGTGATGCCCGCAGCCTAGAGCAGGTTCGCCCGGACACAGAAGAAGTTGTTATACTAGCCGCCGCTAAGCTCGGCTCGACGCGGCTTATCGACAACGTCACCCTGACCCTGAATCCCAGTGCCGACTGGGGCATGCTGGCGGCTAACTAAGCCCCGGCCGAGACCGAAGAGAAAGGAACAGCGTTATGCAGTCCGTTATGCTGAAAGCCAAACTCCATAAAGCTCGCGTGACCCATGCGGTATTAAACTACGAGGGCTCGTGCGCCATAGATGGCAAACTGCTGGACATGTCTGGCATTCGTGAGTTTGAACAGATTCAAATCTACAACGTCACCAATGGTGAACGCTTCACGACCTACGCGATTCGCGGTGAAGATAACAGTGGCATCATCTCCATTAACGGTGCAGCCGCCCACAAGGCCGGCGTCGGTGACACTATTATTATCTGCGCGTACGCGAGCTATACCGAAGCGGAACTGCTTAACTTCAAGCCGCGCCTGATTTATATGAACGAAGACAATACCGTGAGCCACTCGAGCAACGCCATCCCTGTACAGGTTGCGTAACCTCGCTCACAGACTTCCTTAAAAGGCCCCTTATGGGGCCTTTTTTATTGCCAATTTATAGACTTGCTCACATTTCGCGAGGCTGAGACATTGCCTTGCCCCCCTACCTCGTTACTATTTGCCAGCACCTGCCGGGGCCGAGCGCCTTCGGCAGCATAACAACAATAACAACGGCAGCACCGCGCGCCATCGCAGTGATCCATTCGCTGTATGCGGCTGCGCCTTGCCTCCAATACAAAAATAAGGAAATCTATGAAGCACTTTCTTAGCAGTCGCTTGCCTGATCTGCGCCGCTGCGCGGCAGCCTGCGCTATGGTGACTGCCAGCATGTCAGCACAAGCACTGAACTTAGGCGCTCTATTCGGCGGCGGCAGCGAAACACTACCGCTCCCCCGAGCGGTTAGCTTTACCTATACCGCAGGTGAGCAGCTTATTCCCGACAAACTCACCGCGGAGGGGATTGAGTTGACCCCCGCCGCTAACGGGGAGACCCTTACGCACTACCGGCTGTACTGGGCAGATACGCAAGGCAACAAAATCCTCAGCCTACCGCTGCTCGGCACACCCGCCCTGATTACCGAGCTCCCCGCCGAGAGCGGCGAACTCAACTATCGGTTTGACGAAGACACCATTGTGCCCATTCAAGCTTTCTCGGTACTCGCCTGCTCGGTGGGAGCAAATGGGGAATACTGTGGCGGCAGCGCTGAGGACAGGGTCGTCTATCGTTTCCGGGATAGCGATCTGCCTGGCCTACTGACCGAGCTCCCTCTTTTAGTTGGCGATATCGGCGGGCTTGCCACATGCCCTAGCCTGGAGATCGCCGCCAGCTGCGGCAACCAGATGTGCGACGCGCTTGAGACCGCCGACAACTGCCCTGCCGACTGCGGCGATTGGCAGCTCGCTTCTTACAACTACCAAACCCTGTGCGACGACATTGAAACACTGCACACACCCAGTAGCGTTGACGAGGTAAAGCAACTGGTGAGTGCAGCTGCCGCGGCCGGGAAACGCGTGAAGGTCACAGGCAAAGCCCATTCCGCGACCGATGTAATGTGCACCGACGGCGTGTTAATCAGCACCGCACAACTCACGATGCACAACCCCAATATGGGCATACAACTGGAGACCTTTGAAGGCGTCGACGTTGTCAACGTGCCCGCGGGCACGCTGATGTGGGATCTCTCGGAATGGCTGCATCCTCGCGGCAAGTCCATTGGCTACACCCACCTGGGTTACGCATTTCCTACCGTAGCAGGGCACATTGCAACCAGTTCACACGGCAGCTCTCCCAAGCATCGCACCGTGCTTTCCCACAGCGTGGTCAGCATGGACGTCGTGACCGCAGACGGGCAGTTGCGACACTTCTCTCGCGGCACGACGAATAAAGACGAGTGGAAAGCCCTCACCGCCAACCTCGGCTATCTCGGCGTTGTCACCCGTCTGAGAATCGAGGTGCAAGACACTAAAAACCTTCACGTCAAAGTCACCTACCACGATGACGACTACTTGTTTAACAACGGCCCCGACTCAGCCTGGGAGAACATTAAGCAGTGTGATTTCGGCCAGTACAACTGGTATCCAGGTGTTGGCAAGGTCGTGCGAACCTGCGGCAAAGAAACAACCGCCGCCGCCGAGCCCGGCGCCCAGAATCGCCTATTGAACCCCTCCGTGCCCGCGCAGATTTTCCCCTTCTTCAAACAGGCCATGCACACCGCCGCGTGTAACCCAGGCGGGTATCTCGACGGGGTAATGGAGCGATTCCGCTATCTGCAGTTTGTGAATCAACCGCCCTTCACCAAAGAGCAAGACGGAAAAACGGTATTCAGCGCCGATGTTATTGGCCCCCAACACCGAATGATTACCAGCACCCTGGTCGACGGCCAAGACGGCTTCTTCCAAATGGACTGGGAAGTCGCGGTTCCTCGCGCCAATGCTGCCGCCGCCATGGAATATATCAACCGCTTCCTGCACGGCCAGAACCGCAAGAACCTTGACGTTCGGCTTCCTCTTGTCGGCGTCTTCACCCGCTACGCAAAAAGTGAGGACCACACTCTCATGGCCTACACAGGCACCGGCGGCCCATTTGAAGACAACAGCCATGTCGTCCACATTGAGATGCCGATCTACGTGCCGGCCGGTTTCAGCGACGCAGAGCTGGAAGCGTATATGGCACCCTTTGTGGAGTATGTCACGGTATTGATTGAAGACTTCGGCGCCAGAGCCCACTGGGCAAAGAATCGTGAATGGGCCTTCGACCTGCAACGTGAACTCGGCGTTTACGACTACGGCAAACGCCTCAGCCGCTTTAATAAAGTGCTGGCAAAATTGGACCCCAATGGGGTTTTCGCCAATGAGTACGCCAAGCGCATCGGGCTTGAATACCCCAACTTCGACTACCCCGAACACTGGTAGCTCGCGCACAGGGCCTTCGGGCCCTTTTGCCCCACCATCCGCCCATTCGAGCGGAAATATCGCTAAAAAATCCCCTTCGACTTTAGTCTATTTGGGCTTCAACGGCGTGTTATCAGCAGGTATGCTCAATGCATCGGTCGCTGCCTAATGGATTCCGGCAGCCACAATAAATGCAATAAACAGGATGCGCCATGACGACTTTTACTCCCCATTCCGTACCCGAAGCCTTTGCCCGTGATGCGCATATTGATCGCGATCGCTACGAAGAAATGTATCGGCAATCCATCGACGACCCAGACACCTTCTGGGCGCAACAAGCCAGTGAAATGCTGAGCTGGGACACGCCTTGGAACAATATCTGTGAGTACGATTTCCCCAAGGGAGAAGCCAGCTGGTTTGACGGTGGCAAGCTGAATGTAAGTTATAACTGCATCGACCGGCACCTGGAAAGCCGCGGCGATCAAACGGCGATTATCTGGGAGGGCGACGACCCCAGCGACAGCGCTCATATCAGCTACCGCGAACTGCACACCGCGGTGTGCAAACTCGCCAACGTGCTGAAAGCACGCGGCGTGACGAAGGGCGATCGAGTATGCATTTACATGCCGATGATTCCCGAGGCGGCTTACGCCATGCTGGCCTGCGCCCGCATCGGCGCCGTGCACTCAGTGGTATTCGGCGGGTTCTCCCCCGAGGCACTGAAAGACCGCATTCAGAACGCCGAATGCAAAATGCTGATCACCGCTGATGAGGGTGTTCGCGGCGGCAAGGCAATTCCCTTGAAAGAGAATGCCGACAAAGCACTCGCCGACTGCCCCACCGTCGACAGCTGTATTGTGGTGCGCCGCACTGGCGCCGATGTCAGCTGGCAGGAAGGCCGCGACGTTTGCTACGAAGAAGCCACCCAGGCGGCAAGCGCCGAATGCGCCCCTGAGGCCGTCGAGAGCGAGGCGCCTCTATTTATCCTCTACACCTCCGGCTCAACCGGTAAACCCAAAGGTGTGCTGCACACCAGCGCTGGCTATCTGTTGCAGTCAGCCATGAGCCACAAATACGTCTTTGACTACAAAGACGGCGAGGTCTACTGGTGTACCGCCGACGTCGGCTGGGTAACCGGACATAGCTATATCGTATACGGCCCACTGGCCAATGGCGCGACCACGCTACTCTTTGAGGGCGTGCCCACTTACCCCGATGCCTCGCGCTTTTGGCAGGTCATCGACAAGCATAATGTCAGTATTTTCTACACAGCACCCACGGCAATTCGCGCACTCATGGGGGCAGGCGATGAATTTGTGGAGCGCAGCTCGCGCAGTAGTCTGCGACTGCTGGGCACCGTCGGTGAGCCGATCAACCCAGAAGCCTGGGAGTGGTACTACCGCGTTGTTGGCGACAAACGTTGCCCGATCGTAGACACATGGTGGCAAACAGAAACCGGCGCGCATATGCTCACCCCCCTGCCCGGCGCCACCGACATGAAACCGGGAGCAGCCACCAAGCCCTTCTTTGGCGTTGAGCCCGCCCTGCTGGACACCGAAGGCAACGAAATTGAAGGCCCCGGTGAAGGCCTGCTAGTAATCAAACGCTCCTGGCCTAGCCAAATTCGCAGCGTCTACGGCGACCATCAACGGATGATCGACACCTACTTTAGCGCTTACCCCGGCTACTATTTCACCGGTGACGGCGCGCGCCGCGATGAAGACGGTGACTACTGGATTACCGGCCGCGTCGATGATGTGCTGAATATCTCCGGCCACCGCATGGGTACCGCCGAGGTTGAAAGCGCTCTGGTACTGCACGATAAGGTCGCCGAAGCGGCGGTGGTCGGCTACCCCCACGATGTGAAAGGCCAAGGTATCTATGCCTACGTCACGCTAATGCATGACGTAGAAGGCAGCGAGGAACTGGTTAAAGAACTCACCGCGCTCTGCGTGCAGGAAATCGGCCCCATCGCAAAACCGGACCTGGTTCAGTGGGCACCGGGGCTACCCAAGACCCGCTCCGGCAAAATTATGCGGCGCATCCTGCGCAAGGTTGCCGCCAATGAGCTGGAGAACCTCGGCGACACCTCAACACTGGCCGACCCCTCGGTTGTCGACCAGCTGATCGACCAGCGGCTCAACCGCTAACCCCATAAGCTGAAACAAAAACGGAGCCATAAGGCTCCGTTTTTTTGCTGGCAGACAACATTGTCTCAGTAGACAAACTCGTCTTCGCTAACATCCATCAACGCGTCAGCCCCCGCTAGCATAGCCGCCTTGTGGGTTGCAGTGCGCGGCAGCAGGCGCTGGAAGTAGAAGCGCGCCGTTTTAACCTTACCTCGGTACAGGCCGTTGTCTTCACCGGCATCCAATTTCTGCTGGGCCACCTCGGCCATTTGCGCCCAAATGTAGGCAAATGCGACATAACCGGAGTACATCAGATAATCCACCGACGCCGCGCCGACTTCGTCAGCATTGTTCATCGCTTTTTCACCCACCGCCATGGTGAGCTCGCCCCACTCTTTGTTCAGCGCCGCCAGCGGTTCAACAAATTCAGTCATCGCACTGTTGTCTTTGTGAGACTCGCAGTACTTGTGAATGATTTTGGTAAAGTGACGCAGCACTTCGCCACCGCTGCCCATTACCTTGCGGCCAATCAAGTCCAGCGACTGAATACCAGTGGTTCCTTCGTACACTGTTGAGATGCGGTTATCACGTGCGATGCGCTCCATGCCGTGCTCACTGATGTAGCCGTGACCACCAAATACCTGCATGCCAAGGTAGGTAACTTCTTGGGCCGTTTCCGTACAGAATGCCTTGGCAATGGGTGTCAGTAACTCCAACAACTTGCCCGCGTGTGCCTGCTGTTCTTCATCGCCGTGCTTGGTTAAATCCACCTGTTGAGCCAACCAGTAGATGAACGCGCGCTGGCCTTCCACAAAGGCCTTCTGAGTAAGCAGCATACGGCGCACATCGGGGTGAACAATAATCGGGTCGGCGGGGCCATCTGGGTTCTTCGGCCCTGTCAATGAGCGCATCTGCAAACGCTCGCGGGCATAATCCATCGCACCCTGATAGGCGATCTCACCCATGGCCAGCCCTTGCAAGGCGGTCCCCAAACGGGCGGAGTTCATCAGCTTAAACATAATTTCCAAGCCGCGATTCTCTTCGCCCAACAACACCGCCCGCGCGCCGTCGTAGTTCATTACGCAGGTCGCCGAGGCTTTCAAACCCATTTTCTTTTCAATGGAGCCGCAGTTGATGTTGTTGAAGTCGCCCGTTGAGCCGTCTTCATTCACCCAGTATTTCGGCGCGATAAACAGTGACACGCCCTTGGTGCCCTCAGGCGCCCCGTCAACACGCGCCAAAATGGCGTGAATGATGTTGTCGGTCATATCCTGCTCGCCACCCGAGATAAAGATCTTGGTGCCCTGCAGGGTGTAGGTACCATCGTCATTCTTGGTGGCTTTTGTGCGCAGCAGGCCGACGTCGGAGCCACAGTGCGCCTCGGTCAGACACATTGTGCCTGCCCACTCGCCGCTTAGCAGTTTGGGGAGATAGCGCTGTTTTTGCTCCTCAGTGCCGCCGTTAAGCAGGCAGGTAACGGGAGCCAATGCGAGGCCGCCGTACATACTGAATGCCCAGCTCGGGGCGCCGACCATTTCACCAATCACCGTGCCAAGCGACGAAGGCAAGCCCTGACCACCGTCTTCAGCAGGTACACCCAAGGCCTGCCAGCCGCCTTCGCCCCACTGGCGAAAGGCTTCCTTGAAACCATCTGGCGTAGAGACCTTACCATCAACGAATTTACAGCCCTGCTCATCACCAGTAGCGGCAATGGGGTTAACGACGTTCTCTGCGAACTTGGCCCCTTCGCTAATGATCGCATCCATCAGGTCACTGCTAAGCTGCTCACAGCCCTGCAGACCAGCATAGTGTTGTTCACTATTAAGGAAGTCATTCAAGACAAAATCGATATCACGCAGGGGAGCTTTATAATCGGCCATCACGAACCTCGTGGTGCATAATCTATTGGACAAAACGAGGCCGAAGCATAGCAGATACGCCCAAACGGTTGAGTAACATTGGGGGTCAATACAAGAACAGTTCGTGCGCCTAGCGGCCGGCCACCCTTACTCGGCGTCAGCCGCCAGCCAGCAGTAGGCATAGGGCGGCAGCATTAGATCGCCGCGCTCGGCGCCAATCTCCGCGCCGCTGAGCAATTCCCGCCAGCGCAAGCCAGCATCGAGATTCAGCTCGGCAAGGGGCAGTCGCTGCGTGTCCGCACTGAGGTTGTAGATTGCCAGCAGGGTTTGCTCTGCGCCTTCAACAACGCTCTCTCGGCGCAGGCCAAACAGGGCGCTGCCCAAGTGAAGCGGGTACTGAGCGGCATTGGGGTGAAACGCCGGCTGCTGAGCGCGCCGACGAATCATCGCTTTAAGGGTATCGAATATCCGCCGGTGATGACTGCCCTCCGCCAGCGCACAGGCGAGCTCGTCAGCCTGCCACTGATGACGATTAATCGCGCGGTTGTGGTTGCTGTGCGCTACGCGCTGTTCATCGTTAGGTGTCGCCAATAGGCTGTGAATATAAAACGCGGGTATGCCCTGCAGGGCCAGCATCAAAGCGTGAGCGCAGAGAAAACGCGCCTCCTGGAAGCCATCCTCGCCCGCGCCCTGGCGCTGGCGCATCGCATCGAACAAGCTAATGTTAATCTCGTAGGGGCGGCTGGCACCACTACCCAAGGCGCGCCACGACACCCGGCCACCGCTGCGCTGCATCAGCGCCACTAGGTCATCAATTTCGGCATCGCTCAACAAGCCCTCGGCCGGGCGCAAACCAATGCCGTCGTGAGAGGCAATAAAGTTGAAGTAACTGGTACCGTCCTGCGCCGCGGGCATTCCCATCATCCAGTTAGTCAACGCGGCGCTGTCACCGCTGACCAGCGCATTGAGCAGCAGTGGCGGCAATGAGAAGTTGTATACCAGATGCGCTTCATTGGCGTTGCCGAAGTAGGCCAAATTTTCTCGCAGCGGGATATTCGTCTCTGTAATCAGAATGGCATCTGGCGCGGCGTGCTCAACCAAGCTGCGAAACAGCCTGACAATTTCGTGGGTCTGACTCAAATTTAGGCAGCTGCCACCAACCTCCTTCCACAGAAAGGCGACCGCATCGAGACGAAAAATTTTTACCCCCTGATCCAGGTAGTGCCGAATAATGCGCACAAACTCCAGCAGCACCTCGGGGTTGCGAAAATTGAGGTCAACCTGGTCGTGGCTGAAGGTGCACCAGACATGGCGCTTACCGTCGAGCGTTTGCACCTCCGCCAGCAAATCGCTGGTTCGCGGCCTGACCACCGCAGACAGGTCCCATTGCGGGTCACCCTCTACGAAGTAGTCCTTTCCCGGGTGGCGGCGCTGCTTGTAATTTTCAAACCACTGACTGCGGCTGGAGCAATGATTGACGACCAAGTCAGCCATTAGATCGAAGTCGCGAGCAATGGCGCTCACGTCCTGCCACTCACCCAGCGCCGGATTCACTTCAACGTAGTTGATAACCGAAAAGCCGTCATCGGAACTCCAGGGATAGAACGGCAAGATATGCACACCACTGATCACCCCACGGCATTCGCTGCGCAAGAAATCGTGCAAGGTATGCAGCGGCCATTCCCCCTCTTTGAGCAGTGAATCGCCGTAGGCAATCATTAAACAGTCGCGCTCGTCCCACAGGTTCTTGTGTGGCTCAGGCATAAAACAGCGCTGATTGAGGTCCATCAGCGCGATCATTTTTTCTATGAGCTCGTCAGCATTTTCAGCGGGGTAGATATGCTCGACATGCGCATAGAGCTTGTCTTTCAAGTGCTGCTGGGCGTCGCTACCTGTCATTGGCTGTACTCGGCCATATCAGCGTCGACCGCCGCCAGCAGTTCGCCGGGAAGTCGCGGCTCAGCGCTACACACGCGGTTCCAGCTGGGAATGAAGGGCGTCTCCATCGGGTTGTCGAGAAAATCATTGCCCGCTTTAACAATATTGCCGGCAAACAACTCCACCGCCTCTTCCTCTCGGTGAAGATCCAGGTCCAGGCCATTCATCACGGCGTCATTGCGATAGCTCTCAACAAAGTCCAAGGCCACGCGAAAATACGTTGCTTTGATGGAGCGGAAGGTCTCGCTGTTAAACACCACCCCGGTAGTCGCCAACTTGCGAAAAATCGCCTTGGATATATCGATAGACATTTTCGACAAGCCACCGGCATCGTTATCGGCAGACAGTGATTGATGCTTGTGATCGTAGGCATCCGCGATGTCTGCCTGACAGAGACGGTTCGTCGAGTAATTGCGGTACATCTCCGACAGTACGCCGATCTCCAGCCCCCAGTCGCTGGGGATACGCAGGTCATTGAGCACGTCTCGTCGCATGGAGAACTCACCGGACAAGGGGTAGCGATAGCTATCCAAATACTCCAAGTAGTCGAGATCGCCAAAAATCTTTTTGAGTGAGCGAATCAAGGGAGTCACCAACAGGCGACTAACCCGGCCATTCATCCTGCCGTCGGCAACCCGCGCATAGAAACCCTTGCAAAACTCGTAGTTGAAAGCGGGGTTGGCAACCGGATAAAACAGCTGTGCAAGCAGGCGTCGATCATAGGTCAAAATATCGCAGTCATGCAGCGCGATCGCCTCACTGTCGCCCGACGCCAATATGTAGCCGAGGCAATACCAAACGTTTCGCCCCTTGCCCGCCTCGAGCGGCGCCAGCCCGCGCCCTTGCAGTTTGGCATCCAGGGCGCGCAGGCGCGGCCCATCATTCCATAACACCCTGTGACGCTGAGGAAGGCGGTTGAAAAAGGCCAAGGCGTGGCGGTACTGCGCCTCATCCGCTTGGTCTAAGCCGATCACCACCTCGTTGATGTAGGGGACTTTGGCGATTTCATCAATGATATTCGCCAGTGCCGGCCCCTCAAGCTCGGAGAACAGCGATGGCAACACCAGCGCCATCGGCCGATGTTGCGCGAATTGGCTGAGCTCTGTCTCAAGGGCTTCAATGGGGCGATCAACCAGGTTATGCAATGTGGTGATGATGCCGTTTTGATAAAAATCTGCCATGGGGTTTCCCTGTCGTTATTGTCCGTCTGTGCATGCCGCCTCGCTGCCCTAGCATTGTCGAGGTGGCGATCAGACGCCCGATTACCTATACATTACTAGGCATTTTCCGTGCCGTTTCTAGCGTTGTTGTCCAACAGCGCTAATACAGCGCTATTCCACCCCTCAGGGCCAACAGCATCGGTTAATTGCAGGCGCCCCTTCGGCGCAGGAATCGGCGGTGGCGCATTGGCATGGGAGCGAATCAACACCGCCTCATCCGCCAGCGCGAGCATGGGCACATCATTCCCGCCGTCACCCAAGGCAATGGTACGAGGGGCCTGGCAGCCCTCGACCAGACGAGGCGCCAGCCAGAGCATGGCCTGCCCCTTGTCGCAGTGGTCGCTGATATGAATAAATCGTCCGCCACGCTGAGCTCGCAGCCCCTCCGCCGTTAACCGTCGCTCAAAGCGCTGCCAGCTCGCGTTGTCGCCCTGCCAGACCATCGGCTCGGAATATTCCCGCTGCAAAGCCGCCTCTGCTTCATTTTGGGTCAACCCGGTTTCGTCGCACAATTCTGGTGCACTCATATCCGCAAAGCCGCGAAAGCGAAACCCCTCCTCCGCTCGCCACTGGTGCAAGTGAGGAAGGAAGTCCTCTCGACAGCGGGCCAACTGCTTTACCCGCCCCCAGCGACACTCGCGCAAGCCGTCCGGCGCATTCTCCGGGTAAATCACCGCCGCGCCATTTTCAACAATGTAGGGATAACGATTGTTCAGCTGTTGGCGGAGTACTGACATCTCGGCGGCCGTTTTGCTGCTGTTCAATATCCACGGAATGTTACGCAACGCCAGCAATGCCAGCGCTTGCGCGGCCGCCGCAAACGAGTAGCTGTCGTGGTCGAGTAGGCTGCCATCTAAGTCGGTAAACACAACACTGGGCTTCACGAGTCTGCCTCCCGGTACTGTAATGCTCGCACTCGGCGCTGAGCGTCAAGCACCATGCAGGCATCGGCCTGCGCCGGCAGCACGGCAATGGCATGCCGCGTTAAGCGCTCGTAATGGCTGATAAACCGATGTATCTGCGCGGCGCTCATAAACTGTGCGTTGGGGTCATTCGCTCGCCGAGCCATTAGCTTTTTTTCCTGTTCACTGCGCCAGTGTGCCACACAGTCAAAGCTCGGCGCCTGCAGCATCAGTAAATAATCGAGCTCAGCAAACAGCGGTTGATAAACCGCTTGCAACTGCTCATTCACCCAGCGGCGCCAGTTTCCCGATGCATCTTCGCCATGCTCCAGGGCGTTAATTGGGTCACGTAATTCGGCATCCCGCTGAGGGGGCACCCCCAGGCACCAGCCCTCGAAAATCACTACATCGACACCGCTCACCTGAGGCCATTCGACTGAGGGAAAGGCGCGATCCCGCGCTTTATCAAATCGCGGTAACGAGCACGCCTGGCCTGCCCGGAGCGCGGACAAGGTACGACGAGCCAAGGCGACATCGTGCGTGCCAGGCACGCCTCGGGTAGCGAGTAAGGGGTGAACCTGCTGCGCTAATTGTTCGCGCTGTTCAGGGGAGAGGTAGAAATCATCCAAAGAGATAGCCGCCACGCTAAGGCCACAACACTCACTCAAATACCATTGATAAAAGGCCGTTAACGTGGATTTACCACTGCCTTGCGCGCCGTGAATACCCAGCACGCGAACACCCTCGGCCGGGGCTGCCAGATACCCCTGAATAAATGGCAGAAAATACTCATGGATTTGCTGGGAATACCTGGCTGGCAACGACTCACGCTGCAAAAACGCTGCGATACCAAGTTCTAGTTGAGACACTCAATGCTTCTCCTTGAATTCTTATAAGCATAATAGCCACCAATAAAAGTGGCCGCTCAAGGTAAACAAGCAGGTTTCTTGCCAGCAACGGCAACAGGGTGAAACACGGGGGGAAAATACGAAAGTGGGGAACGCAGGGGGGACAGGCCGATGGCTACCGGCCCGTCAAACCGCTCAATCAGTGCACGTGACCGTGAGCAATTTCCTCTTCGCTTGCCTGACGCACGTCGGCAATGCTGACTTCGAAGTGAAGTGTTTGGCCTGCCAGTGGATGGTTGGCGTCGACCGTGACGTTCTCGTCATCAACCGCTTTTACAACGACCATCTGCACTTGACCACCAGCGCCCTGCGCCTGGAACTGCATACCCACCTCGATCTGCTCTACACCCTGGAAAGCGTCGCGGGGCACAGCTTGAATCAGCTCGGGGTTGAGCTCGCCATAGGCGTCGCCTGGCTGAACAGTCACTTTCAATTCATCACCCGCGACTTTGCCTTCCAGCTCGCGCTCAAGGCCGGGGATAATGCCGCCATGGCCATGCAGATACGCCAGGGGATCCTGACCTTTTGATGAATCGAGTTCCACACCGTTGTCGTCGGTGAGGGTGTAGTGAAATGCCACCACGCAATCGTTGGCAATATTCATGGGAACCTCCCGTTAAAATGAGGCGGCAAGCATGACAGCTTTAGCCGACGAGGTCACGCGAAGCGGCGGTTCAGGCCAGGGTTTGGGGAATATTTGTCCGATTAATGGGTTACGACCAAGTGTTCTCTAAGCCACTTGCAAGCGCTGTCGCGCGAGGGAAATAACTCTAGCTTCAGTACGTGATCGCGCGGCAGACGACGAATAATATCGAAAACCAAGTCACTGCGCGGGAATTGCCGAACGATGGCGATAGCCTGTAAGCCCGCAACATTTCCCAAGTCGGCCTGCGCTTCAAAGCCCAGCGAGAAATCTAAGGAACCCGTGACCAACACCGCAAACCGCGGGGGCATATGCGCGCCTATCCACGTGCGAAATTCAGTGAGGGACTGGAGCGTCAATTCACGCCCCTCGTCAATACAGAGTTCGACAATATTGCCGACTGGTCGAACGCGACCAAAACTCAACTGGTGCACCCCGGATGCCCTACAGATAAAAACTGCAGTGTACGCAGTGCAAGCAGGCGGCTATATAAGTAAATCTCGCTAGCCGTGCTCGATCATTTCCTGGCCCATATCAACGATGCGGCGGCGCAACCAAATGTGACCGGGGTCGTGCTGCAGGAGCGGACTCCAAGCCAGTTTCAGCTCGATGGGAATAATCATAAATGGCGGCTTGCGAACTGCCAGCCGTGGATCTTCGGCGTACAACTTGGCGACCTGGGTAGGCAGGGTAGCGATCAGGTCGGGGTGCCTCGCCAGCAAGGCAGCCACTTGATAGTGGCGCGTGAAAACGCGAATCTGACGTTCGTGCCCCACTTCGGCCAGTGCCTCATCCACCCAGCCCAAGCGCTGACTGTCTCTGTGGCTCATGCCACGGCCAACCCCCATACCGGTCTTGCTTACCCAGATATGCGGCGCAGCAAGAAAGGCATCCATATCAAAGTTCTCCAGCGCCTTATTCTCGCTGCTCATCAGGCAGGAAAAACTGTCGCGCCAGACGGTAGCCTGATGGAAGGATTGCGGCAAACGGTCGAAACGGTTGACCGCCATATCGATCTTGCCTTGCTCAAGGTCCTGGAAGGTCACATCGGAGGGCGTCAGGATATCCAGTGTAATATTAGGTGCCTCGTCACGGAGCTTGAACAAGAGCCTCGTCAACAAGGTCGACTCGGCGTAGTCACTGGCCATAACCCGGAACACCCGCGTGCTCTCGGTCACTTCAAAGTCTGATACGGGCAGCACCGCCTGTTCTACTGAGGACAGAATATTCCTTACCTGCGGCTGCAGCTCCAGCGCGCGCTCTGTCGGCGTCATCCCTTCACTAGTGCGCACTAAAAGCG
This sequence comes from Spongiibacter sp. UBA1325, assembly GCF_002306875.1. NCBI lineage: Bacteria > Pseudomonadati > Pseudomonadota > Gammaproteobacteria > Cellvibrionales > Spongiibacteraceae > Spongiibacter > Spongiibacter sp. UBA1325. Next base: position 38,951 of record NZ_DBTD01000011.1, read on the forward strand.
GGTCATTAAACAGGTCACGCAAGCGCCGCAAACCGTTACTCAGGGCTGGCTGGGTAATTCCCAACTGCTCCGCCGCTCGCGTGACATTTTTCTCGCGCAGAAGCACGTCCAGGTAAACCAGCAGGTTCAGGTCGATACGCGATAAATTCATGAGACTGATGACTCCGCTACTCAATATAATACGGGGTGATTATGGGCAGTTTTTCGCCACTTCGCCAGCAAAGCACATAGAAAGCGGGCAAAAAAAAGGCCCGGTAGAACCGGGCCAAGCCTCACTGACAGGAAATCGTTGTGGACCGGAGTCCTTAAGCGCCGTGCTTCGCTTTATATTCAATACGGCGGCGGTGCAATACTGGTTCTGTGTAGCCACTGGGCTGTTTGACACCTTCAAAAACCAGCTCACAAGCGGCCTGGAAAGCCACACTATCGTCGAAGTTCGGCGCCATATTGCGGTAGCTTGCATCGCCGGCATTCTGGCGATCAACAACCGCCGCCATCCGCTGCATAGTTTCCATTACCTGCTCTTCGCTGCAGATGCCGTGGCGCAACCAGTTGGCGATGTGCTGACTAGAAATACGCAGTGTCGCGCGGTCTTCCATCAGGCCCACATCGTTGATATCTGGCACTTTAGAGCAGCCCACGCCCTGATCGATCCAGCGAACAACATAGCCGAGAATACCCTGGGCATTGTTATCCAGCTCGTTCTGAATTTCTTCGGCGCTCCAGTCGGTGTTTTCGGCGACAGGGATGGTCAAAATATCTTCCAAAGCGGCGCGCTGACGGCCCGCCAACTGCTCTTGCTGGCTGCGCACATTCACTTCATGGTAGTGCATTACGTGCAGGGTGGCTGCCGTGGGCGACGGTACCCAGGCACAGTTGGCGCCAGCTTTGGGGTGGCCGATTTTGGCTTCCATCATCTGCGCCATTTCGTCTGGCATGGCCCACATGCCCTTACCGATTTGCGCCTTGCCACTGAGGCCGCAGGCCAGACCGATATCCACGTTCCAGTCTTCGTAGGCGTTGATCCAAGCCTGTTGCTTCATGTCAGCCTTGCGGACAAAAGCGCCGGCTTCCATGCTGGTGTGAATTTCATCGCCGGTGCGATCCAGGAAGCCGGTATTGATAAAGATCACGCGCTCACTGGCGGCAGCAATACAGGCTTTAAGGTTAACCGTGGTACGGCGCTCCTCATCCATAATGCCTATTTTCAGGGTATTGCGAGCCAGACCGAGAGCGTCCTCAACGCGGCCAAACAGCTCGGCGGCAAAAGCCACTTCTTCGGGGCCGTGCATTTTCGGCTTAACGATGTAAACACTGCCGGTGCGTGAGTTGCTCAGGCTGCCGGTCTTTTTCAAGTCGTGCATCGCCGCCAGTACGGTAACCATGGCGTCCATAATGCCTTCAGGGATTTCGTTGCCCTGTGCATCGATAATCGCGTTATTGGTCATCAGGTGACCGACGTTGCGCACCAGCAGCAGGCTACGGCCGTGCAGCACTTTTTCACCGCCGTTGGGCGCGGTGAACACGCGGTCTTCAGCCATGCGACGAGTCTGCTCTTTGCCACCTTTGCTAAAGGTTTCGCTGAGGTTGCCCTTCATCAGGCCGAGCCAGTTGCTGTAGGCCACGCACTTGTCTTCAGCGTCTACCGCGGCAACTGAGTCTTCACAGTCCTGAATGGTGGTCAGGGCAGATTCCAGGCAAACATCTTTCACCTGAGCGGCATCGGTTTTGCCAATCGGGTGGTTGCCGTCAATCTGAATATCAATATGCAGGCCGTTGTTAACCAACAGGATATTGCTGGGCGCAGCGGCATCGCCGATATAACCGGCAAATTTCTCCGGCGCTTGCAGACCGGTATTGGCGCCATTCGCCAGGCTAACTACCAGACTGCCATTTTCTACTTTGTATGCCGTGGCATCGGCGTGACTGCCTTCAGCCAGAGCAACATGCTTGTCGAGGAAGGCCTTGGCATAAGCGACAACCTTATCACCGCGAACCGGGTTGTAAGCGCCAGCTCGCTCGGCACCACCCTCTTCAGAAATCACATCGGTGCCGTACAGAGCGTCGTACAGGCTACCCCAGCGGGCGTTGGCAGCGTTCAGACCAAACCGGGCATTCATCACCGGCACTACCAGCTGAGGTCCAGCCAGTTCAGCGATTTCTTGATCGACGTTTTCGGTGGTAATGGTAAAATCAGCGGGCTCGGGCAACAGGTAACCCAGCTCTTCCAGGAACGCTTTATACGCCGCCATATCCGGCTTACCCGGGTTGGCGCGGTGGTAATCGTCAATCTTGGCCTGAATTTCGTCTCTCTTGGCCAACAGAGCTTTGTTCTTTGGCGCCAGATCAGCGACAATCGCGGCCAGTGCAGACCAGAACGCGTCGGGCTCGATGCCGGTGCCCGGGGCAACCTGCTCATTCACCAGACGGTACAAGACCTCGGCAATCTGAAGACCACTGTGTTCTACCCGGTTGATTTGCTGCGCTGACATCTGCCACTCCTTCTAGCGTCGGTGAGTCTGTAAACCGCCCTTTATATAAGAAGCATGAATGTTAACAGCTAACACATGCAAATCAGAGATAACGGCTTAGGAGGACATCCTAGCTAGCCGCCAATGATTTCACAAATATATCCACATTATGCTTGTTATTCATTTATTAAATGGTGGATAGCCAGCGGGCCCCGCAGCAATTTATTAAAATAGAAATTGCTTATGCAAGCGGAGCAGCACAACACCCCAGCAACATTCCTCGCGAAAATACCGAATATAGAATCTATAAATTAGAAAAATTTATAGGTCGCGAGTACACTAGCCTGCGTTAAACCACCCACCGCAATGAAAAGGGACCGCATATGTCATCGTTAGAAGCAGACATCCAATCCATCGCCGGACTTAAAGAGCAAGCCGGTAGCCCATGGGATGCTATCAACCCCGAATCTGCCGCGCGCATGCGTGCTCAGAACAAATTCAAAACCGGCCTGGACATTGCCAAGTACACCGCTGGCATCATGCGTCGCGACATGGCCGAGTTCGACAAAGACAAAACCAAGTACACTCAGTCTCTGGGCTGCTGGCACGGTTTTGTTGGTCAGCAAAAGCTGATCTCTATCAAAAAGCACTTCGGCTCAACTGAGCGCCGCTACCTCTACCTGTCTGGCTGGATGGTTGCTGCACTGCGCTCTAGCTTTGGTCCTCTGCCTGACCAGTCTATGCACGAGAAGACCGTTGTTGCCGACCTGGTAAGAGAGCTGTACACCTTCCTGCGCCAAGCTGACGCACGTGAGCTGGGTGGCTTGTTCCGCGAGCTGGACGCAGCACGCGAAGCTGGCGACAGCGCTAAAGAAGCTGAAATCCAAAGCAAAATCGACAACCACGAAACTCACGTTGTACCCATCGTTGCTGACATCGATGCCGGTTTTGGTAACGCTGAAGCGACTTACCTGATGGCCAAGCAAATGATCGAAGCCGGTGCATGCTGCCTGCAGATCGAAAACCAGGTTGCCGATGAGAAGCAGTGTGGTCACCAGGACGGTAAAGTAACCGTACCCCACGCTGACTTCCACGCTAAGCTGCGCGCGCTGCGTTACGCCTTCCTTGAGCTGGGTGTTGATGACGGTGTTATCGTTGCACGTACTGACTCTGAAGGTGCTGGCCTGACTAAAGAAATCGCTGTTGTTCGCGAGCCAGGCGACCAAGGTGACATTTACAACTCCTTCCTGGATTGTGAAGAAGTTGCACCCGAAGACACTGCTGAAGGCGATGTACTGATCAGCCGCAACGGCAAGCTGGTTCGTCCTAAGCGCCTGCCTTCAGGTCTGTACCAGTTCCGTCAGGGCACTGGCCACGAGCGTTGCGTATTTGACTGCATCGAAGCGATCAACGCTGGCGCTGACCTGCTGTGGATCGAAACTGCAGTACCGACTGTTCACGAAATCAAAGGCATGATGGACGAGATTCGCAAGGTTCACCCCGATGCGAAACTGGTTTACAACAACTCACCTTCGTTCAACTGGACACTGAACTTCCGTCAGCAGACTTACGATGCATGGGCGGCTGAAGGTAAAGACGTTTCTGCTTACGACCGTGACAACCTGATGTCTGCTGAGTACGACGACTCTGAACTGTCTGCTGCAGCTGATGCACGTGTACGCACCTTCCAGGCAGACACTGCCCGTGAAGCGAACGTATTCCACCACCTGATCACTCTGCCGACTTACCACACTACAGCACTGTCTGTAGACAACCTGGCGAAAGAGTACTTCGGTGACAAAGCAATGCTGGGTTACGTTGAAGGCGTTCAGCGTAAAGAGATCCGTCAGGGTATCGCCTGTGTTAAGCACCAAAACATGGCCGGTTCTGACCTGGGCGACGATCACAAAGAGTACTACGCAGGTGAAATGGCACTGAAAGCAGGTGGTGCGAAAAACACCTCTAACCAGTTCAGCTAAATCTGAACACGCGTTAGGCGACGTGCCCGGCAATTAGCAACACGCGGGGCACAGCGCACTTGCGAATCGAAAGGCGACACCTTAAAAAGGCGTCGCCTTTTTTGTGGGCAGAATTAGCTAAATAAGATAATCGCAGACCTTTTAGGGCCCGCAGAGATATTGCTAAGCTGTGCAAAGCTTCCCTAAACTTCTACATGCTTTCCAACTCAAACCGACTGTGTAACTTCTACTATGACTGACGCACCAGATTTTCTTAAAGATGCCAGGGCTTTATTAAACGAACAGGGCTTTACCACCAGCAGCACGTGGTATCACGGCACCTCTTCGGCGCTGGTTGACGCCATCATGGAGCAGGGCTTAAAACGCTCCGGCGACAAGGCACTGAAGCAAGCGGCCAAAGAAACCATGGCCACTATCGGCAATAGCTATTCCGAATCCATTGAGCCGGTCTTCTTAACCCAGAGCAAGGAATTGGCTTTTTACTGGGCCGAGCAAACCGTGAGAAATCGCCGCGTAAGGTTTCAGGGAGAGGAGCAGCCAGTTGTACTTGCGGTAACACTTCCTGAAGAACTGAACGCCAAAGTGAAACCCGATGTAGGCGCCGCCAGCTTATTATTAGTCGAAGAGGGCGAGCAATTTATGGCTTATCTGGCAGGTATTTACCAAGCTAATAATTTCGACGCGCCCGAAATAGACCTAATGAAAGCCGATCGCTTGGAGTACCTACATAAATTGGGCATGGCCTATTACGATGCAGATATTAGTGCATCGTGCCTCGCTGTAGTCACAGACTAAGCCCTAACCCGAATCATTTATTTTATGCTCAGCGCCAACACTGCCGCGTTGAGCCCCCGGAGGAAAATCATGCCCATCTCTACACCCGATCTCTGCGACGAATTCGGCGACGACGTACGCGTTCTTGAACTGCCGCTGCGCCACTACGGCGCGACTCACAATTTCGGCGGCCAAGTTGTCACCATTAAGTGCTTTGAAGACAACTCCTTGGTTGCCGAGCAAGTTAAACAGCCTGGCGAAGGCCGCGTATTAGTCGTTGATGGCGGCGGCTCAGTGCGACGTTCACTGCTTGGAGACAACCTTGCTGGCGCCGCGGTTAAAAATGGTTGGAGCGGTATTATCATCTACGGCTATCTGCGCGATGTGGAAGAGATCGCCCCGATGGAGCTAGGCATATTGGCACTGGGCAGCGTGCCGCGTAAAACCGAGAAGCGCAACGAGGGCCAACTCAATGTCGCCCTACACTTTGGCGCTATCGATATCGCACCGGGCGACTATGCCTATGCCGATGAAACCGGCGTTATCTTCTCCAGCAAAGCGCTGGTAAGCTAACCGATTCGAGGGGGCGCAGGGCCCCGCTAAAATAATAAGGGGAACAGCAATGAAACTGGGACTACTACTGGGCTACTCGGGCGCGAAATTAACGCTGCCAATGGATGACATTAAACACGCCGAAGCCCTGGGCTTCGACTCAGTGTGGACAGCTGAAGCCTATGGTTCTGATGCCGTTAGCCCGGCCGCCTGGATACTTGCACAAACCGAAAAAATTAAGGTGGGTACTGCCATTATGCAGATGCCTGCTCGCAGCCCCGCCATGGCGGCGATGACGGCAATGAGTCTGGACGCCCTGTCCGATGGCCGCTTTATCGTCGGCCTGGGTGCATCGGGACCGCAGGTGGTGGAAGGCTGGCACGGCGTGCCCTACGGCAAGCCCGTCACCCGCACCCGCGAGTACATCAAAATTATGAAGCAGATTTTCGAGCGCAAAGGCCCGCTGGAATTTGATGGCAAGATGTACCAGATTCCCAACAAAGGCGAAGGCACCACCGGCCTGGGCAAAGCGCTTAAATCAATTTTACACGGCGACCCCAGTATCCCCATTTACACCGCGTCCATCACTCCCGCCGGGGTAGCCGCCTCGGCCGAAGTCGCCGACGGCGTATTCCCTGTGTGGATGAGCCCCGACAAATATTCCGTGCTTGAGCCGGCGATCAACAAGGGCCTGGAGAAGAGTGGCCGCAGCAAGGCCGACTTCGATGTTGCCCCCTTTGTCGGCGTTATCATGGACGACAACCTCGATGGCTGTCGCCACTTCATTAAAGACTTCCTCGCGCTATATATTGGCGGTATGGGCGCCAAGGGCAAGAACTTCTACACCGACTACGCCACCCGTATGGGCTACGGCGACGCGGCAGAAAAAGTGCAGGACCTCTACCTGGCCGGCAAGAAGGATGAAGCCCGCGAAGCGGTGCCCAATGAACTTGTCGACGAGGTCGCGCTGGTTGGCCCAGAAGCCCGCATTCGCGAGCGCGCCCAAGATTGGAAAGCAGCGAATCAACGCGGCGAAGTCGGCACAATGATCCTCAACTGCCAGCAGGCTGAAGCCCGTGAAGTAATGGCGGACTGCTTCCTGTAAGCGCAAACATCGCAGCCCCCACTGCCCGACTTCGCTTTTCTGCGAAAGTCGGGCAGACTCTTAGCTATACCCTCCTACGTGACAGGACACTACCAGCAATGACCGCTGTTACCCGCCGACTCGCGATGGCCATTCTCAATGGCTTCGATGCGTTTTTCGCCGAATTTAAAAATATCACCCTCGGCGCCCAAGCCCGTTTTGAAGCCGCCGATTGGCACGGTTCTCAAGAGGCGATGCGCGCGCGCCTCAACCTCTGGAAGCAAAAACGGGTCATTGTCGCCGAAGCCGCCCACACCATTACCGGCGGCAGCGTGCAGGACCGCGAGCACTGGGAAGTTGCCAAGCAAGAATACGCCGAGCTAATTCAGAATCACGACAATTACGAGATTGCACAATCCTTCTTTAACTCCATTTACTGCTACGTCTTCGAGCACGAAAAAATTCGGGATCAACACACCTTTGCCACCACGCCGGCAGGACACCGAGGGCCAATCGACAGCGACTCTATTCTCCGGCGCTACAAGTTCAACGGCGATAATGGCGCCGCCATCGTCAAACAAATGTTGGACGATTGTGAGTTCAATATTCCCTGGGAAGACCAGCAGCGCGACATTCAATTTGTCATGAACGTCGTCAACCAAGACCTGGTGCCCCGCATCCCCGAAGGCACTGGGGAGATCTGGGTCGAGACCCTGGAGTCACTATTCTTTCGCAACAAAGCGGCGTATTTGGTTGGGCGCGCCTACAGCGGCAATTTCAGCAAGCCCTTCGTGCTGCCGATCCTGCACTCCGATGACGGTTCGCTCTTCGTCGACACGCTGTTGCACGAGCCTGACGACCTCTCAATTCTTTTCAGCTTCAGCCGCAGCTACTTTATGGTCGACGCCTCGATTCCTTCGGAATACGTGGCATTTTTACGACGCCTCATGCCGCACAAAGAGGTGTTTGAACTCTACAACGCAATCGGTATGCAAAAGCACGGTAAAACGGAGTTTTACCGGTTTGCCGTCAACGATACGTTAAACAGCGAAGATCCCTACGTGATCGCCCCCGGGATCAAGGGCATGGTGATGCTGGTATTCACCCGGCCAGACTTCGGGTACGTGTACAAAGTGATCAAAGACAAGTTCACGCCTCCTAAAGAGATGAGCCGGGAACACGTTAGAAAATGCTACAGCCTGGTAAAACGCTGGGACCGCGGCGGCCGCATGGCCGACACCCAGGAATTTAACAACCTGGCCTTTGACCGCCGCCGTTTCTCGGACGAGCTCATGGCCGAGCTCTATAAAGAGGCCCCCTCGTTGGTCGAGGAGCACGGCAATGTGTTGATACTCAAGCACGTCTATATTGAGCGGAAAATGATTCCTCTCAACCTCTACCTGAAAGACTGCAACGAAGAGCAGCTTTACAGCGTTATGGACGAATACGGCAGCGCCATTAAACAGCTCGCCGCGGGGAATATTTTCCCCGGCGATATGCTGCTTAAAAACTTTGGTGTTACCCGCCACGGACGCGTGGTTTTCTATGACTACGACGAAATTTGTCCACTGACCGACTGTAACTTCCGCCGCCTGCCAGAGCCCAAAACAGAGGAGCAGGCCATGGCCACTCACCCCTGGTATGAGGTCAAACCCGAGGATGTGTTCCCGGAAGAGTTTCGCCTGTTCTTCTCAGGGAATCAGCGCGCCAAGAAGGTATTTGACGAGTTGCACAGCGACCTCTACGACCCCGATTACTGGCGCGAGCTGCAGGACAAGATTCGCAACGGTTATGTCGCCGACGTATTCCCCTATAGAAAGAAACAGCGCTTCCAACAGCGCGATGGCGGCAACAACAGCCCGGCCACCTCAAATTAACTCTGGCTGGGAATAACACCTATATAGGCAGCAATTCCAGGGATCGCGATTACCGTGTTAAGAAAACGCCTCAAGTTCGTACTACCACCGTTAATCGTTATCGGCGCACTGCTGCTGGCCAAGGTGCTTATCAGCAGCCGGCCAGAGCTTGCATCCCAACCCCGCGTGGACGAGCAACCGCTTGTGCAGGTGCACACCATCGAGCGCCAAGGGGCCGCGATGACCCTGGGCTCGCACGGCACGGTGAGAGCAAAAACCACCTTGCAATTAACCAGTGACGTCGCCGGCAGAATCACCTGGGTGAACCCTGCGCTGGAGGTCGGCGCCATTATTGCTGCCGATACCCCCATCGCCAGAGTAGACCGCAGCCAATACAAACTGGCAGAAGCCCAGGCGCTACTCGCCCTGCGCGATGCCGAGCTAGCCCTGGCAGACACCCGCAGCCGCTTTGAAACCCGCAACCCACGCCACCCGCAAATTCGACGGGCGCGCGCCCAGATTGCCGCCGCCAAAGCGCAAATCCGCAAGGCCAATGTCGACCTTTCGCGAACAGAAATCTCACTGCCGATGGAAGCGCTGGTCAGTATCAAACAAGTGGCTCTCGGGCAGTATGTGGCTCCCGGCAGTGTCCTCGCCAGCTTTCAAGCGGTCGACCAAGTAGAGATTCCCTTGCCGATTAGCCACGCCGAGTTAGAGATGCTGGAGGCAGTCGATGACGCCAGCGTTACGCTCCATGCTATCGACCAACAAACCGGTCGCTGGCAAGCGCGCCTCGGTCGCCTCAATCAACAATTGGACGATGCGACTCGGGTCGCCTATGCCGTGGCAGTGCTGGATGCCCCCTACGCGACCAAGCCGGCGTTGCGCATCGGTCAGTTTGTTCGCGCCGACATTCACGGCGTTGAATTTGACGACGCCTTTCGCATTCCCGCGAGCGCGGTTTTTGAAAACCGCTTCGTTTACCGCCTCGACCCACAGCAGCAATTGCAGAGCGTGGCGGTAACCCTACTGCAAAAGAATGCCCAATACGCCGTGGTAAGAGGAGACATAAACGTCGGCGACCAGCTGGTACTCAGCCGCCTCGACATTATGACCGATGGCATGAAAGTTAGAGTCGAGTCGCTATGACCCCCTATGATCGCCGCAGTGGCGCCATTGGCTGGATGGCCCGCAATCCCGTCGCCGCCAACCTGTTAATGGCCGTGGTGATGCTCGCCGGGCTGGTCTCCCTGTTAGATTTGCGCAAAGAGGTCTTCCCCACGATCCCACTGGAGATGATCCGTATCACTGTTCCCTACCCTGGCAGCTCCCCCAGCGAGGTAGAGGAAGGCATTCTGATCAAAATTGAAGAAGCCCTGCAGGATATGGAAGACGTCGACGACATCATTGCCGAAGCCAATGAGAATGTCGCCACAGTGCTCGTGCAAATGCAGCCCAAGACCGATATGGCGCCGGTACTCAACGATGTCACCTCCCGCGTTAACGCCATCGCTTCGTTTCCCGCCAATGCCGAAAAACCCATCATTGAAGAAATACTGGCCAAGAATCACACCATCAACCTGAGTATCGCTGGCGAAAAGCTTAGCGAGCATCAACTCAAAGCCCTTGCTGACGACGTGCGCGACGACCTGCTGGCCACCGGCGAGATTACCCAGATTGAACTCGTCGGTGTGCGCGATTACGAGGTGGCCATCGAGCTCTCCGACAGCACACTTCGCCAGTACGGCCTGAGCTTCGACCAAGTGGTAACGCTCATTCGCAGTCGATCCGAAAACTTACCCGGCGGCAATGTTCGCACCGACAGCGGTACGATTACTCTTCGCTCACAAGGTCAGGCCTACAGTGGCGATGAGTATCGCCGCATTCCGCTACTCACCCGCCCGGACGGCACCCGCTTGCTGCTAGGCGATATTGCCAATGTGCGCGATGGTTTCAGCGAGCAGCCTATTCTCAGCCGCCTGAATGGCGCCAACGGCGCGCGGCTCACAATCTTCACCGTCGGCCGCCAGAGCACCCTCGATGTCAGCCAGTTAGTCAAAGACTACGCCGCCCAGAAGCAACAGGAATTACCCGATGGCGTCAGCCTCAATGTCTGGTTCGATAACTCGCGTATCCTCAAAGGCCGAATCGACCTACTACTTAAAAATGCGCTGCAAGGGGGCATTTTAGTTCTATTGGCACTGGCGCTATTTTTACGCCTGAGCATGGCCTTTTGGGTGTTAATCGGCGTGCCATTCAGCTTTCTTGGCGCCATGATGGTAATGAACCTTGGCTTTTTCGACTACTCGATAAACCTGATGTCGCTATTCGGTTTTTTGCTGGTGCTGGGCATTGTGGTGGACGATGCCATTGTTACCGGCGAGAGTGCCTACAGCTACCTTGAGAGCGAACAGCAAGGCTTAGACAGCATTATTCACGGGGTAAAACGCGTCTCGACAGCGACAATATTTGGCGTGCTTACGACTATTATCGCCTTCACCCCAATGCTGACAATGACCTCGCACATCGGCCGCTTTGGCTCCAATATCGCGGTGGTCGTGATCTTCTGCCTGATCTTTTCTCTGATAGAAACCAAGCTGATCCTGCCCGCCCACCTTCGTCATATCAAACTGGATAAAAAATCCACCGGCCCCATCGCGGCCCTGCAAAACGGCTTTGACCGCCAGCTAAAAGCGTTTGTGTACAATATTTATCGCCCAGCGTTGCAAACCTTGCTTGCGTATCGCTATGTCAGCCTCGCCGTATTTGTGGCCGGCTTTATCGTCGTTCTCAGCCTGGTACCCGCTGGCATTGTCCGCATGGTGTTCTTCCCCGATGTTCCCTCAGACCAGATCGTAATTAGCCTGCGGCTGCCGCCCAGCGCGCCCTACCAGCTCACTCATGACTACGCACTGAAAATCGAGACGGCGGCGACGACCGTCAATGAGCGCTACCGCGAACGTACTGGTGAAGATGTCGACGCCATTAGCAATATTGAAACCCTGAGCAGCTCCGACGACCAGGCAAGAATTTGGGCGTCTCTCGTCCCCTCGGAACAACGGCAAATCGATTCCGTTATTCTCGCCCAGTGGTGGCGAGAAGCGATCGGCCCGCTCCCCGGTATTAAACAGCTGAGCTTCGATGCGAAAGCGGGCCCGGGCGAAGGCGTCGACCTCGACGTCGCGTTAGAGTCTGACGACCTCGCTGAACTGCAGCGCGCCGCACAGTGGCTCAAAGCGGAGCTTCAGCAAATAAGCGGCGTATTCGATATCCGCGATACCTTTGGCGCCGGCGCACCGGAGGTGGATATTCGCATTAAACCCGCCGGCGAATTGCTGGGTCTCGGCCAGGCTGAAATTGCCCGCCAAGTGCGCCAAGCCTTCTTTGGCGCTGAAATTCAGCGTTTCCAACGCGGCCGTCACGAAGTGCGAGTCTACGCGAGATTGCCACTCGCCGAGCGCAACACGCTGGAAACCCTGGAGCAATTGTGGATCAAGCTGCCAAGTGGTGAGCGGGTACCCTTCAGTGAAGTGGCCGAAGCGCAATATTCCTCCGGCATTTCCAGCATCAAACGGGTCGACAGAAAGCGCGTGGTCAATATCCAAACGGGCATCGACAAAGCCACGATAGAGCCCGATGCGGTGGTCGCCAAGCTCGACCGGGACGTGATGCCCACGCTACTGAAACAATTCCCTGCGGTTAGCTATTACTACACCGGCCAGGTGGAAGAGCAGCAAAAAGACACCCGCGAGCTGCAGGTGATGGGGTCGCTGGTATTACTGCTGATTTTTGCCGCACTGGCCATTCCGCTGAAGTCCTATATCCAGCCGCTGTATATCATGTCGGCAATTCCCTTTTCAGTGGCGGGCGCCATTATTGGACACTGGCTCACCGGCAATGATCTGAGCATGCTGTCTATTATCGGTGTGGTTGCACTCGCTGGGGTGGTGGTGAATGACTCGCTGGTTCTGGTGGACTTCATCAACCAGAAGGTTTCCGAGGGAGAAGAAAAACTCAAAGCCGTGGTCGAAGCCGGACAGATGCGCTTTCGCGCGGTGATACTGACCTCACTAACCACTTTTTTGGGGCTACTGCCCATTCAGCTGGAAACCTCGATACAGGCGCAATTCATCAAACCAATGGCCACCTCCGTTGGCTTCGGTATATTGTTTGCCACGGCGGTCACATTATTTTTAGTGCCAATCCTGTTTTTTATCGCCCATGACATCAGCCAGTTTTTTGCTAAACGACTGAGCCCAAAAACCCTCTGAAGCGTGCAAAAAAAAACGGCGCTCCCTGCGCCGTTTTTTTTGCCGCCGCCGCAGTTAAAACTGCACGCGGCCACTAATGCCAAAGCTGTCTGTATCCAGGTCGCCAACAAAGCTGCGATTCAGCTCCGCTGCCACAGAGACCAGCGGCGTCACGTAGAGTCGCACACCTGCACCGAGCACAGCGCCGCTATCATCACCCTTATCGTAATCTGCGTGGGCATAACCCGCACTGAGATTACCCTCTATATTATTGGTCAGCCAGGTGCGTGATTGCACACTCGCTGCCAAGGTATCGATGTCGTTGTCACCCCGGTCTGGATCGGTATAGCTGTAGTCCAGCGCCAATACTAAGTCGCTGCGCTCAGAAATCCGCATCGGATGGCCCACACCGAGGCTCACCACATCGGCCTCACCGGGATCAAAATCCAGATTACCCACTGACGCGCGAATAAAGACATTGCGATCCAAGGCCAGCGAGCCGCCACCATAAAGGTAGTCGCCATCGCGATCATCCACCTCAATATCAGCCACCCCTAATTCCGCATAACTGTAGCTAAATTCCTTTGCCATCAGTGGTGAGCTGACCGCCAGTGCAAGAAAGCCAGCGGGAACCATTAGAGTCGATGTAATGCGCTTCATAAGACATCCTTTTTTTGCCAATAGATGCCTTTTAGACGAGCTCATATTACTGAGTTCACCGAAAAAACCGGCTTTGTGAAGAAGTTGACACAGACGCAAAAAACGGCAAAAACGCGGGAACCGCGTTGCCATAAATCTGTCGGGAGTGGGATAACGTTACGATTCCAGTAGAAAAGTCACCGGCCCGTCATTGAGCAGAGAGATCTGCATATCCGCGCCAAATTCTCCGCTTGCCAGTTTTGCCTGGCGAGGAAAAAGCCACGCCAGGGCATGATCGTAAAGCTGGCGGGCGCGCTCGGGTTCGGCGGCCGTTGAAAATCCGGGGCGCCGCCCCTTACTGGTTTGTGCCGCGAGAGTAAACTGGGAAACCACCAACAGCCCGCCTTCAATGTCGCGCAGCGACAAATTCATACGCCCCTGCTCATCGGAAAAAATGCGGTAATTCAGCACCCTTTCCAATAACTTTTCCAGCTCGGTTTCACTGTCGTGTTTTTCCAGCCCAAGAAACAACAATATTCCCTGACTAATTTCACCAACGCAGCGCTGATCAACCTCGACCTTCGCGTGACGAACCCGTTGAAGTAGTGCTTTCATTCAATTCTCTATACGTAAATCCGTGGTGCAGTATTATGCGCCCTCGCCCGAAAACTGCCGTACCAGCACCTCGGCAATCTCATCTGTTGCCTTAACCAGGGCATCACTCATGCTCGGCTCAAAAGCGGAGTGCCCGGCATCGCGAACCACGAACAACTCGGCGGCTGGCCAGTATTGCGATAGTTTCATCGCATTGTCCAGCGGGCAGATCATATCGTAACGACCGTGGACAATAACCCCGGGGATATCTGCCAACGCCGACATATTCTCCAGGATTTCCTGACTCAACAGGTACGGGTCACTGCGGAAAAAGTGATTCTCGATATGCGCCATCGCCACGGCGGTGTGAGCGTCCAGCAAATGCGACTCAACATCGTGGTTAGGGCGCAGCGTTGAGCAGCGCCCCTCCCAGTGGCACCAAGCCTTTGCGGCCGACATCCGCGCCAGCTCATTACTGCCGTGCAACTGCCGGTGATAAGCCTCGATCCAGCTCTCACCGGGCTGGCGATGGGCGGCCTCGTCAAACTCCTGCCAGTAATCGGGAAAAACGCGGCTCGCGCCTCCCTCCTCGTAAAACCACTGAAGCTCCTGAGGACGGCACAAAAATATACCGCGCAATATCATTGCCAGCACGCGGCTCGGGTGACGTTGTGCATAGGCAATACTGAGCGTGGATCCCCAGGAGCCACCAAACAGCACCCAGTGATGTACACCCAAATGCTCTCGAATAGCTTCCATGTCTTCGATCAGCGCTTGCGTCGTATTGTTGTCCAAACAGGCATGGGGCTCGGATTGGCCACAGCCGCGCTGGTCAAACAAAATAATGCGGTAGACCTCGGGGTCAAAAAAGCAGCGCGCCTTGGGGCTGCAACCTGCACCGGGACCGCCGTGCACAAATAGCACGGGGATACCGTCCGGGTTACCAGATTCTTCTACATAGAGAACGTGAGGGGCTTGAACAGCCAGACGATGACGTTGATAAGGTTTGATATCGGGATAAAGTGCCAACATTCAGCGCACCTGAGGTCGATTAACAGCGGAGACCTTCAGTGTAGCGCAGCGAGGGACGGCTTGCCCGCCCTCGCCCCAGGCAAATTATTTTGCCGCGCGTTTGCGCTCGTTTTCCGTTAGCAGTTTTTTACGCAGGCGAATGCTCTTCGGCGTCACTTCCACCAACTCGTCGTCTTCAATAAACTCGAGCGCTTGCTCAAGGGTATGACGTACCGGCGGCGTCAGCGTCAGCGCGTCATCGGTGCCAGAAGCGCGAACGTTAGTCAGCTGCTTGGCCTTGGTCGCATTCACCACCAGGTCGTTGCTACGGCTGTGCAAACCGATAATCTGCCCTTCGTAAATTTCCTCAGCGTGGCCGAGGAACAAGCGACCGCGATCCTGCAGGTTAAACAGACCGTAGGCAAGGGTTTTGCCCTTCACCATCGAGACCAATACGCCGTTTTGGCGTTTGGCCATCTCACCGCCTTTCACTTCACCGTAGTGGTCGAAGACAGTGGTCATAATGCCGCTGCCCGAGGTCAGCGTCAGGAATTGACCGCGGAAGCCGATCAGGCCACGCGCAGGCGCAATAAACTCAAGCTTAACGCGACCTTTGCCGTCGGGCTCCATGTTGGTCAGCTCTGCCTTGCGCAGCCCCAACTCTTCCATGACGGCACCTTGGTGCTGATCTTCAACGTCGATAACGACCTGCTCGTAGGGCTCTTGCAGAACACCGTCAATTTCTCGCTGAACAACTTCAGGACGTGACACACCCAGCTCAAAACCCTCGCGACGCATGGTTTCAATCAATACCGACAAGTGCAGCTCACCGCGACCGGACACTTTGAATTTGTCGGGGCTGTCGCCCTGCTCAACCCGCAGCGCCACATTGTGGATCAGCTCTTGCTGGAGACGGTCGTTGATATTACGCGAGGTAACAAACTTGCCTTCCAAACCGGCAAACGGTGAATCGTTAACCTGGAAGGTCATACTGACGGTGGGCTCGTCAACAGTCAGCGCTGGCAACGCTTCCGGCTGACTGGGCGAACAGATGGTATCGGAAATATTTAAGCCTTCGATACCGGTGATACATACAATATCGCCGGCTTGTGCTTGTTCGACTTCAACACGCTCCAGACCGTGATAACCCATCACCGTGAGCACACGCCCTTTGCGCTGCTTACCATCGGCGCCAACAACCACAACCTGCTCATTGGGCTTCATGGTACCGCGCGTGATGCGGCCAACACCGATAACGCCGACATAGCTGTTGTAGTCCAGCGCTGAAATTTGCATTTGCAGCGGACCGTCAACATCGACATCTGGCGAAGGCACTTTATCCACGATCATCTCAAACAGCGGCGTCATATCCTCCGCCAGCTCGTCGGCCTCTGGGCCGGCAATACCGTTCAAGGCAGATGCGTAAATGATGGGGAAATCAAGCTGTTCGTCGGTCGCACCCAGGCGGTCGAACAGGTCAAAGACTTGGTCAATTACCCAGTCAGGGCGAGAGCCCGGGCGGTCGACTTTATTGACGACGACAATGGGCTTGAGACCGCGCTCGAACGCTTTTTGTGTAACGAAGCGTGTCTGCGGCATAGGGCCGTCTACGGCGTCTACCAACAGCAGTACACAATCAACCATCGACAACACCCGCTCTACTTCACCGCCAAAGTCGGCGTGCCCTGGGGTGTCCACAATGTTAATGCGGTAGTCGTTCCAGCGGATCGCGGTGTTCTTAGCTAGGATGGTAATGCCGCGCTCTTTCTCCTGATCATTGGAGTCCATAACACGCTCGGTGTCTTGGTTGCGGCGGTCGAGCGTACCCGACTGACTCAGCAGTTTATCAACCAGGGTCGTTTTACCGTGGTCAACGTGGGCGATGATGGCAATATTGCGCAGCTTATCAATCATGGGCGAGGTCGTCGTCGGATAAATTTGGGCGCGCAGTATACACCAGCAGCGCCGAGATACGCACAACTCATCGGCATCTACGACATATTGCCAGTGTTTACTCGACCACCGCACTGGCCAAACCTTGGGCCGAAGTACCATTTACCGCTACAATTCCCAAAAAAGCCTTCCCGCGACGGAAAAAATAATATGAGTAAAGCCCTTTCGGCCCCCGAGGGCGTGACATGGAAATCGCGCTGGACATTTATACTTGCCGCCACAGGCTCAGCCGTCGGCCTTGGCAACATTTGGAAATTTCCCTACATCACGGGTGAATATGGTGGCGGTGCATTTGTACTGGTTTATCTCGCCTGCATATTGATGATCGGCATTCCCGTGATGATCGCTGAAGTTATGCTCGGCCGCGCCGGGCGCAGCGACCCCGCCGACTCAATGGCCAAACTGGCAAAAGAAAGCGGGCGCAGTCGCTACTGGGGCGTGATCGGGGGTGTCGGCATGCTCGCCGGCCTGCTTATCATGATGTTTTACAGCGTTGTCGCTGGCTGGGCGTTGGAATACGTATCACAGAGTATCGGCGGCACTTACAGCAATTTAGACCCGGCGCAAATCGAGAGCAATTTCAGCAGTTTACTCGCCAGCAACAGCCAACAGTTGCTTTGGCACAGCGTGTTCTGCCTGCTCACCGCCGGCGTTGTGGCAGCGGGGGTCACACAGGGCATCGGCAAGGCCGTCGACATTTTGATGCCCATGCTGTTTTTCTTCCTGTTGCTACTGGTGGGCTACAGCGCAGTAAACGGCGATTTCGAAGCCGGGCTGCACTTTATGTTCGACACGGATTTTAGCCGCCTAAACGGCGAGGCAATACTGGTAGCGATGGGGCACGCCTTTTTCACCCTGAGCCTTGGCATGGGCGCCATCATGGCCTATGGCGCATACTTTCCCGGGCATTCGTCCATCGGCAAAACCGTCATGACGATCGCCGCACTGGATACCATTATTGCCCTATTGGCGGGCATGGCGATGTTCCCGCTGGTCTTCGCTAACGACTTAACACCGGGCCAAGGGCCGGGGCTGATGTTTGTCACACTGCCGATCGCCTTCTCCAACATGAGCGGCGGCATCTTTTTCGGCACCCTGTTTTTCACGCTGGTGAGCATCGCCGCACTCAGTTCGTCGATCTCCCTTATTGAGCCGGGCGTCGCGTGGCTGGAAAAGCACGGCGTCAAGCGGCCGGTATCCACCTTCGGCTTGGCCGGTATCGCCTGGCTGGGCGGCATCGCGAGCATTCATTACGAGTCCGTGTTCAACGCCCTGGACTACCTGACGGCCAACGTTATGCTGCCGCTTGGCGGCCTGTTAATCGCGGTATTTGTCGGCTGGCTGATGCCTAGCGACCGGGTGTTCGACGAAACCGGCATATTGCACGCCAAGGTCTTCAAAGCCTGGCGCTTTTTGTTGCGCTACATTGCACCACTGGGCATTATCGCGGTGTTCCTGCACAGCCTGGGCCTACTCGGCTGGCTTATGCGCCATTGATACCGCTAGCACCTCATTTAGGATCACTTGTGAACAGCACCCTGCTCCGCAGCTTTATTTTGGTTGGCCTCATTGCCTTTGGTGGCCTGTATTACTACAGCAGCCAAGTCGAAGAGCAGTACGGCGAGCCCGCGCGCAGTTATTTAGACACGGCACTTAGCAGTATTTCGAGCTGGCAGCCCGCAGCGCTGCGCGCCCAGCTCAGCCGTGAAACACTGGCGCAAGTCAATGATAAGCAACTGGCTGCACTCAGCGCGCAATACCAGCATTTAGGGCAATATCAGCGCATGGACGAACTGCGCTTTTCTCGCCTGAGTGGCGCCCTATCTCTCTTTGCAGACTCGCCGCGACTCAGTTACAGCAGCAAGCTTTATTTCGAAAACGGCAGCGCGATCATGACCGCAACACTGACCCTGCAAGATCAACGCTTCAAACTGTATAACTTCAATTTGGCTACGCCCTGACACGGCAAAAGCGCTAGCTTTCGATCAGCGACCGCGCCAGTACCGCCCTGGCAGCAGCAGAAATAGCCTCCGGCCGGTGATCCTCATTCACATGCACCAGGGTGGCATCGCCCTCTGCCACCAGCTGCTCACCATCGTCACTAAATAGCGCTTGCCGCAAACTAAAGCTACTGTTCCCCACTCGCGTAACCCAGGCGCGCGCCCGCAGCGATCGGCCGTGCCGCCACTCCTGCCGGTAATTCAAAGCGATGGCCGCAATCACAAGCCGAAAGCCGCCCAGGGCTAGCATTTCCTCGGAGCGCAGCCAGTGCACTCGCGCCTCTTCAAGATAAGAGAAGTACTGCACGTGATTGATATGCCCCAGGCTGTCTTGATCGGCCCAGCGAGGTGCTATCTCGACATCAAATAACGGCGGTTGTGTGTAGATAGTCATGAGGGGCGATACACCTTGATGTTGTCATAACCCTGCTCAAGCAGGTGTGCAGCATGCAGACGACTCATCACCCCCTTGTCGCAATACAGCTGGTAGACCGTGTCGCGATCGAGCTCAACGCAGCGCTTATGCAATTCATAAAAGGGCATGCACGCCACGCGATTGCGCTCCAACCTGAGCGGCTTGCGGTCAACTTCATCGGGATGGCGCACATCCAGCACCACGGCTTCAGCCAAGGGAATCGGCAGCACCTCGACCTCGGTATGGCTGACTTCTTCATCTGCCAATTTGTCGATGTTGATATATCTGGCACTGGCAACCGCGCGCTCAAGCACTGAAAAATCGAACTTCTCTTCCTCCGCAGCAATCCGCTCCGGGCGCGCACGCGTGGTGGGTTTCACAGAAATCACACCGCAGTATTCAGGCATATTCGCGGCAAATTGCTCGGTGCCAATTCTGGACGCGGTATTGATAATGTCCAGCTTGTCGGTGGTGATCAGCGGGCGCAATACCAGGGTATCGGTTACCTGATCGATCACAGAGAGGTTGGTTAGCGTCTGACTACTCACCTGAGACACCGCTTCTCCGGTCACCAGCGCTGGCGCCTCCAGCTCGGCCGCCACCTGTTCGGCAGCGCGCAACATCATGCGCTTGAGAATCACCCCCATCTGTGAGTTCTCAACATTCTTCAAAATTTCGGCGACAACATCTTCAAATGGCACACTGATAAATTTTACTCGATGCGAAGCACCGAACTTCTGCCAGAGATACAGCGCGACTTCTTTCACCCCCACCTCGTGCTCACGGCCACCGAGATTGAAAAAGCAAAAATGCGTGCGCATGCCCCGCTTCATTGTCATGTAACTGGACACCGTGGAATCAAAGCCACCGGAAATCAGGCTGACGACGGAGTCGACGGTGCCAATGGGGTAGCCCCCCAAGCCTTCGTGTCGCTGCTTAACGACAAAGAACTGATTCTTGCGCACTTCAACGCGCACGACTTCATCCGGGTCCTTGAGCCTCACCCCCCCAGTTTCTGAATACTGGTTCAGGCCGCCACCGACGTAGCGCTCCACCTCATTGGAGTTGAAGTCGTGATCACCCGTGCGCTTACAGCGCACTGCGAAGGTTTTGCCACGCAAGCTATCACCAACAGCATCCCGGACCTTTTCATAGATATCGTGCACATCTACCAAGGGGTACTCCGCCACCTCGATGACATGAGCAATGCCCGGGGTATTGCTCAATACCGCCAATATCGCCGCAATATCGGCGTCGGCACGACACTGGGTTTCAATAGTGATACGGTCCCATTCACGAACGATATGGAGTTCAGGGTCAATCGGGATCAGCAGCTTGCGCAGGTTATCGCGCAACTGCTTGATGAACTTTTTGCGAACAGGCTTGCTCTTGATGATAATTTCAGGGAAGAGCTTTACGATGAACTTCATTGTGGCACCACGGAGATAGCTGGGCGGGCATTATAGCGGTTCACTTAAAACGCTTCAGCTCCGCAGAAACCCCGACTACGCACCAAGATGAAACACCAAAGCACTATATTGGTGCGCATTTTTTGGCAAAACGCACAGTTTTCAGGCAAAGTGGGTTTTTCGCTCGGATTTTGAACAAAAAACCAGCACAAAAATATGGCACGCATATTGCTCTATAAATTTCGAACAGAAACAGCGGCGCCACGGCCCGCAGCGCATATGCGTGTTTACTTTCGGTTCTATGCAGATGCCGCTATGCGGCACGCGGCAATGAACCTATAATCGCCACTGCTTTCGGCCACGCCGAATCGACTACAAGACTCTATATTGGAGGATGTTAAGAATGTCAGAGAACACTCTGAAGTTAATCGCCGATAATGACGTGAAGTGGGCGGACCTGCGCTTCACCGACACTAAAGGTAAAGAACAACACGTCACCATGCCGGTGAGCGAAATCGACGCGGGCTTCTTCGAAGAAGGCAAAATGTTCGACGGCTCATCGATCTCAGGCTGGAAAGGCATTAACGAGTCAGACATGATCCTCATGCCAGACGACGAGGCCTCTGTTCTCGACCCCTTCACCGACGAGCCCACTATCATCATTCGCTGCGGCATTGTTGAGCCTTCTACTATGCAGGGCTACAACCGTGACCCACGCTCTATCGCTCAGCGCGCCGAAGACTACATGCGCTCTGCCGGCATCGCCGACAGCGCTCTGTTTGGCCCCGAGCCCGAGTTCTTCGTGTTTGACGACGTGAAGTGGAAAGTGGCAATGGAAGGCGCGAGCTACGCGATTTCTTCTGACGAAGCCGCCTGGGTTTCTGGCAACAGCTTCGAAGAAGGCAACACCGGTCACCGTCCTGGCGTTAAAGGCGGTTACTTCCCCGTACCACCCGTCGACAGCCTGCACGACCTGCGCGCAGCAATGTGTAACGCAATGACCGACATGGGTCTGGAAGTTGAAGTACACCACCACGAAGTAGGTACTGCTGGTCAGTGTGAAATCGGTGTTGGCCCTAACTCTGCTGTGAAAAAAGCTGACGAAGTACAGGTACTTAAGTACTGCGTACACAACGTCGCTCACGCCTACGGCAAGACCGCTACTTTCATGCCCAAGCCAGTTGTCGGCGACAACGGTAGCGGTATGCACGTGCACATGTCACTGAGCAAAGACGGCCAAAACCTGTTTACTGGCGACGCTTACGGCGGCCTGTCTGAAACAGCACTGTACTACATTGGTGGTATCATCAAGCACGCTCGCGCGATCAACGCCTTTGCCAACGCGTCTACTAACTCGTACAAGCGCCTGGTTCCCGGCTTTGAAGCACCGGTTATGCTGGCTTACTCAGCACGTAACCGCTCAGCGTCTATCCGTATTCCATTCATCACTAACCCGAAAGCACGCCGCGTAGAAGTTCGCTTCCCAGATCCCTCTGCGAACCCCTACCTGGCATTCGCGGCCCTGCTGATGGCTGGCCTTGACGGTATCCAGAACAAGATCCACCCTGGCGATGCGGCAGACAAAGATCTGTACGACCTGCCTGCAGAAGAAGCGGCTGAAATCCCGACTGTTGCGTCTAGCCTTGAGCAAGCGCTGCAAGCACTGGATGCAGACCGCGCCTTCTTGACCGCTGGCGGCGTATTCGACGACGACATGATCGATGCTTACATCCAGCTGAAGTCTGAGGAAATCGAGCGCCTGAACATGACAACTCACCCTGTTGAGTTCGACATGTACTACAGCGTTTAATACGCCTTGTGCGAAAAAGCCCGCTTCGGCGGGCTTTTTTTTGCCTGTCATTTTTTAAACCTTGCCGCGCCTATCAACTCGTCGCACACTACAGAAAAGTGATAGCGAGGGCTTTTTATGTATCGTCTGCTGAGCCTTATTTGCGTAGCGAGCGTACTCTGCAGCCCACTGCATGCAGAAATCTATCGTCATACCGACGAACAGGGTCGCACCGTTTACAGTGACTCTCCCCGCGACGGCGGCAGCCCGGTCGATCTACCCCCGGTAAACACCACGCCGGCTGTGTCGCCGCCACCACCGACCAAGCTGGACCGCCATGCCACCCCCGTACCGGCCTCAATCAAGGTACAAATCATCCAGCCGCGCGACGGCCAGGTATTCCCCAATGGCCGCATTCCCACCACCGTTAATGTAAAGCTCCAGCGCCCCCTGCGCGGCGACGAAAGCCTGCGCATCGCCGTCAATGGCAAAACCCTTAGCCGGGGAAGCGCCACCTCTGCACGCATTGAGCGCCTGAACCGCGGCCGGCACCAAATCAGCGCAGAAGTCCTCGGCCCAAACGGGGAAAAGCTGAGTCGAGACACTGTTTCAGTCGTGGCCCACTGGCCAAACAACTGACCCTCCAGCCAAGCTATACACCAAGCACCATATTGGTGCACACTAAGACAATAGCGGCGGCCTTGCGCGCCATCGCGGGGCCAGCCCCAGCGACGCACCACCGCGCCACGCCATATACAACGCCCAATTGGCGCTCACTCAATAACAACGCCCCCATTCCGGGGCACTGGCCTAATTATTGCTTTGCAATGAACCATAATGAAGACAGTGGCGAGCCCATGCCCCCAGCGAATTTGCACCACCACATACTCGACAACCTGAAAACGGCGATCCTACTGGTCGAGCCCAACCTCACCGTGAGTTATATCAACCCGGCGGCAGAGTCACTGCTGGCGGTGTCCGACCAGCGCATCCACGGCGAGGCCATCACCCACCTTTTTCACGAAGACGAAGACACCGTTGTGAAACTGTTGGACGCCATCAACAACCGCGAGGCGTTCACTAAACGGGAAACAGTATTAACCCTGCGCTCCGGCGACGAAATCACGGTGGACTACGCGGTAACGCCGATTGTGGAACACCCGCGAACGTCTCTTATCATCGAGCTGCAGCCGCTGGATCGACTACTTCGCATCAGTCGCGAAGAAGGCCTGCTATCTTCCCAGCAAAACAGCAAAGCGCTGCTGCGCGGCATCGCCCACGAAGTGAAAAATCCGCTTGGCGGCTTGCGCGGTGCGGCACAGCTGTTGGCACGCGAACTCGACGACCCGCGCCTGCACGATTACACCAACATCATTATCGAAGAGGCCGACCGCCTGCGAAACCTGGTCGACAATATGCTGGGGCCCAATAAGATGCCCAACCAGCTGCCCACCAATATCCATGAAGTGCTGGAGCGCGTGCGCCAGCTAGTGGAAGTTGAGGGAGGCGACGAGTTAAGCATCATCCGCGATTACGACCCCAGCATCCCGGACATCATTGGCGATCGCGAGCAATTAATTCAGGCGGTACTCAACATCGTCCGCAACGCCCTTCAGGCGCTGAAACAATCCCCTCCTGAAGGCGGCGCACAAATTACCCTGCGCAGCAGAACGCTGCGCCAATTTACCATTGGCTCTCACCGCCACCGACTGGTGTGCCGCGTGGACATTATCGATAACGGTCCGGGCATACCCGAAGACCTGGCTCCGTCGATATTCCTGCCAATGATCAGCGGCCGCGCCGACGGCTCTGGGCTTGGGCTGTCGATCTCACAGTCCATTCTCAACCATCACCAAGGCCTTATTGAATGCCACAGCGAACCCGGTCGCACGGAGTTTTCGCTGTTTATACCCGTGGAGCAAAACCGATGAGCTATAGCAACACCGTATGGATTGCCGACGACGACAAATCGATTCGCTGGGTACTCGAAAAAGCCCTCAACCAGGCCGGCATTGAAACCCGCAGCTTCGAAAATGGCGATGCCCTGCTTGCTCAGCTGGAGTCGGGGGTGCCCGACGCGGTGATCAGCGACATCCGCATGCCGGGTATCGATGGCCTAAAACTGCTGTCGCGCATCAGCGACATCCACCCCGGTTTGCCGGTGATTATTACCACCGCCCATTCAGATTTGGATAGCGCCGTTGCCTCCTATCAAGGCGGCGCCTTTGAATATCTGCCCAAACCCTTTGACGTCGACGAGGTATTGGCAACAACCCAGCGCGCCCTGCAACACGCCAATAAAAACCGCCCGGCACTGCCCGAGGAAGTGCCGCTGGAGAGCACCGAAATTATCGGCGAAGCACCCGCGATGCAGGAGGTGTTTCGCGCCATTGGCCGCTTGTCCCAGTCCAATATCACGGTACTGATTAACGGCGAATCCGGTACCGGTAAAGAGCTTGTCGCCCAGGCCCTCCACCGCCACAGCCCGAGGGCCAGCAAACCTTTTATCGCGCTGAATATGGCTGCGATCCCCAAGGACCTGATGGAATCGGAACTCTTTGGCCACGAAAAAGGGGCCTTCACCGGTGCCACTGCCCAGCGTCGCGGACGCTTTGAGCAGGCCGATGGCGGTACGCTTTTTCTGGACGAAATAGGCGATATGCCCGCCGAAACCCAAACCCGCCTGTTGCGGGTACTCGCCGACAGTGAGTTCTACCGCGTGGGGGGGCATACCCCGGTGAAAGTCGATGTTCGCATTATCGCGGCCACCCACCAAAATCTTGAAAAGCTGGTGCAAGACAACAGCTTTCGCGAGGATTTATTTCATCGCCTAAACGTTATCCGCATCCACCTCCCCAAACTTGCCGAGCGCCGGGAAGACATTCCCAAACTGATGCAGCACTTCTTTACCATTGCCGGCAATGAACTCAATGTCGAGCCCAAGCGCCTGCTGCCCGACACCGAGGAATACCTCAGCCAACTCGATTGGCCCGGCAACGTTCGGCAATTGGAGAACACCTGCCGCTGGCTAACGGTGATGGCATCGGGACGGGAGATTCACCTTAATGACCTGCCCCCCGAATTGCTGGAGCACAGCGACAGCGAAGCGGCCCCCGCGGCAAACTGGCAGGAGAATTTACGCCGCTGGGCCGACCAAGAATTACTACTGGGCAGGGATAAGCTGCTGGATCGCGCGGTACCGGAGTTTGAGCGAATCATGATCGAAACGGCGCTCAAGCACACCCACGGCCGACGTCGCGATGCCGCCAACTTACTCGGCTGGGGGCGCAACACCCTCACCCGCAAAATCAAAGAACTGGATATGGGTGGCGATGAAGACGAGTAGTCCTGGCTAGCGCAATACCGCTACCGAAGCGCGCCGGCAAACCCCTGCTGGCGCCATGCTTCATAGCTGACCAGAGCCACCGTATTTGACAAATTTAAGCTGCGCGCGCCCTCCATCATGGGCACCCGCAGGCAGTGATCCGGACCGAGTTCATCGCGAATCTCAGCGGGCAAGCCCGCTGTTTCAGAACCGAACAGCAACACATCGCCGGGCTGGAATGCCACCTCGGCATAGTTGCGCTGCCCCTTGGTCGTCAGCGCAAAAATGCGTTGCCCCGCCACCGCCTCGCAAAACGCGGCATAGTCGGCGTGGCGGCTAACCCGCGCCATGTCGCTGTAATCCAATCCCGCACGCCGCAGTTTTTTCTCTTCCAAGTCAAAGCCCATGGGCTCGATCAAATGCAGATGGCAGCCGTTGTTCGCCACCAAGCGAATGATATTGCCGGTATTCGGCGCGATCTTGGGTTCGTGCAAAGCAATATGGAACATGGCGCATTCACCACAGCAGCAGGAAAGAAACAGGCCGAGACAGACATCCCGGCCTCGCCGCGCAGGGAGCGCAGCTGATATGCCGAGAGTTTAGTGAGTGGTCTCTTCAGCGGCAGCTTTTTCATCCGCCTGCGCTTTGGCCTGGCGGTAAAGCGCCTCAAAATTCACCGGCTGCAGTGCCAGCGCCGGGAAACCGCCTTTTACTGCCAGTGCGTCAACAGACTCACGCACATAGGGGAACAGCATATTCGGACAGGCTATGCCCAGCAGCTGGCGCAGCGCCTCACCTTCAATGCCCTCTGCGACAAACAGGCCCGCCTGCTGCACTTCAACCAAAAACGCGGTCTCGTCGTCTTCCAGCTTGGCAGTCACTGTCACCGTCAGCGTCACTTCATAGCTGTTTTCACCCACGGGCTGGCTGCGCGTGTTTAGATCCACGTGCATTTTCGGCTTCCAGCTTTTGGTGAACACCACAGGGCTGGACGGCGACTCAAAGGAAGCATCTTTTATGTAAATGCGCTGCAATGCGAACTTGGGCGTATTGTCTTGTGCTTGGGCGTTTTCTTGTTCAGCCATTGTCGGGTCTCGACTCCTGATAGGTAAATTTTCGTTATTTAACTGGCTGCCAACAGGCGATCCAGCTTGCCGCCACGCTCCAGCGCAAACAGCTCGTCACAACCGCCAACATGGGTTTCACCCACCCATATCTGCGGCACTGTGCGCTGCCCCGTACGGGACAACAATTCTTGGCGCAAGTCGCTGCGGCCGTCTACCGGCACTTCGTCGTATGCAACCTGTTTGTGCTCAAGCAAGTGCTTGGCGCGCACACAGAAAGGGCAAAAGCGAGTGGTATAGATAGTGACCTTCGCCATAAGCCCTTAGCCTTTCACCAGCGGCATCTGCAGTGCCTGCCATTCGCTAACACCACCTTTTAAACGGTGCACATTGCTGTAGCCCAGTGCCGCCAGCTTTTTACCCGCCGCACTGGAGTGCTGACCCAATTTGCAGATCAACACCAAGGGCTGCTCCTTGTCACCCGCGACGCGGTCAATCTCCTTGTCCAACTTGGCAAAGGGCAGGCTCACCGCATCTAAAATGTGGCCCTTGTTGTACTCTGCCTTGTCGCGCAGGTCGATCATCAAGGCCTTTTCTTGATTAACGAGGTTCACCACCTGCTGTGGCGTCAACGCGCGACCTGCTCGGCGTGACTCGTGAAAGCTCAATAGCATAAGGCACGACAGCAGAGCAGCTACCAGCAGCCACTGTTCAGCGATAAATAAAATCAGTTTTTCCATGAATTCTCTCGAATCACTCGTGTGAACATCGTCAAAAAAGCCGTAGGCCGGCGCGCGAAAAGGCCAGAGTATACACCGCTAAACGGGAATTCTCACCACGCCAAGCGTGGCCGCCTCCCAAAGGAAAAGTTACAATGCCTTATTTCGTTTTCACCGCGCTACACGCGAGCGGCGATGAGACCTCAACGACTTAAGAATGGATTTTCTACGCATGGCTGACCCACAGGTAAAACAACCCGTCGTTCTGATTATTCTGGATGGCTTCGGCTACCGGGAAGCACCGCAGGACAACGCCATTTACCACGCCAATACGCCCAATTGGGACGCACTGTGGAAAAACCAGCCGCACACCCTGATCTCAGGCTCCGGGCTGGATGTTGGTTTGCCAGACGGCCAAATGGGCAATTCGGAAGTCGGCCACATGAGCCTGGGGGCGGGCCGCATCATCTACCAAAATATTACCCGCATTGACAAAGAAATTGCCGATGGCAGTTTCTTCGACAACGACGTTTACAAAGCCAATATCGACAAAGCGGTCGCCGCTGATAAAGCCGTGCACATTTTCGGCCTGCTATCCCCGGGCGGCGTCCACAGCCACGAAAACCATATACTGGCAATGATCGATATGGCCGCTCAGCGCGGCGCCAAAAAAGTGTATGTACACGCCTTTCTCGACGGCCGCGACACACCGCCACGCAGCGCCCAGGCCTCGCTGGAAAAAGTCGACGCCAAATTTGCCGAACTCGGCTGTGGCAGGCTGGCGTCAATGATCGGCCGCTACTACGCCATGGATCGCGACAACCGCTGGGACCGCGTTGAAAAAGCCTATCGCCTGCTGACCGAAGCAGAGGCCGAGCACCGCTACAGCACTAGCCAAGACGCCCTGAGCGCCGCCTATGCTCGCGACGAAAACGATGAATTTGTCGCCGCCAGCGTTATTCAAGCCGAGGGCCAGGACAGCGCCGCCATTGCCGATGGCGATACCGTCATCTTTATGAACTTCCGTGCCGACCGCGCTCGTGAAATTACTCGCGCATTTGTGGAAAACGATTTCGATGGCTTTGAGCGCCGTGTTCGCCCGGCGCTTGCCGGCTTTGTCATGACCACCGAATACGCCGACAGCATCGACGCGCCCGTGGCTTACCCGCCGGAGAATATCCAAAACAGCCTCGGCGAACTGCTGGAGAAACACGGCAAGACACAGCTGCGTATCGCCGAAACTGAAAAATATGCCCACGTTACGTTTTTCTTCAGTGGCGGCCGCGAAGCACTCTATCAGGGTGAGGAGCGCAAGCTAATCAACTCCCCCGACGTTGCCACCTACGACTTAAAGCCGGAGATGAGCGCCCCGGAAGTCACTGAAGAGCTGGTCGCGGCCATACGCAGCGGCAGCTACGACGCGATTATCTGCAACTATGCCAACGGCGATATGGTGGGCCATACCGGCGTTTTCGACGCCGCCGTAAAAGCCGTGGAAGCACTGGACGACTGCATTAAACAGGTTACCGATGCCGTTCGTGAGGTCGGTGGCCACTGCTTGATTACCGCGGACCACGGCAACTGTGAGCAAATGCTCGACTACGACGCCGACCAACCACACACTCAGCACACCACCGAGTTGGTGCCGCTGGTGTACGTGGGCGACGACACCGCAACCCTGACAGCCGAAGGCGGGCGCCTCGCTGATATCGCACCGACGATGGTCGCGCTGCTGGGCATTGCTCAGCCGGAAGAAATGACCGGCAAGAACCTGATCAGCCACTGAGGAATTGCGAATTAGCAGCAAACTGGCACATCTAGGGATGCCGTTCATCGTCCTGCTGTTCGCTGGCCTGCTGGCCAGTGCCAGCCTTGCTGAGGATGAAGCCGCCACCCGCCAACAGCTGAAAGACCTCAGCCAGCAGCTTCATTCGCTGAAAAAACAGCTTGGCAGTACCCAGAAAGAACGCAGTCGTGCCGCGCGGGAGCTTCGCGAGGTTGAGGTCGAGATCGGCAAAATCGCGGCTAAACTGCACAGCACTCGCGCAGAGCGCGACCGCCGCCAGAGCAAATTGACCGCCCTTCAGGGCGAACAACAAACCCTGCGCCAGCGCCAAAGCCAGCAAAAAGCACTGATTGCAGAGCAAATTCGCAGTGCGTACACCTTGGGGCAAGAGCGGCAGATCAAAATGCTGCTCAATCAGGAAGACCCTCAATCGCTCAGTCGGCTGATCACCTACTACGACTATTTCAATGCCGCCCGCAGCCAACAGCTCGACAGCTATCGCGAAACACTCACTGCCCTCAACGCGCTGATCCCCGAGATCAGCGCGCAAACCGAGGCACTTAGCGCCACAGAACGCCAGCTGGCCCAGCAGCGCCAGCAACTGGAAGTTCAGCAGCAACGCCGCCAGCGCAGTGTCGCGAAACTCGACCAGGAGCTGAAACAGCAACAGAGCAGCATTGGCTCGCTGGACAAGCAACGCAAGAGCCTGGAGAGCATCCTCTCGGCAATTGAGCGCGAAATTACCGATATCGCCATTCCATCGAGCTACCGCCCCTTCAAACAAATGCGCGGTGCCATGCCCTGGCCTGTTGCCGGTAAGCGGCTGAATCGTTACGGCGCGCCGCGCCAAGGCAGCGCGGTACGGTGGCAGGGAGTGCAAATTGCCGGTGAAGAGGGCAGCCCGGTGCGCACCATCCACAATGGCCGCGTTGTCTACGCCGACTGGCTGCGTGGGGCCGGCCTACTGATTATTGTCGACCACGGCAATGATTATATGAGCCTCTATGCTCACAACCAGAGTCTGCTCCGCCAGGAAGGCGACTGGGTGCGCGGTGGCGAGGCGATTGCCACGCTCGGCAACAGTGGCGGTCAGCGGCGCAGCGGACTGTATTTTGAGATTCGCCACAAGGGCCGCCCTACTGACCCCGCCCGCTGGTGCCGCTGAACGCGGCAGCCCACATTTAGAGGTAGCGACAAATCCCGACAAAGCTGGCTACAATGGGTGCTTTGTTTCTGTCGGCGGGCGCAGGACGCCCCGCCGCATGTTGTATCGGGAAGCTGATAATGCTGCGTCATCTTAGTCGAGCCGCCGTGCTCAACCTTGCTCTGCTCTCTCCCTTTTGTCTGGCCGAGGCACCCGCCTCGCCACACAGCGCGCAAGGCGAGTTGCCCCTTCAGGCGCTGCGAAATTTTGCCGACGTTTTCAACCAAATTCGCCGTAGCTATGTCGAAGAGGTGGACGACGAAACGCTATTGGAAAATGCCATTCGCGGCATGCTCAGCGGCCTGGACCCGCACTCCGACTACCTGGACTCCGACTCCTTCGATAACCTTCAAACCCACACCACCGGCGAGTTCGGCGGCCTGGGTATCGAAGTGGGTATGGAAAATGGCTTTGTCAAAGTTGTTAGCCCCATCGATAACACGCCAGCACAACGGGCGGGTATTCAGCCCGGCGATCTGATTATCCAGATCGACCAACAGCCCATCAAAGGCCTTAGCCTGCAAGAGGCCATCGAACTGATGCGCGGCCCCAAGGGCAGCCCCATCACCCTCACTATTCTGCGCGAAGGGGTAAAAGCGCCGATAGAACTGGAACTGAAGCGCGACATTATCACCGTCGCCAGTGTGCGCGGCCGCATGCTCCAGCCCGGCTATGGCTATCTGCGTATTTCGCAGTTCCAAAGCCGCACCGGCGAAGACCTGCGCAGCGAGTTGGCAAAACTTAAGGCCAACCGCAGTGGCTTGCGCGGAGTGGTA
The DNA here is from genome assembly GCF_002306875.1 of Spongiibacter sp. UBA1325. Classification (NCBI taxonomy): domain Bacteria; kingdom Pseudomonadati; phylum Pseudomonadota; class Gammaproteobacteria; order Cellvibrionales; family Spongiibacteraceae; genus Spongiibacter; species Spongiibacter sp. UBA1325. The sequence goes on from NZ_DBTD01000011.1 coordinate 70,601, forward strand.
CTCGACCTTCGCAACAACCCCGGTGGCCTGCTGCAGGCTTCGGTACAAGTGGTCGACACCTTTTTAAACGACGGGCTTATTGTCTACACCGAAGGGCGCCTACCCAACGCCTTTAGTCGCTATATGGCCAGCGACACCAACAACGCCGACGACACCCCTCTGGTGGTGTTGATAAACGGCGGCTCGGCCTCCGCCTCAGAAATTGTTGCCGGCGCACTGCAAGACCACCGCCGCGCGATTATTCTGGGCACCCAGAGCTTTGGCAAAGGCTCGGTCCAAACCGTGCTGCCACTGGCTGAGGACAGCGCCATAAAACTGACAACTGCCCGCTACTACACCCCCAGCGGCCGCTCGATACAAGCGCAGGGCATCGTGCCGGACATTATTGTCGAGCGTGCTCGCATTGAATCTCTGGGTGCAGAAAAAATGGTTACCGAAGCTGACCTGGCGGGGCACCTGGGCAACGAGAGCGGAAAAGAAAACAATGGCAGCAACCGCATTGTCGACAGTGCTGCCAACGAACTTGCTGCCACTGATAACCAGCTTTACGAGGCACTCAACCTGCTAAAAGGCCTGCATATTATGTCGGCCAATAGTCAGCGTTTGGCCAGGCAAAAACTGGAGGCGCCAAACGCTCAGTGAGCGCTTTCCGCTTCAACACGCAGGGACTCTGCCAGGGCCTTAATCACGCCCTGGCCAAGAGGCAGCAAAAAAATATCGCCGTCGCTGACGCCGTCCACCGACACTCCTAGTACATAGCGCTCACTCACGATGTACTCACGCAGCGCATTGTAGTTAACAGAGGTGTGCCAGAAGCGCTCTCCCTGACCATTCACCCCCTCGACTTCCAGCGACAGCTTTGGCGACACCCTCACCACCAGCCCTTCCACAATCCCGATGCCGGCTCGGGTAATATCACTGGAGGGATAGGACAAATAGCCGCGCAAATTCATATAGGCTCGGCCGGCGTCCACAGGGTACTCAAAGCGGATGGCCGACAGCTCATTGTGATCACCGTACACCATTACCATTTCCGACTCCCCAGCCTGCACCACGGGCACACCTGACACCTCACGCACGCCATCAACAATCAGGCGCTCAAAGCGGCGCAACTGCGCATCCAGCTGAGCACTGGCGGCCGGGTCGAGAGCGCGCTCCACAGCTTGAAAAACGCGCTGCCAAGAGTTGATGCGCCGCTGATCCTTGCCCTCTGGCTCCGTCAATGCGCTGAGCGATTCAAAGTCTACCGTCAGGCTACGTATCTGCACGTCACCCTGATAGTTGTGGGTCAAAGGCTGATTGGCACAGGCGGCCAGCAGCACTATAGAAATAGCGAGTATCGCTCGCAGCATGATGGATTCCTCAAAGCTCGCACCCGCCGGATGGCGCGCACATTGCCGCAGATAATAGCGCAATACTCGAAGTTGGGAAGTAGCCGCAGCGCCGCGAGTCGCAAACTAACAGCAGCGCTCTCCCAGCACGGGCGCATTTGCCCGCGCGGATGCGTTATGCTGCGATTTTCCTTCTCGGATATTTAGGATAATGATTCGCTGCGAGCTGCACGATTACATAGAAATTGCCTGCACCTTTCGCTACCCCGTGCGCTTAACCATGCGAACCGGAGAGGTACTAGACGGTGTGGCGGTAGACACCAGGCGCGACGCACAGGGCGAGGAGTGTATCGCCATCCGCGTGGATGGCGCTGAATGCTTGGTGGTACTGGATAAACTGGCGAGCATGAAAGCGGGCGTACAAAACCCGCATTTCGACACAGTTTCCTTTGACTAAGCGGCCCTCATTGCACTCAGCAAGACCGTGAAACAAAGGCCTGGGGGCCTTGGCAATGCCTTACAGCCGAACCTCAACACCTTTGTCGGCCATATACGCCTTGGCTTCGGGCACTGTGTGCTCGCCAAAGTGGAAGATGCTGGCCGCCAACACCGCGTCGGCTTTACCGGCGGTTACCCCTTCGACCAGGTGGTCCAGGGTACCGACACCACCCGAGGCAATAACAGGCACCGAAACCGCGTCGGCCACCGCGCTGGTGAGCGCCAGGTCGTAACCGGCCTTGGTGCCGTCGCCATCCATACTGGTCAGCAAGATTTCGCCAGCGCCCAGCTCAACCATTTTTGCCGCCCACTCCACCGCATTGATGCCGGTAGGCTTGCGGCCACCGTGGGTAAATATCTCCCAGCGCGGGCTGCCATCGGCCTCATCGTCGACGCGCTTGGCATCGATCGCCACCACAATACACTGCGAGCCAAAACGCTCGGCGGCGTCACGCACAAAGTCGGGGTTGTGAATAGCTGCAGAGTTGATCGCCACCTTATCCGCCCCCGCATTCAACATGGTGCGAATGTCTTTGATCTCGCGAATACCGCCGCCCACGGTGAGGGGGATAAACACCTCGGCAGCAATCTGCTCAACCGTGTGCACGGTCGTCTCACGTCCCTCGTGGGTGGCCGTGATGTCGAGAAAGGTGATTTCGTCGGCGCCCTGTTCGTTGTAGCGCTTGGCGACCTCAACCGGGTCGCCCGCGTCGCGAATACCGACAAAGTTCACGCCTTTTACCACGCGTCCTTTATCAACGTCCAAACAGGGAATAATGCGTTTTGCCAGAGCCATTGCTGTGCTTACCTTGTTGTTAAGGGGCTTATTCGCCGTCGCAGTAGCGCTGCGCTTCTGCCAGATCCAGCTCGCCTTCATAAATCGCGCGACCGGTAATCGCACCGAGAATCCCGGCATCGGCCACGGCCTTCAGCGCGCGAATATCATCCATATTCGTCACCCCGCCAGAGGCAATAACTTTCAGACCAGAGGCCTGGGCCATGGCAACCGTGGCATCGATATTCACGCCCTGCATCATGCCGTCGCGGGCAATATCGGTATAAACGATGGACGACACACCGTCTTGCTCGTAGCGCTTGGCCAGCTCTGTTGCCTGAATATCAGACACTTCCGCCCAGCCGTCGGTGGCCACCAGGCCATTTTTCGCATCCAGACCAACAATTACCGCACCGGGGAAGGCTTTGCAGGCCTCGGTAACGAAGGCGGGCTCTTTCACCGCCTTGGTACCAATAATCACGTAGTTCACACCGGCATCCAGGTATTGCTCAATGGTATCGAGCGAGCGGATGCCACCGCCAATTTGTATTGGCAGATCCGGGTAGGCCTTGGCGATCGCCATCACCGCCTCGCCATTTACAGGCTTGCCGTCAAACGCGCCATTCAGGTCAACCAAATGCAGGCGGCGAGCGCCCTGCTCTACCCAGCGGGCAGCCATTTCTACCGGATCGCTGCCATAAACGGTGGCGTCGCCCATTTCACCTTGGCGAAGGCGCACGCACTGGCCGTCTTTCAAATCAATTGCGGGAATCATTAACATAATTACAAAACCTGATAACGCTTAGGATACGGGCCGGAAGGTCGGTTGCCCGCCATCCCAGCGCAGAAAATTACTGAGCAGACGCAGACCGGTCTCGCCGCTCTTTTCCGGGTGAAACTGCACGGCAAACACATTCTCGCAACTCATTGCGGCATGTATCTCTACCCCGTAGTGAGCCGTGGCGGCAACAAATTCAGGCGCGTCGATATAGTAGCTGTGCACAAAGTAGAAACGGCTATTATCGGCAATACCTTCCCACAGCGGGTGGTCGATGGTTTGGCTAACCGTGTTCCAGCCCATGTGCGGCACTTTCAGGCGCTCGCCGTTTGCCTCGCGCAGGTCTTTACCGAAAAACTTTACCTGGCCCGGTAGCACGTCCAGGCACTCGACGCCGCCGTTCTCCTCACTGCTTTCCATCAGCGCCTGCATACCCACGCAAATACCCAGCAGGGGTTTAGTGGCCGCCACTTCCTGAACAATTTCATCCAGACCGCGGTTTTTCAGCTCGGCCATGCAGTCGCGAATCGCGCCCACACCGGGAAAAATCACCCGGTCGGCGGCAAAGATGGTATCCGGGCAATCGGTAACCTGTACCTCAACGTCGTCGCCACCGACCTTGTGCAGTGCACTGGCCACCGAGTGCAAATTACCCATGCCGTAGTCGATAACGGCAACGGTTGATTTAGTCATATCGCAGAAATCCTAGAGACACCCTTTAGTCGACGGGGTAATGCCCGCCATACGCTCATCCACCGACAAGGCCATACGCAGGGCACGACCGAAGGCTTTAAACACCGTCTCGGCCTGGTGGTGAGTATTGGTGCCGCGCAAATTATCGATATGCAGGGTGACCTTGGCGTGGTTGATAAAGCCGTGGAAGAACTCTGAGAACAGGTCTACATCGAAACCACCCACGCTGGCACGGGTATAGGGCACGTGGTATTCCAAGCCGGGACGCCCAGAGAAGTCGATAACGACACGCGACAGGGCTTCATCCAGCGGCACATAGGCGTGGCCGTAACGGGTGATGCCTTTTTTATCGCCCACCGCCTCGGCAAAGGCCTGGCCCATGGTAATACCGATATCTTCCACGGTGTGGTGGTCGTCGATATGTAAATCGCCCTTGGCCTGCACAGCCAGGTCAATCATGCCGTGGCGGGCAATCTGATCCATCATGTGATCGAGAAAGGGAACTCCGGTCTCAAAGCTGGACTGGCCGGTGCCATCCAGATTTACACTGACCGTGATTTGGGTTTCCAGGGTGTTGCGGCTGATACTCGCCTTGCGCTCTGTCATCGACGTCTCTACTGAAGATTGCGTACAATACGCCATTATAAAAAATCCCGACCCGTATTACAGCCAGCAGAGTGCGGATAAATGCCCGTATATTCAGAATACATTCGCGATCCTGCCCCAGAGGACCGTGTAGACCTAGAACGTCTCTATGCCGACGACGCCGAAAAACTGATCAGCGCCGCGCAAAGTGAGCAACTCTTGCTGATTGGTGGACGCTTTAATGACCGCCTGATTGCCGCGATGACCTTAACCCCGATCCACAATGGCGACTACCAGTTGGCCAGGCTCACCGTTCGCGATATCACCCGTCGACGCGGTGCAGCGCGCCAGCTATTGATCCAGGCGATGAAAGCATTGCCTGAGGACCTGCTCAGTATGTCGGCCGACATCTCCAGCGCGCCGGAACTCAGCCCGCTGCTGACCGAGCTGGGGTTTCAAAATCAAGGATCGACGTGGCAGTGGCAGCGCCCCAGCGGTGAGTGACAGCGACTTCAGCCGCCGCCTGCTGAACTGGTTCGACCAGCACGGCCGCAAAGACCTGCCCTGGCAGCAAGACATCAACCCTTATCGGGTGTGGGTGTCTGAAATTATGCTCCAGCAAACCCAGGTCACCACGGTCATCCCCTACTATCAGCGCTTTATGGCCCGCTTCCCCAGCGCAGAGGCGCTGGCGCAGGCAAATATCGACGATGTTCTCGCCCTCTGGACGGGGCTGGGCTACTACGCCCGGGCCCGTAACCTGCACAAAGCGGCGCAAACCATTGTGAACGAGCACAACGGCGAGTTCCCGCAAACACCGGAGACTATCGCGTCACTGCCGGGTATTGGTCGCTCCACGGCTGCCGCAATATTCAGCATTGCCTGCGGCGGCAGCGCCGCCATTCTCGATGGCAACGTCAAACGCGTGCTCAGCCGCCACAGCGCCATCGATGGTTGGCCGGGCAAGCGCGAGATTGAACAACAGCTTTGGCAGCTCGCCGAGGCTTACACCCCACAACAACGGGCCGCCGACTACACCCAGGCCATCATGGACCTCGGCGCCACCCTTTGCCGGCGCAGCAAACCCGAGTGTGATCGCTGCCCCGTCAGTGACGATTGCAAGGCCAAGGCCATGGGCCGCCAGAGTGATTACCCCGGTAAAAAGCCACGCAAAGCCCTGCCGGTAAAAACCACCCATATGCTGTTGATTGAAAACCCTCAAGGGGAGATCCTGCTGGAAAAGCGCCCCAGCAGCGGCATTTGGGGCGGCCTGTGGAGCCTGCCGGAGCTGGACAGCGACGGTGATATCGACGACTACCTCGACGCGACGGTTGGCCACAGTGGCGTTGCCGAAGCACTGAGCCCCATGCGCCACACCTTTAGTCACTACCACCTGGACATTCAACCGCAGCACATCCGCCTGCAGCGAGAGCCGACGCGGATCATGGAAGGCACTCGCCAGCTTTGGTATAAGGGTGGGCAACAACAGCTCGGCCTCGCGGCGCCCGTCAAAAAACTGCTCGACAGCCTGCTGCAAAACGACTTATTTACGGAATCCCAGCCATGACACGCACCGTTTTCTGCAAGAAATACCAACAAGAACTCGAAGGACTGGCAAAGCCGCCCTACCCCGGCGCGAAAGGTCAGGAAATTTACGAAACCGTTTCCAAAAAAGCCTGGGAAGAGTGGCAGGCCCACCAAACCATGCTCATCAACGAGAAACAGCTGAGCATGATGGACCCCAGCTCGCGAAAATTCCTCCAGGCGGAAATGGAAAAATTCTTTGCCGGCGAAGACTTTGAGCAAGCCGAGGGCTACGTGCCGCCCAGCGAGTAAGCGCTACATTCAGCCCGCCGCCCCGCGACGCCCATCGAGCAGTGCCATCACCGTCGCGGTATAGGCGGGCTCATGGCCCAGTGCGCGACAGCGCTCCACCACCGCGCCGCAAATCGCCGCCACCTCAAGTGGTCGCTGCTTTTCAGCATCCACTAACATCGAGGTTTTAATCGCATTAAACTGGCTGATCACCTCGAACATGTCATCGAGGTCAGTCGCGGTCAGCGCGACGTGATCCGCTGCCGCTGCCACGACAACCTCATTCATCATTCCCAAAACAATGCGCTTGTAGTCCGGCTGGTGGGTTAGCGTGCGCGTGTCCAAGCCGGTCAGGGCCGACAGCGGATTGACGCCATTGTTGATAATTAACTTTCGCCACAGCGAGTACTGAATATCACCGCTTATCTCGGCGGGGATATTCACAGCATCGAACACCCGCTTCATCTTTTTCAGCAGGGCAAGGCGGCGTTCCGTTGCCCCCTTTGCGCTGGGCCAGCAGCCCATCACCACACGCGCCTCACCCTCAGCCTGAATAACACCCGGCGAAACGATGTGGCCGCCAATTTTTATCGCCAACCCACCCAGCGTTCGCTCGTTACCCAGGTGGCGGGCGATGATCGGCTCATTGTCGACGCCATTTTGCAAAGACAGCACCGGCACCTCTGCCGCGCTCAGCCAGTGGTTCAGCGTCGTCATTACCGATGCGGTTGCTCCGGCTTTAACCGCAAGCACCACAACATCAAAATCGTCGGCAGCATAGCCTTCAACAAGCGACTGCTGGTCGACCGCCACCACGGGCGGGTGTAGCTCTCCCCACTCCCAGCGCACAATCAACCCCGCCCGCTGAATGGCCTGCAGGTGCTCGCCGCGTGCGCTCACCGTGACGTCTTCGCCTGCCTCGGCAAGGCGGGCCGCATAGTAGCCACCAATGCCGCCTGCCCCGATAATCAACCAACGCATTGCTTCGCCCTCGTCACTTTAGGCCCAGGCGCAACCGCTCAGGACCGCGCGCCCCGACTCAGAGCGACTGTCAAATATTCGGGAAGGCGCCTGACTTCCGGCCAACCCAACCGCCGCGCAAATCAGTGCCCGAGACTCGGCAACCCCCGCCGCACTGCGAACACTCTCACTCTGCAATTGCCTTATCGCTGCCAGCATTTCTTGCTGACTTGCGGGGCTGGCTCTGCCGGCCTGGCGGTCAAAACACATCACTGCCAAGCCAGGTGCCAGGCCCTCAGCAAGCTGTGCACCGAACTGCTGATAATCAACCGCTGGATAATCTGTCGGCACGTGCAGCTCCATCACCGACACCGAGCGATGCGGTAGCAACAAGCCCGCCAGCAACGTTAAGCGCGAGGACACATGCCGCTGAACATCCACCTTCAAAACGGCAGCGCACTTCGCCTTTAACTTCGAGGCGTAAGCGGCGCTAGCCACGCTGTGGCAAATTCGCAGCGCGCGCCGCTCGGGACTGCGGCTAATCACCAGCAAGGCATCGATATCCGGCAGCGCAGCAAACCACTGGCTCACCGGCGAGCAGGCGGTAATCCTTAGCAGCGCCTCCATGCTGGACGAGAGGTAGATAACTGGCACTCTTTGCATCGCCAACGCCCCTTTACCTCTGATAGCCGCGAGCTGATTCAGCGCCCCAGCTTTTTCGCCGACTGCCCCGCAATACCAAAGTGCTGCTTTGGCATCTCAGTGATCAATACTCTGATGCGCTCCATCGGCGCATCCAATGACCGCGACATCGCCTCGGTGACTTCGCGAATCAACGTTTCCTTTTGTTCGTCGCTACGGCCTTCAATAATATAAAGTTGTGCTATCGGCATGGTGGCCTCCTTTATTCAAAACGCGCCGAAACAGAGCCAAGCCCCTGGTAACGCACACAGATATTGTCTCCCGCCTCAACCGCGATCGCAGCGGTAATACCACCGGTCATAATGAAGGTGCCGGCGGGAATGTGCTCGCCGCGCTCCGCCAGCAGGTTGGCCAACATCGCCACGCTCGAAGCGGGGTGACCAAGCACCGCTGCGCCAGCGCCCACTTCAACGATTTCACCGTTTTTCTCAACGACAACGCCCAGTGTTTTCAGGTCCACATCAGAGACATCAGCCATCTGCCCGCCGGTAATAAAACGGGTCGAGGACGCGTTGTCGGCAACCACGCTAATGAGGTCAAATTTGAAATTCTCATAGCGCGAATCGATCACTTCCACAGCGGGAATCACAAAGTCGGTAGCGGCCAACACATCGCCAATATGGCAACCGGGGCCTTTGAGTGGCGCCTTGGTTACAAAGGCAATTTCCGCTTCAATCTTGGGGTGAACCAGTTCTTTGGTATTTACCACGCCGCCGTCGGCGACGCTAAAGTAGTCGGCAAGAAAGCCGTAAATCGGCGTTTCCACACCCATCTGCGCCATTTTTGCCCAGGAGGTTAGGCCCATTTTCAAACCGACGATTTTATTGCCCCGCGCCTCTTTGCGGCGGCGGATTTCCCACTGCACGTCATAGGCATCCTCGAAGCTCATATCCGGGTACTGATTCGTCACCTTGGTAATATCGTGAGCTTGGAGTTCAGCATTTTCGATATGCTCAGCAAGCGCCAATACTTGGTCGTTAGTTAGTGTTTTTGTCATCGCTTATCCCTCTTGTGCGGCGAGCAAGTCCAGCGCCACATCCACAATCATGTCTTCTTGACCACCCACCATCCGGCGACGGCCCAGCTCTACTAAAATATCCACGGTTTTCAGGCCGTATTTCTTCGCCGCCACTTCTGAGTGACGCAGGAAGCTCGAGTAAACCCCCGCATAACCCAGTGCCAGCGTTTCGCGGTCGACCCGCACCGGGCGGTCCTGCAGGGGCCGCACAATATCGTCGGCCGCATCCATCAGCGCATACACATCTGTGCCGTGCTGCCAGCCCATCTTGTCGAAGGCGGCAATGCATACCTCCAGTGGCGCATTACCCGCACCCGCGCCCATACCGGCCAGCGAGGCATCAACCCGGTCGCAGCCCTCTTCCACGGCGACGATAGAATTCGCTACCCCCAAGGCCAGATTGTGGTGGGCGTGAATACCGGTTTGTGTGTCGGACTTGAGCACGTCCTTCAGGGCACGGAAGCGATCGCGGATGTCGTTCATATTCATCGCACCGCCCGAATCCACCACGTACAGGCAAGTGGCACCGTAGTCTTCCATCAGCTTGGCCTGCTCCGCCAAGCCCTGCGGCGTTTGCATATGACTCATCATGAGAAAGCCAACTGTGTCCATGCCCAGCTTGCGGGCGTGTTCAATGTGCTGGCGGGAAACGTCCGCTTCGGTGCAGTGGGTCGCGACCCGCACAATGCGGGCGCCGGCATTGTAGGCAGCGTCGAGATCGTGAACCGTGCCGATGCCGGGCAGTAGCAAGGTGGCGATTTGCGCGTGCTCAATTACTTCAGCGACCGCTTCAATCCACTCCAGGTCGGTGTGGGCACCAAAGCCGTAGTTAAAACTCGAGCCCTGCAAACCATCGCCGTGGGCCACTTCGATACTGTCTACCTTTGCCCGGTCTAACGCCCTGGCAATGTCCTGTACATTTTTGATCGAGTATTGGTGGCGAATGGCATGGCTGCCGTCTCGCAGGGTCACGTCGGAGATATACAGCTTTTTGTCTGAGTTACTTGTCATTGAATTCTTCCCCTAGTTAACCAGCGACTCGGCAATGCGCTCGGCGGTGCCCAGTGCGGCAGAGGTCATGATGTCGAGATTTCCCGCATAGGCGGGCAGATAGTGCGCGGCGCCCTCCACTTCGAGAAAGATCGAGGTTTTAAGCCCGCTGAAATGCCCGAGGCCGGGAACATTCATCGGCTGGTCGTCGGGAATATCGTCGAACTGCACTTTTTGCTTGAGGCGGTAACCGGGCACATAGCTGTTCACCGCAGCAACCATCGCCTCCACCGACGCCTCGACCTCGGCCTTGTCGGCGCTCTCTGACAGCACATAGACCGTGTCGCGCATCAGTAGCGGCGGCTCGGCGGGGTTAAGAATGATGATCGCCTTACCCTTGCTTGCATTGCCGACCACTTCGATGGCGCGCGATGTGGTTTCCGTAAATTCGTCGATATTGGCGCGCGTTCCCGGCCCGGCAGATTTACTGGAAATGGAGGCCACAATCTCGGCGTAGTGCACCTTCGCCACCTTCGATACCGCCGCCACCATGGGGATTGTTGCCTGGCCACCACAGGTGACCATGTTCACATTGCCCTCTCCCAGGTGCTGCTCCAGATTCACCACCGGCACGCAGTAGGGCCCGATCGCTGCGGGCGTGAGGTCGACAATTTTCAGGCCTTCCTTGTGGCCGCGCAGAAATACTTCATTGTGCATATGGGCCTTGGCGGAGGTCGCATCAAACACGATGTCGATATCGGCAAACTCCGGCATCTTCACCAGTCCGTCCACCCCCTCGTGGGTGGTGGCCACCCCCATGCGGGCGGCGCGGGCCAAACCGTCGGAAGCGGGATCGATGCCGACCATCGCGCCCATTTCCAGGTATTGCCCTTTGCGCAGTACTTTAATCATTAAGTCCGTGCCGATATTGCCCGAGCCAATAATCGCCACTTTGAGTTTCTTGCTCATATTTTTCCCCAACGAGTTAGCGTTATGGCTTAGACAAAGCGCACCGAAGCACTGCCAATGCCGCCGATGTCGACGCGCAAACTGTCGCCTGCCTGAACCGGCTCCAATGGCACTAACGAGCCCGACAAAATCACCTCGCCAGCCTTCAGCGAAATACCGAATTCGCCCAGGGTATTGGCGAGCCACGCGACGCAATTTACCGGTGAGCCCAAGGCGGCTGCCCCGGCGCCGGTACTGATAATGGCGCCGTTCTTTTCCACGACCATGCCACAGGTCACCAGATCGACCTTGCGCGGAGAAACCGCTTCTTCGCCCAACACGAACAGACCGCAAGACGCGTTGTCAGCCACGGTGTCTTGTATGGCGATATTCCAGTCTTTAATTCGCGAGTCGACGATTTCAAAACAGGGCATCACACACTCGGTCGCCGCCAACACATCGGCGTTGGTGACACTGGGGCCCATCAGATCTTTTTTCAGAATGAAGGCGATCTCGCCCTCCGCCCGCGGCGCTATCAAGCGCTCGCTAATTGGCATAACCTCGCCGCTGTTAAACACCATGTCGTCGGTCAAATAACCAAAGTCCGGTTGATGGACGTTCAACATGCTCTGCACCGCTTTACTGGTTACCCCTATTTTCTTGCCAATAACCCGCGCACCCGCTGCCTGGCGACGCTCCAGCATCCGCAGAGAGATGTGATAGGCATCATCAATGCTGATGTCTTCGCCACGCGCGGTAAGTGGTGATACCGCTTGTCGCGCTATCATCGCTTCGTAGAGTTCATCACCTAAAAGTTGAATTTTTGACGGCTCCATTAAGCCCCTCCTGTTGCCGCGTTACCGGCCTCATCTAGAAAATCATTGACCAGCCGCGCAAAGCGGCCAGCGTGTTCAATTTGTGTCCAGTGACCGCAGCGACCAAAAACATGGAGCTGCGCTCTGTCGATTAGCTCAGCCAGGCGTTGCGATGCCCGCAAGGGAATCACCTCGTCTTCGCGGCCGTGGATAATTAAGGTCTCGTGGGGTAAACGCTGAATGTCTTGCTCTTCACTCGCCAGGTTATCCACCCAACGCTGTCGCGGTGGCGGAAACATCGCCGCAAAAGACTCATGGAAACCCGGTCGAACGCTGGCCTGATAACGCAATTCAGCCAGCTCATCGGTGACCAAACTGCGGTCGAAGGCAAATACATCCAGCAGGCGACGCATTGCCTGTAACGACGGCTCATACCCCCACGCGGCCTCCAGGCCCGACGTAATAGGAAAGCGAACGCCGACAGAGCCCATTAGCACCAGCCGCCTTACGCGCTCGGGATGGGCGATAGCCAGTGCCAGCGCCAAACCACCGCCAAAGGAATTGCCCACCAGATCAACCTGATCAAGCGCCAAGGCATCCATTACGCCAAGTGCGTGATCAAGCCAACGCTGGCGAGAGTATTCGCCGTCAGCTGGCCTTTCGCTGTACCCAAAGCCGAGCATATCCGGCGCGATCACCCGCCGGGTCTTCGCCAGCTCCGGCATGACCAAGCGCCAGTTTGCCCACGCGGTCACCCCGGGGCCGGAGCCGTGAATGAGCAGGACGGGGAAGCCCTGACCGAGGTCGTGCACATTGGTGTGATACCCCGCGGCAACGATCTCACGCCCCAGCTCAGGCGTGGTCCTTGAGTCCGTCATAGCAGCCTCACAACTTGATGCACACATTTTTCATTTCGGTGTAAAACTCCAGAGAGTGAACCCCACCCTCTCTGCCGATTCCCGACTGTTTGCTACCGCCAAACGGCGTGCGCAAATCACGCAGGAACCAGCTATTCACCCAAACGATACCGGCCTCGATTTGGCCCGCGACGCGGTGCGCTCGACTGACATTTTCAGTCCACACCGCAGAGGCCAGGCCATAGGGCAGACTATTGGCCAGGGCCACTGCCTCTTCTTCAGTGTCGAAGGGGCGGATATGGCAGCAAGGCCCGAAGATTTCCTCGGTAACCACGCTGGAGTCATCACTGAGCCCGGTCCATATGGTGGGTTGCACCCAGGCACCGCCTGAGAGTTCACCGGCCATCTCGGGCACGCCGCCGCCAGTCACCACAGTGGCACCCTGCTCAGCAGCTTGACGGTAATAAGAGAGCACTTTTTCGCGATGCTTGTGGCTAACCAGTGGGCCGAGGTTTGCCAACTCGTCTTCCGGTGGGCCGATATGCAGGCTCTCGGCCGCCGCTTTCAAACGCGAGACAAACTCATCGAAGATGGCGCGCTCAACATAGACGCGCTCCGTGCCCAGACAGACTTGGCCACAGTTGGCAAACGCCGAGCGCATCGTGCCTTCAATCGCTTTGTCCATGTCGCAGTCAGCGAATACCAAGCCCGCGTTTTTACCGCCCAACTCCAGGGAGATATCGCGCACGCCCTTGGCCGCTGAACGCATGATGGTCTCACCGGTCGCGGTCTCGCCCGTGAAGGTAAAGCCATCCACGTCTGGGTGCTCGGTAAGAAACGCGCCCGCAGAATCGCCACCAAAGCCGTGAACAACGTTGTATACCCCGTCTGGCACACCGGCTTCTTTCATTACCTCACCCAGCAGGGCGGTGGTCGTTGGCGTTTCTTCCGAGGGCTTAACCACCACCGTATTGCCGCAGGCCAGGGCCGGGCCGACCTTCCAGGTCATCAGTAACAGCGGCAAGTTCCAGGGGCTGATTACCCCGATCACGCCTTTGGGCCGGCGCACCGCATAATTCAATGCGCCTGTGCCATCGGGTGTGGCCATTTCGAAGGATTCCGCAGACACGTTTTTCACCATGTCGGCAAATACCTTGAAATTCGCGGCACCGCGAGGAATGTCTATATGGCTGGCCAGCGATTTGGGCTTGCCCGTGTCGCGGCATTCGGCGTCCAAAAATTCATCGAACCGCGCGTTTATACCGTCGGCCACTTTGTGAAGAATCCGGGTGCGCTCGTCGAGCGTCATGCGCCCCCAAGGACCTTGCAGTGCCGCCTTTGCCGCCTGCACCGCGGCGTCGACTTCGCCTCGCCCCGCTTCGTGAACGCGGCTTATCAGCTGCCCATTGGCCGGATTGATATTGTCGAAGAGCTGGCCGTTTGCCGAGCCGACGTACTGGCCGTTAATAAAATGTTTTACTTCATTCATTGCTGCGTAATCCCGTTACATGCGTTGATCAGGTGAGCGCGGTCAGGAAACGTTCATTCAACTGACGGTCGTGATAGAAAATCGCCTTACCCAATTGCTCGGCCTGCCATGTGACGGGCTCGTGGTCCGGGTAGGTGTAGTCGCCGCCGCAGAACACTTCGTTGCGGTTGCCCGATGAGTCAAAAAAGTAAATGGTTTTGCCGTGCGTTAAGCCGTGTCGGGTGGGGCCGATATCTATCGAGGTATCGGTCATTGAAATCAGATCCGCAGCGCGCAGGATGTCTTCCCATGTCTCCAGGAAGAAGGACGCGTGGTGAAATTTGCCCTTCTCTTCGTGCTGGATAAACGCCACGTCGTGAGCCTTGGTCGACAAGGTCAGGAACTGGGCAATACGGTTGCCATCGGGTTCCAATACCTGCTCAGCGAGGTAGAAACCGAGCACATCGACGAATAGGTCATAGGTCGCTTTCAGCTCGGGGCCATACAGCAGGCAGTGGTCAAAGCGCACCGCCTTCATGCCTTTCAAACCGCGTGGCCACGCCTCTGGATTGACCTCACTCAGGCCCCATTTACCGAGGTATTTTTTCTCGGCGTACAGTTCAAAACTATGACCCGAGGGCGACACAAACCGTATCCGCCGGCCACAGTCTTTTAACTCTCCTGCCGGCAGGTGTTCCACCTCTACGCCATAGTCGTTGAGGTCGCGCTCCAACTGTTGAAGGCTGGCCTCGTCGACGACTTTAAATGCCATAAAATCCATGCCGGGCTCCTCGGCAGGGCGCAGTACCACAGAAAACTTATCCACTTCGGTCCAGGCCTTTAGGTACACCCTGCCCTGATCGTCGCGATCGGTTTCAATCAAGCCCAATAATTCTGTGTAGTGTTTAACGGCCGCATCCATATCGAGAACACGGATCTGAACATGCCCTGGGCGCATTACACCTTTTTTCATATCTGTTACCTCAACGCTGTTATTGTTTTTTCTGTGTTAATGAGCGACAGCCCTTATTGCTGACACTCGATGATCAAATCTGAGAGCGGGAACACCCGGCAGGCCAGCACCTCGCCGTTTGCTACCGCTTCGGGCGGTGCATGAAGCCGGCTCATCTTTCCGCACTCGTAGTCGCCTTTGAGCACTTTGACCTTGCAGAAGCCGCAGCCACCGCCACGACACCCCACCGGCACGCAGCGCAGACCACTTTGCTCCATCGCCTTGAGCACACTCTGCTGTGCATGGCAGCCAAAAGACTGGCCGCTTTGCTGCATCACCACCCGGTACACATTGCTCATCGCGCTGCACTCAGATCTTTTTAAATAACGCGGATCGCTGGGTTTCTCCGGCGCCATCAGCTGCCGTTAGGAAGCGTTCCATAAAGATGTCTCGCTCAAACAACCGGCCTTGCATCAGCGCGGTAATTGCCGCATCAATCATCGGTGGCGGGCCGCACAAATAAGCTTTATGGCCAGCAAAGCGCCCATCGAAATGCGCCTTGGCAGCTTCGTGAACAAAGCCCTTAAAGCCCTGCCATTCACTCCCCTCGTCGACATCGCTTAACGCCGGTACATAGCTAAAGTTTTCATGCTCGCGTTGCAGCGCCTCGAACAACTCGCGGTTGTAGAGTTCGTCGAGGTTGCGCGCCCCCTGGAATAACGTGATCTGACGGGAATCATTGCTCTCGAGTAATTCAAGAATCATCGACTGCGGGCTGGATAGCCCCGAGCCACCGGCAATGAAAATCAGGTCGCCGTCCTGGGAATTACGCACAAAGAACTGTCCGTAGGGGCCCGACAGATTTACCTCGTCGCCGACCTTTAATTGATTGTGCAGGTAACCCGTTGCCGCGCCGCCTTCAACAAGACGTATATGCAGCTCCACTTCGTCGGCCTTGCTAGGCGGGTTTGCAAGGGAAAAGGCTCTGGGTCCATCGACACCCGGTAGTTCGAGGTTGATGTACTGCCCGGCCTGAAACGTCATGCCACGATCCAGCTTTAGGTGAATGCCTTTTATCGTTGGCGACAGGTCGACAATGCGGCTAACCGTTGCGCAATAATCCTCAACGGCGTAGCCCTCAAAATCCGGATCGACATCGATATCCGCTTCGATCACCACATCACTTTCTACGGTGGCGCAGCACGCTAATACCTTGCCTTCGTCTCGCTCTACATCCATTAGCGCGAAGGGCGAGGCGTCACCCACTTCGACATCGCCCTCCAGCACCTGCACCTTGCACGTTGCACAGGTGCCGTGGCCGCAGGCGAAGGGCAGCCAGACACCCTGGCGCAACGCGGCTTGAAGAATGGTCTGGCCTTCTTCGACATCAATCTGTTCACCAATAGGTTCGATGGTTACGGTATGCGTCATGACAATTTCCTCACGAAGCCGAGCCATCGATGCCATTAAGGCCGTCGGTGCGCACAGTCAAAATACTTTTGTGATCAATGCCACTTTCACTCAACGATGCCGACATATCCGGAGAAAACGGCGCATCATTCAGCGTCCACTGCGCATTCGCAAAATCTGCTTTTGCAGCGTCGGGGTGCGCGGCGACCGCAGGTGAAAGAATCGTTTCGACAAAGTCACCGAACGGCATCTCCGGTGGCACCAGAAAGGCAAAAGGTGCGCAAAACAGTAAGTGATTGGGCCAACAAACATAGAGCAACTGCATACCATGAAAGTTGTCGACCTTGTCCTTGGGTTCAAACGTGTAGTCGTATTTAGCTTTTACGCTCATAGGGGTCACCATTTTTATTGTTTCAAAAGGCGATTGCCCGGCATCGCTCCATACCGGGCAGCTGCCAAATCAGGCCGCGTCCTGGCCGGATGAATCCGCGTTATTGTTACCGGGAGCTTGTCCCTTGATAGAGAGCCAGCGACGATAGTCCGGCGAGTCGAGGTACTCGAAATTATCGGCACCCGGTTTGATGTGGTAGTACTCAGAGACCACCGTCTCCACATCGGCCCCACCGCAGTTGCCCTGATAGATTTGATGAACGGGGAGCCAGGCCTGAATATATTTCTCAGGCTCGTTGTTGAAGATGTCGCAGCAGCCATCTGAACAGAAGTGGTATCTCTCACCTTTATATTCTGTCTGGCGGATGCTGAATTTTGTCGGCTCGTCTTTCTCGGTAAAGATGGTGGGTATCTGACAAACCTGACAAAGCTGAGGCAGCGTGGCGTTATAGAAGCGACGCCCCTCTGATTGCTCCTTATTCAGATACTCGAAACGCGGGCGGTAATACTTGTCGAAGGTATCGGGGTATTTCTCCGACAGCCACGCCATTTCGTTTTCATCGGGCATCCACGTGTGGAAGTTTGTCGCCTGGCTGTACTGGTAGAACGTCGACCACGTTTGGTGGCTAACATGGTGTTTGGCAGCGTTGGCGATGTCCTGGTATTTCGGCGGACGAATACCGTAGCGCTCAAGATCCTTAAATAGCGCGCCACCGTTTTGCTCGTAGTACACCTCCCAGGCTTCAGCCCAAGACATCACTTTGTTAGGCAACATGTAGTCCATCATCATGCCGACCAGGCTCAGCAGGCGGAAACCGCGCCAGAACCATTTATCGATCCACTGCTGAATGATCGGCACGTTATCTTCGTGCTGCTCCAGTATGAATTTGATGACCTCCAGCCCCAGCGTCATATGACGGGCTTCATCCGACTGCGCAGAAAAGCCGAAGGTTACGGTCGCCATATCACCGTTGTAGGCCGCGCCCGACATGAAGGGTACGAACAAGAGGTTGGTCAGCACGTATTCAAACGAGAATGAGATTGCGGTTAAAAACTCAAACGGGCCCGCAGAGCGCGCATCGTCGAAGAATGACTTGGGCACTGACAAGAACCAAACGCGGTCATGCATATGCGCGGCGTCGTGCAAGCCATTAAAGTGTTTATTGTAGTGACTCATGGCGTGTTGCTGAGTCTGGGAGTGGCGCAATTCGTCAATGGCTTGCATCTGACAGGCAACGCGGGCACCGGCACCACTGAATTGACGGCCTACTTTTGCATAGCCTTGGAACGCCGCATGTTCAAGCGGCGACACACCACTTAGGAATAACTTAAGGGCATTAACATAACGCGCATCAGAAATATTTTGATGGCCATTGTTCTGCGCAAAGGCGTCAAAAATGGCGTACAGTTTTTTCTCTTTTTCCGCCTGGTATTTCCAGTAAGCGTCCATCGTCAGGCGGAACGGATCTTCCCACTGCGACCAGTCGGTGATCTTAATTCCCTCAAACTGCTCATCGGGGAAAATATCTTCCTTCTTCTGATACGAAGGCTCCCACGCCATATCGCGAGTGAGGTATTGATACTTATCTTTAAGGTTTAGCTTTTTATTTTTCGCTGCCATGATTCTTCTCCCGATTAATTCCACTGCAAGATAAAGTGGTCGTCATCTTCATCCACGCTGCCGCCGATACTGATCACATCCACCAGCATTTCCTGAACGTCCCAGTCGCGACCGATCTTCTCTTCCACGGTTTCGCGATTTATCACCAGGCGCTTTTCTGCCTGAATACGGATCATTGCAGGCTGGTGCTGCACCTCTGCATGTGGGTTGTCTTCAACAATGGCGTCGACCAGATAACGGGCGTTGTCATTGTCTTGAAAGGCGATAAATACCAACTGGCTCATGCGGAAACTCCCTGACTTTGCAGCCCAAATTTTTTAAGTCGTGCGGCGAGTTGCGCACGGGTTTCATCCAGGGCAGCGGTGCCCGACGTAGCCTCAGCCAATGGCAGTAGCGCCTGATAAGCGCGCGGCTCCCAACGATCAACCCAGCTTTGCAGTAGCTCAGTGTTTTGCTCATTTTCTGCGGTAACGGTCTTCATCATCGCGTTCGTCCATCGTTGCGAATCCTTGAACCAGTCGCGCATAAATTCCGTTAGCATCGACACATCTTCGGCGCCGTGTTCGCCCAGCCATTGATCCATCTTGTCGTACACCAATGGGTACAGCAGTCCGTCGAGCAACACGTTCTGAACCAGCGTCAGCTCAAACCAGTCACTGATTACCAGCGTGTCTTCCACCAACTGACGCATCGGCTGCCACAGCGCATCGTCCATCCAGTAGGATTTGGATTCATCCAGGCCACGGCCGGTACTGCCGTCCATCAGCAGGGCAATACGCGACAGGTATTGGCCAATACCCAGGCGGTCCATCGCTTGATACATATGTAATTGCGCAACCGTGGTCGCCGTGGCATCGCCGGCGATCATGCTGTTATTCATATTGGCGCCAAGCTCAACGTGGCGAAGGGGAACGAGCAGACGAAGAATCTGCTTCTGGGTTGCTTCGGGAAGGCGTGCAAGCAAATCGCGCTTGTCACAGAAAGCGAAAGAGCTCTCCGCGGCCTCCTGCATTTTTGCGCGATTGCCCACATAGGCGCCGTAGTAAAACTGGCGGGGGTCAGACACCGCGGACCAGTCGGCCATGCTTAGCGCCGTCCGCGCTGGATCGTTAAGCGTATTTTTATCGTCCCACAATGGGCGGTAGTGGAAGTTGGTTTTCGCCTCGATATCGTAACTGGCTTCCTGATATCGCGTTGCGGGTTTATCGCCAAAACGGCGGGCGATATGGGCATATGTCTGGCGAATCGGTTCCACCGAATGCGTCTTGATTTCTATACTCATGTTTAGTCCCGTTATTGGTTTTATGGTGTTAAGTCGGTTACAGGAAATCTGGCGTCGCCACTTAGTAGCGCTTGCCCTTTTCTCCGAAACGCCACTTGATCATGTCTTCATCAATCTGGCGGATCGTGTCGGAATCCATATGGACAACGTTGTTGCAGCGACAGAATTCGTCGAAAGCCGCGCGCGGCAAAATTAATTCCACGAACAACTCGGGATGACCGATTGCAAAATCAAACTCAATGAATTTGTCAGAGGGATCACTTCTTACCCGGATATAGCGGGTCAGCTGATCGAAAGTAGGTTGACTGTTTGTGCTCATCGTCTGCCTCGTTGTATTTATTGGCGGCTGACGGGGTAAGAGCAACGGCTGTGCCACAAGCCTGACAAGTGGTTAAAAAAACTTTAAGTGGTTGTTTTTAATAAAATTAATAAAAGCCAAGCACGGTATTAGCAACCGCCAGGGAAGGGATCACTGAGCAGCGATTTTTATCAAATGATAAATTTTCATGAGGGGAATGAGCATTTGCTCACTTGCCTGTTCTCCCCCACAAAAACAAGGAAATTTAATCATATGGTTGAATTTCTCTTAACATTCAGTGTTAGATTGCCCGCAAGAGCGGTTTGTTAACGCAACAGCCAACCCTCCCCCAAAATTACAATAACGGGGTTCACGCATGACCATCAGTTACAAACCTCAGCTACGCGTTGAGGACTTTAAAGATCTCACTGAACAAATCCGCTTCCAAAGTGCGGAGGGCAAAATATGGCTGAGCGAACAGCGCATGCTGCTGATGGACCTCAGCGCCCTGGCAGCCTTTCGCCGCGAGCTGGTCAACACAATGGGGATCGAGCGCGCCAAGGGTTTCTTTCTGCGCCTCGGCTATCAGTCGGGCCTGAGAGACTCTGAACTCGCACGCAAGCTGCGCCCCACCAGCAGCGAACTGGATATATTTCTGGCCGGCCCGCAGCTGCACAGCATCAAGGGCATGGTAAAAGCCATTCCGCTACAGATAGAAATTGACCAGGAAAACGGCGACTTCTACGGCGAGGTTGAGTGGGTGGACTCCTTCGAAGTGGAGATATGCCAAACCGAACTTGGCCAAATGGACGAACCTGCGTGCTGGGCCTTGTTGGGCTATGCCTGTGCCTATACCTCATCGTTTATGGGGCGCGAAGTGATATTTCGCGAGGTCAGTTGTCGCGGCTGCGGCGACGAACGCTGCGTCATTGTCGGCAAACCCGCTGAGCAGTGGGACGATGCCGAAGAGTTTGCCGCCTACTTTAAAGCCGACCCCATTGTTGAAGAACTTTACAACCTGCAGGCACAGGTAAGTTCGCTGCGCAGCAGTTTGGAAAAGCAGCAGGGACAGTATTACGGCATCGGCCAAAGTCCGTCGTACAACAAAGTCTGCAAGATGATCGACAAGGCCGCCCAGGGTCGCGTATCGGTGCTGTTATTGGGAGAAACCGGTGTCGGCAAAGAAGTGATCGCCCGCAGTGTTCACCTGCGCAGCGAGCGCGCGGAAAAGCCGTTCGTTGCCGTCAACTGCGCCGCCATCCCACCGGACTTGATAGAAGCCGAACTCTTTGGCGTGGAAAAAGGTGCGTATACCGGCGCAAATCAATCGCGAGCCGGCCGCTTTGAGCGCGCCAACGGCGGCACCATATTCCTGGATGAAGTGGTCGAGCTCACCTCCCGCGCACAGGCCACCCTGCTGCGGGTGTTGCAAGAGGGCGAACTGGAACGCGTCGGTGATTCGCAAACCCGAAAGGTCGACGTACGCATTATTGCGGCAACCAACGAAAGCCTTGAACAGGCGGTTAGCGAGGGCCGTTTCCGCGCCGACCTGTTTTATCGACTCAATGTCTTTCCTGTAAAGATTCCGCCGCTGCGCGACCGCCTGGAAGACCTCCCCCTGTTGGTCGAGCATTTCCTAAACAAATTCCACTCGGAATACGACAAGCGCACCATGGGCTTGTCAGACAAAGCGCTGGAACTCTGCAAGCGCTACCCCTGGCCCGGCAATATCCGCGAGCTGGAAAACGTCATTGAGCGCGGCGTTATTCTCACCGATAACAACGACACCATCAGCCAGGATTTCTTATTTGCTGCGCCCCCGCCGGATACCGGTGACGCCTCCAGCCATTGCCTGGACGACGGCGGCAATATCACCCAGTCGTCGGCCGTCACCGGTGACTGGTCAGACGACATCCTCACCCGGCAAATCAGCCTGGACGAGGTCGAATCAACGCTTATTCAGAAAGCCATGAAGCAAGCCAATAACAACGTCTCTGGCGCAGCCCGCCTGCTGGGACTCACTCGCCCCGCCCTCGCCTACCGCCTGAAAAAGCTGGGCCTGGACGGCTAAAACAACCACCTCTCTCGCCGCGCTAGCGGCGTGAGCGGGAACAATTAAGCATTTCAGCAATCGCTGGTTTTTCTTTCACCATATCGTTAAAAATCCCCCGCCCAGTACCCTGCCAGCGGCGGCAAAAACCCCCACTAAAAAACCATAAATATCCATATATATCATAACGTTAATAGATATTTTCGCGTCATGGCATAGCCATTGCTGATACCGCCTTGCCGATACTTTCAAATAACAACGACGGTAATCATTCATGACGCAGAATTGTGCGCGAGCTGTAAGCCCGCGATCTATCGTACCCACCTGTCTCGCACTAAGCGCCGCACTCCTTGCCGCCTGTGAGGCACCGCTGGAACTGGACGCTGTGAACGAGCATGCGCAGCAAGCCATACAGCGCACCGACTTTTACCAGGCCATGGCCGCCAACAGCGAGCGGACCCTGCTGGTGGGAAACCGCGGCACCTTGCTCGCCAGCGAGGATCACGGCCAACACTGGCAGCGCGAAGCGGTGAACACCAACGCCAGTTTCATCGACATTGCCAGCTGTCCGGACGATAGCTTTGTGGCGCTGACCTTTGACAACCACGTCTGGCACGGCACCGACCAAGGCTGGCAACAACACGCCCTGCCCAGCAGCGAGCAGATGATGACCATCACCTGCAGTAGCGATAATCACTGGTGGGTTGCCGGCAGCTTTACAACCTTCCAGCACTCGAGCGACCAGGGTTTAACATGGCAGACATCCAGTCTGGATGAAGACGCCATCGTCACCAACCTGCAATTTCTCGGTTCCGAACACGCTGTTGCCACCGCCGAATACGGCATGATCCTCACCACTGCAGACAACGGAAAAAACTGGCAGGTATCGGGGTATTTACCTGATGAGTTCTACCCCCATGCCAGCTACTTCCGCTCGCCAGACGAAGGCTGGGTGGGCGGCCTAAACGGCTTCATCTACCACACCCGCGACGGCGGCGACTCCTGGCAGCGCCAGAGCACAGACACTCAAGCCCCGATTTTTAATTTTATACACCGTCCGCAGGGACTGTTTGCAGTCGGGGATAACGCCACCGTACTCGCGCTCAACGGTCAGCAATGGTCATCACTGGAAACCCCGAGCATTCCTCTTTACTTGCGCGCTGTTGCCGCCGACGGGGACACGCTGGTGGCCGCCGGCGGCCGGGGCCTATTGCTTCGCATCGCGACATCACCATCCGCAACTAGCGCTACCAATAATAAGTAATCAAGGAACACTATCATGGCACTGCACCGATTTACGCACGCCCTGCACCTGCTGGAGCTGTGGATTTTCAATAACCCGCGCAAAGTGCTCGCGCTGATCGCATTGCTCACGGTGTTTTTTGCCCTGCGCATTCCCGGGCTAAAAATCTACACCGACTTTGCTGACCTGCTGCCGCAACAGCACCCTTACATACAACTGCACAACAGTATTAAGGACGATTTTGGCGGGGCGAATGTGCTTGTGGTTGGCATCGAATTCGACGACGGCGACCTCTTTACCAATGAGCGGCTCGCGCTGATCGACCGCGTCACCCAGGCGGTGGACAACCTGCCCGGCGTGAACCACAACCTGGTATCCAGCGTGACTCACCGCAACTCGCGCAAAATCTGGCTCACAGAAGTCGGCAGCATTAACTCCCAGCCGTATTTCGACGCCACAAAAGGCCCTTACAGCAGCGACCAATTAGCCAGCATGAGAGCCGATGTGAGCGCTAACCCACGCGTATTTGGTCCGCTGGTTGCGCCCGATTTAAAGATGGCGCTGGTAAAAGCGCAGCTCATTGAAGGGCAACTCGACTACGAAAACACCTTCAAACAATTGCGGGAATTACGCGATGAGGTGGCGGCACAGGGCGTCACCCTATACGCCACAGGCCAACCAGTACTTGTGGGCTGGGCCTACACCTACATGGACCAGATCCTGCAAATTTTTGCCTTCACGGTACTCACCATGCTGGCGCTGCTGATTTTTCACTTCCGCAAAGCCTATGGCGTGTTGATCCCGCTGGGTGGCGTGCTGATCTCGACGATCTGGGGTCTGGGCATTATCAGTCTGCTCGGCTACAACCTTGATCCGCTCGGCCTGGTGATCCCGTTTCTCATCGCCGCGCGGGCAATGAGCCACGGTGTGCAGCTTGTCGAACGCTACTACGCCGAGGCGGCAACGCTGGGCAACGGCTCGGCGGCAGCCAAAGCCACCTTCGACAGCTTGTTCCGCCCCGGCTCACTGGGTGTGGTCTCAGATGCCATCGGTCTGCTGTTAATTTCCGTGGGATCGATCCCCCTGAACACCCACCTTGGCATCTACGCCTCACTCTGGGCGATTACCGTGGTATTCAGTGTGTTGGTGGGCGTGCCCCTGCTGCTATCGATTCTACCCACACCGCGCGAACCGCGCCTGAAAGAAACCGTTTTACGCCATATCGGTGCGAGCAGCTCACGCATTGTGAGCCAGCCGGGAAATGCGACGAAGCTGCTATTTGTCGCCGCGGTCGCTGTTGTACTGGGCATGGCCGCCGCGTCCCAGGTTCAAATTGGCGACTCCGAACCGGGCTCGCCGATTCTCTACCCCGACCACGACTACAACGTTTCCTCTCGCGTGGTGAACGAGCGCTTCCCCGGTTCG
Source organism: Spongiibacter sp. UBA1325 (assembly GCF_002306875.1). Taxonomy (NCBI): domain Bacteria; kingdom Pseudomonadati; phylum Pseudomonadota; class Gammaproteobacteria; order Cellvibrionales; family Spongiibacteraceae; genus Spongiibacter; species Spongiibacter sp. UBA1325. Next base: position 95,505 of record NZ_DBTD01000011.1, read on the forward strand.
GAAGAACTCTATGTCATCGCCGAGACAGATAAAAAAGGCGGATTAAAACGCCCCGATGTTCTGAAGGCACTGGCTGACTTTCAAGCCCATATGCTCACCGACCCGGGCGTCGGCGGCGCGAAAGGCTTGCCCGATCTGATCAAGCAGGTGAATCGCCTGATGCATAACAACGACCCCCGTTGGTATCAGATCCCCCACGATGAACGCTACGTCGGCGGCTTGATGTTCACCTATATGGCCTCCAGCCCCATCCCCGGCGCACTGGACGAATTTAACAACACCGACGACCAAGTGGCGAACCTGGTCTTCTATTACAAGGACCGCCAGGGCGAAACCATACGTCGCGCCATTCATATGGCCAAGGAGTGGATCGCCCAGCACGGCAATGACGTCGAGGGCCTTACCATCAAGCTCGCCGGGGGCACCCTGGGCGTTGCCGCGGCCATGAATGAGTCGGCCTACCAGACCAACCTGATCGTACTGCCGCTGGTGTTCTTACTCATCTTTGCCTTCGTCACGCTGTTTTATACCTCCTGGCACGCCGGTGTGATGATGCTGCTGGCAATGTTATTTGCCACCACCCTCACCTACGCCTACATGGGATTGTCCGGGCTGAATATCGACATCAACACCGTGCCGGTAATCGCGGTGGGTATCGGCGTGGGCATCGACTACTCCATCTACATGATGGATAGAATTCGCGAGGAAATGGCCAAGTGCCAGAACCTGGCCCAGTCCGTACAGCGAGCAATCTCCACCACCGGCATGGCTATTAGCTTTACTGCATTAACGCTAATGGCAGGCATTGTCATGTGGGTGATCTTCTCCGACCTGCGTTTTCAATCGGACTCCGCGCTGCTGCTTTGCGTGATGATCGTCATTAACGGCATTACCGCCATGCTGCTTGTTCCTTCCTGGGTGCTGCGCTTCAAACCCCGCTTTATTACCGCCGTGTATGCCGACGAAGACGGTGTGCTCCACGCGGATTCAACAACCGCAAATTCTGTGGAAAACGCCCTCGGCGTTTCTCAAACCTAGTGGGTACCGGGTGGTCGACACCCGGCACCTCTTTCGCTCTACAACGAGGATCTGCTATGAAAAAAACAATAAAAGGCCTGCGATTCTGGTGTGCTGCTCTCAGTGGCGCCGCTGGCATATCAATGGTGGGAGGCACTGTGCAAGCCGACGATAGTACGCATATCGCCGGCTTCTACGAGAACGCGACCTTTGTTCGCGACGGTGTGGGACTGTCGAAGTTTCGCAATACCGTACAACTGGAAGCAGAGAAGCTGTTTGGTGATGTTGGCAGCTTCAGCAATGTCAGCATCAACGCCACATTTCGCGGCAGCTATGACGGCGTCTACGACCTGAATGACGACGAATACGGCAAAAATGCGGGTGGCCCAATTCGTCTTCAGGATGCCGTGCGCGGCTACGTTGATCATGGCGACGGTCTCTCCACCTCGAATACGCCGCTTCCGCCGGGGGCAACGCTGGAGTTCGACAATAACCGCAACCCCAACGACGGCATGGTGGTACTCGGCGAGCACTTGCACAAGCAAAATGGGGGCGTCGCCTTTGGCGTTCCTGTTCGCCCCTGCGATGTAGACAGTCGCGGCTGTATTGATGACTACCTGGACAAAGACCGCGACGAGCTGCGCTACCAGGAATTCAACGATCGCTATGACTTTATTCGCGAACTCTACGTCGACTTTGACTTGAGCTTCGACAATGGCGACATCCTCAGCACCCGCCTTGGTAAGCAGCAAGTCATCTGGGGAAGAACAGACTTATTTCGCGTGCTAGATGTTATCAACCCCGTTGATTACTCGCGCAATAATATCTACGACGAGCTGGAAGATATTCGCATCCCCATGTGGATATTAAAAACCGACTACCGCATGGGCCCAACCGAAATGTTCGACGGTTTCGCCTTTGACGACCTAAACGTTCAGTTGGTTTGGAACTTCGATAAGTTCCGCCCACACGATATTGGTCAGTGCGGCCAGCCCAACGTTATTCTCGATGCGGGCTGTTTCTTCCGCGGCATGAACAACCTTTGGGAAAATGGCGGCACCGTTGCCAACTTCGCTGGCGCCGACCCCAACGGCGGTGTTGCCACCGACTTCGGCCCTGGCCAGATCGGTATTCGCAAAGCCCACATGCCCAGCTGGAGCTTGTCCAACACCCAAGTCGGCCTGAAATTCGAAGGGGTGTACGGCGATTTGGGCTTCTCACTCAACGCCCTTAACTTCCGCTCACAGCTTCCCTCCCTGCGCGGCGGCATCCCCGCCGAAAACGGTTTCACCGGGCAGGTTGGCGTATGGCCATCATTGATCGCCTTCGATATTCACTTCCCCCGCGTCACGCTGTTGGGCGGCTCGCTGGACTATTACGCCCAGAGCATAGACACCGTAATTCGCGCCGAAGTGGCCCACACCAGCGGTGAAGAATTTGCCAATACGCTACGCAGCGAACTGTACTCAGAGTCAGATGTGCTGCGCTACGTACTGGGTGCGGATAAAAATATCTTCATTCCCTTCCTCAACGAGCGCCGAGCATTTCTGTTCTCAGGACAGATCTTTGGTCAGCACATCCTCGACCACGAGAGCGAGCACCGCTTGTATGGTGAAGCAGGTATTCCCGACTGGGAGCAAAACTGGACCGCAACACTGCTGATTAAAGGCTGGTGGATGAACGACCGCCTCAGCCCACAGATCATTGCGGCGCACGATATTCGCGCAGGCTCTTCCACCATTGCCCCCAGCATTGAGTGGTTGGTGAATGACCAACTCCGCCTCACTGCTGGCTTCAACGTCAAAGTTGGCGAAGGCGCTCAGAAGTTTGACGACTGCCGAACCTGTAACCCCTGGGCACCATTTACAGAAGCCTACCCCGGCCAACCTGCGGGCGAGACGGCAGGCCTGGGTGGCTACGAGCCACTGGGGCGCTTCCGCGCTGGCCCAATCGGCATGGCCCAAGAAGAAGATGAATTCCAACTGACTGTTCGCTACAGCTTCTAATAATAGAGAGGACACACCATGTTTAACTATCAACGTTTAAAACGCACCGTGCTTACCAGCTGCGCGGCCTGCCTGCTGGCGGGCAACGCAATGGCCAATGATGCGCTGATCAACAACTCCTTCCACCCTTACAAGGAGTCACTGCCCAGCCACCCAGGCCTTAGCGCTGGCACTGTCATTAACAAGGACAATGTTGCCCAGTTTAAAGACCTGCTCGACCCCGCTTTTCTCCATTTTGTCGAGCAAGGCTGGACAACCATAACCGTAGGCGAGACCACCTCCTTCGACCTGCATAGCAGCTATATTGACGCCACCCGCGCGTCACTCGGCAAGGTAACGCTCGGCGAGAAAGTGGGTGAAATCAGCGGCTGGCACGCCGGCCGCCCCTTCCCGGAGGAGCCCAAGGCCGACGACCCACGCGCGGGTGAAAAGCTGGCGTGGAACTACAAATACGGCTACAACTGGGGCGACAGCGCCGCGATCTACCCCTTCTACTGGAAGTACCGCGACATGAATACCGCAGCGGTGGAGCGCACCATTAAATTCAATTTCCATTTCTTGAACTTTAAAGGTCGCGTTAACCAGCAACCCACCCCCGAAATTACGCCGAACCCGTCAGACCTGTTCCGCGCAATCTATGTGCAGGTGCTAGACCCCTATGATGTGCGCAACACGCAGTTGTTGATCCATCGCGCTGCCGACGACCTCAAGCGTGATAACTCGTGGTTGTACCTCGGCTTTCAGAGACGCGTTCGCCGCCTCGCTACCGGCCAGGTTACCGATGCCTTCCTCGGCTCCGACCTAATGATCGAAGACTTCGAAGGCTATAACGGGCGCATCTCCGACATGAACTGGAAGTACAAAGGCACCCGCTACATGTTAATGCCGTTCTACAACCACAATGCCCTGCAGCTGGACAGCGAAACCCATAGCGATGATGACGGCTACCAAGTGGTCGCCTTCAGCGGCAAGGGCGGCTGCTTCCCAAACATCACCTGGCAGCTGCGCAAAGTGTACGAAGTGGAAGCCACCCCGGTCGACGAGGGGCACCCTCTTTCGAAGCGTATTCACTTTATGGATGCACAAACCTTCACGATTCCGCGCACCGTGTCCTACGACCGCAAGGGCAGCCTGTGGAAGACCTTCACCATCGGCCAGGCCCACCCCGACCATCACCTGCCGCAAAACAAAGGCAGTGGCGTTTCGATCGACGACAGCTTCAGCATGATCGACGTGCAAGCCAGTCACTGCACCACCGGGCAATTCAAAGGCCAAGTGGATCCCTCGCTCTCACCCGCCAGCATGTTTAGCGTTCAACACCTGCGCGCTACCGGCAGCTAATGGCGTCCCTGTCGCTGCGCTTCGGGACGTTGCGCAGCGGCATTAGCGGGTCTGTCGTCGATAAGCCCTCTTATCGACCCCGCTGAGAGTCACCATGCTCTCGCTCCTTGGGGCTGCATTGCGCAGCCCCCTTTTTTTCGACAACAACGAGGCCGTCAGAATGCCGCAAGAAACAACGACCGACCAAAGTCAGGCACTCACCGTGGTGATCTCCCGCCGCGTTAAACACGGCAAAGAACAGGAATTTGAAGCCCTCAGCAACGAAATGACCAGTCGCGCCAGCCACTTCCCCGGCTACCTTGGCGCCACCATGTTTCGCCCCGCTTCCGCCGACGATCCGGAATACCGCATCGTCTTCAAATTCAGCGACCCAGCCACTCTCTCCCACTGGGAGCAGTCCCCACGCAGGCTGGACCTGCTGCAGGAAATTGAACAGCTCCTCGTCACGCCGAGCGAACGGGAAATCACCGAGGGCATTGTCACCTGGTTTACCCTGCCGGGGCACAACCCCGTGCTGCCGCCACCGCGTTACAAGATGACCTTCGTCAGCTGGCTGGCACTCTACCCGGCCGTCACCGCCATCTTCTTCCTGCTGGGCGACTGGCTCGCCACCCTGCCGCTCCCCCTGCGCACACTCATTGTCACCGCCACCGTAATGCTACTGATGAGCTACGTGCTAATGCCCCGCATGACGCGCTGGTTCTCGCGCTGGCTTTACCCAAAATCGAACACCAATACCCGATGAAAGCGCGCACTCAACCCCGACAAGGCATGAAAAAGGCCGACCAACACCCCTCCACACCAATACAAGCTAACTTACTGTTTTCAAGGACTTGACTCACCGAATCGGAACAGGTTTAATACGCGCCTCTTGCGAAGTACATCAGTGACCTCGCCTACGCCCAGATAGCTCAGTCGGTAGAGCAGTGGATTGAAAATCCTCGTGTCGGTGGTTCGATTCCGCCTCTGGGCACCA